>MHBH01000072.1 GCA_001804805.1 Lentisphaerae bacterium GWF2_49_21
CATGGACCGTCTACGAACTTCCCAAAGGCCATATGGGGGGATTTGAGAAACTTGACGGGCACAATAAAGACTGCCTGAAAAGGCCTCCGGCCATACTTATCACGCATTTCACATATTTCCCGTGGGCAGATTCCGGGACTTATCTGGTTCCGCCGGCAAAAAAAGCCAACGGAAAGCTGATTATTCCTGAACCGGTCCGTCTTTTTGAAGGTGCGCTTGTCGGCCCCGTCCATTCGGGCGACGGCAATTTCATGGTCACCAGCGGCGATGACATTATTATTGTCGCCGGATGGTGCCCTGCGCATAAACCGCCGACAGAGCAGGAACTTTCCGCACGACCGACGATTCCCCCGGACCATCCCGGACTCCGGCAGAAGTTCACAAGGAAGACTCACACCACCATTCAGATGCAGAGTGCCAACGGGGTTCCGGCATTTGCGTTTAAATACAATATCCTGTCCGGAAAAATGAGTTTACCTGTTTATATCGGATCCGGGGGTGGCGAAATGGACGGTCACAACTGGCCGGCATTAACCATTGACGGCGACGGATATCTGCATGCATTGATAAACGGGCATCACAATCCGGCAAACTACGTACGTTCCCTGAAACCGCTGGACATAACCTCGTGGACCGATCCGGAATATATCATGGTGGAAACAGAACTTCCGAACGTTTCCTACGCAACACTCAACTGTGACATGGCAGACACCCTGCATGCAGTATTCAGAAGCACCAAGGATGTCTACAACAACCATCTCGGCTACTACAGGAAACGGCAGGGCCAGCCCTGGGAAAAGGAAAGGACTTTGGTTTCCACCTTCAAAGGCATGTACAATGTCTGGGGCCAGAAAATGACTTTGGACTCAAAGAATGACCGTCTTTTCCTAACCTACTTCAGCTTGGGAAACATGATGCAGTGTGGCAGGGACCAATACGAATTTCTCGTTTTCCAGCTGCCTGACAGGGAAATAGCGCTTTGCGAAAACCTTGGAGATATCCGGGCCATTTGGAATTCGGGACCGCCCTCTCCTGGCGACAAATGGCCCTTCTTCAGGCCTGGCCCTGCAGAACTGACGATCCTGGTTTCAGACGACCATGGAGAGACCTGGAGGCTTGCCCTGACACCGGATTTTCAACTTAAACAGATTCCATGACGGAAAGGTATTTGGCTTACAATATGGCGGGTGCAAATTTGAGATTGTCCTGATTGATAAAATACTTTTCAGACATTCGCTTGACAAAGGAATTTAAATATGCAGTTTCCCCGAAAAACATGGATTCCACTGGCAATGACAGTTTTCCTGTCAATTAATTGTTCATTTGCCGACACCTCCTATCCCACTGCGGTTTTATCGAACAATCATCTCAAAGCTGCCGTGTATCTGCCCGATGTGGAAAAAGGCTACTACCGCAACTCCCGTTTTGACTGGTCGTCAATGCTTGCTTCCGTGCAATATGATGGACACCGTTATTTCGGTGATTGCTTCTTAACCGGCCCAGCCCCGGACATGAGCGATCGTGCAAGCGGTATCGCCGAGGAGTTTAAAACTCCTCTCGGCTACGATTCAGCGGCTCCAGGCGAATCCTTCCTCAAGATCGGAGCCGGTATCTTCAAGCGCATTGACGGGGCTTCCTACGATTTTAGCAGGCAGTATCCGCTGATCAAGCCTGCAAGCTGGCTGGTGACGACAGGCAACGACTGGATAAAATTTGAAAGCGAGGCGGCTCTTCCTCCATATTCCTACCGCTATTTCAGAAAAGTTTTCCTGGACGGCGCCACGATTGTGATTGACCATACGCTCCGGAATACCGGCAAAGCTGATATTTCCACTAAACACTATTCACATAACTTTATCATAGTCGATGGCATGCCTGTCGGCAGGACATATTCAGTAAAATTCAATTTCCATCTCCTGACCGGCAACAAATGGAAGGATATTGTCAAACTTGATGACAACAGGCTGGAGTTCATCAGGGCTTTAGGCAATGGAGATTTCCTCAACCTCAATCCCGCAGGTATTGCCAATGCCTGCGATAATACCTCCGTCCTGGTTTTCAATACCGATAAGAATGCAGGTGTTATCGTCAACGCAAAATTTCCGGTTTCCCATTATCTGCTGCACATTAATGAAAAAGCCATATGTCCTGAACCATTCTTCAATATCAACTTGAAACCGGAATCTTCAATCTCCTGGCAGACCAGATACGTCTTCTTTACGGGGCCTCCCCCTGTATTTGATAAAAAGGAAATAGATCAGAATTCAAAACCGGGACTGGCATCCATTTCGGTCGACGGTGCTGAAATTGAAGAATTCATTACAACGAAACGCTCCTACAACATCGTCCTGCTTGCAGGCAGAGATTCCATCCCGAAAATTGACGCATCCGTACCCTCGGACAGTTTTTCCTTCTCGGTCAAACAGCCGGCATCGCTTGATGGGAAAGCAATTATTTCCCTGACTTCCCCAGACAGCAAGGAGACGATGGACTACGCATTGAATTTCGTAAAGAGTGCTGTTGCCGCAGTCACTGCAAGTGTAAACAGTGGAAATTCACCTGTCAATACATTGGACAAAGACTTGATGACATCCTGGGCCGCCGAAGGTGATGGCCAGTGGATCATGTTTGATTTTGGCGAGCTGCAATCGTTCACCGGAATGGGGATCGCCTGGTTTGCCGGAGACAAGCGCAAATCGCGCTTTGATATTGAGTTGTCTCATGACGGGAAGAACTGGACTGGGATTCTCAACGGTGAAAGCAGCGGGACAACGGCAGGAATTGAACCGTTCCCCTTCAACGGGAAGAACAAGGCTCGGTTTATCAGAATAACAGGACATGGCAATAACATGGGCAAATGGAACAACATTACTGAAACAGTGTTTTATCAAGAATAGGAGGTTGCGATGAAAATAACTTCTAGAAATACCCATCTGCGGAAAAATGGAGGGCCGGCTTTCACATTGATTGAACTTTTAATAGTGATTGCGATAATTGCCATCCTCATGGCGATGCTGCTCCCGGCGTTAAAACAGGCGCGTGAAATTGCAAAGAAAGCCTTCTGCATGAACAACCTGAAGCAATATGGGCTATGCATGGCAATGTACAGCGGCGAAAACAATGAACTTCTGCCATGGGCTGTCGTGGTCGATCCTGACGCAGATCGTTTTATGGATTGGACCTGGGGAGAAGCTATTTTATGCACCGCCCAGTCACATGTTATTTCAGGAGGAGTTTATAAGCTGGTTGGAGTCAGCCATGATTTTATTGCCTGCCCATCTGTTCCGGAGCTAGTTGCAACCGCCACCAATACAGCCATCGCGACGACCCACAATTCAAGGCCCCAGTTCAATACCCATTATAACGCAAATTCCAACTTCCTCATGAAACCTAATACTCCAGGAGCGCGTCAATTTCACTCATATGAGGCACGCACTCCGGAGGCAATTGTCCTAGTCGGCGAGTCATGGCACTGGGACCAGCAATTTGGCCGCCCCGGTCCGGAAAACTTAATGAACGGGATCAGCGCCAGCGGCCGCTATTTTGCTCCATACTTAACCCCGACAGGCAATGGCACCTGTCCTTTCGGATATGGCGCCAACCATCTGGGCGCAGGGGGAAATTATGTTTTCTTTGATGGCCATGCTGATTTCATGAAATACAGCGAATCGATAAGAACTGAAAGCGCCAGACTGGTTCACTGGGACAAATAAGAGTATCGGATCAACAAGGGTTGATAATTATGCGGGTATATCGTAATTGCCAGCTTCACAATGTAGCGGAAACAGAGCCTTTCGAAGGTGGCGGAGTTTTTCTGCGGAGATTTCCGGGCAGAATCCGCAATGTACTGAATCCGCTCGGTCAAATGGTATCGCAGGAGTCGGCAGGAGTGGAATTGCGTTTTATAACTGACGCTAAATCTTTCACCCTTTCAGTGGGATCCTTGCCTGCTTTTTTTGCGCAATATGAAAACCATCACCAGGACATCTTCATTTTCCGTGGTGCCTTCTTCCATTCCCACCACCGGATTGAACCCGGAAAAATCAACCATATCAGCCCGATATCCCTGCAGTATGTCGACAGATTTGCAGAAATCGGGACTGAATACCATGCACAATCGGGATTTTCAAACCAGGTATGGCGCGTGATGTTCGGACGCTATCCTGCAATATTTTATGGCATTGAAACTTATGGTTCTCTCCTGAGACCTCCGGAAAAACATGAAACCCCCGCAGTAAAATGGCTGGCATATGGCTCATCAATCACTAACGGGGCTTCTCCAACAGTCCACCATAATGCATATATATACAATGCCGCCAGAACTGCCGGAATCGATGTCTGCAATCAAGGATTGTCAGGTTCCTGCCGATGCGAACCGGAAATCACCGATTATTTCTGTTCCCGGAATGATTGGGATATCATCACGCTGGAGATTGGCGTCAACATGCGGGGAGAATTCAATCCGGAAAGTTTTAGCGAACGGGCCGGGAACCTGATACATTCCCTATGCAAGAAACATCCACAGGATAAAATAGCCGTAATCACCATCTTTCCGAACTCAATGACAACGGGTTTCACTTCCATGCCGGATTCCAATGCCGCTACATCAGAAATGGATTTTTGCAGGATATTGCGGAAAATAGTCAAGAAGAGCAATTATCCGAATCTTTTCCTTATCGAAGGCAAGGACTTACTTGTTGATTTTGGCACACTCTCGACCGACCTGATACACCCGGGAGACTATGGACACCTTACAATGGGAAAACTACTTGGGGGAAAACTTAAAACCATATTAAAAGGGAAGTTGACATGAATTATGATTTCATGAGGGAAACACCTCGTCGCATATTCATGATGAAACTCAAGAATGCAAACCATTGGCCCTTTCGAAGTGAAAATCTTTCAAACCGGTGATTGCAATATAAGGATAACAAATAATAAAACAGGGGTGCAAGCAAGATGGCGACAAATGAAATCGGCGAGAAAATCTACTACAGCGATCCATTGGCAAAGGTGACAAATGTGAGGATCACATGCAATGACATCTCTGTTCCTATCGGAAAAATAGAGAAGGTCCATGTCAGCCCCAGAATTGAAGCATACTGTTTTTCCGTCAGTATTTTTATCGCAAGCCTATACTCATTCCTATTCTATCAGACAGTCCCTTCAAGCATCAGGATTGTTTTTGCGGCGGTCATGGCATCTGCCGCAGCTGCATCTTTCGCATGGGTATATCAGGTGTGCGGGAACTATATCGAACTGGAGCTTTCCATAGGGAAACAAAGGATTGCAGTCCTGAGATCCGGCATGTCGAAAAGGAGCTATGTCCGCAGGATTGCCGGCTTGCTGGAAGAGGCCATTCTCGATGAGAAGAAATATCGGAAGATGAAGGAAACCGGGGAGATTGCCGAATCCCCGGCGCTAAGTCTGACCGAGACAATGCGTATCAAGTTCATTCTGGAGGACTATGCGAGCATAAAGATGAAGATAAGGGAACAGTATGAAAGAAAGGTAAAAACTCAGGGGGCCATGGCATGAACAGGATGGAGACAATGACTAATCACGAGTCAATCCCGAATTCAACCATGTTATTTGGCGCGGAAGCCCCATTCGAGATGGCCGGGAAAGTAATCAATGCTTCGGCAACTGGCGGCTATCAGGCGGTCGACTTAAGGTACACTGAACATTATCCTGGCGCTGGAACATTCATCAAATCACTGGGGGCCTATTCCGAACAGATGTCCATTTTCAGGCAGTCCAGGACAAAATGGAACCAGCTTGTTTTCCCGAAAGGAAAGACCTTGGTAAGAATTGGTTCGGTCAGGGAGAAAAATGACATAGTCATAGAAGATGATGGCGATGTCGATACCATCCAGACCACCATAGTCTATCTGGGCGAAAAGATTTTCATAATTGAAAGAGGTGTCAATAGCATCACATATGTCAACGGGGTACGGACACCGAACTCCCTCCTGGACGATAAAAATCCCATCCTCCTGTCAGTAGGCAAAACAAATTTCATCATCAGGCCGAAAAGAAGCATTCCAGCCAAGGACCATAAAAAGACCTGCACTTTTTCATTGAAGACTCCTTCCGGCGAGCAGCATGGCGAATTCAGCCGTTGCAATCTCATCGGTTCCCATGATGCCTGCGACCTGAAATTCGATGGGCCTGAATTCATCGGGATGATCCTCCCACACAGAAAGAACATATACCTGATCCCCTTGTCCGAAATAAGATTTAACGGTGAGGCGATACCCATGGTACTGCCCTGCCATATGGATTCGGGAAATTTCATAAACAGCCTGGGGGCGAATATTATCATTCCCGAAGGCCTGACTGACGGAATCGCCGATGCTTTCCACGCAAAGTCCCCGACAAGCTTCAAGTTCACGGAGATTCTGGCAACTGAAGAGATAGGCAGGATCAAAATGAGACTTCCCCAGCCAGGAGCCACCTTCATCATAAGCAGGAAGAAATCACATGAATACTTCCATATAGAAAGCGAGTTCATATCGAGGGAGCATGCCCAGGTGATCGTATATGACAAATGCATCCGCGTTGAAGATCTCAAAAGCAAGAATGGAACTTATGTCAACGGGGAGAGGATAAAAAAGAAGGTTGTATACCCCGGCGACTTCTTCAGCGTCGGAGATAGGACATTCATTCTCGGTTATTCCGTAGAAGATGATCTGGCGGCTAAAACTCAAGATGTACAAGAGCCATTTACCGGACTGTAAAACTGAGAAGGCTGGCACGAAGAACGAGATGCAAAGAGTACAAAGCCATGCCCATAGGACAACTGGTTTAGCCTACCCAATATACGGTTTTGTCTTCAAAGCCGGATAATTCCGAAAAAGACGTATTGCAGTCCGTCCGTATAGGAACTGCATATGACATCAGGAGATGAACTTATTTCCGTGGAATTCTTTCAGTGTCTCGTAAACGGAAAATGGTATGGCGAGATTTCCGTCGCCGGTTCCAAGCTCTATGTTTTTCATGTTCACTCCGTGGAAATCGCTGCCGCCCGAAACTGCAAGGGAATATTTTCCCGCGAGTTCAAGAAGGCACTTGCTCTGTTCCGGGGAAAACAATGGATAATATGCTTCCAGGCCGTCAAGCCCTTTACTCACAAGGAATTTCAGGAGTTTGTTGATTGTCTTCCTGTCGGCGTCGGCATAACTCATGGGATGCGCCCATATCGCAAGCCCTCCGGCGCTGTGGATGGCATCTATTGCTTCGGAAGGCATGGGCAGTTCGCGCTTGCAGTATCCCGACCTGCCACGCTTCAGACACTTGTCAAAGGCCTCCTGCATCGTCGAGAAATATCCTTTCTTGACTAGAATGCTGGCGAAATGAGGACGTCCGGGACATTCACCGCCCGCAAGTGCATTGACCTCCTCAATAGTAATATCATAGTCCTGTTTCTGGAGCTTGAGCGCAATCAGATCGTTCCTGGCGTTCCTGCCCTTGCGGATTTCGCAGAGCATCTTTTCAAGCGGTTCGGAACTGTGGTCAATGAAAAGACCGACCACATGTATGGAAAAATGATGATGTTTGACTGAGACCTCCACGCCAGGAACAACCTTGATACCTGGATACTTCTTTGATTCCCGGAGGAACTCATCGAGCCCGGAGGAAGTATCGTGATCCGTGAGCGCAAGGGCCGACAGCCCCTTCTCCTGCGCAAGAGAGAGAAGTTCTGCAGGACTCAATGTCCCGTCTGAAGCCGTGCTGTGGGTGTGAAGGTCAATTAACATCATAAAGATTATCGAACTCCGAATTTCGAATATCGAACACCGAACGAACATCGCATGTTGAATATCGAACATACATTTAAATCTAAAATTGGAAATTAAAAAGACAAAAACCGGATAATTCCAAATTAAAGTTGTTTATTTCTCTTGACTAATTATAAATACATGTTAGTTTTTGCGCCTAATTTAGAAGTTTTCCATAGTTAAACTTATATTTTATTTACTAAGAACAGGGGTGTCCCATGGCAAAAGCAAAATCGAAAAAGAAACCAGCCGCACAGGTCAAGAAGGCTCATTCATCTATAAAGAAAATCAAGGCCACGGTCAAAAAAGCGGCACCTGTGAAAAAGAAGGCTGTTAGGCCCGCGCCCCGGAAAATCATTAAAAAGGCCGTCAAGAAGACCGCAAAGGCTTCCATTGTCAAGACTCCGAAGTTCCTGAAGAAACTCAAACAGATCCCGATGGCAAGGCCTCTTGCGACTCCGACACCGCTCCACAAGATGCCAGCATTCAAAGGCCCGAAGAAAAAGTACTACGGATTGCTCATGGAGGCAAGAAGACAGTTCGAACAGCAGATCAACTTCCACTCGACTGAAGCACTTACGGCCCCTGGATCGGGAGGTGAACTTTCAAACAGCATGTCAAACCACATGGCTGATTTCGGAAGCGACAACTTCCTGCACGACATGGAGCTTGAAATGATGTCCAGCGAAGTCGAAGTCCTTGAGATGATCGACGAGGCCATTGAAAGGCTCATCTCCGGCGAGTTCGGCAAATGCCTCGACTGCGGATGCCAGATCCCGGGGGAACGGCTCGACGCCAAGCCTTACGCCCGTTTCTGCGTCAAATGCAAGACGGCCAGGGAAGAGAACAACGGGCTTCGTCCTGAATTCAACCGTTGAAGCATTTTTTCAAAAGCCAGGTTGCATCAGTTCCGGCCATACAATGCCTTTCAGTGGTTGCGTCCATACTGGTTCTCGATCAGCTGACAAAGATCCTGACCGAGCGCTGCATAACTTCATCCATCAGGATCATGCCCGGTTTCTTCAACCTTGTGTATGTGAAGAATCCCGGTGCAGCCTGGGGGATAATGGCCGGCAAGGGAATGATCCTGCTGCTTATATCCATAATCGTACTGATCCTCATATCCATCTTCATAAAAAGACTCACTGAAGGCTGGATGGAGCGATATTACGCCCTCTCTCTCATCTGCGGAGGCATCATTGGAAATTCCATCGACAGGATAACGCGCGGAGCAGTCGTCGATTTCCTTGACTTCTATGCAGGTTCCTACCACTGGCCGGCATTCAATGTCGCAGACAGCGCAATCTGCGTCGGAGTTTTCATCTTCATTATTTCATCCTGGATACGCCCTCAGATTCAAGAAGAGAAAAAATGAAACTTGTAGTCATCTGCGGCCCGACTGCGGGCGGAAAAAGCGAACTGGCCCTCGAAACAGCCTGCCGTCTCCGGGGTGAAATCATCACGGCAGATTCCATGCAGCTCTACAAGGGGCTTGCCATCGGCACCGCCAAGCCCGGAAAAGAGGAAAGGGCCAAAGTCCCGCATCATCTCCTGGATCTTTTCGACATCTCGGAAAGACTCGATGTCTTCCGCTATGTCGCCCTCGCAGAAACAGCCATACGCGAAATCCATGGGCGGGGAAATACTCCATTCGTTGTCGGAGGAACAGGAATGTATATCCGCGCACTGCTCTACGGACTAGATCCCCTGCCCTCGGATTCCGGACTCCGTGCAAAGCTTGACATAGAATTCGACAATGAGCCGGGATTCGAAAAACTGAAAACGATAATGTCCGCCGGAGATCCCTTGGATTTCCAGCGATGGAAACAGCACAGGCGGAAACTCATCCGTGCGCTGGAAGTCTTCGAACTCACCGGCAAATCCATCACGGAACTGCAGAAGACCTGGAATGGCGCAGCGCTTCCGAAATATGACGTGTTCTCCCGGAAGCTTGTCTGGGACAGGGATGCCCTCAAGCAGCGGATATCGAAACGGACAGATGCGATGCTTGCGTCAGGATGGATTGACGAAGCCCGGGAGATGAAAAGCCGTGGCCTGCTGACATCACCGACCGCCCATCAGGCGCTAGGATACAAGATCATTGCCGCACACCTTGAAGGAAAAATTGATTTTGAAACGGTGCGTGCAAGGATAGTCACGGAAACATGGCAGTTCGCCCGCCGGCAGATCACCTGGTTCAAGAACAAACATCCCGAATCATTGCCCTTGGAAATGCCAGCGGATGCGGGAAGTTTAGCATCGGAAATAAAATCTTTCGCCTGTATTTCCTGACATGCCACGGATCCTTGAACGGAAGTTACTGGGAATCCACAGGCATGGGGTATGTCCTCGTGGAACCACAGTTCGGGCACTTCTGCAGATCCTGGGCGAATTGAAACTTGCCCATTGTCTTTAACTTCTTGAGTTCCTTGGGAGGAGGGACCTCCACGGGTATGTATGCAAACTCGTAGTCGCAGTCCTCGCATTTGAACGAATATCCGACCGGCTTGCCGCATTTCTCACAAACACAGTTGGGGTCATGTTTATTTCCTATGTCCATTATTTTTTTTACCGCTGAATGCTTGCATTCCTCATCAGTGCATTTCACCACGCGAATTGCCCCCTGTTCGGGCTTAGTACCGGGGAAAAGCTGCTTGTAGAGGGCCCAGCATAGGACAATAAGAAGCATGCCAAGGATTATGGAATTTCTTATCCGCCTGTTTGTAATGAGTTCAATCGGCTTCACAGTCCACTATTCCTTTCCCATTTCGTAATGGCCGATGATCTCATTGTCGGAAAGAGCGCGCTTGTAAAGGAGGAACTCATCCATCCTGCCCTTGAAGAAGAATTTCAGGATAAGCTCATTACTGAGGACACCCACCTTGGTCTTGTCGTAAGTTGCCGGGCTCCAGTATTTCCTATAGCAACCTGCGGCTCCGAGTACAAGAGGCACATTGAGTCCGCTGCCGGAACATGCTTTCCATCCTGTTGCGGATGCAGTGCTTGGATTTTCGCTTGTAGTGTTGAGGAAATCACCGAGCGCCTGTCCGTTTATGAACGAAGTGATCTGCCCCGTCGGATCCCCGCTTGCATCCAGGCCAGTATGTTTGTATCTCAGACCCAGCTGGACCCAGTTCGCCTTGTTGAAATTCACATGGGTGTCAAGCCAGGTGCCGCATGTCGTGAATACGTCCACATCAAAGGAGCCCTGCCCATAGGTTCCCGCATAGGGATTGGAATACATGTCGTACTGGCAGGCTGCATCAGTCTCAGTTCCCCAAAGCGACTTGGAGAAAGGGCAGTCGCCAAGTCCGAGCTTGTCGAATTTGACCCAGCACAGGACGGTGAAATCGTCAAAAGGCGAAAAATCCAGCCCCTGGGTGCCGGGGATCAGGATATATGTGTCGACTCCGTTGAACTGCAGGGCGTATTTATATCCGTATTTCGCCCATCTTCCGCCGGACTTGATCCATTGAAAATTGTTGACCGTGGTGCTCGTGCTGTTGTTTTTCATGAGGTGGCCGTCATATTCATATGCCTTGAAATTCTCCACATCGGCACCGGCACAGATGTTGTTGAGCGTGTTGCCTGTCCCCTCCTGGAAGTTGAAGTTCACAATATTGGCTGGATCATTGGCGCACTGCCTGTTGAAGGCAAACCAGCGTACGAATTTCGCCCTGTCCTTGGCGCGGCTGATGGCAGGCAGCATAATAGCCATGAGTATTGCAAGCAGAAGTACGGCCATTGTAATTTCAATAAAATTAAAACCTCTGCGGAGAATCCGTCTCTTGAGTGTTTTTACAGTTTTCATGGCGCCACCTCGCTTATTTATTTCAGCCCCTAAACCTATGTTGACCCTAATTTGATTTCAAGCATATTCGATGCCAATATTGGTTTAAAACTGAAAAATGAGCTCAAAACGATATTTGGAAATACCACTTTGAACATCAAAGCTCAGGATTTTCCTGATGTGGCTTACGTGATTTACATTAAAGGCTATGGAAGGAGGGAGCTCGAAGGGATTCTGGATGACTGGCTGAAAATGACCGCAAGGCGCAAGGCTGTCCACGGCAAAGACATGACATGACATTATATCTCAAAATCAAGGATTAATCAAGGGCATTTTGCCAAAAACATGACCAATGATGCATATTTGACATTGCCGCCTTGATTTTTACAGGTATAAAAATATATTGAGGCAGATTAAAAAAATAAGGAGGCCTGCTTTGAAAATTCTAATTTCCCTTTTCCTGCTTTCAGCATCTCTCTGCGTATCAGCGCTTCCCCAGGGCGGAGCCTCCGACTCCAGTGGCAAGACTGAAGTCAAGGATTCGGTAATTGTCAATTCCAGCTCCGGAGTGAATATCGCGGTAGGGAACAGCAAGGTCAATTCAGGAATAAATGCCCAAGGCGCCGAAATCAAAGACTCTACAATCATCAATAATACCGCCGGTGCAAATATCGCCGTTGGAAACAGCAAGGCTAATTCAGGTATTGACGCCAATGGTGCAGTAGTCAAGGATTCCCTGCTCCTCAATAATACCGCAGGAGCCACGATCGCCGTTGGAAACAGCAAGGCCAACTCAGGAATTGAGGCAAACGGCGCAACCATCAAAAATGCAGCTGTCATAAACAACACCGCCGGAGCCACGATTGCCGCAGGCAACAGCCATGCAAACTCAGGCATCGAGGCCAATAATGCGAATATCAAGAATGCAGCCGTCGTAAACAATACCGCCGGGGCCACGATTGCCGCAGGCAATAGCCATGCCAATTCCGGAATCGAAGCAAACGGCGCAACCATCAAAAACGCGGCTGTCATCAACAATACTGCAGGCGTTACAATCGCCGCAGGCAACAGCCATGCAAACTCCGGTATCGAGGCCAACAATGCAAATATCAGCAACGCCGCCCTTGTCAACAATAATGCCGGTGCGACAATCGCTGTCGGCGGAGGCCATGCCAACTCAGGGATCGAAGCCAATAACGCCACCATAAAAAATACCGCCATTATAAACAACAATGCCGGTGTTACAGCAGCATGGGCCGGTGGAAGCGCGAATTCCGGAGTAAAGCTTAACAATGCAACGGTCGACAGCACGCCTATAGTAAACACTAATACCGGTGTAACTGTCAATGTCCTGCCTGGCTCATCTGTGAGCACAGGCGTAAATCTGGGGGATTGATTTCGAATTTAAAATAAAGTATTTAAACAGGAGGGAAAGAAGATGAAAAGGTCGAAAATTCTGGTGATGGGAATCGCGGCGGCATTAACACTCACGGGAGTCTCCACATTTGGACTTCCTGGAGGCGAAGGCGGTGGTGGAGGCGGAACCACTGTCAAGGATTCAACAATCATCAATGAAAACGCCAACGTCACGAACCTTGCGGTCGGAAACTCCAAGATTAATTCCGGTATCGAGGCGAAGGGTTCTGAAATCAAGGACTCCACTCTCATCAATGAGAACAAGAACGTCACGAACCTTGCGGTCGGAAACTCCAAGATCAACTCCGGCATCCAGGCCAATGGCAGCGAGATCAAGAACTCCACCCTCATCAATGAGAACAAGAACGTCACGAACCTTGCGGTCGGAAACTCCAAGATCAATTCCGGCATCGAGGCAAATGGCAGCGAGATCAAGAACTCCACCCTCATAAATGAGAACAAGAACGTCACGAACCTTGCAGTCGGAAACTCCAAGATCAATTCCGGCATCCAGGCCAATGGCAGCGAGATCAAGAACTCCACCCTCATAAATGAGAACAAGAACGTCACGAACCTTGCGGTCGGAAACTCCAAGATCAATTCCGGCATCCAGGCTGACGGCAGCGAGATCAAGAACTCCACTCTCATCAATGAGAACAAGAACGTCACGAACCTTGCGGTCGGAAACTCCAAGATCAATTCCGGCATCCAGGCTGACGGCAGCGAGATCAAGAACTCCACCCTCATAAATGAGAACAAGAACGTCACGAACCTTGCGGTCGGAAACTCCAAGATCAATTCCGGCATCCAGGCCAATGGCGCTGAAATAAAGAATTCTACGATCATAAACGAGAACAAGAACACCACGAATCTCGCGGTCGGCGGCTCTGAAATCAATTCAGGCGTCAATCTCGGAAACTAAATTCCTTAAGAGAACAACTCCATCGGGAAGCCCGGAGAAACGCTCCGGGTTTCCCGCATGGCTTATAAAATGAAAAAACATACAATAATTGCATCTGTCTTATTTTCCTTTCTGCTGGTTTATTCCGCTCCCGCAGGGCAGAAGGAGCTTATGGAGAAGAAAGTCAAGGAGCTTATCGAACTCAACAAGATAGTCGTTGAAAAGAACATCGACCTCAAGAAATACAATAACCAGACCGTTTTCATAAAGGCGAAGCTCCTGCAGGTAACTGACACCGAGTACAAAGTCAAAGTCGAGGAGGTTTCCGCCGAGGCCATAAAGGATGAAGGCAAGAAGGATGATGACAGCGTCATAGTCAAGGCGAAGATATCCGAAAAGCCGGACAAGACGTTCTATTTGGACATTGAACACGTGCTCCCTCCTGAAAAGAAGGAATCAGATAAAAAAGAAAAGGAAACTACAAAATGAGAACTGCAGCAATAATAATAATTGCCGGCCTGCTTTCAATAAACCTGTTTTCACAGGAGCAGATGGGCCCTGCAAACAAGAAGCTCAATTCGATAAACTGCGCCAAGGTGCTTGCCGAGCGGAACATAGTTGAAACTGTATATGGCATCAAGCTGAGGTTCACCGAGGAAGTCAACAACATCCTTGAAGGCAGTTTCGAAGGTTCTGTTGAGACCAAGACCGGCAAGCGCACGATAAAAGGCATTGAGTTCGAACCGGTGAAATATGACGCTGAAAAGGATATTGCGCAGGCGACGGCAACACTGAAGCTGAAAAACATCTCCGACATCGTCGACAAGGAGAAGTTCAACATAGATAAGTTCCCGGAAAAAGTCATCAAGAGGACTGCGTTCGCAACTTCATCTCCCGACAAGGCGAGGAAAATCGCTGCAATAAGGGCTGCGGAAATCGATGCCTACAAGAACCTGTACAAGAAGATCGGCGGATTCACGCTCGAAAGCAATACGAAAATTGAAAACTTCGTCCTCAAGTCGGAAAACGTGAAGGCATCTGTCATTGGCGCGCTCATGGGCGCTGACTTCATGGGCTTCACATGGGACGGAGAAGGCAACGATGCAATAGCAACGGTGAAGCTGCGTATCAACGTCAAGGAGCTCAGCGAGATGATCGGTGAGAAGATCGTAGATGCAGACAAGGATTTTATCGAAGCAGAAGGACAAGGCGCCCAGAAATCCGCTGCCGCCTCCCCAAGGAAATCCAAGGACGAGGGGAAACAGGCCATGAAGACCGATATCATTGAAGGCAATATAAACGTCATGCCATGACTCCCATCATGAGTAAACGACATAGTTTACTGAATACGTACAGGCAAACAAGGTATGTCCACTATGAAATCATTATTATCCCTATTGCCGTTGCTTCTGGCGATTTCACTCCTTTCAACAGGACTTCAGGCGCAGGATGCCGGCGGCAAGGAAGTAACTGGTATCGGCATCGCCGATGGCGATCCGGACTCCGCTTCAGAACAGGCCCTGGCACAGGCCCTCCGGGACGCCGTGCGCAAAGGCGCGGGTATAGATGTCATGAGCGAAACAAAGGTGGAAAACTTCCAGACCGACTACGACAGGGTACTCACATCCTCCTTCGGCTATGTGGAGAAATATGAGATTACCGGGCAGAACTATGACAGCAAGGCCAAGACATATACGGTAAAGATCAAGGCGCTTGTCACCAAGGGCACTCCTGGCATGGACAATGTAATGGCGTTGCGCCTTCTGATCAAACGTGTCGAATCGCCAAGGGTGCTCGTCCTCTGCGAAGAAAAGATAATAGGCCTTGATAACAAAACCCCGCTCGCAAACGACATAATCACTGAAATGGCCCAGAAGAACGGCTTCCAGGTGCTGGACAAGGAGGCCGTCGACACACGTAGCGAGAAGGAGGCAAGAAGGGACGAATTGCTCGGGGATGACCGTTCTGCAAAGGTCAAGCGTGCCGGCATTGCAACGGCTTATGACATAATAATAACAGGAACTGTGACTGGTGAAATCGGTGCGATTGAGGAGCCTTTTCCCGACATGAAAGCAAGGGATATTTCACTTGGATTCAGCTTGAAGGCGGCCTGGGCGGATTCCGGCGAGATGATTGCGGTCGCCAAGCTCCCGGCAGCGACATTCCAGGCGAAGGGACTCGATCCCGTCACCCTGCCCAACCAGCTCGCCAGAAAATATCTTGCCAAGATCCTCGAAGGACAAGACGTGGAACTCAAGGACGAAAACGCCTACAAGCTTTTCAGGAAGATAATTTCCAAATGGATTACTGAACTCGACCTCGGCGCCAAAATCAGGGTGGAATTAAAGCAGATAGACAAGAAATCACTCGACGCCCTGATAGTTTCGCTTCAAAAGAGCAACTCCCCTATTTCCTATGTCTGGCTACGGGAGTTCGACAGCCGTCTCTTTTCGACAATTGAAGTTGAAACCCGGCTGACATCTGCGAAACTCGCAGATGAGATCACGAAAAACCTTGGCGACAAGTATGTCCTTGATCAGTCAACCAGGAGAAATTTGAGGCTTATTCCAAAATAAACACTGGAAAAACTGATTTCAGCTTTGACAAGGTTGTTATTCCGAATAATGTTTACATCGAGTTATTTTTTTTAGGAGATACATTGTGAAAAAGCATATTGCCACCATTCTTGCAGCTGTTGTGCTGTGCCTTATAACCAGCGGCTGCATCACTTCTCCTGGTGGAATTGCCCCTTCGACTGTTCCAATCACATCCAAGGACGCCTATACGATCATCAAGACAGATGCTTCAGCCAGCGACGGGGCGGTAGTGATCTTCGGAATCCCATTGAAACCAACCAGTGCGTATGACGCCCTCCAGACGGTAAAAACGAGCTACGGCGCCGACGCCCTCATCAATGTAACACTGGAAAACAAGTCATACTGGATTACCCTTCTTCCAATAGTAACGTATTCAAAGATCTCGATCAGGGGTGACGCCATAAAATTCAACAGGGGAAAGGCTGATTGAAAATGCTCAGGATCATCATATTTGTCCTTATGCTTGCACTACTTCCAGCCTGCACAACCGTAGTCGGCATATCTCCATCGACCACTCCGATCACCTCGGAGGATTCGTATACTGTAATAGGTCCGGTAACTGGACGTTCGACAGGGGCGATCTGGTTTTTCATACCTACGATGCCTGACACGCCCTCCAGGAATGCACGTGACAACGCAATAGCCTCGAAGCATGCGGACGCTCTCATTGAAGTTACTGAGGAATACACCTCTTTTTCATTGTTGCTTGTGACTTTCGTATGGACTACTGTTGAAGGAACGGCTGTAAAAATCAAACGCGGGGGAGCGATAGGAGCTGAAAAATGAAGATCTTGAGTCTATTTCTGCTGGTTTCAGCAACGGTCCTGATGACCGGATGCGGTTCAACCTATTATCTTAAGCATACACCCCAGGGCGCCGAGTTCTCCGCCGCCCAGCGTGGCGTTCTCACCGCCAATAGAAGCAATGTGCCCTGCAGGGTCGAGGTGATCTGTCCCGATGACATGGTCGGGGAACTGGGACACTTCTCACTTGCACATTATCCGTTGAAGCAAATCCTCAAGGATACCTTCAGCAATGCCGTATATGCATCTTTCAACCAGCCCGGGGGTGAAGTTGTCGATGCATTCACGCTGCAAGTCAATGTATTCAAGTCCGAGCTGGACATGCATGATGAAACCTACACGCTGGTATTGCTGATCACGCTCCAGGAGCCCGGGGAGAAGAAGGTACTCACCCTGCAACAGGAGAAGACCATGCACGGCGAGGTGAAATCCGATGAACTTGTACCCGACATCGTCTATGATGCCGCAAAGGAGCTTGCAATAGAATCAGTGAAGGAACTTAAGACAAATCCCAAAGTCATAAAGACCGTCTCGAGGTTCGAAGAGAAATAAGGCAGATCATTTCTACTCATCAAGCGTCCTGAGGCTTTTCATGCCCGGCTTCTGGCCATTCTCGTCCTTTCTGGCTTCCTTGTCTGCGACTATGTTGTCGGCATCTTCAATTAGGATCCACTGGACAGCACGACCGTTCCCGGCCTTGTCAACCTTGAGCATCCAGACTTTCCCGGTGTAGGTGTCAAGCTTGAATACTGCGCTCTCCCTGTTTTCCCCCGGTCTTTCGCCATTGACAGTATAAGAGCCCCCGAAGAGGATATATCTTGCAGTGTTTATCGTAGTCGTAATGTTCTGGGCTCCGCCCTCGCCTTTCTGCGCGAATGAAGCCGGGGTTGCCGCGAACAGGAGGACAGCTGTAACAAAAAGGCATGCCTTTGTCTTCATCATGAACTCCTTTATTTATAAACATGTATTTTCAAATCACCGTAATAAGATTGTGCTTTTACCGGCAAAGTCAAATAAGCCAGACCAGTTTAGAGCAAATCCCTGATGTCGGACAAATATATGCGCCCATCTTCGGATTCAGCAAGCCGCGGGGATATGTCCTTCTTTATTCCGGCGGCCCTGCAGCGCTTAAGAAATTCACCGACAGTTTCGGTCTTTATTGTATTGATAATCACTGTCTTTGGATATACCAGGATATTTTCGGCCTCATTGATCTTTATCCACGCCAAGGGCATCTTGTGCGTTATCCTATGGAACTGGAGATGGAATGAAATCAGCCACAGCTCCCTGGCTTCAGCTTCAGTCAACCTGACAGACTGATACCGTTTCTCAAAATTCTCATCCATCAATATTCTGTTGTCGATCATCGCCCGTCCGTCCATGGAGTTCCTAATGCTCATCCCCTGCCCGAGGGCGCTTTGGAATACTCTGCAGTATGATGCTTTCCCGGCAAGCACCTGCTCCTTCCTCTTTGCCCAGAGTTTTTCCATTTCATCAGCTTCCGCCTTGAGAACATCGTACCATATTTCATCGGCTGCGGAGAAGTCCTTTGCAAGACGCGCCTTAAGGAGGATCTCCCCCGCCTCACGGTCATTAATCTCGCCCCTGAAGGAGCCGATGATCCTTATCATCTTGAAAACCTGTGCATCTGTCAGCCTGCTTTTCTTCTCGACTCCATAAGGATCAACCAGGGAAAACTTCATGTCATCCTTTCCCAACATGAGATTACCCAGGTGGAAATCCGGGTGGAAAAAACAGGACGACATTATTTTTCTTAGAAATTCGGAGAATGAGTCTAAAAACTTTTCTTTCAGTTCGGCACGGGTTGACGCTTCTGAGAACCAGTAGTTCCTTGCATTCACGGAATTCTCGAGCTCCCTGGTTATGAGCATGCTTTCGTGCCCCTTCCTTGCCCAGCCGCAAATCTCGATGGAAGGAATTCCATGCTCCTTAAGCTGCAATGCAGAAAGGAATTCCGATTTGCTCTTGGGGATTATGGAAGAATGTATCCTGGATGCCAGAGACAGGGGGTGGTTGAATTTCACATAATATGTCTTGCCGCCGCTCTCGACCTTGAATACGGCCCTTACGCGGTTTGACTTGACCATGTTTTTCCTGGCCACCTCTTTCCATGAATCAAACCATGGTTCAAGAATGGCCGGATCGGATATCGACCATTCCCAATTGTTCACGGTCACTGACTGGAATTTTTTTGTTGTCCTGACGTCCATTTGCATCACTACCTATCAAGTATACAATATAATATCCATCAAAGGATTACATATATCAAGCCATATTAGGCATTTATTTGCATGTAACTCATGAATATTCAGTTCATCAGGCCGCTGGCCTGATCACGGCCATGCCCATTCTCCGGCTCCTTCTTCGCCGCGCTGAGGATTATTCCTGCGCCAAGCATTGTTGAAACAAGGGAGCTGCCGCCGTAGCTGAACATGGGGAGTGTTATTCCCGTGGGAGGCATGAGTCCGACATTCACGCTTATATGCACGAAGGCCTGGAAAGTGATCATGGCGGTCATTGAGCATATGAACAATCTCCTGAAATCAGAATCCGCCCTTTCCGCAAGCCTGTACCCCACATAGGCGAAAAGAGAAAAGCCGAATATCACTGGAAGTACTCCGATGAATCCAATAGCCTCGGTCAGTGATGCAAAGGCTGAATCGCTGTATGAAAGTGGAAGATATGAATTGGCCCACAGGCAGTTCCCCCAGTTCACACCGAAAAAACCTCCTCTGGCAAGCGTATAATGGAATTGCATTATATGCCACCCGGAACCTGTCGGATCCGCCATCGGATCGATAAAGCCCTTGAGCCTCATCAGGACATATGGCTTTTCCAGGATCACCCAGATGGAGGCAGGGATGGCGGCAAGAAATGGAAAAACAAGCATAAGATATGAACCTCCGCTGATGAGATATACCGCCAGCATGCCAAATACATATATTATGACGGTTCCAAAGTCCGGCTGGGCGGCCACGGGCAACAGCCATACAAGCGCCATCATCATAAGGAGCATGAATTTTTTCAAGCTGCCGGCCGAGAGAGATGATATCCAGCAAAGGACAAGAATATAGAAAGGCTTTGCCATCTCGGAAGGCTGTATGAAGACGGAGCCAAATGCATACCATCCCCTCATCCCGTTTATCCTCACTCCAAGGAACAGTACGAGCACCAACGGTATGAAAAATGCGGCCGCAAGCCAGGGTGCATGCTTCATATATTGGGAAAATGGTATCTTCGAAGCGCAGAACATGCATGCAAATCCGATAATCAGCCAGATGAACTGGCGCAGGGCGAAATGAAACGGCGCATTGCTGTAGACAGTCGCGTTATATATGGCGAGGCATCCCCATAGTCCCAGCAGGAGAAGCACCGCATGGACAAACAGCGGAAACGTGACAGTTCCGCGGAAATCCATGCCGACCTCAGAGTTTTCTTCCCTCATCTGTTTTCCTGTCCCTGCTGATAATCTCCTCAAGGGAACTTTCAAGCCTGATATCATCGCCGGGACGCATTTCAGTCTTCAACTTCCATGTCCCGGGTATCCAGTTCCTGTTCCTGTCCTGCATAACCTCATATTCACCATCCATCCCCTTCAGATGCTGGTCATATTTCCGCTCAGTACCGGAAACTCCGAAAATCCTGACTACCCCGTAATCCCTCTCCTCATAGGAATCGACCGTACCGAGTATTTTCCTTACTTCAGGATAGTCCACATACCTTCTTTCCAGACGCGGGACAATCCTTATACCCTGATATCTGCTGAGATAATCCTTCAATGCATAGATTTCAGATGGCAGGAGGTTCCTCTTGATATATTTCTCCTTCTCCTTGTCCGGAGACAGGCCTTTGATCTTCCCCTGGAGTTCCTTGATGACTGCAGTGTTTGCGAGGCAGATCCCGGGATAGGTTTCCACAACGAGATCGTTATAACGCTGGGTCCACGCAAGAACCTGTCCGTTCCTGTCGAGTATCTTCCCTCTTGCGGCCGGGATTATTCCGCTGCGCAAAGCATGCCTGTTCCCCTCTTCCAGATAATGATCGCGGCTGTAGACCGTGTAATTAAAAAGCCGGAAAGTGATCAGGCACGCCCATGCAATGAACACAGCTATTATGATCTTGTTGCGGTTCTTGAACATTGGCCTTCATGCACCCGCTTTGTTTTCTGGTTGAGATCCCCCTTATAAGGAAAGGAGGTCCGCCGGGGATTCAAGGATCCGGCGACGGACCACCTTTACGCAAGGGTAAACCTTAAGCGAACCTTAATTGTTCCCGGAGGAGTCGAGCTGGCAGAAACTGCTCGTGTTGGCAATCAGCATCAGCTGGGGATCCTTCAGAGCAAGCTCCTTCCATTCCACAGCATTTTCCGCAGGCACTTCAGATGAAAGCCTGAGGACCGTCTCAGTCCATTTCTCCATTTCACTCGTCCTGCTGCTCTTCCTTTCAGAAAGACCTGCGGTGACCTTGACCGCGCCAAGAAGCAGCATTGCCACGAGGAAAAGGAAAACGAAAAACGCGGTCTTCCTCCTGTATTTCACTGAATGTACAATCGCTTCTTCCATTATCATTCCCCTTATATTTAAATCATGCAGTCATGCGGTTTTCGGACATGTACGTCTCGACACAATGCCTGCAGATAAGAATACCCGTCTTCTCGTCGATGCCGGCAATCTCGCTGTCCGGGACTACGTCTCCGGCTGTAAGCACTGTTGCCATGCACAACGAACACTTGGCGCTGTTGCCATGGTGGCAACGCCTGTTCGCTTCCTGATATTTCCCATTGGCAGCTGTAATCATAAGTTTCATTTTATCCCCCTCTTTCATTTCCTATATTATTATTACTGACTTCTATTCGAGTCAGATCTCTTCCTTGTTCTCTTTGCTGAAGAGCAGGTCGGCCGCCATCTCCCTTTCGCCTTTTTCACGGAGATGCGTGTTGATCTTCACGAACTCTTCCTTCCACTTCTCGGCATTCCATATTTCAACGCCCAGCTCGGTCCCCAGCACTATCACTTCCGTTCCCGGATGGAGTTCCGCATAATCCCTGTACATCTGGGGAATTGTTATCCTGCCCTGCGTTGTAATCTTGTCGGACTCGGTCATCGCCCCGAAACGCCTCATGACTCTTCTGAAGACCATGCTTGAAGCCGCCTTTTCAGCCGGCTTAGGCTCAGCCTTCCTCATCTGGAGGTAGATGTCCTCAGGATATACGGCCAGGGCCCCTTCAGGCAGACAGTGAATGACAATGTCCCCGCCGCTGTGCTTCATGAAATCAGCGAGGAACCGCGGACTGAATTTGATTCGTCCGTTGGCGTCAACCGAAGCCTTGTCCTGTCCACAAAAAGACAACATGTTTTCACCTTTTCTATTCCAATATGTTCCATTATAGTCCAATTTATTCCAATAGTCAAGAGGATTATCCAATATTTTTGAAAGTTTTTTTGGGGAAGAAAAAGACAGGGCATAGACTGGGCAGAAAGGTTCTAAATGACAGTGTGCGGAAGTTCGAAAATGAGGAAGTTTGAAAGTTTAAACAAATACAGTAACAGTCCTTACAGGCCTTAACTGCTGGCAATCAAGAACACGTCTTGCGATGTTGACTACAAACATATTCAATAATTGCATTCGTTCGTAGCCTGTCCTCCGTAGCTCTCTTGGCGAAGGAGGATTAAGCTCGCAAGAGCTGTTCTTTTCTTAGTTTGGAATTTTCTTCCCTTCCTGCAAAATCTTATCCAACTCAGTATTTCCGCAAAAGTCAAATCCCGATGCTCAAGGGCCGGGGAATTTGACCCAATTAAGATTCCAATTTCCAGTATCCAGTTTCAAGTATCAAGTATCGAATTACATGCTTCCCTCATTCTTCCCGCACCTTCCGCGGTGCAAGATACAGCTTTGACACAAGTTCGGCCCCGGGATTTTTCCCGTTTAATTCAGTACGCCCGTAATTCCTCTGGAAGTCAAATAGCGGATAGGCCTTGCAGTCAAGAAACGTGAATCTTATTTCTACCTGGGAAGCCGACAAGTCAAAAGGAATCTGGAAAAGCTGCTCATTCATTCCCTGCTTTACTTCAAACTGCTGGGACTTGCCGTTAACTTCCAATTTGACAGTGCCGGGAACTTCACAATGGAATGGGAGTGCGAACTCCGCAATCCTACCTTCAAGGGAGTCTTTTACCGCGAATTTCTTTCTGATTATATCGCCTTCCTTGATGTCAACCGGGGTCCACGAACCAAATGTCACCGGTCCATTATCCATATAAAGAATCTTATTCCCCATTGCTTCCGTCCTTATTCCATTCGGGCGCACGATATTCATTATCGAAGATTCATAATACAATCTGTAGAAGTCATATCCGAAGAAAACAATCAAGCTTGTTATAAAAAGCGGCAGGACTGACTTGAATATCAATTCCCTCCAGTCGCGCCTTCGAAGATTGATCATCAGGACGCCCGCAAATCCTCCTGCACCGACAGCTAAAAGAGGCACGCATGGCAATCTGAACCTTGCCAGTATATAAAATGCCGCAGTCGCAAAAAAGAAGGCGATCATAAGATAGGAAATAATCAGCAGCCGGGGATGGTACGACATCCTCTTGAATCCTTTTCTCGCATGATAAATGAAAAAATACAGCATCCAGGCAAGCGCAAGAGCCATTATCAATGACGTAGGGACGAATGCCAGCGCCTTGAAGGTGCTGCTCATCATGCCCTGGTAGGCAAACGCAATGTTGTTCGGAATCTCACGGTGATCCCAGAAGAGAAGCATCTTCCTCCATTGAAGCTCAAGAAAAGCCAGGGGTTCCTGCTTGAACCATCCGAAAATCCTGGTCGTTTCGGAAATCTCCTTCGCCTTTTCAGCCCACGCCCAGAACGTCTCGGGATATTCCATCGGGCCCGGTCCGGTTCCGGGATTACGTCCGCCTGCAGGCGCTTCCGGAGTGTTTCCGAGTGCAAGAACAGCTCCGGCCGCAGTAGAAGGCCCGCATAACTTCCCCGTCAGCCTTGTGTTCCTTGCAGCAAACGGGACCTGGGGCAGGATTACCATTATGACAAATACCGCCACAGGCGCAAGCCTCATTAAAATATTCTTGAGATCCCAGAAGGGCTTCTCCTTTGACTTTATCCTGACGGAGAAGAAAGCCGCAATCATCAGTCCCGGCACGAAAAACCAGATATTGCCGCGGGTCAGTATGGAAAGCGACACAATAAATCCTGTTATGGCCCAGTGTACAGTCTTTCCACTCCTCCATGCGACAATCGCAACATAAAGGATCAGGATCACCCAGAACGCCTGCAGTGTTTCAATAAGATGATAAGGCACGTAAAGTATGAGCACCGCTGAAAATGCCGTGAGCAATGCCGTCAGCCCCCCTGCCCTTCTGCCCCAGAGCATCGCTGATGCCAGTCCTGCGAAGAAGATAGTCAATGCAGAAAGGACAGACTGGGCGATCATCACCGCCCAGATCCCATTGCCCAGCACCTTGTGGACTACCGGAAGAAAGACAGCATAGTAGAAAGGCTGGTAGTAGTATTTCTCGTTGAACTCCCCTTTGGATATCGTTTCGGAAAGCTCCTTGTATGTCTGCATGTCGGTACCGGCGGACGGACGTGACACCTGGACATCCTTTTCAAGGAGTTCCCTGCACACCTGCAGGCGGAGCAGGAATCCCGCCGAGGCAAGAACAACGAGCAGGATATAGAAGTGTTTTTTTATCATACTATTATATTTTTTCCGTCCGGAAAAAATATCACATGCTCATCAGCTCTTTCTCTTTCTTGAGCAGGACATTGTCGACTTCCTTGATATAGTCGTCGGTGAGCTTCTGGATGCCGTCAAGCTTCAGCTTAAGTTCGTCCTCTGTGATCTCGCTGCCCTTCTGGGCTTTCTTTGCGACCTCATTTCCGTCGCGGCGGATATTGCGGATGGCGACCCTTGCCTCTTCTGCGCGGGATTTCACCTGCTTTGCAAGAGCCGAACGTCTTTCCTCGCTGAGTTCCGGGACAGGAAGCCTTATGACACGGCCGTCATTGACCGGGGAGATTCCAATATTTGCGGCTATGATCGCCTTTTCAACCGCCCCCATCGATGAAGGATCCCAGGGCTGGACAACAAGAAGCCTTGCCTCGGGAGTGGTGATGCCGGCGAGTTCCTTCAGCCTTGTCGGATTGCCATAATAGTCAACCATGACGTTCTCCACAAGGGTTGGAGAAGCCTTTCCTGTCCTGACAGCCACAAAATCCGTCTGCATGTGCTCAACCGTCTTCATCATATGCTCTTCGACCTGATCCATCAGCTGTCCGATTGAAACGTTCATATGTATTCTCCTTGTTTAGGGAACCTTTATTGTTTGCTTTCCAGGTTCGCAAATAATTTATTCTTGATTCCGTCAAAAACAAGCATGGGCTAAAGCATTTGGCGGAATGCCATTGTTCTCAATTGCAGGATTTAAAACTTGACGTTTTTCAGGAAGGCCACAAAAAGCTTCCATATCGCAGGGGCAAAATAAACCAGCACTCCGACAAGCAGGATGACAAGCAGGATTTTGAAGATCGCCATGAAGGAGCTTGCGGAGACAAAGGACTTGACTCTTTTCTTCTTGTTCTTATAGGCGCTCGGAGGCTCTTCAATATTATGGCTGGACTCTTCATCTTCATGAGCGGAAACTTCCGGGGCCCCTGCTCCCTTGTTCAACGGCCTGTTGATGGAAGGTTTGGCCGTGGAGCCTGCTCCAGAGGAATATTTCTCCGTCTGCCCATCTGTCGACGCCTCCTTCAACTGGATCTTCTCCTGGCCTGTGACATCCTTGTAGGTGACATCTTCAAGGTTGTTTATATCCGGCATGACAACTGCGGCACCGCATTTCTTGCATATGATTGTCTCACCGGCACGCTTCTGGAAGGCAATAAATTCCTTCCCGCACTTGCAGACCAGCCTCAGAGCCATCATGTCATTGTTTTCGCTCAATATGTCCCCATACATGTTTCGCAAGCAGCAGATCATGCTTGAAATATTTAACACTAATATAATACTAAAACAGTTTTTTTCGATAAATTCCTCATTTTCCTTGCTAATTCCAAAAAGATTTTTATTTTTAAAAACCATGGCTATCTTATGGAAAACAACTCAGGAGCGTCTTTTATGGAATCATTATATGTATATCACAGGATCCTGCTGAAACTCAGCGGAGAGGCATTGAAAGGCGATGCGGAAAGCGGATATGACGCTGATGCGATAGGGGAACTTGTTGAACGCATAGGCTCGGTCGCCGATAAAGGCATCGAACTGGCGATAGTCGTAGGCGGAGGAAACATCTGGCGGGGCGTCAGGGGAGTCAATTCGGGAATGGACAGGGTTACCGCCGACTATATGGGGATGCTCGGGACCGTAATGAACGCGATCTGCCTCCGTGACGCATTCAACGCCGCAGGCTACATCGCCGAAGTCCAGTCATCAATCTCCATGATTCCGATAGCTCCTCCCTTTGACAGGGAAAAAGCCGTGAAGTCGCTCAGTGAAGGAAAGATTATGATATTTGCAGGCGGAACCGGCTCGCCATTCTTCACCACCGACACGACCGCCACGCTAAGGGCTCTTGAGATCGGCGCCGAAGCGGTTCTCAAGGCGACAAAGGTAGATGGTGTATATACTGATGATCCCATGAAGAATCCGAATGCAAAAAGATATGAGAAGATCAGCTACGACGAAGCACTCACCCAGCAGTTGAAGATCATGGATTCCACGGCGTTCTCAATGTGCCGGGACAACAATCTTCCGATAATCGTCTTCAACTTTTCCGAACCTGAAAGCCTCGAACGCGTCCTCCAAGGCGATACCAGTATCGCCACTGTCGTGGGTGAGAAAGAGTAGAAGTACCGGCGATTTGAATTGGAAAATTCGAATCACAGGCGAAACGCCTATGTCACATTCTTATTGGGAAATCCAATTGCCGGCAGGATGCCAGCGCTCCATTCAAATTTCAAGACCCGCTTGCGACGTTAACTACAAACAAGGCAATTCGCCTGAATCCGTTCGTAGTCAAGCTCGCAAGAGCTGTCGGGATATGATTTCGAGTTTGAATGTTGCCCGTCTGCCAGAGACGGGCAACATTACATCGAATATCAAGTTACAAATGAACGGGTTGAATCCCGTTCATTTGTACTCCACTCCCGTCACCGGATCGAGCAGCTTGAACTCCTCGAGGTGCAGGGCTGGATCCGCACGGAAGCTCAATTGCTTGCCGTACTTGTCCTCCATATCAGTGAGGTGCGCGGCGTCTTCGTTCTTCAGACGTGCAAGGATGCTCGGATGCATCATGACCTTGATGGCAAGCCCTCTCTCGCTCTTGTGCTTCCTGAGGATCTCCTGGAGGCTGCGCTGGATTTCAACGCTCATGCTCAAGGCGGATTTGACTTTGCCACCGCCCTGGCAATACGGACACGCATCATAGACCGCATCGCTCAGGCTTTCATGTTCACGCTGTCGCGTCATTTCCATCAGACCAAACTTGCTGATTGGAAGGATATTTGTCTTGGCGCTGTCCTCGCGGACCAGGCTTTTCATCTGCCGATACACGGCTTCACGGTCGCGCGCATGGTCCATGTCGATGAAATCGATAACCACAAGGCCTCCGATGTTCCTTAGCCTGAGCTGCCTTGCGATCTCGTTGGCGGCTTCGAGGTTCGTCTTCAGGATTATCTCGGGCTGTTTCTTGCCCTTGGTGCTTCCGCTGTTGACGTCGATTGCAATGAGGGCCTCAGTCTCGTCTATGCAGATATAGCCGCCGGAAGGGAGCCTGCTCTGGCGATGGAAGACCTCGCTGATCTGCTTTTCAATTCCGAAGTGCTCGAAGACCGGAGTCGGCTTCTTGTAAAGAGTGACCTTCCCGACCATCTCGCTTCCTGCGATCTTCGCAAGGAAGTCCCTTATGTAGGTGTATTCGTGCTCATCGTCGACGACGATCTCGTCGATCTCTTCCGTTAGGAAATCCCTCATTGTCCTCAGTATGAGACTTGGCTCCTCGTATACAATGCATGGAGCCTTTGGATTTTTCTGTATGTGCTCGACGCGCTGCCAGAGCTCAAGGAGCAGGTCAAGATCGTGCTTGAAGAAAATGTCCTTGCGATCCTCCCCGACTGTCCTGCAGATGCAGCCCATGCCTTCGGGGATTTCCAGATCGTTCATTATCTTGCGCAACCTCTGCCGTTCGGCCGGATCCTCGATCTTCTTTGAGAGTCCGATATGGTCTGAGAACGGGAGAAGCACAAGATAGCGTCCTGGAATCGAGATGTTCGTGGATACGCGCGGGCCCTTGGTGCCGATCGGCCCTTTTGTGACCTGCACGAGGATTTCAGATCCCTGGTTGAAGAGTCTTGGGATGTCCTCGACCCTGATCCTGCTGTTCCTGCGCTTCTTCTCGAGTTCGGCGAAGCGTTTCGTGAAGTTCCCGAGGGGGTTCTTCCTGCCCTGCTGGTGCTGGCGGCGGGGGCCGTCGCTCTTCACCTTCTCGATCATGTCATATGTCGCGGGCAGCATGTCCTTGTAGTGGAGGAAGGCGTTCTTTTCGGTTCCGATGTCAACGAACGCGGCCTGCAGCGAATCCTGAAGGTGCGTGATTTTCCCGAGGTATACAGAGTTTACAAGCTGTTTTTCCTCCTTGCGTTCAATCTGGTACTCCTCGAGACGGCCCTGGTTCATGAGAGCGACCCTGGTCTCAAGCTTTTCACAGTTGATCACAAGCATTTTGGCCTTTTTTGCAGGCCTGAATAATTTCATTAAGATGTTCATAGCATTTTCTATTTTTTTGATTTTTGATCCGCCTGAGGCGGACAAGTTTAATTTTGCAGCAGGACTGATAAGACTAATTCGACCTATGTTTTATCCTGTCTGCGGTTTTAATTTCCCATCAAGGAATTGCCGGCGAGACGCCAGCGCTCCTAATTTCTAATTTCTTTCAAGTTACAAGTTTCAAGTTTCAAATTACGAGCTGCGAATCCGCAGCTCTTCCCAACATGCCGCGGCATAGCTTCTTAGCGACGCCGGGTCATCCATTCCCCAGGATCATCCCTTCAAGTCCATGGCATCCCTGTACGAATTCCGTACCGGACATCTCCCTCTTCCCTTCAGGAATGACTTTCTTCAAGGACACGGCTCCTTCGCCGCAGGCGACGATCAGATCTTTCCTGTCAGCCTTCAGCACCTGTCCGGGCGTGCCTGGAATCTCAAGACAGGCGAGTTCGGTAATCGCCATCCTGAGCTTCCTGGCTCCGAGCTGGAGATTGAAGAAAATGCCGGGCCATGGGTGATAGGCCCTGAGCATCCTTTCAATCCTGCGTGCCGGACTGCCCCAGTTTATTCCGCCATGCTCCTTCTTTATCTTCCCCGCATATGTGGCCCTGACATCGTCCTGTGGTACCGCTTTCAATTTCGCGGAAGCGATATCCAGCAGGACGGACTCCACTTTCTGCGAGGCCAGCACTCCGAGCGCATACTCAAGCTCGTCTGCCTTCTGTCCCGGCTGTATCCGGTATTCGGATGCAGAAAAGACCGGACCTGTGTCAAGGCCCTTTTCCATCAGCATGAAACACACGCCTGTTTTTTCATCCCCGTTCAGGATTGCGGTCTGGACAGGTGAAGCGCCCCTGTATGCGGGAAGGAGCGATGCGTGAAGATTGATGCAGCCAAGGCGGGGAAGTGACAATATGTCCTGTTTCAGGATCTGTCCGAAACTGGATACGAGTATCATGTCCAGTCCGCCGAGACTTCTCAGCTTCTCCAGGAATTCGGGGGTGTTCACGGATGCAGGCTTGTCTGCCTGGATTCCTCTCCCGCTGCACCATTCTCCAACTGGAGTCGGCGTGACGTGTCTTTTCCGTCCAGCAGGCCTGTCCATCTGCGTGCCAATGCCGGCAAGAGAAATTCTAGGGGATTCTGCTAGACTGGAAAGAATTGGAACGGCAATCCTGCCAGAGCCAAGAAAATAAACTTTTAGTTTGTCGCAATTCATCAATTAGGGAACTAATATAATGCATAAGTTTAAAAATAACAGGGCATCATGTTAAAATATGCAGCCAATTGCATAAGCAGGTAATTGGCGGTGTTCAGGTGTCAGTGTTCAGGAAAGAGAAACAAATGCAGGATAATTCAGTTCTGATCATTATCTTTCTTTTCCCGACACCTGAACACTGACACCTGACACCCATATATTAAAAAGTTAACTTTGCAATTACCACTTATGGACAAGACTGACCAGATCGAAGTTGCGCTTTCCCTTGGCGGGAACATGGGGGATGTCCCTGGGACTTTCAAAAAGGCGCTCGGAAAACTGAAGTCCGGCGGGCTTTCCTCAATTTGCATCTCATCCTTATACAGGACACCCCCTGTCGGCTGCAGGCCAGGCACCGCAGAATTCATAAATGCAGCCGTCACAGGCAAGTGGTCCGGTTCCATCAAGTCACTTCACAGGCTCTGCAAGAAAATCGAGGTTGAAGCGGGCCGGCCTGAAAAGCACGTCAAGTTCAGTTCGCGTCCGCTTGATATCGACATTGTGTTTTTTGGAGATATGATTTATTCGGATGAGAAGCTCACCATACCCCACAAGGAAGCCCGCAAACGGGTTTTCGTACTGCTCCCCCTCGGGGAGATAGCAGGAGAACGCATATTCCCGGGGCTGGGACTGTCCGTCAGGAACCTGCTTGTAAAATCAAGGAATCGCCCAGCGTTCAAAACAATTTCAAAAACCCGTTTCCCCCTGTTCAAGAAATAGAGGGTATCCAGCTTGACAAATGGCCAAATCCCCTTAAATTTCTTTCCCAATATAACAATAATTCATGGGAGAGGTAAAATGAAAAAGTTATCCATGATCCTGGCAGCAGTATTCCTTGTGGGAAGCTTTGCAGCACGCGCCGAAACATTGCCTCCCATCCCTCCATTGCCCGATGGCAATCCTTTTGAGATCTTCGACAAACGAGTGAAGAAGCTTGAAGATGAAAAGACCAAGGAGAAAGACAAGAAGAAACAGGAGAAAATAGCTGATAAAATCAAGAAGGAAGAGGAAAACAAGGATAAAAAGATATCTTCCTTAGTCGAACCAAGGGAAAAGAAAAAGGAAGCCCTCCTCAACCAGATCGACACCATGAAACAGAAGAACAAGGAAGCCGATATCACCCAGGTACAAGCACAGGCGGACAATCTTGACAAGGAAATCAACTACCTCAACGATCTCGCTGCCGGGAAAAATCCTGAACCCCTGAAGAAGGGCGGAGCTCCTGCGGTGGCACCAAAGGACGGAGCAGCTGATCCCAAACCGGCTGATGCTGCAGACAAGGCCAAAAAGGCCCTGCAGGGGGATCTGGGAAAATAAGTGCGTTTGAAATTAAAACAAAGAGCCTGCGATATTCGCAGGCTTTTTTTTGAAATGCCATGAAAAACAGAATCATTTCTTATTTTGAGATTGAAGTCCGGGGAAGCAGGATTCCGGTCGAGATTGTCGCCGGAATCACCACCTTCATGACCATGGCATATATAATATTCCTGCAGCCTGACATCCTCGCCGGCCTGCTGCCCGGTTCACAGCCCACTGGAATGGATGTCAAGGCGCTGATGGTGACAACATGCATAGCCGCAGCAGTCGGTTCCATCCTGATGGGCATACTCGCAAACTATCCTATCGCACTTGCACCAGGCATGGGTGAGAATTTCTTTTTCGTCTCAGTAATCGCCGCATGCGCTTCACCGAAGATCGGACTTGCCGGAGATGCAGCCTGGCAGACCGCACTTGCCATTGTCTTCGTATCCGGAATCATTTTCCTGATCATAACCATCCTCAGGCTGAGGAAGATGATAATGAACATAATAAGTCCGAGCCTGCAGTATGCAATAGCCGGTGGGATAGGGATATTCATCGCTCTTCTGGGGCTGAGGAACAGCGGACTTATCGTTGCGACAAACCAGGGACTTTTCCTTACAAGCGACTTCCATAGCAAGACACTTCTGATATTCGCGATCGGCCTGCTTTCAACCGCCGCGTTCCAGGCGCTGAAGATAAGAGGAGGAATCCTCTGGGGGATACTGGTCGGCGCAGCTGCTGCCTTGTTGCTGGGGAAAATAGAGCTCCCGTCCTCCCTTGTCAGCGCACCGCCCGACATCTCTCCTGTATTCATGAAAATGGATTTTGCCAGCCTCTGGGCCCATCTGCATCTGCTCATACCCTTTATTCTGATTTTCACGGTAATGGATGTCTTTGACACCCTGGGGACACTGGTAGGAGTTGGGACGCAGGCAGGCCTGATGAAAAACAACCAGCTGCCAAACTGCGAGAAGGCCTTCGCCGCCGACGCCTGCGGTACAGTCTTCGGAGCGTTCTGCGGGCACAGCACGGTCACAAGCTATATAGAGAGCGCCGCAGGCGTGGAGAACGGAGGACGTACAGGACTCACGGCCATAGTTGCCGGCCTATGCTTCATTGTCGCCATATTCTTCTCCCCTCTTATCGGGATGATCGCCAAATATCCTCCGCCCTTCAATCCGATCACCGCTCCTGCACTGGTCATTGTCGGCGCAATGATGCTTAAGAACGTGTCAAAGATAAGCTGGGATGACTATACCGAATCTATCCCAGCGTTCCTAATACTCATTGGTATACCGGCCTGCACGAACATAGGCGATGGACTGGCGCTGGGCCTCATCAGCTATCCAGTGATCAAGCTTTTAACCGGAAAAGGCAGGGAAATCAGCTGGCTTACCTACCTTACAGGTGCTATACTTCTAACGTATCTTGTCTTCCTCAGGACAATATGAAAAGGGAAAGGCTTCTGCCTTGGAAATTTGAACATGATTGAAACAGACAGCACATTCATAATCCAGCCCCTGGCGATAGACAGCTCCTTCTTCTACGAGCCGTCAACAATGGTGCTCATTTGGATTGCCATATACAGCTCCGACTGGATCATGAACTATCTTGGGGCACGCCTCTACCATAACAAGGTCAGGAGCTTCTGGCTGTTTGAAAAAGGATATTACCTGAAATCCATATCCGAGGAGGAAATAAAAAATCCTTCGAAGCTGATGGTGCGCTTCTTCTCCGAGCTCCTGATAACCTCCACTTCCATATGGATCCTGCTCTATTCCTGCAGGCTCCTCTCAAGCTGGAACATATATGAATTCTTCTGCGGCACCTTCGTCCTCCTCGAGGCATGCATCCATTTCAGGCACGTGCGCAATGTCGCATTGTTCTCCCTGGCTAAAAAGGGAAGCGGCCTCTACGGCTGCATCGCAATCCCGAAATGGATAACCCTCAGGAACAGTTTCACTGAATTCGCGATATTCTCCCTTTCCTATCTGCTGATCTATTTCTTCGACACAAGCAATTATTTCGTCCTGGGCGGAGTTACATCATGCTTCATCGTGTCAGTCTACAACCTTGTCGCTGCCGAAACTGAAAAAAAGATATTTTTAAAGAAGAACCAGAACTCCCCCCGGGATCTACATGCCCAGCTCCAATAAGCTCCCATTGAAAATATCCGCAATCCTGCTATTTTCCTTGCTGATGAGCATGGAAAGCAACGCACGAGTCTATACCGGACTCGAAGTATTTCTTTCGAAATACACCCACCTCGTAAAGGGGAAACGCGTCGGCCTGGTCACAAACCAGACCGGCGTCGATGCCAACCGCGTCTCAACGGTCGCCCTGTTCTACAGGAATCCGAACATCCGCCTCGTAGCGCTTTTCGCCCCCGAGCATGGCATCCGCGGCAACCTCAAGGCAGGAGAAACAGTTCCCGGCGGAAGAGATCCTGTCACTCGCCTGCCTGTCTATACGCTATATGGTCCGAACGGACACAGACCGACACGGGAGGCACTTGCACAGATCGATGTCCTCGTATATGACATCCAGGACGTCGGCAGCCGCACCTATACCTATATCTGGCATCTCGCCGAATGCATGAGCGCCTGTGCCGCGGCCGGCAAACCTGTAATCGTGCTCGACAGGCCCAATCCTTATGGAGCCTATACCGTCGACGGACCGCTGGTCGATCCTGAACTCAAATCTTTTATCGGCCTTTATTCGATACCAAGGGTATATGGAATGACAGTCGGAGAACTTGCGATCTACCTGAACTTCGAGGAGAGAATCAAATGCAACCTCACGGTCGTCCCCATGATGAACTACAGGCGCGGCACCACCTGGGCGCAGACCGGCCTGCCATGGATCCCGCCATCACCGAACATACCAACACCCGAGTCGGCGTATTCCTATGCCTCCACCGGAACACTCGGTGAAACCGGAGGCATCAATATAGGAATCGGTTCACTTCCATTCCAGATAGTTTCAGCCCCATGGCTCAATGGCAACTATGCTGCAAGCGCCCTGAACTCCATGCGTCTCCCCGGAGTGGTTTTCCGCCCGTTGAAATACAGGAACGTGGGAGGAGGCATGGCCAGCGACTATGCCGTCCAGATCGTCGTCACCAATCCCGCAATCTTCCGGCCCGCCACAACTGAAATAGCAATGTTGTGGTTCCTCAGGAAATATTATCCGAGAAATTTCAAGTTCTCCGCCGACGGCAAGCAGTCACGGCTACTGATGTTCGACAAGGCCATGGGTACATCAATGGTAAGAAGGGCCCTCGATGCCGGCTGGAACTACCAGCAGATCATCCAGGCCTACCAGAAGAATCTCGACGTCTTCATTCAGAAAAGAAGCAAATACCTGATCTACAAATAGTCGAACTTACCTCTTCTTGCTTTACGCTTATAGCATATATTGAATTTTTACATTTAATCGGCCAGTGAAAATCCAGATTTATGTCAAAAGAGGAATTCCCCATAACCACTGTTAAGAATTAAAGAATTTATTGGTCATTTTAGATTCAAATGGTTTTACGATGAGTCCGGTAGAGCGGACGAATCCGATGGAGTGCGCAGACGGAATTCCAAGAAGTCTGCGCTTTTGATATAAGGCATGAAAAAGAAAGCGGTGACTTTGTCACTCGCACTCCCACGGTCAGGCCGGAGCGCCTGACGTAAAGGCCCACTACAATATCCCTAACTTTCTTAGAATCATTTCAACCACAAACTTCGATGTGCCCATGACCGGAGCATAGAAGAATCTTCCTACGCCTATGCTTAAAGCAAAAAGCCCGGCGGCAAGAAACAGAGACAGCATGAGATTCGAAAGCCGCGTGAAGGAACCGGCCGGCGGAACAATGTCCGCCAGCACAGCAATCGGTTCGACAATGAAAAATATCAGAACCAAATAGAAGAAGGCGAGAGACAATCTCCACCCCCATGTCCTGGATTTCAAATCCGTCTTCTCGAGCTGGATCATTTCCCCTGATGCATATTTCCCGCATCTCATCGGAGACAGAGTCGTCGCTCCATCACCGCAGACATATGGCATGATCCTGTCTCCATCCTGCCTGCCTACAACTGTGTAAATATCGCTTACAGCTCCAGTGTAGCTGATCCGATGATCTCCGATTGCCGGACTTTCCTGATCTTTCCCGATGAAGATTTCTCCATTCTTTGTCAGAGATATCCTTCCTGGAAACTGCGCCTTCAGGGGAAGAGGGATGTTTCCCAACGGAAGAGGTTTCGACGATATGGAGTCAATATGAGTTTCAGATATCATAAACTTTTCGAGTCTGGCCTCGGGAACTATGAATTTGGCGTGCTCAAACAACATGCTTTGTGGATTGACATATTCCTGCTTGTGGAAGGAGGATGATCTTATAAGTTCTGAAGACCATTTTTTATCATAGGTATACGTCTTCTTTTCAATGGAACCGCCACCGGGAAGGACTGTTTCAGTCTTATCGGTTTTCTCATACCACTGATACATTTCTACGTTTCGCTCCACCTTCGGGGCGTCGAGTTCAAGAAAGAGCGCCGGATCCTTCAGCTTTTCTCCGGCCTTTACACTGCCGCCGAGAAGAACAACCTTTCCATGGCTTGCCGGTTCAACGACTTCCCCCGAAATTGTCCTGAGAGTCCTCCCTATCTCGCCAAGCCCCTCCTGCTTCAGTTTTGCATCGTGTTCGATATAGATGAAAAGATGGAAAAAGAGGATCAGGAAGATGAAACAGATTATGGCACCCGCTATCGAGCTCCCCAGTCTCTGACCATGCGTCTTGTATCTTATTTCTGTATAGGTGTCTGGCATATATATTACCTGAGCTTCCTCAGATAATTGAATGTCTTCGGTTCATCGGTATAAGGCAGGCCATCTTCTATTTTGAGCTCCCCTGAAAGATCGGCTGCGAAATCCGCAACGGCGATATTACCCTTCGTATTATTCCGCAGATCGAATGGAAGATCAGGCCTGAACACGCTGAGGTTCCACTCTTTCTCAAGCTTCATGCTGCAGTTTCTTCTTTCCCGGAAAATCCTGCCATAGAACTCCTGCGGGAATTCCACCCGGCTCATCATCAGCACAGGCCTTCCATACACATATAATATCAATGGCACCGGGCTCTTCGGAGCCATCTCCCTTGCCTGCTGGCTGTCGGCTTCGGATGAAATTACAACGCTTCCGCATCCCTTGTCATGCAGGAATCCTGCCGCCATTGAATTCAAGATGGCGAGACCCGGTCCAGCATTGAACTTCAGTCCTGCATCCTTTGCCAGGAACCATCCATCCCAGCTGTTGACCTCCAAAGTGAATTTCTTCGCCTTGCATGTTTCAAGCAGTGTTTTGAGCTGGCTGATGTCATTTTCATAGAATACCGGTGGAAGGGCGATCACGGGAGGAGGATTCCCCCAGTTGAAGTCGGAAACCCGGAGATCAGCTGCGGAAATATCATCGGCAATGATTCCGCATCCGGGATTTTTTCTGCGAAATTCGCAGGCATTTCCATATCCGCGTATCCTCACCAAGTCGAGCGTCCCATTGAACTGTTTTCTGTTGGGGCCTGCCACCAGATCAGTTTTCGCCAAATCAAGGATTTGCTGCACGTCCACAGGCAGCTTGATCTTTATCTTGTCATCTGTTTTTTTCTTGGCGAGATGAAGAAACGAAGACAGGTCTTCCCTAATCTTCTTCAATATGTTCCGGGTCATGAGCATCTCAGGATTGTCCGCAGTGAATTTCGAAAGGAACTGTCCCTGGATCAGCTCTTCTGAAAAAGCTTCGCTTATCCCCGCCAATGATACCGTTTTGCCGTGCGGCCCGACAAGGCTGACCGGATAAAGATATTTCTTGCTGATACCGCCGGACGTGAAGACACATGCGAGCTTTCCGCCTTCACTTTTAAGTTCAATGCCATATCCTTCTTCTTCGGGGACAGATTGCTTATTGTCCTCAATCGCTTCAGCTTGATCCTCATCTGGTTTTGCGATCCTGCCGGATTCACCGGTAAGCCCTGACCTGCAAGACCCAAGATATGCGTCAGTGAACTTCCTGCCAGTATATTCCCCGAGTGCGATCACTTCCTTCCTGAGTTCTTCATCAACTCCGGAATCAATCGCCCTGCGGTAAACTTGAACAGCCTTGGAAACCCAGTCCGGACTCTTCAGCCTGCCTTCAATCTTGAGGGCCCTGACTCCCGCCTGCTTCAAATCATCCAGCTTTTCAAGGAGCGAAAGGTCATGCATTGAGAGGAAGCGCCCTGCTCCGCTGTCACCGATCTTCCATTCAAACCGGCATGGACTTGCGCAGAGTCCCCGGTTACCGCTCCGGCCACCTATCCAGCTCGAAAGCAGGCAGCGTCCTGAAACTGAAAAACAAAGGGCTCCCTGCACGAAAACTTCGGTATCAACGCCTTCAACCGACGAGGCCGCCCTAATTTCATCCAAAGATAGTTCCCTGGCAAGTACTACACGCCTTATGCCAAGATCCCTCGCAGCCATCACTCCTGCCGACGATGAAATACCGGCCTGCGTGCTGAAATGGAATTCCAATTCAGGATAACAGGGGATCATCTTCAGGAGAGCGGGATCCTTTATCAGGACGGCGTCAACCTTGCATTGCCTCGCAAGTTCAAGATGTCTCGCAGCCTCGCCAAGTTCGCGCTGCGAAATGTCGATATTCAAAGTGAGATATGCCTTGGCCTTCCGTTCATGGACATATTGGATATTATCTACGAGATTTTCCTGGGTGAAGTTTTCCGCTCCTCGTCTTGCGTTCAGCTCCTTGAGTCCGAAATATACGGCATCAGCTCCGGCATCTATAGCGGCTTTCAGCGCCCTAGGTCCTCCGGCTGGAGCAAGCAATTCCATTTTTGTATTTTCATTCATCCAGCAATATACATGCAGTCTGGCAGATTGGAAAACCGGGAAGAAGAAGAGAGGTGTCAGGCCTGCCCCTCGTAGCCTTTAGGCGAAGTGGGGTGTCAGGTGTCAGCCTGCAATTTCTTGGAGGCGCTGAGAATGGCAGACATGCAAGCTGATTATCCATCGAAACAATAATACGCAAGCCCACAAGGGCTGTTCTTATGTCGCCTCCCTGTGGGGACTCTGGACATGTTATATTCCACCCATATCCCATGGCGAAAGCCCTATCTACTATACGCATTTTCCAGCAGTGTCCACGTCACGCTCTCCGATTCTTATGTCTTTTCATCTTTACGTCAGGCGCTTCCCTGGCCGGCACTCGGGCAAGGCGGCCTGACCCGGGAGTGCGTGTGACGAAGTCACCGCTCTCTTGTTCAGTCATGCAAAGCTTCGATGAAAACAAAAGCGCAGACTGCATGGAATTCCGTCTGCGCACTCCAACGGATTCGCTACGCTCATCATAAAACTTCAAAACAGATTCAGAAAAATGCGTATAGTAGATAGGGCGAAAGATCTCTACACACGCGTCCCATGGGGACGAAATGGAAATAGGCAGGGGCTTCAGCCCCTGTTTATTGCCGTGGTTGTATTCGCGTGCCATAGGTACGCGATGTCAATGTCCCGGTTTTACGGATTAGAACTCAAGATTCTCCTCGACTCCGGTCAGATCCTTGAACTTTTTCTCTATGATCTTCTCCCGGTTCTCCTCCCTCTGCTTGATATGCTGCTTCAGCTTTTCAATGTCCTTTTCAAGGTTCTTAAGCTCCTCCTTCTCCCTCTGGAGCTTCATGTCGAAAAGCCTCCCTATCTCTCCCTTGAGCTCCTTCTCAATCTTCTCGATCTCAGCCTTGTTCTTGACGGCATCCTCATCCTTCAGATCCTGGATCTTCTCTCCCATCAGGTCCACCTTGACCTCAAGCTTCATGTATTCGAGTTGTTTCTTGAACTCTTCCGGACTTTCATCCTTCAACGCAAGCATCCCATTGCATTCCCCAAGATCCTCGGAAAGCTCGGAGACAACCTCGTCAGAATCATCCTTCAGCTCCTTCTCCAGACACTTAATCTTTTCAGCAAAATTAGCCTTGTAGAACTCCATTGCCTTCTTTGCGCTCTCCTGGTCATCACCAAACTGTTCAAGAGCCGACTTCCAGGCCTGCTCCATCGTCTTTACCTGTTTTGCACCATCATCATCTTTATCCTTGTCCTCCTGCGCCATCAGGCTCATCGGACCCAGCATTCCCATGCAAAGGATCAGTGCCATCAGTTTTGAGATCTTCATCTTCGACTCCTTCTTGTTAATGTTAAAATCAAACCTCATCATTTTAAAAATCGCAATTACAGGTAAAATGCAATTGTAAAAAACATATCTTTTGAGCTAATTGCTTTTGTTGGAGTACAAGCTTTAGCTTGCATAAGCTGTTGAAAAGCAAGACAAGCTAAAGCTTGTACTCCAACGGGCACGTTTCCACAACAACCGTTTTATGCATTATGCAATCACCTCTCCTATCCATACGATCAAGTCAAACCTTTTCAATGCTTTTCCTAAGTTCATTCACTTTCCTCTTCAACGTGTTCGTCTCCTTGTTGACAGGATTGAGACTGAAGTTCCTTCAGCCATGCAAAACGGGATATTGTTGTCTGATAGTGCCACGATCATAATATATCATCCGTATTTTATAAATTAAAACGGACGGGATGCGGCACTATTGGCGGAAATTCAAAGAAAATGCAGTTTTTCCTTATGGGAACCTCTAAAAATTCGCATTTGGCGCGTTGCGGAAGATTTTTGAAAGCTCAAAAAGAATTTCTGAAAGGAGGCGTATCCAAGCGATACGCCGACAAAAGTCGAAGATCCCGAGTCCATAGGAGCACGGGGAACATTCTTCTTTGAGCCAAAAAGATCCGCAACCCGCAGGGCGACAGATTCTTATGGATTCCGGCATCGTCGCAAATCCAGTCACAGCCCGTTTCAGGGCTGCTCCTGGCGTTTGCTCCTTGCCGTCTCTCCATAATCTCCTGTCGCGCGCCATATGCCAATTTTTAGAGGTTCCCTTATGTCTCACCATGTTGATTTCATGGATTATGGGAATCATCGCCTGTTGAAGAAAAGGATCATCAGCAATATATTCTTGGGTTTTACTGATTACCGGTTACTGTTTACTGATTATTAAAAGGCATTCGTGCGCCCGTAGCTCAGCTGGATAGAGTATTTGCCTCCGAAGCAAAGGGTCGTGGGTTCGACTCCCGCCGGGCGCACCATTTGTAAATATTCACTGAAGTACGACCTTCAGTGAATATTTACGATTAAGTAAACGACATAGTTTACTGAATACGTACCCTTTGGCGGATCAAGAAAAGATGGGACAGCCTAAAGGCCGTCCCTACTTCTACTTCACGAATGCCGCTGAGAGCACGTTGATGATCCTGGCGCCGTCGTCTATGGACACCTTGGACTTTTTGGTGAGGATGCCGGAATACTTGCCGCCGTCCGTGACCGCATCCTGAGTCCCAGCTGCGATCTTCGCAAGGATTTCGAGCTTCTCACCCGGAATCAGGTAGATGTCAAGGCCATCGGCGACATCGTCGAAGTTGCTGAGCGCCGCTACGGAGACGATTCCTATCTTTCCTCCGATGATCTCGGCCTCCTGCGTGGCATCAATGATTCCCTGCGTCCTTAGGTTGGCCAGGACGGCGACCATCTTGTCCGGTGCCACATGTACGGAGAACGGAACTGATGAGAGCGCCGAAGTGGAGGTCTTGTCGTTGCCGACACCCGCGCCTTCTACGCCGTAGAAGAGCATGTAGAGGCCCGAGTCAATCTTTGCGGCGAGTTGTGCGTCTTCGCCAGTCTTGAGGATGGTGTTCTCCACCCACATGTCTTCGTAGGCAGGGACTATTGCGTCCTCGTCCCATCCGTTGCGGGAGTCGAGGAAGTTCTGGAGACCCATGATGTCGGCCTGGAGCGTGACAGATACCGGTGCGGCCGGCAGGAACGCCGAGGAGTCGAAGAAGTTGTTCACCTCAAGACATCCCTTCTTCGTCGCCACCGTGTGGCTTGCCGTGCCCTTGGCGACATCGGGCATCGTCGTGAAGAAGAAGTCGAAGGTGTGTGTCCCTTCTAGGCCTATCGTCGTGGAGTAGGCAAAGTATCCGGTTGCATCCGTGTTCGCAAGTACCGAGGTAATTCCTGTTATCGGGTTCCTGACCTTCACCTGCATGCCGGGGATGCCCGTCGCGGGAATGGACTGGTCTATTACCCTGCCCTTGAACACGGCCGTGAACGGGGCCACCTGATCATTGGCCGGAACCTGCGTCAGGATGATGTCCACCGCCGAATAACAGTTCACGGTCAGCGTAACATTCGTGTAACCCAATGTCGATACTCCGTACAGCAGGAAGTACCATGTGCCTGCAGCAGGCTTGGTGACGGTCAGGGATTCTCCGGTGGCCGACTCAATGCCCTTGGCGTTGCTGGAAATGGTCGTCGGCAGCGAGCCGAACTTGGCGTAGAGGTCGCAGTCGTTGAGTATAGCGTTCGTGGTGCCTGTCAGCTTGGCGACAAGCCTCGTGGTTCCTGCTGGGACGTCTATCGAATAATACGCGCAGCTGTCCTTGGTACCGGCAATGTTGGCGATCGGGACGTTGTCCGCTACCGCAGTCGTTATGCCTAGGACGCGGCCTTGCGCGGGCGTAGTGCTCTGGGGACTGGTCTTTGGGATTGTGTCGTTGTTCGACTTGATCCAGTAATAGTAGAGGACGCCGGGAACCGCAGTTCCTGCAGCAGGCGCCAGATCGTCATATGTAAGGCCTGTGACTTTTGCCAGCTGTACTCCGGTGAACACGTTGGTGGTGTTCCTGTAGATGATGTAGTTCTCAGCGAGCGGCACCTCGGTCCAGGTGAGCCGCACCTTGTCAGTATAGACATCCTTGCTCGCCGTGAGCGTCGGAGCCGCCAGGCTCGCGATCGTCGGAAGTTTGTAGGCGTACCCTTTGGCGATTGCGCTCGCATTGCTGGTATATGCCCCGAAAATAGCCTTGACGATATAGTCGTGGCTGATGGTGTCCCCAGGAACATCGTCGTACTTTGTCGCGGCGATGACAATTACGCTCCCTCCATCACGGAACAGCTCGTAGCTGGTCGCTCCTGTGACTGCGGCCCAGGTCACCCGAACCTTCCCGTAAAGCGTTCCGGCTGTCGCGGTGATGGTCGCCGGTCCTGTGAGGCTTATGTGTTTTCCGGTCACTGTCGTGCTGTAGTTAGTCGTGCAGCCGGTGGCGTCGAGTTTCGCCTTGATCCTGTAGAAGTATGGCGTATTGGCCGCAGCGGCAGTGTGATCATAGACTATGGCACCAGGTACGTTTATCGCTGCATGGGCGTTGGCGAATGTGTTGACGGTGTCCCAGTAGACATCGTAGCTTGTGGCTCCAGCAACCGCCGTCCATGACAGGTGCACCTTGCCGAAGTATGTTCCCGCGCTCGCGGTGACTGTCGGACCGGGCATCAGCTTGTGGTATCCGGACCCGGCAGTGGTGTTGAAGTCGCTCGTGTAGAATGTGGAATACTTCGCCTTGACCTTGTAGTAGTAGACGTTGTTCGGCGGCGTGATGACAGTCTGCATCAGGGCCGACGTGTCGTCGTACAGGAGCGTTGGCGCCGCGATGTCCGCGAAGATGGCCTGGTTCAGCGTGCAGCCCTTGTCCGTGTAGCGGTACACATCGTATCCCGTCGCTCCAGGAACCGCCGTCCATGTCACGCGCACCTTGCCGAACAATGTGCCCGCAGTTGCGCCGACCGTTGCAGGCCCGGCCTTCTTGACCGCGCCGGTGTTCGGACCCTGTTTCAGGGCGCTTTCACCGTTGCCGTTCAATGCGCTGACCCAGTAGAAATAGCTCCTGGAAGGATTCGGATCAGGATCTGCGAGATCCGCAGAGTCGTTGTACGTGTATGCCGCGAGGACGGGATTTGACTGGACCGTGACGAGCAGGTCTGCGGATATCGCTGTCCCGCCGGACAGGTAGGCCAGCCCTGTCGTCTTCACCGGTACTGAGAAACTGTTGTCGTCGATTTTGGTGACAACGAAAGATTTTCCGTTGAGAGGAGTGGACATCGTACCCGCCACTCCGCTTATCAGTACCGTGTCGCCGGTCGCAAATCCATGGGAGTTCGAGGTTATATCACTCTTGTTGACGTTGCTTACGATGCCAGTTATCGTCTCGAGCGTGGCAGTTCCTCCGGGCAGATAGGTCCTGGCCAGTGTGCTCACTGGCACCGAGAAGTTGTCAGCATCTACCACCGTAATCACATGGGATTTCCCATTCAAAAGGGTCGATATCGTCCCGGCAGTTCCGTTTATCAGTACCTTGTTCCCATTTATGAGACCGTGTCCGGCCAGGGTGATGACACAGTTGGCGGCGGCGCTTGCATTGCTTATCGCCCTCGCCGGATTCGGGGTCCTGTATATCCTGTAGGAGCCCGCGCCAATGACTTTTGGCCAGCCCACAACGACCTTGTCGAAGGTTGTCGCGTTGGAGACGGTGATGCTTCCCGGGCTTGCCGGCACTCTCGTGACGTAGCCGGAGTTGTAGGCGCTGAAGACGCTCGTATTGACGGCGTTCTTCGCCTTGAGCCAGTAGAAGTAGGTCTTCGCCGGGTCGAAAGTCACGTCGATGTCGACATATGCGCAGTCGGCGGTGTCGGCGATCTTCGCCGCCGCGACGGTCGTTGGAATTAATGTCCCGGTCGCGGCAGCCCTCCAGACCTCGTAGCTGGTTGCACCAACCGACGCAGTCCATGTCAGGGATATCGCGTTCTCGAAGGTGCCGTCGCTTGCCAGGAGGCCGGCAGGCGCCAGAGGCGCCGTCTTCAGGTACTGTGCCAGGAGCGTCACTCCGGCATATCCCGTGTTCCCATAAAGATGGATGAACCAGTCTCCTGCGGCGGGATCATTTATCTGGATCAGTCCGTTGTTTGTGCTCATCACGCATCTCTTCACAATTGTTCCGGTCTGGTTGGTGACATCGAAATCGCAATCTCCGGTTCCGCCGGTGAGTTTTATCTCCAGCAGCTTGTATCCGGCTGGGACAACTATCTTGAAGGTCTGAATTGAACCTGCGGTGCCGGATATCGGAGTCTTTGCAGTGCCACTTACAAGAGTGGTGATTATCCCGTTGCTCCTGGTGGCAGGGACGGAAACGCTGTAGTCTCCTTCATCAGTAATGTTTCCACCGACATCTTCTGTGACTGCCCGCACCCAGTAGTAATAATCATAATTTGCGGTACCGGCGGAGAACTGGTCGGTATAGGTCCAGGGATCAGAGGATTCCACCTCGGCGAGCTTGGTTGCCATTTCGATATCATCAAATTCGGATCTGAAAATCTCATAGGCATCGGCGCCGCCTACGGCATCAGTCCACGTAAGTATTACCTTGTCCGCAACTGTAGTGTCAGCAGTCAGGACGGGTTTCCCGAGGACCGGATCTGCGAGGCTTATGTCCAGTGTGACCGAGTCATAGTTGGCGAAGGCGTATAGCAGCACATACCAGATGCCCGGTGTCGGATCGAATACCCGTATCTTCTCATTGGCTCCTTCATTGGTGGAGCGCTTTTCATAGACCGAGAGGGAAGGTGCGGCATCATGGCGCAGGTAGATATCGCAGTCGCCGTTGCCTGTTGTCGTGATCTCGAGGAGCTTTGTTCCGGGGGCGACGGTGACCGTGAAGTATTTCGCATCGCCTGCCAGGACCGGCGGTGGAGTTTCCGGGGTGCCGGGCGTGACAACCGTAGGTGCGCTGGAGATGAAGTTGGCGGTGACAGTGGCATTTCCGGTGAGCGTGACATTGGCATTAAGCGGATCTTGTGCGTTATCGACAGCCGCATTGCCGACTACGGACCAGCCCGCGAAGAAGTCTGCACCTCCGGCGGTGGCGGTAATTGGAATTGCCGTCGCCGTGAGCTGGCTGCTTGACCCGGATACGGGAGTTGTTGTGCCGTTGCCTGCGACTGCCATTGTCAAAGTTGTGGTGTCATGTGCGAAATTCGCAGTGACGATTGAATTCCCGGTGTAGGAGATGCTTGCATCTGCGGAATTCGCATTGGGAGTGAAAGTGACAGGACCGCCTATATACGTCCAGTTGACGAAATGATAATTGGCATTGAAAGAAGCGGAAATATTGGCAGTAGTGGTCCCTGACGCTTGAACAGGAGTTGTATTATCGACTGTTCCATTTCCACCGCTTTGCACTGTGAGCGAGTAATCGTTGTCTCTGATGGTGAGTTCAAACGAACTCAAAGTCCCAAGTGATGCGCCAGTGGCGTTGCTCAGTATGAAGTTCACAGTTTCATCGCCTTCGACAGTTGTATCAACTGTGTTAACTTTAACATTGAAATATTTATAAGCTGCATCTTGGTCAGCCCATGATAAATTCAGGCTGTATTTATTATTAATTGTATCATATATGACGTTATGAGGCGTATTGTTGATAACTTCGACAATATAATAATCATCACCATGAGTTGCCGTGCCATCTGTAATCGTGACATCTACACTTGCGATACCGTCTTTACCTCCTGTACGATTCACATAAATAGTTTTGCTGCCGGAAAATTCGTCCACAGGATTGGTGGAGTTTGTGCTGAAATCAAGCACTCCCGGATCATTGCCATTTCCCTTTATCGAGAATGTGAAAGGATTCTTCGTGGTGTCATTGCTGGCTATGCTTACTGTTGCGGTCCTGAATCCGGAAGCGCCGGGGGTGAATTTCACCTGGAATGTAGTGCTGCCTGCGGAAGCAATCGGAGTGGAAGGATCGGCTATGACTTGGAATTCTGAAGCATTTGTACCTGTAATCGAAACCTTTGGGGTTCCGGTAAGGTCCAGGGCGAGAGCTCCAATATTGCTGATGGTGAATGTCCGGGTGACTGTACTGACTCCAACTTCCGCATTCCCAAAGTCAGTATGATCCGTGAGGGACGGAGTGGAATCCCCATTGGCAATTAAAACGGTATTGCCTTTGACTGTTATCTTGGGAGCTGGCAGATCAACGGTAATGGTGGCAGGAGGGGACCATTTCTGCCAGACGCCGTTTGCATAGGCCCTGACTCTGTACTGGTAGGATCCATTCGCCTTACCGAAGATATCCCAGGTTGCAACGACCCCGACATTGTTGCTCAGAGTATTGCCTACGAAACCGCTGTATTGGGTGTTTGTCACTGAGATATCATCTATCGCCCAGCCATTAGCTGGGAAGGCAGTCTCATCGGAAGAGCTTTCAACGTTCATGATAAAACGGAGCTTGATAGTGTCTCCCAGCGAGAAACCCAGAGCGCTGAAGCTTGCATAAGACTTTGAAATGGCCTGCCAAGAGGAAATCAATCCGCCGTTATGTGTCCAGAGAGTCTCCCAGGTATCTCCGTTGTCGCTGGAAGCCTGGAGTTTCAGATAGCCGCTGTTGGCTGCAGAGTTTGATTTAAAGTAGAAAAAGAGATTGATATTGCTTGTCAAGGTGATGGATTCCCTCATCGCCAGGGATGATACAGATGAATACCATTTGTCACCGTCGTAGCTGGTGAAATAATAACTGTTAGTGCCTGTCCTGCTATCAACGTCAGTACGCTGTACCTGTCCGCCGATTGACCAGTTCTCCCACATGGCATCTTCGTTTTCCGCACCGTCCGTGAACGAGGTCTGGTAGGCAGTTCCTTCCTGGATCTCGTATTTTGTCGCACCGAGTGAGGGAGTCCATGAAACAATATAATCTGAAGTTGCAACGGTCTGATCATGGACAGTCGGAACGAGGCTGACAAGGTCGTATGTCATCGTTGTGCCGGAAGCGGAGAAATTGCTCAGAGTGTTGTATGTGTAATAGGTGGCGTTGTCAGCTCTCAGATAGTCCACAGTCCCCTGGTACAGCATTGAATTCGAGGAGTCGACTCCGGCCTGATCCTTGAAATCTCCGCTTAGATTAGTCCATGCGTCCGACGCCTGGCAGATACTGGATGAACCTATAGAATCATTACCGTCTGCCTCCTCGATTTTAACCAGCGGGTGCAGCCATTCGCCAAGGTCGTTGTTTGCGCTTTTGCTGTCGACATGGTAGATGATTATACCTGAACCGGGGAGAGCTGTGTCGAATCCTTCCTGCTGTCGGTTTTCTATGAGGAAGTATTCACCGTTCGAACAGCCGTCGCGGAGGAGATGGACATCCGGATTGTCATAAAGGCGTCCGATGGGAATGGAAGTGTCTGAATGTATCAGCTTTGGGTTGACAAAACCGAGGGAGTTCTTGCACCAGGCGCTGAAATGTGGAGGACAGTTTCCGTCGGATCCGTTCCAGCTGCCGCCCGACATCAGGCACCAGTCGCCAAGACCTCCAAATGTGCTACTGTAGTCGTAAAGATCTGGAAGACCGAAGAAATGGCCCAGTTCATGGCAGATGACGCCAATTCTTGTAATTTCACCGAACTGGTCGCTTTCGTAGCCTCTGCATGCGGGTTCAGTATGGTACGTATACATCTTGACCGTGTCTTTTGTTGCGGTGCTGGCAAGTTCCCACTTGTGGGACCAGATGCAATCATCCTGTCCGCCCCATTCCTCTCCATATCCCGAGTGGATCACGGTAAGACAGTCCACCCAGCCGTCACCGTCTCCATCACCCTGGGAGAAATCAAATCCAGCGGCATCTGCTGCATTAATTGCATCTTGGATCATTGCCTGTGGATTCTGATCATTGCCATATACGTCATTCCCGCCATAATACGCCTGGTTGCTTGGTAGCATGACCCAGGGTGTAACTATGGTCTGGATAGTAACATTGCCATATGAAGCTTCACTGTAGTAATCACGTACAGATCCGACGGCTCCATCAGTTATATGGCCTGCCTGATTGAAAAGGTCATTGTATTCGGCCTGCGGGCGTCCGTAGGCCGGATTTACCGTTCCGCCGCTCCATTGGTCTGCGAAACATGCGAGAATGACAATATTCTTTACTGTGACCTGGCCTGAAACCGGGACTTTCTGCATGGGAGGGGCGGGTAGCGAGAGGGTTGAGCCTCCTACGGGAGCCGCCAGGACTTTGCTAGCCGGAGCATTGGGATTTTGGGCAGGCGCATTTGCAGGGGCTATGGCAACCTTGGTTTTTCTCTTGTTTACTTTTTCAAGAATAAGCTTCTTGTCGGGAAGATCGCCTTTTTTTAAACCTTTTGCCTGGGGATTGGTTTCCCCCACCTTGTCATTGGGAAGGACGTCAAAGGCAGCCTCGTTCTTCTTGGGAACGGCGTATTTCCAGAAACCATCGGCCTTGTCCTTCTTAACGACATATCCCTTTTCATCCTCCTGCCAGGAGAAGTGCTCATCACCTCTGTTCTTGATTTTGACTTTTTTACCGTCAGGCTGTACGACTTCGACCGCCTTGGGATTTGCAGGTACCGCAAAAAGGGAGGTGGTGGTGATGAAAAAGACAGACAGCAGGAATATCAGAAGATATTTCCTATGGGAAATCAGATGTTTCATAGTGTAACGCTCCGTAATTAATTGAGCAAAATGCAAAATTTTCAATTTAAAGGAGCGCGGGTTTTCTTACCCGCGAAAATCTATTTAAAATGGCGGACAAGAATGACCGCCCTCCTTTATTTTGAAACTCCATTCTATTATGAGACTATTAGTAACTCTTGCCTTTTGATCTTACGTCAGGCCCCTTGGCCTGACCTTGGAGTGCGGCACCCCTGTGCCGCTTTGTATTTATTTCCGATTCTGCCTGAATCCAGAATTCAAAGCGGCAGAGGACTGCCGCACTCCAAAGATTCGCTTCGCTCATCAATAAATCATTTGAATCCGGAACAATCAATTCTTAACCAGGAAAACAGCCCTTATGGGCTTAACTACAAACCAAATAAACATGGTACAGGCTTCCGACTTCGCCCGAGGGCTACGCCGTGACAAGGAAAGCCCGTACCTACTTAAATAAAAAGGGCTGTCCGGTAAAGGACAGCCCTGAAAAACAAAAGTGACAGGCGAGACGCCTGTCCTACACTCACAAAGCACAGGCGAGACCTGCCCTGAGCCTGTCGAAGGGCGCCTGTGCTACACTCCAAATGACAGGCGAGACGCCTGTCCTACACTATCAAATCAAACTGCAAGCAGGGCTTCCAGTCCGAGATCAACTTCACTCTTGAACAGATTATTGCGTTCCATGAGCCTGCCACGGTCGGCCATCTGGGCGAACATGTCGTCCGCTGCAGCTTTTTCCTGCGCTTCTGCGACCAACTGAGGCTCGACAATCTCCTCCCTACCGCTCATTATCGCGTCAATGAACTCTTCTTCCAAGTCATCAAACTGGATGTCAGTGCTATATACGCTGTCAATCATTGCCAGCATAGGATAGTTGGACACCGAGTATGAACCAGATGTTGTAACGTTGCTTGAGCCAAACCAGTGGTTGCCAAGATCGAGGCCGCCACCCGTGCCTGCGGCAGGACCGGTGACCCAGCCTGTGCCGGACGAGAAGAAGAGGCTTCCATCCGTTATGTTGAGGCCTGCGCCCTGTTCAGTGACATCCCACCAGAACTTCATGGTAAGTGCAGAGACATCGCCAGTAGCCCTGGTGACGGTCCAGACTCTGTTGGCGGTATTGACCAGATTTGAAGCACCTACTGGTATGCCGTCATACTTGCCATTTACAGTTATAGGATAGAATGTGTTGAGACCGACGAGTTTGTTCACATTGCCCGGGCTTGTGATGTCGATCTGGATTACAGGATCCCCAACAAGGTCTGTCATGAATACACTCTTCATCACATTTGTGGCCTTCACATAGACCTTGCTGGTTCCATCCGTCACGAAGTAATGCGTGGCGTCACATCCCACGAGATTGTTGTTGATTTCCAGCGAAGTGAATGTCGTGGAAGTTCCCACGGTCGTGTTGTTCATCTGGAAGTAGACAGGAGCTCCGCCGAATGTGAAGTTTGTCACCCTCATTGCACCCTGGGACATGATAGCATCGCTGTTGAGAACCAGGTTGGCTATCGTTGTGGTTGGCAGAGCAAATGTACCAGCGAGCTTGATATTCCTGGTTCCAGCACCAGTCAGCGTCAAAGTATCACCGACTGTGAGTGTCTTCGAGCTGTCAAGGTTGCTGCCGTTGAGTGTGAGGTTGTCGATTATCAGTGAAGTGCCGCTGTTGGTAAGAGTCTTGCCAGCACCGTTAAGAGTGATGGTAGAAACGTTGGAAACAACTGCATTATTAAGTATTGGATTAACGAGAGCAGTGAGGAATGTTATTGATGTAGGTGTTGATCCACCAACTGTACCGGTTACTACATGGGTATTTGGATCGCCTGCAATTGTAATAACGCTGCCATTTGCTATCGGATATTTAATGCCATCAACCGCAATAGTTGTAGTTCCCGCAGGATATCCTGCTAGATTATTAATAGCAGCGCCAGCTATTTCTGCTATAGTACCAGTTCCCGAGTTTGTGAGATTGCCATTCGCGAGAGTGATGACATTGGCTTTCAATGCCATTGTGTTGACAATATTGCCAGTGCCGGTAATATTGATTCCTGTTACTCCGTTGGTGACATTCAGATTTGCCTTGTTGGTCAGATTTCCATCCACCATGTCTATGGTGTTTGCTGTCAAGGTTCCGGTGTTGTTGTTTATTGCACCAGCGCCTGTCAGGATGAGGGCATCGACCGTTACCATTGAACCGGTGTTTGTGAGACTGCCACCAGCAAATGTGATGTCGATTGGGCCGCCAGGAAGGGCGCCTACGCCTCTAATGTTCATTGAATTGACAAGGTTTCCTGTGCCGGTGAATGTGATATCGGTGGAGATCAGCGTGGCCTTGTTGGTGATTGTACCATTGACAAGGTCAACAGTGTTCGTGGTCAAGGTTCCGGTGTTGTTGTTTATCGCACCAGCGCCTGTCAGGATGAGGGCATCGACAGTCATTGTACCGGTGTTGGTGAGATTCCCACCGGCAAGAGTAATGTCAACAGGAGTACCAACAAGCCCCACTCCCTTCATTACATTGGAATTGACAATGCTTCCTGTACCGGTGAAGGTGATGGTATTCGAATTCAATGCCGCTTTGCTGGTCAGCGTGCCATTTACCATGTCTATGGTGTTTGCCGTCAGGGTTCCGGTGTTGTTGTTCAAGTTACCAATCACGGCACCAGAACCGGTAAAATCCAAGGCATCGACAGACATTGTTCCAGTATTGGTAAGATTTCCACCGGCAAGAGTGATGTCAACGACGTCGCCAACACCAGAAGCGCCCCTCATGAAATTGGAATTTACAATATTTCCATTGCCTGTGAAGGTGATGGTGTCTGTATTCAGAATCGCCTTGCTGGTCAACGTGCCGGTAGCCATGTTGATGGCATTTGCCGTCAGGGTTCCCGTGTTGTTGTTCAAGGCGCCATTGCCGACAAGGGTAATATTGTTCGACAATGTCATCGTACCGGCATTGGTGAGGGTGCCATTTCCAACATAAGTGATGGAATTGGCTTCCAGTTTCTTAATATTGTTGAGGAGACCTGTCCCCATTGTGATGTCTGTGCTGGCATCGCCTTTAATCCAATTGGAATTCGTGAAATAGGCTGTTCCGTTGAGGATGAAATCCTCCCCAGTGAGAATGTCGATTGTTCCTAACGTCTGGTTTATTATACCGCCGTTTGTGAGAGTGACATTACCAGCGGCACCAATTGTCAGGAGTCCGTAGTTGTCCAGCTTGCCACCGGCAAGAGTGATATTGCCATTGACTGTCAGCGTGCCCTTGTTCGTAAGGTTCGGGGCCACTACTGGTGCCGGAGCTGCCGTAAGATCGATACTGGTTGCAGTGAAAGTACCTTTAACTACAGTGAGTGAATTGTTGGAAGCAAATGTTCCGATATTGCTGCCAGCAATGGAAGCCGTCAGCTGCAGTTCGCTTGCTCCACCGGGGCCGGACATGAATCCATTGGGGCTTGTGATCGTGCCGGCGAGGCCTGTTGTAATAATGCTTATGGGTGACAGTACCGTTGCAGTGGCTGTCGCCTTGGCAGGCTGTATGACAACTGCGCTACCTGATGTGAACAGTATGTTGCCGGTGGAGTTTATTGAATTGGTCAGGAATATATTGTCTCCAGCACCTCCGCCATCGTCAATGGTTACGGCTCCGACGTTCAGGACATTGCCTATCCATATGTCGCCTGTAACTGATGTGATGTTGAGAGCACCCTTGTTTCCGGTGAACTTAGGACCGGCTATTATGCTGTTTCCAATCGTTACATCTCCGTTTGCCGTAATCGATACGGCTCCGGTCACGAGTGTGTCAACCTTGACATTGCCAGTGAAGGTGAGATTGCTGTCCTTATTGATTGTAACAAACGCGAGCAATCCATCCTTCTTGATCGTGACTTCGCCCATGAATTCAAGGGTTGCGCCGGCGTTGAGTTCAAGAGTGAAGATGGTGTCATTAAGATTGACCTTGCCATTCAGAGCAAGAGTACCGTCGATAGTCGCCGCGAGTCCGGCCGCAGTGGCCGCTATCGGGGTCGTGCCTGTAGTGACTATCTCGAACCTGTTGTTCGCATTGATGTCGAGGCGTGTGACATCAAGGCTGAGAAGAGTAGCCGTACTGCCTCCCGTACCTATTGGAACAAGTGAGAGGTTCTGTGTGCCAATGGTCAGCTTAAGTGAACCATTTGCCCCATCAATCACCTGTATCGTTCCGGCAAGCCAATTAGTAATATCCAATCCTTTTGTCACGATGTTGTTGTTCAGGGCAGTGACAATTACGTTTGTTGGATTATTGAGCTTCACAATACTGGTGGCCGAGCCTATGGTGGTGTTGCCAGAAAGGATCATGTCGCCGCCGAACGATATGGTCTTGGGAGACACTACGGTAATATTCTGTAAGGTTATATCACCGTTGAATGTGATGTTGCCGGTAGCGGAAAGCGTTTTGCCGCCTGCATTCACATTTCCGCCTGCGCTAATTACCAGATCTCCACCAACGGATATTGAAGTGAGCAGGTTGATGTTTCCAAGCGTGGCTGTCACTGTCAGTGTCTTCACGTTCGTAACACTGCCAAGAGTGATATCATTGTTTGCAAGAAGTGTGAGGTTCTGAGCATTGCCAGTGAACGTGGCCATTGTGCCGATGGAAAGGCTGCCGCCCGTAGACTGTATTGTTATGGCTGCAAGAGGAAGCGTTACGACTTTTGCAGAACCGACAAGGAACAGGCTGTTGGCCGTGGTGAAGGTTCCGGGAATCGTAATCGTACCGCCAAGTTCAAGGGTAGCAGTGGCCTTGACTACATCAACAAATGTATTGTTGAGTGTAATCTTTCCTGCCAGCGCAAGGGTTCCGTCGATTGCTCCAGGCGCAGCACCAGCGGCCGTCGAAAGGACAGTTCCGGTGGTGACCACTTCAAACCTGTTATTGGCGGCTATTGTCAAGGTGTCGAGACCGAGCGTCAATAAAGTTGCAGTGCTTGTCGTCCCGTTAGGAACGATGGTAAGATTCTGGGCTCCGATATTGATCTTGAGGGAACCGACGTAGAGTGCGGGCGGAACTGGTACTCCTGGATCAGTTACCTGGATGACTCTGCCGCCTGCCCAGTTCCAAGTGCTGAGATCCAGGCCCTTGGAAACGATGTTGTTGTTCAGGCCGGTGACTATCAGATCGCTGTCTACCATCTTCACTGTGTTGGTGGCCGCGCCGATTGTCACATTGCCATAGAGATTTACCGTGGTCAGGGCGGTATCGCCCATGAAGACTGTCTTGTTGCTTCCAGCGACCAGTGACAGGTTCGTCAGGTCGATGATTCCGCCGTCAAGATGGACATCGCCGGTGACATTGATGACTGTGGAGTTAGGAGCCACAAGCCCGGTGATCGCGACATTGTTCATGAACAGGTTGCCGCCGACCGTGATAGTCCTCTGCGTGTTGATAATGACATTTGTCATCGTGACATTTGAAGTGGCGGTCAATTTCCCGCCGCTGTCGATCGTCGTGCCGGTTATTGTCATAGCGGCCGCATTGATCTCGCCGAAGTTATGGAGCGTAGGTCCGAGGATCTGCAGGTTCGCTGTGCCTGCACCGGTGACGGTGAACACGTTCAACTTGACGTTGTCAGTGCCGTTGCCCACTTCAAAATTGCTGTAGACATTGATCGGACCCCAGGCGCTCTTGGTGCTCAGGGTGGCGCCAACCTTGCCATAGAGAAGAAGGCTGTCGTACTTCATCGCCTGCTGCGTGATGGCGTCGACTGCGAGCACTTTCTGTGTTGCGTTGACGGAATCATATATGACAGTGGTGTTGCTTGTGGCGGTATGGTTGACAGACAACTTCGTGCTGTCTATGCTGTAGGTCAGGAATTCCAGAGTTGCGGTCTCAGCGACAGCAGCCGGCAGCTGGATGTCATTGTCATTTAGGACGATCCTGCCGTTGAGGGTCACGGGAGTCGTTGTTGTGCCGACAGTGGCGGCGATCGCAAGATATGCGTTGTTGACAACAGATATCTTGGAGGTGTATTTGCCAACCCAGTCAGGACCGTTGATGGTCCAGCTGTAGTTGAGAGTTGCCTTGCCTGCAGGTACGAGCAGAGGATCCATCTGGGTGTCGTCGAAAGCGAAGATGGCGTTGTTCGCGTTGAGGACGCCGTCGGCTTCCGTGAGTGCAATGCCATTGGCGCTTATCCATGTGGAACCGCCGTCGCGGCCCTTGGTTATCTCGCCGTTGAAGTAGTAGAGGACCTTGCTGACTGAATTCTCATATGCGCCTGAAGTGATCCTGCTTGCAAAGTTTTCAAGCTCGGTCTGGTCAAATCCTGCACCACCGACCGCCATGTTGAACCAGTTGGGATTGTAGACGAAGATGGTCTTGGAATGTCCGCCGTTGTCTGTCAGCTTTGAATCAAGCTTCTGAGTGCTGAAGGTCGCCCAGTCGGTGGACTGTATCGCCTTGCTTGCCGCTGGAGCGCCGTAGCCGTAGACAGCCCCATATACGCTGTTGCTGATGTTGTTCGTGCCATAGCTGAAGAGGTCGTCATGGATGCCAAGGTTCTGGTTTGCCAGCGTAATTGCAACTGAAGGAGCAATCGAGGGATTGCCGCTCTGGATCAGGGCAGTGGCATTGTTGAACTTGCCGCAGAAATTCTGGGCGAGTATCGAATTGGTCAGGTTCAACGTACCGCTGTTCAAATAAATTCCACCGCCAGTGGCGAACCCATTGCCGGAAGCTACGCCAAGAATGGTCCAGCCGGACTGGTTGTTGGCGATAGTGGTGTAATCCAGATCGAGATTGTTGTTGGAATTGAATGAAATACCTCCGCCATGGCGTCCTGCCGTATTGTTTGCGACAGTGCTGTTGGTCATGGCCAGATTGCCGGTCGTGGCGACATAAATGCCGCCGCCGTCGGATACCGCCTTGTTGCCGCCAAGAGTACTGAAAATGACATTGCCGTTACCGCTCAGGAGATAAACGCCGCCACCGCTGCCGTTGGTGGCATTGTTGGCTGTGTTGTTGATGATCGAGCATCCGCCGAAGGTGTTGACAGCGCCAATCAAAGTATGTCCGATATCCAGGACTACGCCACCGCCATTGTTCTTGCCGCTGACATAGAGACCGCCGCCGAATGTAGCGGTATTGCCGCTGATCGTCGAATTGACCATCTGCAGATATCCCTGGTCTGAGTAGATTCCGCCACCCATGCCGTCCGTGCCGGATGATCCGACATTGGCCTTGCAGTTCTGGATCGTTACGTTGTCGAGCCAGAGGTTTGCGGAAGACAGGATTCCACCGCCATTGCCTATCACGTTGCCGCCGGACATTACCATGTTGCTCATGCCGACCGTGGAAAGATTTCCGGGTACGTCGCTCTTTATATTGAAGAGCCTGCTGTTTGCGCTGGCTACTATCTGGGCGATACTGCCAGTGTGGGTAAGAGTGATATTGCCGTTGGCGTCAACGACGTTCCAGTCGTATATACCATCAATGGTCACAGTGCGGTTGAGTGTAAGTTCACCGCCTACGAGGGTGATGATGAGCTGTCCGCTGGCGTTGAGTTCTGATGTGCCGGTTGCAGGAAAGGCAGTGGTGCCAGTCAGACCGACAGTATAAACCTGCAGTGTCACCGGATCAATATACTTGGATCCGTTGATCTGCCAGGTGTCCTTGAAGGTGATGTCCGAGCCGTCATCGGCCAGGAGGCACGCTTCGCGAAGTGTCAGGGTGCTGCTGTCCCAGAGAGGAGTGTATGTGGTGTAGTCAAATCCGACTCTCGGGGTGGCGCTGTCATAAGTGGTCTTGACAATAAGGTTTCCGGACAGATAGTCAAAGGCTCCGATGTTGGTCGGGTCACCGATGTTCGGAGCAGGAATAGTTACGTCTGGTACGCGCGGGGCACCGCGCTGGTCTGTGAAGAATACGGTATTCGGGATGGCGCCAAACGGATTTGCGACGACAACTCCTGCATCCATGGCCACGCTGCCATTGAGAATGCGGTAGGTGCGTGTCATGCCACCATTATAATTGAGGTTCCAGTCAATGTTCAATCCTGCAACAAGTCCGTATTGAGGATTTATTACATTTGGTATGCCGCCTGCAGCGGTGATAACGGTGATCGGCATAGGAGTAACGGTGGTATATGTGTCGTTAGGATAACCAGGAGTGGTGTTTGCCACTGTGAAGCTGTTGTCAAGAGTACCGCCGCCCAATACGGACCATACGACACCTGCCAAAGTGTAAAGGCCGTCGAAAGTATTTCCAGGATTGAGGGTGGTATAGGAACCATCAGCATTGATCCTGAAATATTTTCCTGTAGGAGCCCCGAATCCGTCCAGCTCAGCAACATAGATGAACGGAGTGGCAGGACTATTGTAAGGGGGCTGTTGGATTGCAAGTGGTATATTAGTCGCATCTGTGATATTGACACTGAGGTAGGTAGTAACTCCTACAGTTGGTATGAATGCGCCGGTATAGCCCAGCTGGTTGCCGACTCCCGCGGTCCAATCATGTCCGGTAACGATAGGAGCGCCAGTTGCCTGAGGCACATACTCATATACTGCGTTGTTTGTCCAGGTGGAAGTAGCAGTATCATATGTCCGCTCATAGAAGATAGGAGTGTTCACTCCAACTCCAGAATCAACATAAGTGTAATACTGTTCAGTCCTCGGAGTATTATACGCGCCGATGATGTTGTAATCTCCGGCGATGACATCCGCCGTAGCGTAGATAAAAATATCAGATCTCTGGTAGAGTATGTCCGCCGCACCGGTTACTGTCATTATCGCCATGTTTTCTGCAATGAGCGAATTTGACATGATCAACAGAGCTCCGCCGGCGTTATAGAAACCTGCCATAGCCTCCAGCCCTATTGTTGTTGAATTCTTTGTATCCCAGAATGACTGGTCGGTGACAATAGTGTTGTTCTTGATGATGGTGTTGTAATAGCTGTCGATAGTTCCAGCGTTATATACCCCGGAGCCAAAGCTTCCGAAAGTATAGGTTCCCACCGGGACTGCTGGAGGATTCGCCGCATAATCAATCTTGACGCCCGTGGTGTCAAGTGTGTTTTCCCCGATCGTACAGTTGACCATGTTCAGAGTGGCGCCATTGTAGATGCCTCCGCCCTGCAGGGCGCTCTTGTCGGAAGTCGAACCTTTTACGGTGTTTCCCGTGATTTCAGAGCGGGACAGATTCATAGTACCGCCGTTGTAGATGCCTCCACCGAGCATTGCTGTGCCTATATCTGTTGCACCCTGGGCAGTGTTATCGCAGAACTGGGAACGGTCAATGGTAATAGTACCAAGATTTGCTAATCCACCACCCCATCCGGCAGAAGCTGTGTTCTTCGGATTGGCGCCTGTTACTCCTGTGCAGGTCACAGTGTTGTTCAGGAACGATGAATCATAGATAAAAGCTGTTCCAGTCGCTGAGTTGAAAAGGCCTCCTCCAACGCCGCCTCCAGGAGGAGTGACAAACCATCCATCATTTGAACTGGTACCCGATGACGAGCTGTTCTGGACTGTAACGTTTACCAATGTCAGGTTAGCTGCATTTCTGATACCTCCACCCATTGCATCAAGGCTGTTCTCTGTGCTGTCTACTGTGGCTACTCCTCCGGAGAGCGTAAGGTTATTGATTGCAAGGACGGAGCCATCAGTATTGAGAAATAGCCTGTTGACGCCACCGCCGCTGTTGCCTGCAAGTACGGTGATCCTGCTCGGATCATCCTTGGCGCGGAGAGTATTGTCATGGGCAGTAATATCTCCAGATCCGTCCACATCCCTTATAAGATAGCCAATGGCAATATCCCTCCAGGAGTTATTGCTGCTATCCCAGTTGCCCCAGCGTCCGCCAATTTCAATTTCCCCATAATTTAACTGGATTATATTGTCAGGATTCGTTGAAGCGAAGACAATAGCGTCAAATCCGACATAACGGTGTGAATATTCTGTCGGATCTGCAACCGTAATACGTGAATCGATCCAGTAGATCGCCTCACGGAGTGTAAGTCCGCCAGCGGATGCGACATCGAAGTAATGGGAGTTTTCATCAAAGGTCCACCATAGCTGGGAATCATCGCCCTTGCTTGTGACTTCAGTATGGAATATAGGATCAAATGCGCCAATGGTGGTCTTGCTCTTGGCAGCTGTTACCCAGGTCTGTTTGACATTGTCCCAGGTCCATGTCGTGCCAGTACGAGTGTTGCCGCGCTGATCATAGGTGATTCCGCTGATAGGTGTCATTGCCGCATATGCCCAGCTGTCTTCGCTCATTATTGTCAGGACTTTTGTGCGGTAGTTTGCCTGATACATGGTGACGGTGTCGAGGAAGAGGTTGTTTTCGATCAAGGTGGATTTTCCCGCATCCGTGCCTATCAGCTTGTTCGCAGTCTGGGAATCAAGATTCAAGGAATTCAGAGGATTTGCCAGGCGATCAATATGGTAATGGCTGTAAATATTGGTCGACATTGAAAATCCGGTAGTCGTTATCTGTGCTGCGACAGGAATATAGATCTGGCTCGTAAACGCATCTGTGGTGAGGTTGTATATGATAGAGCCTTCGACTACAAGCGTACTCTTGTTGACGGCGTCGCCGAGGATGTAGATTGCCGCGCCGTTTCCAGCGTCCGTGTTATATCCCAATGTTGCATACTTGACTGTCAGATTGCCGTATCCCATGTAAATTGCGCCGCCGTCGGTGGCGTCGTTATAAGCAAGAGTGTCGTTTGTAATATTGAGATTGCCCTTGTCAATATAAATACCACCGCCGTCGCCGGTCGCGGTATTATTGTTGAGACTGCTTCTCTGTATGTCCAAGGTGCCAGTTGTGACGTTGGTATAATATATTCCACCACCATCAACTGCGGAATTGCTTGCGATCTCCATGTCCGTCAGAGTTATAGTGCCTGAATCCTTGACAAAAATTGCTCCGCCGTTGACCGTGGCCGTATTAGACATTATCCTGAGGAAATCCATCGTCACATTAGCGCAGTTTTCAATATATATGCCGCCACCATTAACTGCGAAGTTTGAGTCTATGGATGAACGGGTATTATGAGATATCAGAGAGATGGAGGTCTTCAAAAGGATACTTCCAGCATTGTTGAAAAGGCAGATTCCTCCGCCATTTCCAACACCATCAAAATCGGCATCGGCAAAATTCGCGGTAATTTGGCTCCATTCCCATTCGAGGACGTTAGTAGCAGTGGAATTTCCATTTGTCATGTAGAAGCCGCCACCGTCATTGTCTGCAGTATTGCCTTCTACATCGACGGCATTGAAGGACATCGGAGAGGACTGCGTGTAGTTCGAGAATAAGTAGATACCTCCGCCATTGAGTCCGGCAGCATTATAGGAAACATCAACATTCTCCAGGGAAATATTGCCGTTGTTGCTGTAGATTCCGCCGCCGCTTCCACCGGCAGTATTTCCGGCAGCTGCGTTTGCAGGATCGATTCCTATGTTGAACGGATTAACTGCAGAAGTTCCGGTAATGGTTATTGTTCCGTTGTTATAGATTCCCCCGCCATGCTCGATGGAGGTGTTTGAATAGACATATCCTGCCGTGGCTGTCAGGGAACCGGCATTGTAGATTCCGCCACCGTTGCCGGCTGTGCCCGCACCGTTGTCAGCCGTATTTCCGGAGACTTGTCCGCCAAGGGTCAATACACCGGCGTTATAAATGCCTCCGCCATAGGGAGCCTGATTTCCTGATATGCTTGTGGTTGAACTTGTCGTAAGTGCGCTTACGCTCGATATATATATTCCACCACCATTGCCGGCAGCAGGGGCGTTGTCCGTGGAAAGGCAACGACCATTCTGTATGACTATGTTCGTCAGCGAGACGCCGGTATTGCCTGCGCCCATCTGGGAGTCAATATAGATTACGCGGAAAAGTCCTTGGCCGTCAAGGATCACGGAATTATTTACAGCATTATGGTTGGTTACAGGTGTCGTCGTACTGTCAGTCCAGGCAGGAGTTAATATGGCGCCATCAATAGTTATATTTTTTGAAATCGTCAGTGTATCTGCCAGTCCAAGGGATGGAGTCCTACAGGTGATGACAGCGGTATCGACAATGGCGACGGCAAGGGGGGTGGAGGCGAATGTTATGGTTCCGGCTCCTAATGCTGTGACACGATGCGCGGCGGCGTCTCCATCGATATAAATAAAGCTTCCTACCGCCAGGGATCCGCCAAGCAGTCCGCTATATGCGATAGTTGTAGTACCTTTGGCATATCCACCGGGATTATTTACTGCGCCGGAATCAACTACAACGTCATTGTATATGGTCGAGCCAATGAACGGATGGCCGTTGTACCAGGGCTGGAGATCAGGCATGGAACTGCTTGCGTTATGGAGCACAGTGTAATCGGCAAAAGCAATATTGTCACCGTCTACGGCTATAAGGATGGCTTCACGGAGGGTCAGGTTCGTCGCATTCGGATTTACGTACTGGACCACATAGTCGTCAAGACGTTTGACGGTGATGGTCTTCAAGTTGTGATTGTAGTCGCCAATGACAAAACCTGCAGTCTGGACATCTCCGGTAGTGTATTCGAGATTCCAGTTTCCAGCAAGTCCGGTACGGTCTACCGATGCCGCGACATCAGCTCCGGTGATCACGGATATCTGATTTGCGAGATCCTTTCCGACCTGTGTCTCCGCGACATTACAGCCGTAGATATGGATGTCCCCGTCCGCGGACATCGATTTGCCCCAGGCGGCCAGATCGGCCTGATGTGCCGCTATGAATTCGGAGTTGACAGTGTCATAGCCGAGATAGATCTCCCCGGCGGTACCGTCGGAAATAAGATGGATGGCGTCGACATCAGTGCGGTTGCTGAGGAATTCCGTGATGTCGCTGAAGGCATTGTCCTTGCTGAGATATACGACTTCGACATCGCTGTCCAGCTGGCTGACTATAGTGTCGATGTCCCTGACGGACGAGTCGATGAATGCGATCTCGGTGGGATCTTCGATCCTGTGGTCGAAGGACTGGATTGCTTCGCGGCTGAAATATTCATCGATCAGATCGACGGAATCCGTTCCTTTGGCGACGTATTCGAGTTCCCAGTTTCCGCCTGCATCGGTGTCGCCTGTGACATCGGCGCTTGCTGCCACCTGGTGGTCGGTGATCTGAGAGAGAGAGTCTACGAGATGACGGCCGCTGTCGGTGGATGCGAGATCCGACGCAAAAATGTTTATCCTGCCTTTTTCGGAAAGCATGCCTTCGATGCCGTTCCAGAAATTCTGCTGTGCTTCGGATGAAAGGGTCTGGTCGCTCGTGGCGCCGTCGGAGAAGATGGAGACGGAGCCGTCATGGGCCTTGTCCGTGACGAAGCCGATGCTGTCGGCCTTCTGCCCTTCGAGGGCGTCATTGATTTCCTGGAGGAGCTGTGTACCGGAGGTGGTTTCGGCATTGTAGCGGACAACTATGGTGTCGGAATTGGCGCTCTGGAAAAGGGAGTCTGCGTTTTCAAGGGAGTCGGAAACAACGAGGACGTTCACATGAGGGGTGGGGTTCGCAGCTGTCGGGGGCGCGATGGCTGCGGATGTGTCGCTGATGTCGGCTGACGCGTCTGTGGCTGGCACGGACGGGGCGGAATCCGTGGGCAGTACAGGGGACGTGTCATGAATGGACTGGGCCTGGTCCTGATCAGAGGCAGTGTCAGTCTGCGGCTCTGCCGGGGTCTGAGTACTTTCTGTCTGCTGGGCCTGCTGTTCCTGCTGTGCGGCCGTTATATCCGCTGCTGCAGCACCGTCGAATAGAATGCGTTCCTCGAGTTGATACATGTTTTCACCCCTGTTTGATTAAATCCGAAACCCCTATATGCAAAAAAAATCCCCCATGAATAAAAATTACCCCTGTTTGAAATACCCCCATTTTCATGTGAGATATACAATAAACATTTTCTTTATAACACAATTTTACAGGTTTGTCAATACAACAGGCAAAAAAAAGCGGAAATTTCTTCCTCTTTGACATGTTTACGAATTACGAGCGGAAATATTATGCACGGAACGCAAGAAAAGTGAAATATATTTTTCCGTCGATGGAGAAATACATGTTGTATTATAAGGTAATAAGAAATATTTAATACTAGATACTCGATACTTGATACTGGAAACCGGGGATTGGAGATTCAGGAGCGATTCAGAATGCCGGCAGCTCTAAGAACTGCAAATTGAGCCTACGGGAACCTGAGCTTTTTCCCATTCTTTAATGATTGCGTAGCAATCTTTGGACTGCGCGCCTGACATAAAACAAAAGACAGGAGATATTTTCCTGATCAGGACGCGTTTTGGAAGGCCTTTCTGAAGCCGGTTCCCGGCATCAAGTATCAAGTATCAAGTATCAAGTATCAAGTATCAAGCATCTAAAAACTCAGCTCCCGCTGCAGGACCTGGAGGGTTTTCCTGAACATGTTGCCGGCGACAGAAGAGTATTTCCCGAGGCTGGCGGTACCGGTGCGGCCGGGGACCGGAGAACCGGATTGGAAATCGATCTCGATCTGGTAATATGTCGAAACGGGCTTGAAGAACCCGTCCTCGCCTACGAATCCGGGAATGGGTCCGCCGAAGACGCTGAGAAGCGGAGATGGCGGAAGCGCCGCCGGCAGGGGGTTGATCCCCGTGACACGGCCTTTATAGGACGCAAGCTCGTCGCTGAGCGACACCGAGACACGGTCGCCCTTGCGGATGTGCTTGACATCGTCCTCGACGGCGAAGGCGACGGCCTTTCCGGCGACGGGCTGGTACACCTCTCCGACAATATCCCCCTTTGAAAGCCATTTCCCCTTCTTGAGATGCTGGTCGTGGAGGGAGAAGACTCCGTCGATCTGGCTTGTGGTACGCATTTGTATAGAGCGCCTTTCCGTTTCAGCCTGGGCGGTGCGGCTGTACTCAAGCGATTCCTTCCGGACCTCTATCTGCGCAAGCTGCTCCTTGTCGGTCTGGGCCTGCTCGAGCTGCAGCTTTGCGATTTCAATGTCAAGGCCGGCCTCATCCCTCCTCAATTCGAGGAGCGGATCCTCCTGGGTCATCACGACGTCCCCTTTTTTCACAGGTGCGCCGTCCGCGACCGGAAGATCCCCCAGGAAGCCGTTGATGGAGGCGTAGACCATCACGGATTCGACGGATTTGACCTCGCAGGGAAGGGATATCCTCCAGGGAAGAGGGATCAGGAGGAGGAGCAGGATGAACGCGGTCCCGCCGAGTGAAAACGCGAGCTTGCGCCGGTTGAAGTTCTTCCAGTTCGCCATGAAAAATTTCCCTTCTTCGATCATAGGCTTCATCAGCAGAAGCCATACTTCGAGTATAAGCAGTACTATACCGACGGCCTTGGTAAAATTAAAGTAGACAATGAGAATAATCGAGGTGTAGAGGAATATGCGGTAGAGGAATGACGATATGCTGTATGCTATGAGGACAATCCTCCTCCAGCCCGCCGAAGGATCCGGAGGTACTGCAAGTCCGAAAAGATATCTCCTCCAGATTCCACGCACCAGTTCGGTTCCGCGCCTCTGCAGGTTGTCGATGTTCATAAGATCCATCAGCATGTAATATCCGTCATAGCGGATGAACGGATTGCCGTTCACCATAACGGTGTTGATGATGCTGACGGTGAAGATATAATAGGCGATGGTGTTGGTCGATCCGGTGCTTGTGTTCGCCCAGACCAGCGCAGCAAATCCGCCTATGAAAAGCTCGCTGAAGATGCCGGCTCCGTCTATCAGGAACCTCCTCCATCTGTCCGGAATCCTCCATGAATCCGTGATGTCGGTATAGAAGCGCGGGAAAAAGACTATGAAGGCCACGCCCATCCTGCGGACCCGGCATCCGAAATTGCGCGCCGTATAGGCATGTGCGAATTCATGCACCACCTTTATCAGTACTATCGCCAGGGAATACCGGAGAAGCCCCTGGATGGATATTGATGCCAGGAAGGCGTCGGCGAACTTGTGGAAGTTCAATATGAGGCATAGATATCCAAGTATTGCAACAAGCTTGAACACAAGCAGCGTCCATCTGTTGAAGACAGCCCTTACTATGTCCAATGTCTTCACGATGAAACGGTCGGGGGCGACCAGCGGGATGCGGAAGAACAGATACATGTTGAGCACCATGTGCCAGAACATCTTCTTCTTCATCTCACGGGCGCGGATCATCTTCGTCTCGGTCCCCTTGTAGACCGGTTTCATCAGGTTGCTCTGCATCAGGAAGGACAATGTCCTGGTGATTTCGTCCTTGTCAGTATGTATCCCTGACTGGTTCAGCTTGTCGACAAAGGATTCCAGCTCCTGGTTCCCGGACATGCAGCTTATGATCCGGTAGTCCTTTTCAGCTATCCTGAAGTAGTTGCCGGAAACAGGATCGAATATCACCCAGGTGGCATTGCCGTTCTCATCGGCACCGCCCTTGAACAGTTCAAGATCCGCCCTCAGCTCGCCAGTGAACTGCTTCTGCGGCGGGAGACCGCCTGCCGGCGGAGGAATTTCTTTTGATTTTGAGTCAACGGGATTTGTCATTGTTCAACGCCTGGTTGAAGTATGCGTTCCTTTGCGTCAGTGTTCAGGTGTCGGGTGTCAGGGGTCAGGACGGACAATCGAAAGAATTCAATAGGAGGCATTATGCAAAACTCTCTTTTCTTGATTACATACTACCACCCGACACCCGACACCCGACACCCGACACCCGACACCC
>MHBH01000073.1 GCA_001804805.1 Lentisphaerae bacterium GWF2_49_21
ACCCACTCAAAATGAAAACGAACCATTTATTTTTCGTGTAATTCGTGTGCTTCGTGGTTAAAAATATCTCGCCATAGCTTCTCAGCGACGGTGGATGTTCTGTGGTTAGAAGTACATGTCTTCCAAGGACTTGTTCTCTCCTGGCGCACCGAAGAGTGGCAAATTCCTGGTCTTCATGACGTTCCAGAGATTTTTTACCGCCTGCTTGTCCAGTTCCTTCAGGCTTCCGGCTGAAAGACATTTCAGCATCGAGTTTGCCGAACTTTCAAGAAGTTCGACTGTCAGCAAGGTCCAGTAGATGTCGGCCCTTGTCATAGTCACCAGACCATGGTTCTCCATGATGAAAGAGTTGTACTTCTGCAGGTATGGTGAAAAGTTCTTTGCCAACTGCTGTGTCAGAGGTTCGGCGTAAGGAACCACAGGCACCGGACCAACTTCAGTTGCCGTCTCAGGATAGAAAGGACGCATCAACCAGTTTTTCCCCTTCATGATCGCAAAGGCGCAGACGCATGGCGGATGGCAGTGCAGGACTGAAACGACATCCGGGCGTTCCTCGAAGAATTTCAAATACATCGGTTTTTCGCCGGTCGGTTTCCTTTTTCCTTCGACGGTCTCTCCCTTTCGGTTTATGAAGACGAGATCATCATCTGTGATATCTCCCTTGTTTATCTGCGTGGGGGTTATCAAGATGAGATCCTTTTCAAGCTTCCAGGCGAGGTTTCCACCATATCCTGTTACAAACGTGTTTTTCGCAAGTCTCCCGCAGACCTTGACGAACAGAGACACTTCATTTGAATATTTCTTCGAGAAATTCATTTTATAAATTTTTCTCCTAAAAATTTATTACAACCTTCATTGCGCCGGAAGACGGATTTCCCTGGACTTCCACTGCCTTGTTGAAATCATCAAGACCGAACTTATGAGTCACAAGCGAGTCCGCGTTGATCTTGCCGGATTCGATCAGGTCTCTCGCCTCAAGATAGTCCCTTTGCACCGAGCTGTTCGCCCCGTGCACATGCAGTTCCAGATAATGTATGAGATTCAAATCAATCTGTTCTACTGGATCCGACTTCGGCATTCCTGCGAATATCGAGAGGTGTCCGGAACGCGCCAGGATCTTGAATCCGAGAGGAACAATTGATTTAACTGAAGCGGCAACGACTACAGCATCAACTCCGCGTCCCTTTGTCTTTTCCTTGACCCATTCAACAGGATTTACCTTCATAGTATTCACAAGATTGTCAAAAGGAAGTTTGAGCTTCCTGTGGAGGTCCAGTCGTTCCTGGGACACGTCCATTATCGTGACTTCCTTGGCGCCTCTGGCCTTGGCGACAAGAGCATTCAAGACTCCAATTATTCCGCCGCCAAATACGACGACGTGTCCGCCTTTCTCAAACGGGATATGCCTCATCCCATTGACGCAGCAGCTCAATGGTTCGATCAGAGTGCCAGCCTCTGCCGACATCTTCTTAGAAATAGGAACCAAGCATCCTTGGTCGACTCCGACTTTTGGCATGATCATGTATTCCGCGAACCCACCGTTCCACTGATATCCGATCGCCTTGAATCCCTTTTCGCAAAGGTTTTCCTGATGGACCTTGCACAAAGGACATCCTCCGCAGCCGATTACTGTTTGTACGGCATATCGTTCACCCTTCTTGATCCCTTTGACCCCTTTGCCGGTTTCAAAAACGGTTCCAGTTATCTCATGTCCGACGATCGGCACATCCACATGTTTTTCACCTTTCAGAACCCTTTGGTCGGTACCGCATAAGGCACATGCCTCGACCTTCAACAATACTTCTCCGTCAGCCGGCTTCGGAGTCGCAACATCTTCAACAACAATCACTCCCGGTTTCTTGATAACAGCAGCTTTCATTAAAATCTCCTTGATATTTAGCCACAGAGATACAAAGTGTTTTATTCTTGTTGGAGTTCACAGCTTTAGCGTGGTTTTTACTAGCTAAATAGTCCCTTCAACACATCCATTTCCCATTTCTGGAAGAATCGTAAATCATCGAATAGGCTTTTTCCTCGCCTGCATTCCTCAACTTGTCAGCCAGTGATTTTGTCACCGGAGCAAGGGAGCCGACTGTCTCGAAGAACTTGTTCTTGTCGGCAGTCCTGGTTCCATAAATATTTTCAGCCTTGCTTCCCAGATACATGAAATCTGCGAATCTCGCAAGGATTGAATGCCCTACAAGTATCCTTGCCCCCTTGATGAAGGTTTTTTTGAATTCCTTCAGAAACGAACCGTTCAACTCGTCTGCGATAGGCTGACCTTTCTTGTTCATTTCCGTTCCAATGTTCAAAGGAAGGTTCATCGAATCGGCGACTTGAACGATCTCCCTTAAATTCGCCACTTTTTTAGCTCTTATTTCGGGATCCTTTATATTCCAGTTGCGGTCTGGGATTAAATTGAGGGCGGCAGCTCCCTTTGATACTGAAAATTCGAGGAGTTCCTTCGGACTTGATTCGCCACCGCTTGTACCGTCCAGCCAGGATTCCATCGGAATCGCTCCGCAGGATTTCACCCACCCAAAGAAATCTTCAACCTTTGGAAAGGTAGTTGCAGTCGGCTGTACGTATCCGAATCCCCCGCGCTTTGCGAATTTCGCACGCAAGACTTCCTCGAGGGAAGTCCTGCTCTTTAATAAATTATCTGTCTCTTCCTGTGATTTACCTATGGTTTTAGACAGAAAATTTATTAAGACCAACTTATCTTGGAAGACAGTTTCCGCTTTCCGAAGGTAAGCGGAAATGATATGACGTTCTGTAGCAGAATCAGAAGGACTCAGCGGTAGAACGTCATTTTCATAATCTATTGCGATTTTCGCAACGTGCGGATTGATTCTTGATATCAGCGCGATGTTCCTGTCCCTGGCGGTCTGCCTGTGCTCTGCGAGTTTCGCAGACTGTATGAAGGTTTTCGGATACAACTTGGTGAATCCGGAACCGCCGACATAACTGACGCCCGGTTCTCCGGGGGAATCAATCTCCTTGTCGGAATATTCCTTGAGGAATGCCCGGGTTTCAATGCCGACACTCGTCCTGATCCCGAGGATTTCTCCCGCCTCGTAGAACTCCTGCATGCCGTCAAGAACATCGAAATCTATGATTGCAGCCGCATAAAGGCCATGCTCATATGCCTCCCAGGCGATCCGGGTGGGAGACCAGCCTTCAGCATTGAAGGAAAAGAAGCTGTGCAGGTGCATATTGACGTTGTTGACCTGCTTCTCCGGTGTCTGGCTAATTAGAACGAGTTGACGGAGTGCCTGCTGCCGCTCCTTCAGATTAAAAGAGTTGAGGTTTTCCTTGAAAGTGAAAATGTCTTTCATATTTCAATCATCGCTTTGACAACACCGTCCTTGTAGTCGGCAACGAGATCAAATGCTTTCTTGGTGTCCTTGAATTTGAAATGATGTGTCGCCATCTTGTTGACGTCGAACAGCTTTTTGTCGATCATGTCAAGGGCGTGCTGAACGCAGTGGTTCTGGCGCCTTACATTCTGGATGCAGATTTCCTTCCTGCGTGAAAGATCAACGCTGAAAGCCCATTTATCCAAGGCAGGAGGAATTCCTATAAGCATTATTTTTCCGCCGGGCTTGACGATTTGAACAGCCTGTTCAAAGGCCTCCTGCTGTCCACAGCACTCAAAGACAGCATCAACAAGAAGAGGTTCCTCCTTGGTGATAGTTTTCACTATGTCATCTTTTGATGGATTGCCGGTCCAGTCAGCACCCATTGACTTTGCAAGCTGCAGACGGCTGTCGATCTTGTCAGATACATAGATTTTTGCTGCGCCCTGGGCTTTTGCCGACATAAGGACGCTCAATCCGATAGGGCCAGAACCAAGTATTGCGATCTTCGCACCTTTCATGGGAATAGACTGCTTCACCGCATATACTCCGATCGCCAATGGTTCGGAAATTGCAGCTTCCTGGAAGGTCATGGAATCCTTTATCTTGAAACAGCATTCCTCGGGCATGACAATGTATTCGGAAAGGCATCCTTCAGCCTGCTTCGGACAGCCAAGGAACCTGAGTTTTCTGCAGGTATGCGGACGTCCAGTCTTGCACTGGTCGCAGATCCAGCATGACATCGCTGGTTCAACGGCTATCCTGTCGCCCGGTTTCACCTTCTTGACTGCCGGTCCGACCTTTTCAACTATGCCAGCTCCTTCGTGTCCGACAGTGAACGGATATTCAACCACCTGGCTGCCGATCTTGCCTTCGACGTAGTAATGGACATCAGATCCACAGACCCCTACAGTTTTCATCTTTATAAGAACGTCTGTCGGGCTCTTTATCTCAGGTGAAGGAACCTCCCTCATTTCCATCTTGCGTATTCCGGTGAGTTGCATTGCTTTCATCGTCTTCTCCGTATTTTTGCTTTCCCTGGTAATAAAATTTTCCGTCCGGAAAAATTTATAGATCGAAGATCTTTCCCGGATTCAGTATGTAGTTCGGATCCAGGGCTTTCTTTATAGACTTGATTACATTCATATATTCTTCGGACACGACTGTCCGCATGTATTTCTTCCTCTTGTGTCCGATGCCGTGTTCGCCGGAGATCCTGCCACCGAGAGAGGCTGTGACCTTGTAAAGTTCCTGAAGAATGGATGGCAAAGTCTCCTTCCACTGTTTGTCGGACCAGTCGGGAGGAGGGGATATTCTGGAATGCAGGTTGCCGTCGCCGGCATGCCCGTAGCATGGGATTACAACCCCGAACTTTTCAGAGAGTTTTTTGAATTCAATGACGATTTTTGGAATTGACGCCGGCGGTACGACGATATCTTCACCGCTCTGGCGTTTTGAAAACACGCTGAACGCCTCGGGAATGTTCCTGCGCACCTTCCATATTCTTTCAGACGTAGTAGGATTGTCGGCCACGTAGACTTCAATCGCCCCTTCCTTGATGCAGAGCTCTCCTACAAGTTCATAGTCCTTTTCGACCTGTTCCTTGTCAGAACCATCGACCGTTATCAGCAACATAGCTCCGGACTGCTTGTAAGGAATATTCTCATTGAGATATTCACAGGCGGCCTGTACGGAATCCTTGTCCATGTATTCGATGGATGTCGGAGTGATTCCTGCAGTCGTCATTATTTTTGGAACTGCGGCAATAGCTTCTTCCGAACTCTTGAACAAGCAGAGCAGATCTACCTGGGCTTTTGGCAGTGGAATCAGCTTTAGGACTATCTTAGTGAAGATTCCAAGAGTCCCCTCTGATCCTATCATGAGCTGTACCATGTTATAACCGGTCACATCCTTGACGAGTTTTCCACCGAATTCGACTATTTCGCCTGTCGGCATGACAGTTTCAAGCCCAAGGACATACCTTGAAGTGACGCCATATTTTACAGCTTTACCGCCACCCGCGTTCTCAGCGACATTTCCGCCGATGAAACAAGTCTCAAGGCTCATCGGGTATCCAGCATAGAAAAGGCCGAACTCCCTGATGGCCTCGTTTACCTCGTTGGCAATTACTCCTGGCTCGAGTACGATCATCAGGTTTTCCCGGTCGATTTCGAGAATGCTGTTCATCCTGTCAACGGATAGCAGAATTCCTCCATTGATTGGAACAGCTCCCCCTGAAAGTCCGGAACCGGCACCTCGCGGCGTCACAGGAATCATCTCCCTGTTCGCGAGCTTCATTATGGAGGAGATCTCCTCCTTGGTGCGAGGGCGGACCACGACTTCCGGCATATGCCTGTAATCTTTGCCAGGAATCTCGTCATGAGAAAACGGCTCAAGTTTCTCTGTATCCTTGAAGATCACATATTTTTCGCCGACGATCTTCTTAAGCTCGTCTACTGTCTTATCTGTAACTTGATTATATTTTGTCATTTATAAACTCCTGAATTATAAGAAATAAGAACATGTCTTGCGACATTGACTACGAACAAATTCGAATTCGTTTGTAGTTAAGCTCGCAAGAGCTGTTCTTATAAATTTCATGCTTTTTCAAAACTCAATTTCCCGTCTTTGATTTTTTTTATCAGCGCCGGTACGACTTCGAAGAGATCCCCGACGATTCCGAAATCAGCGACTTTGAAGATCTGTGCCTCTGGATCGCTGTTTATGGCAACGATCGTCTCTGACGTCTGCATTCCGGCAAGATGCTGGATTGCACCGGAAACTCCGACTCCGACATAAAGTTTCGGGCTGATGGTCTTTCCGCTGAGCCCGACCTGGTGAGGATAGCTCAGCCAGCCTCTGTCAACAACATCCCTTGTCGCGGCAAGAGTTCCTCCGAGAGCTTCAGAAAGTTCTCTTACAAGCTGGACATTCTCCACCTTCTTGATTCCGCGTCCGGCAACTACGACAATTTCAGCATCATGGAGTGACTGTTTTTCCTCGTTGGGAATGAAACCTGTCCTCAGGATTCTGCTGTTCAGGAGCTTCTGGTCAGGCTTCAATCTGACTATCTCACCCTTTCTCCCTTTTTGAATGACTGGGGCGGGTTTTGTCGAGTGTGGTCGGACAGTTGCCATCTGTGGCCGGAAATCGGGAGTCCTGATTGTCGCCATGATATTTCCACCGATTGCCGGACGGGTCTGCAGGAGGTTGTTAGTTCCTTCCTCTATATCAAGACCGGTACAGTCTGCGGTAAGTCCGGTATATGCGGACATCGCAACATATGGAAGAAGAGTTCTGCCTGTTGATGTTGCTCCTCCAAGAATGATCTCGGGGTTGAACTTTGAAAGAATGTCGTGCATGCATGCAGAATATGGTTCGACGAGAAAATGCTGCAGTTCCGGCGCTTCGACGGCCACTACCTTGTCCACTCCCCTGTCAATGAGATCCTGGAGATCAGACTCGTTGATTTTGTTTCCAAAGACCATCGCACAGAGCTTGCATCCGCGTTTCTGTGAAAGGACTATGCCACGGGTTATCAATTCATGCGAAATCCGCAGGATTTTCCCATCCTGCTGTTCCGCTAAAATCCATACATCTGAACAGTTCATAATATTTCCTTCTTCTTCAGGAACATTTCAAGTTTCCCTACGGCTTCCTTGATCTTCTCCTCGTCACGGGCGACAATCTTCTCGCATTCCCTTGCGACCTTAGGCTTGAAGATCTTGACGACCTTTGTAGGAGAGCCCGCGAGCCCGACCTTTTTGGGATCAAGGTTGAGATCCTTTATTCCAAATACAGGAATGGTAGCTTTTCTCGCCTTCTGTTTTCCGCGGAGTGTCGGGAGACGGGGATCGCTGACTTCCTTTACGACTGTCAGCAGGCACGGCATTTCAGATTCAAGTTTTTCCGATCCTTCTTCGACAAGCCTGTGGGTGGAAATTACGCCGTCTGTTATTTTGTTGACCTTGTTCACGTAGGAAACGACAGGCAGCTTCAGGAATGAGGCTATCTCCGGACCGACCTGTCCGGTATCGCCATCGGTGGCGCGTTCGCCGCAGATGACGAGATCATAATCGCCGATCTTCCTTATGGATTCCGCGAGCACATAGCTTGTAGCCCAGGTGTCGGAACCCGCAAATGCCCTGTCGCTGACAAGCACCGCCGAATCCACACCCATCGCAATTGCTTCCTTGAGAGCGTCAATCGCCTTTGGAGGGCCCATGGACACGGCTATGACTTCGCCTCCGTTGCTTTCCTTCAGCTGTACCGCTATTTCGATCGCATAGAGATCAAGGGGATTTATGATCGACTCGACCCCCTCCCTGATGACCGTGCCGGTCTTCTCGTCCATCTTGACGGACTTTGTCTCCGGCACCTGCTTTATCGGAACTATTATTCGCATTGAAAACCTGTTTTATTGTTGATTGATCAAAGACCTGATAATGAACATCAGATTGAAATATTCTCCAATCCAATGATTTGTTTTCCAGACGAATCTACCATGGAATCATATATAGTCAATAGTAATCATAAATAATCATAATAAATTTACAAGCAGCCTTGTAAATTTATGATTATAAGGTAAATAATCTGAGAACTATGAAGTGAGCAATAATGATTGAAATGTTGGAGTTCACAGCTTTAGCGTGGGTTTTATTATGTTGCAAAAACAGAGACAGGACAAGATTCTGGAATGCCTTGCAGGCGGAGACTATCTATCCGTCGATGAGGCGGTGAAACTGTTCAAATCGAGTCCGGCCACAATCCGCAGGGATTTCATGGAACTTGCTGAATCAGGACAAGTCCAGAAGGTCAGGGGAGGTGTAGGATCAAAAAGAGCATCCTCCACCCTTCCATTTGCCGACAGGGCCGAGTTCTGCTCAGTTGAAAAGGAAAAGATTGCGAAATCCGCAGTTTCAATGATAAAGACCGGTGACATCGTGTTCATCGATGGAGGAACTACGACCTTCAACATGGCTTCATATCTTCCTGACATCAACATCAGGATAATAACAAACTCCCTCAGGCTTGCTTCAGCGCTGGAAGAAAAGAAATCCGATGCAGGATGGGAGATTTATCTTACCGGAGGTTTCCTCTACACGAAATCCGGAATTCTCCTCGGTCCGAACGCGCAGAGCAGCCTTGCCCAGTACCATGCCAACCTGGCGTTCCTGTCGGTCAGCGGAATTGACGAAAACGGCATCTACAACAACAGCGAGCTTGTGGTCGACATGGAAAGAGTGATGATAAACAATTCCGACCGGACGGTCATCATGGCCGACCACAGCAAGATAGGCAAGCACGGCCTTGTGAAGGTCTGCGGTCTGGACAGGATCAGCGTCCTGATAACTGATTCCAGCAGGGAATCAAAGGACTATCTTTTGAAAATCAGGAATGGCATTACTGAACTTGCGCAGGTTTGATGGAAAATAAATTTCGAGTTTAAAGAATACATACTTGAAGGATACTGCATGACTTTCAATTGGCTTTCAATACCAGCCTTGCTTGGTGCCTATATACTTTTCTTTCTGGCATTCCACTGTTCAGGAAATCTCAAGTCTCCCAAGGCATTGCTATTATGGTCAGCATTATGTCTGGTTTTAGCTGTCCCAGGACTCCTGATAGCCTTTTTCTATACCCGGATCATTGAAATCCCCGCCTGGTTCTATGAGTTCAGATCATGGACAGGAAGCGAACTCACGGCTGCAGGTGTCGGATTGCTTGGTGGAACCCTGGCCTTTCTATCGACAAAAACCCGGAGACTGAAGATAATTTCAACAAGCGGGCTTCTCCTTATAATGACACTGGGTGTATTCCTGCCGTATTCCAAGCCGCTCATTGCAGGGGCGGAATTTGATAAGTTCCATGACAGATGGGATGGACAATGCTCTATGCAGAGTACGGGATACTCCTGTGGAGCTGCAAGTTGTGCGACAATTTTGAAATATTACGGATTACATGCATCTGAAATTGAAATCGCCAAGGACTGCTATACCTACAATGGCGGTACTGAAGTCTGGTATTTGGCGAGATACGTCAGAAAAAATGGTTTGAAAGCACAATTCTTGAGCCTTAAGATCCCTTCTGCAGATATCCCGGTTCCATGTATTGCCGGAGTAAAAGTAGGAGGAGTCGGACATTTCATCGCTATTTTAGAGAAATCTGACAAAGGTTATCTTGTAGCGGATCCACTTGTAGGACCCCGATTCAAGGATATTGAAAAGCCCAGTCCGGATCTTATGTTCACAGGTTTCTTCATGAAGATTACTGACTGAATATTAATACGGGAATTGTGCTGTAACCTAAAAAAGTCATAATAAAATCCGGTTATAACCTGAAAATGTCAGAGATGAGGCTGGCAAAGACTGGATCTTAAGCTCAACGAAGGTACGTATTCAGTAAACTATGTCGTTTACTTAATCCGTACTAAAAATAGAATGCCAAATTTGGCCGGTGACACCATGTCTTTCACGGTGAAAGCCGTTTTGTCATGAAAAACTGTTGATTTCGCATTTTATTAGATGTAAATATTGACTGAACGAACATAGTTCAGTGAATATTTACCAACGAAGGAACCTTCTGTTCATAATCGACTGAACATTCCTTCTTCCATCAATTACGCAGAAGACATGGACGGACATTCCTTCGATTGAGTAAATGATCCGATATGGTTTGAAATGGATTTCGAGATAGTTCAAGACAGAGATTCTTTCCAGTTCCAATGGAATATGCCCTTTATGGGGAGACTGTTCGAGGGATTTGACGCTATTTTCCAATCCGGCTAGAACGTAATCAGCATTTTCCAGGGAGTCATTTAGGACTATATAAGTCCATATGTCGTTGATATCCTTTACGGCACCTTCAGTTGCAATGACTTTATATTTCATTTCAAGCCTGAAGATTTTTTTTCAGCAATTCTATCTCGGATAAGTTTAAAAGCCTCCCTGAAAGGCATGGTTCTTCCTTCATCAATGTCCTTTTTCCCCTGGGCGATAATTTTGAGCATGGCAAGGGATTCCTGCATCTTGTCATATTCTTCGATATCCTGGATTACGGCCTTTGCTTCGCCGTTCTGGGTAATTACATACGTCGCATGTGAATCGGATATCTTGTTGAGTATTTCTGAAGCATGTGACTTTACATAGCTGATCGATTTAACCGTATCGTGGAGTTTCATAACTGGCCTCATTTCTTTAGATGACTATAATTGAGACCGAATTATAGTCATTTTCAAATACTAAATCACTTTCTTTCGCTGATATTCTTCAGTACGAAAGCCCTGAGCTGGGATGTGAGCTTCGGGAATATTTCACAGAGTTTGACCTCGGCTACAGATGGGGTGTAGTCCATCTGATAGAATGAGAATTCCGTACATGAGGTTTCTCCACGTATTTTTTCCTTTGCGATGACGTTCTTGGTCTGTGCATCTATGAGTTCGGCTTCGAATTCCATTGAGACGCTACCGTATGAGACCGGAAACCCAAAATCCCAGAGCATGGTTCCGACGAACATCAGGCCGTAGGTTGTCAAATACCTGTTCCAGACAGCTTCGGTGATCCACAATTTGATCACATAGCCGAAGACCGGTTTTTCAGAGTTTTCATCGAACCTCACAGGCTTCACATTCTGGAATATCCCGGATGACCTTAGATCCTTGGATATCAGTATCTGGAACATGTCCTGGAGGTCAAGATGGAAATAGTCATATTTCATCAGCGGATTTAACTCGGATTTCGAGTATGGCCAGAGGGGGATGTAGCTTACGTAAAGGTCATCGTTTATGTTGGTAGATACGTCCCTCTGTGCTAGTGGACGGATGTCCATGACCGGCATGACGTAGCAATTGTCGGCAAGAGGCTTGTCAACGACAGGTCCTGCAGGATGGTATTCGTAAATGGTCTCATCGAACGAGCAACAGCCTGACAGAAGGGCTAAATACAATCCGTAAAAAATGGAATTGAAATAAATCTTCATGCAAAATCCCTGTTCCATAATAGGGTTAACTTATTCCATGAAAGAGCCTACGGCAACCGTGATCCTTCTGACATTCTGATTAATGGAGACATTCATAAATTTGACTGGAAAATCTCCATATTTACGTTCGGCATATGTTGTGCTTGCCGAAACATTGGTATTTCCCGCCAGCTTGGCAAGAAGTTCAAGCTGTTCCTGGGCATAGAGTGAGACATCATAGTCGAAATTGAATCCCGACTGGTCAGGATTCGATACGGCCGTTATCACTACTACGCCTATACCTCCGCCTAGTACCTTGTCTGCAAGTTCATTTTCGATCAGACCGTTGGACTTGAGGTTTCCAAGAACGGCATCCTGTCTTTCCGGAGACACGTGCATGAGCAGAGGAGTTGAGGTGAATACATTTCCTGCGATGTTCGCATTGCCAACTGCCGCTCCCTCGCTGCCGTAATATATGAAATAGAGTCCGGAATCCAGCTTGGAGACGATGTTCGTGTCATATGAGCTGGTTGCGATGGTATTTTCAATCCACATATCCTCGTAATCTGAATCAGGAATTCCATCGGTGAAACCTCTTCTTATGTTGAAATAAGTCTGTAGACCAAAGGCATCATTCTGCGTGATGGAAAGGGATTCCCGCGGCAAGTATCCGGAAAAATCAAAGAAACCGTTGGATTCCTTGAAACCCCTTGCTGTCTTCAGAGTACAGCTTGCAATGCTTCTCGTCACGTCGGGAATAGTGCTGAGATAGAAATCATATGTGAACTCGCCTTCCAAATCAATCTTTCTGGAATAAGTGAAAAGGCCGTTGGCATCTGTCTTCGCCAGCCATGACGTATATCCTGTGACAGGATCTCTCACACCAACTGTCATTCCAGGTATTCCCGCACCGGCTTCGTCCAGCACTTTTCCTTTGAAGACCGCTGTGAAAGGAACAGGAAGATCGTCAGCCGGCACCTGTGTAAGGACAATGTCCGTCGCAAAATAATAGCTGGCCGAGAAGTTCACATTTGAGAAGTCCGCCGGGCTCGCTCCGTAGAGAAGTATGTACCAGTCGCCCGGAACTGGATTTGTCACAGTGAGGACTTCCCTGTTTGCAGTTCCGGAGAGTTCCACGCCCTTGGCGTAATAGCTTGTCATGGTCGGATACATTCCGAATTTTGCATATAGATCGCAATCGCCGGTAGTTCCGGCAACAGGTGTCAAGGTCGCTACAAACCTGGAACAGCCTGCAGGAACGGTTATCCTGTAGATATTCCGGCTCTGGTATTCTCCTCCTTCAAGTATTGGGGCGTCGCCTTTGGCGAAGTCCGTGCTGTCTCCCGCCTTGTAACCGGACATGGGTGCACTCTTTGCGCTTTCCTTCGCCCCGTTGACGGAGGACACGCAATACATGTATTTCTGATATTCGAGAGGAGGATTGTCATTGAGGAACAGGTCCGTAGTATTTGCAATTGGTATCCCCCAAGGATCGGTCGCGAGCACCCTTCTATAGACATTATATGAGACGGCAAGCGGTACTTCCGCCCATGCTACTCTCACAAGATTTGATTCTCCATTGCCAACAGATTTCAGGACGGGGGATGCGAGAGTCGCAGGAACCCCTGGTGCCGACCATCCCAGGGCGCCTGGGCCAAGATCAGTCTGGTAGAAACCGTTGTAGTCAGCCACTACCCAATATACATAAGGAATGCCTGCAAGAGGAGGAGTATCATAATAGACATTTGTACCTGAAGTTCCGACCTGGTCTGTCAGAACATCAAGGGAATTGGCATCATCGCTCCTGTAAACTATGTATCCTGATGCACCTGCGAGCGAGTTCCAGGTCACCTTGACCTTGTTGAAGTAAGTCCCGCGGCTTGCAGTGACTCCGGTGACGGGTTTTGAATTCAGAGAACCGGTGGCGGTCCTATACTTGTCCGAAGGTCCTGAGCCATTCTTGGACTTGATGAAATAGTAGTAGGTGGTGTCGGTGGTCAAGATGGCACTTCCGAGATCGTCATATGAGAGGGTCGTTAATATCTGCTGGGGCACCTCGGCTATCAGGTTTTCATCGATGAAATCGGGGGTGGTGTTCCTGTAGATCAGGTATGAGGCAGCCGTAGGCGCGGCGGTCCATGTGAGTCTTATCTTGTCAAAATAAATCCCTTTTGTCGCCGTGAACGTTCCGGGTGGATTCGGTATGTCTGTAAGCGATCCGGCATTGGACGTGCTGAACAGGCTCGTACCTGCGCCGTTCTTCGCCTTTACCCAGTAGTAGCAGGTTGAACTGTCAAGAGGGTTTTTCACCGTCGAAATATCGACATGGCTCAGGCCTGGGACTTCTGCGATTTTCACCGCAAGCGCACTGTTCGTCGATGTCCCCCTCCATACTTCATAAGATGCCGCGCCGGCAGCCGCATTCCACGAGACAAGTATTGAATCGGAGAATTTCCCGTCGCCTGCATTGACACCGGAAGGAGCCAGCGGTTTTGCATTGTAATATTTCACGAAGAGGGTGACCCCTGAAAAGGCCTTGTTGGCAAAGAGGCTGATCAGATAGTCTCCTGCGGCAGGATTCTCAATCCTTATCGTCTCATTGGTTCCGGATCTGACCCCGTTATTCAGTACAGTTCCGTCCTTCTCCGCTGAAAGCTCGCAGTCGCCAGCGCCCCCGCTGGTCCGGATCTCAAGCAGGACGGCAGGAGGGACAAGAACTGGCACTGTGATCTTGTATTTTGATGTAGTTCCTGCGTCGCCTTTTATTCCGGAAACGACGGAACCGTTTATCAGGTTCTTTGCTGCAGATTCAAATTCTCCAGCCAAGTCAACATCCTGCAGGCTGTTGCTGAAGTCGCTGATGCCTGATGCGTTGGCCGACTTTACCCAGTAATAATAATGTGTCCCAGGTACTGTTGTATTGTCATGATAGTATTTTGAAGCCACTCCATTGACTGAAGTCAGCTGATGGGCCGAGCTTGTAAAATTATCTTCGGAACGGAATACATGGTAGGATTGAGCTCCGGTCCCGGAACAGTCCGTCCAGGTCAGGGCGACGCTTGAAGGAGAGGTCCTGTTGGCAGTCAGGAGTGTCGGAATTCCCGGGACATCGGCCAGAAGGGTCACATTGAGGGCATATCCGGTGAAATTGCCGTATGCATGGATCAGTATGAACCAGTCTGTTGCTATGGGATTCAATACAGTGATTGTCTCGGTTCCAGTCGATCCAACGCTTCTGGCATAGAAATTCTCACAGGAAGGAATGAAGTTAGGCTTTGCATAGATGTCGCAGTCACCCGCTCCCCCTCCGGTGCTTACGATCAATTTTGTAATTCCTGCCGGAACAGTGACCTTGTAGACAATCTTGTCGTCCTGGCTGCCGTCAATCCCGGCTATCGGAGTTCCTGAGACTGCTACATTCGCATCTGCGTGGAAGTTGGCGGTTACGTTTGCATCACCCTTGAGGGAAACTGCCGTATTTGCAGCTGATGCGTCTGCGATTGTCGCATTTCCTGTGATAGTCCAGTTCACGAAAGTCGATCCTGCATTGGCGTTGGCGGTGATAGGAGTATCCTCATACTGGTTCACGCTCGTGGTGGTTCCCGCCGCAGGAACTGTGGTTCCATCGCCATTCGCAGCCATTGTCAGGTCGGACTTCAGGTGTTCGAAGTTGGCAGTCAAGATCCCGATGCCGGTGACGGTCGCTGTAGCGGAGGCCTTGCTTGTATCATCCACCGTAACTCCTTTCGTGACCGTCCAGCCGGTGAATTTGTATCCGTTCGCAGGAGTAGCCGTCACAGCAACCTTGGAGTTGAGGGTGTATTCCTTGAAACCCTTGGGGCTGACATCCCCTCCTGCCGTGGTAAGGACGGTAATGGCTCCCTTGCCAGCTGACAAGACAGGATAGAGTGTAAGTTTCACATCAGGCTGGCGGAATGATATTCCTGAATTTGCACCGTAGACATCATCATACGAATATGCGTAGGCAAATCCACCGCTGGCCGCGCCATGGAGTATCTTCCCATAATAGGAGACCGGCATATCTGATGTGCTTGTGCCGTTGTTCCCCTTGTAATAGGCTGTGCTGTCGGACCAGCTGTCAATCCATTTGGTCGGATTCTTTGGATCAAATTCGTTAAGGTGCATTACTCCACGGCAGATGGATATTGGTATTGTCATCGCAACAGGATCGTCCGCCAGCTTGTATGTTATAAGGTTCTCGAGTCCTGCAGGTGGTTTTGCCTGTCCTGAAATAGCAAAGCCCCAGTCGATCTGGTTCGTGGCATGTCCTGTCCCGCCGACGTTCTGCCAGAGAGCAGGGGTGCCTGCGAAATCGGGGCTTCCCCAGGCGTTGCCAGGTCTCTCTATCGTGGGGACTTTTGCATATGGCTTGGTCATCTTGTCATCCGTGTAGAGGTGCAAAGTCTTTCCGTCCGCACTTACTTTCCCATAATAGAAGGTCGTGGCGTTGTCTTTCGGGTGGAACTTGATCATCCTGTTGGGCTTCCAACAGTGCTTGTTGATGTAGTCGTCGAAAAAATGGGTGAGTTTCTGCTGTTCGTTCTTTGCGGCGTTCAAGTCGGAATAAGCGGGAGCCTTCGGAGCGATTACCCTCACATACTGGCCTGCTTCGTTCTTCACCATCAGCTGCTTGAACAGGTCGGTGTTGCCATAATTTTGCGAGTCCGGCGAGGAGATTATGGACAGGAAACTGTCGTATATGCTTTCGGAAGGGGACGTAATCCCTGTCGTTACGACCTTTTTGAAATTGCAGTCATACGCCGTCACCGTGTATGAGATCGCATAGTGGTCCACGTTCGTCTGATTGAGGAAATTGGCATTGGCCGACGGGCCCCCGAGATAGAATTCGAACTTGTCAAACAACAGTGTGTTGCCCTTGCCTTCTGGTTGTCCGGACGCCGTAAATGCCGGACCCTTGTCGAAGTTGTCTCCTAAGGAGAAGTAGAGTCTTCCGCTGTTGACCTGATAACTCGGTTTCGGGATTGCAACTGCCGGATTTCCCTCCTTGTTCAGAGTCTTAATCTTCGCCAGTGATGCGGTCATTGTGGATGCATCGAATGTGAAGGGATCGCTGTCGACGAAGGACCCGGTGCTGAAATCCAAATAGACGGTCTTGGACGTGTCGGATCTTACACCGGTCAGGATGAAGAACACCATTGAATCGTCATATCCGCTTTTGTTCTCCAGCGTCAGCACCATTGAATTGCTGTCTTCTGCCATGCTCTCCCATGCCGGGAACAGAATTGCTGACATCATCATTATGAAGAGTCTGGAAATACGGATCAGCCTTTTTGAGATACGTGATTTTGGAATAAGGGGGGAAAAACATAGATGGTTGTTCATAATAATCCTTTTCTAAAACATGTTAGGGGAGGGAAACAATATGGGAATAAGATAGTTTTGACGCGTTCAATATCAAGGTGCAGGAACAATAAGAAAAGAAATCATATGAAGAGAAAAATAAAAGAGAAGGCCGACATACGTTCTATAAACGAATGCCGGCCTGTAATCTTGTTTTGAGAACTGTTAAATCCTTATTTTGCAGCTTTTGCAGGAATATTCAGGACTTTTCCGATTTGCAGAGGCTTCTCAAGGGACATATTGTTGTAGGCTGCAAGTTCCTTCATTCCCACTCCATGATTTTTTGCAATTTTTGAGAAGGAGTCGCCCTTTACGACGGTATATTTCACAGGTTCGGCCTTGAATTCAGGAATTGCCGGAGTCGGAGCTATTGCAGGGGCCGGAGCTACTGCCGGCTGACTTGCAGCTGGCTGCATTGCTGGTGGTGGAAGGGTAGGTTCATTTGACGGTGGCTTGCTTTTGCAGCCGGCGAAACCAAGAGTTCCTATTGCAATTGCGGAAACTACTGCGGCACTTAATACATTCATACGATTATTCTTCACTTCAAAACCTCCTGTTTGTTATTCAAAATTAAGTTAATAAGATGACACAAGCAAGATGATATGTCAAACGCATCCGGATATCATTTGAAATCCGGCAGGAAATCTTTCTGGAGGGACAGCATTTCATCCAGCATCTTTTCCGCATTTATGATAAATATAGTCAACAGGATGTGTATTGGGTAAAAGATGAATTAAATTGTACGTTTTATGTATTTTAAAGAGAACAAATACGGCTTTGTGCCTTTCTGGTTTTGGAATGGAGATCAGACGGCCCATGAAGTAAGGAGACAGATACGTCTTGCCGCGGAAAGCGGCCTGAACGGTCTTGCCATACATGCACGTGAGGGCAACAGGACCGAATATCTCTCCGGAAAATGGTTCAATCTTGTCAGGATCGCCTGCGAGGAAGCCGAAAAACACGGTCTCAAGATCTGGATCTACGACGAGGAAGGATATCCAAGCGGAACAGCAGGATACAGGATCCAGAAGATCAATCCCCTGTTCAGACAGCAGCACCTCAGCTTCGCTTATTTTTCTTATGATGAAATCAAAGAACTAACCAATCCCATTGGTATATTCGACTGCAGGACATACAGGCGTGCCGATGAAGGACGTATCATTTCATCAAAAGAAAAATCAAATAGGAAATATCTGGTTTTCCAGAGGAAGTTCGTCGACAGATATGTTGACACCATGAATCCCAGGGTGGCCGGTCATTTCATAAGGCTGACGCATGAAAAGTACAGGAAGAAACTCGGAAAGTATTTCGGATCGACCATCACTCATTTCTACACCGACGATGTCAATTTCCACATGGAAGGATGCAAGGGGCTTCCTTGGACGGACGCCCTTGAATGCGAATTTCATGTAAAACATGGATACAGCCTCCTGGAAAAGCTCCCGGCTCTTGTCGAGGATCTTCCGGATTCGGTACAGGTCAGGAAGGATTATTATGGAATGCTGCTGGACATGTTTCTTGCGAACTTCGCAGAACCAATCTACCTATGGTGCCGGAGGAACGGGGTGAAGTTTACCGGGCATCTCCGCGGAGATGAAGGACCTATTGACAGGGCGATTATCCAGTTTTCATCGGCGATGCCGTTCTTTGAATATGAGGACATACCGGGGATCGACGATTTCCTTCTCAGGCTTCATGACTGCCGTTACCTGAGGAAAATCCAGAACAGCATGGGGCTTTATCCTATACCGACCTACAAGCTGGTATCATCGGTGGCAAACCAGCTGAAAAAAGGGGAATGCAGTGCCGAGGTCATGGCGTCATGCGGCTGGGGATACTCTCTTGCCGAACAGAACGCCCAGTTCAACTTTGAAGCGAACATGGGTATAAACCTCTTTACGCCCCACGATTTCAGTTATGCTACTGGAGGTGTGACTAAGAGAGACCATCCTCCAAGTTTCTTCCTACAGCAGCCTTACTGGCCCCTCTGGAAGGATCTCCATTCCAAATTCGCCCGGATTTCACAGCTTTTATTGAGAGGGAAACATCATGCCGATATCCTGGTTTTACATCCCGAATCGCAATCCTGGTCGGAAATGGACGGAGAATCAATTGATCCGTCCTTCAAATGCAGGTGCGGAAAATCCAAGTCCATGAAAACCCTTGCGGCTCTCGAAAGAAACATTGCCGGAATCTGTTTCGACCTTGTAAAAAGCCATATAGGCTTCGATATGGGCAGTGAACGCATCATGGAAAAACACGGCCATGTCAAATCAGGAAAGATCCATATAGGTGAAATGTCCTACGGAACCGTCATACTTCCTCCAGATGCAGAATTTTCTTCCGCAATTAGGAATCTTCTTGCGAAATTCGCAGATGCCGGCGGTAAAATAATATCCTATAGGACGGGTAATAAATACGGCTTGGATAAGGACATAGTCCTGGAAGGAGACATTGACGAAATTGCGGTACATACGAGGATTTATAAAGGGGAAAAAGAATTCTTCCTCAGTAATTTATCTCCGGAATATAGGAATATAAAAGTATCCGAGCCATACCGCAGGCATGAAGTTTATGATCCTGAGGGAAACTATGTAATTGATCATGGGAAGGTATGGGATGGCAGATTATCAATGCCCCCGTTCTCCTGCGTCTGTCTGTTGCCTTCTGGAAACCTGCAGGTGGGGAAGAAGGATCTTAAGAAAAGCCTTTTCCAGGAAGTATCCATGGGGAATTCAGCCAGATTGGACAACTTGAATGTGAATCGTGAAAATGACAACATCATGCTTGTCGAGTTCTGCCATGCTGACGGAAAACATGTTCCGCTTAAAGAAGTACATCTCATGAAACCGCTGACGCGCGAACTCAGATTTAAGTTCAAGCTTCCGGCAGGAGCGGATGTCCATCGCCTGCTTGGTGAAAACCTCCGGAACTACAGGATAAAGGTGAACGGAAAGAAGGTTTCAGTCGACAACAAATATATGTTTCCGGCAACAAGATGCCTTGAGTCGGTTCGAATAGGGGAATTCATCCATACTGGAGAGAATGAGATAGTTTTGAGACCCTCCAGAATCGAAGGAAGGATTGAGAACTTCTATCTGACCGGAAATTTCACAGCGGATGCCTATAAGGATGGGAAATTCGGATCTTCTGCGAAATTCGCACCTCATGGAAAACTCGGTCTGGGCAATCTCGCAGTCCAAGGTATGCCATTCTACTGGGGTTCGATCAGATATGACATGGATTTGATGGATAACCGAGGGAAAGGATTTTCATGGATTGACCTGGGGAAGGTGGACGGGGCTACAGAAGTATTTGTCGACGGACGGAAAACTGGATCGAGATTGTATCCGCCATACAGGATATATATCGGTGATTTGGAATTCAAAAAGCATTCCAAACTGGAAATAAGGCTTTATAACACGGCCCAGAACATTTTCGGTCCGCACAGATGGGAGAATCTTAATACGGCGATAGTCCATATCGAGCATGAATCTCCTGGTAAATCCAGGAATTTCAATGTCAAGCCATTTGGCATATATGGGCCAGTAAGATTGATTAAGTAAAACAGACATTCCTGTCTGTTTATAAACCGCAGGCAGGAATGCCTGCGCTACCAATAAGAGGAAACATGAATAAATTGACTCTCGGGAAAATCATTGAAGGACCTTCGGAAATCAAATTCAAGGTCTCTTCATCCATCTACACGCCGTTTCTTGACTGGAACTACAGGCCTGAAAAGGAGTTCACAGCAAGCATCCTTGATGTAATGACAGGATGGTGTTCTGGTTCTCCTTTTGTAATGTCAGAGAAACTTTTCGCCGGATTTGTCGAATGGGACGACGGGGAGGTTTCATATGACGGCAAAAAACAGGTCAAATTCAAGTTTGGAGGAAAGCAGAGGCTGTACGTCTATGAGGGGAAGGAGACATATTCTGCCCTGGAGGAATATAACAGTATTATTTATGACAACTATTACAGCAGGGAAGACATGTTCTTTGGTGATCCGGATCTTCTTTCAAGCCATGAATACTGCACCTGGGTGGAACAGAGATACTCACGGACAGCCGGAACCGAAATGGGAATATTGTCGGACAAGTTCCTCAAGAATTACCTGGATCGTGTCCAAGGGATGAAACTACCTCCGGGAAAGTTCACGATCGATGCCGGATGGTTCAATCTTTCAGGTGAAGGAGGGATTGGCGACTGGGACAATGACAAGGTGAAATTTCCGGATCTTGCGAAGACCGCAGACATGATAAAGTCATATGGGCACACTCCGGGAATCTGGCTGGCTCCGTCGCTTGTCAGCAAGAAATCCCGTCTCTATTCTAAGGTCCAGGGAAAGATAAAGGACCATTACAAGTGGCTGAGTCCCGATGTTCCCGGGACGCAGGAGGAATATGGGATCCTGCCGGACTGTGATTACACGAGGAAGCATTATAAGAAGGTGTTGCAGAGGCTTTTTGATGCCGGATACAGGAAGTTCAAGCTGGATATTTTCTATATTGAGAAACGGAAGATGCTGCCGATCGTAAAGCTTTTCAGGGAAGTCGCCGCTGAAATAGACAGTGGAATCGAACTTGAATCGCATCTTCCCGACATCTTTCTTTCGAAATATATCAACGCTGTCCGGGCCAACGACATCTGGATCAACGATACAAAATCTTTCGCCTATGGTCCTGAGCATTTCAGGATCTGCCGGCTATGCTCGCCGCACCGCATAACGAACCTTGATCATATCGGGGGTAACGGCTTTCTTTCGGAGAAGGACTATGTGAACGCCCACCTTGGCACGATGTTCACTGTGCCGGGATATCCGGTTGTCAGTGTGCTGCCTGACAGGTTCGGCAGGAACACAGTCGATCTTGTACGAAAACTTCTTGAGGAATATTCGGCGAAAAGAAAGCAATACCTGAATCTCGTCTACAGCAGGAAAGCAGGCATTTATTAAGATAAATTTTCAGGACTGAAAATTTATAAATAAAGGGGGACGACAAACATGAATAAAAGAGGTTCCCTGAATAGGCTAATCACTAAGGTTGAAGATCCTTTTCGGATTGTCCACGAGAAGGCGTCTGCATATCTCCTTGGCGAAGTCCAGGTCGAAAACCTCATCATCTACCTTTATTGACAGCGCCTTTGCAATATTCCTGCGGGCTATTTTCTGGTGGCCGTATACTCCGTCGATCGGAATGTAGTCCCCTCCAAATCCGGAGATTTTGTTTGAAGGTACGGAATCGAGAAATTCAAGAAGTGCATTTACTGATGCTGTTGGTGAAATGATATGAGCCCAGCACATGTCGATCATCACGTTCTGGAAATTCTTTGCAATGGCCGCAAGGATGTTCTGGTAGGGGTAGGATATGTGGAAAATGTCGAAAGTGATGTTTTCATATTTCAGGAAAAGGTTGATCAGGAGTTCCGGATTTGAATTTGAGATGATGTTTCCATTACCTTCATGCAGTCCGGTGTGTACCTGGATGACAAGACCTCGTTCATTGGATATCTTCATGATGTGGTGCATCATATGGTTTTCCAGAGGGGACGTGTCGCATTTCCTGTTCTTCATGATCTCTGAAAAGACTTTGGAGGCGTCTTTTTCATCCGTTTCAGGAAAATGGAGGCTGCGTCTGTAGGCAACACCTGATTTCAATGCGACAACGCCGTCCTTTATTTTTGTATCAATCTCTATTTCACAGGCGTTTTTCCAGTCTTCCAGCGAATTCACGTCTGCACCTATCAGGTTTGCGGTAATCCTGATCTCATCGATGTTCTTGGGTGAAAGAAAACGATCCGCCCTGTAGGCGCACCGAAAAAGGCTGCGGTCGAATTCCTTCTTTCCGTCAAGCCCGTCGACGATTGAAATCTCTATTCCGCTCTTCTCCTTCAGGATGAACTTGTAATAGCTCTGTCCTTTCAGGGAGTTCTGCCGGCGTTCCCTGAAAATCCGGTCCAGATCTCCGACAGTCCTGGAATTAATCCCTGGTACTCCGTATATGTCCCTGGACACATGGTCGAAGGTCCGTGCATAGGCGGTGTTTTTCGTAGCATTCCAGAAAGGTTCGAGGATCTTCCATTTTTCATGGACGTCCAGGCCTGTTCCTCTGATGTCGCGATCCATGATCTCCGCCTTGAGACCTGCTGAGACGATGTCAGAGGAGATGTAATGACGCATCCATTCGGCAAGGATGTCATGGTCCTGTGCGGCCCAGTCCTTTTCCGTTGGAAGATGTTCATGTGTATCGATTATTTTCAGGGAGGACGTGTATTCAAGAAGTGAATCATATGAGGTCATGATAAGTGTTCACCGGTTATTTTTATATTTGGAAATTCCAAGGATAAGATACCATGCCGGATGCAAATTTCATCCTGATTTTTAAATATGTAAATTGGGCAAAATGCGCAAAGAGGTATATCGTAGGGTTCGTTATGAAAAAACAGGGGGGGGCCCTAAAAAGGTCAAATGTATCAGAGAGTAATACATCACCGCTACCGGGGGAAGAGATTTGGGATATTGATTCTTATTCTGACGGCGGTAATATTTATTACATGGGGCCTTGGCAGGGTTACTTATGATTATTTTTTCAGGAAAAACACATATGATGCCCTGATAAAGGAGGCCGCGAGGAAATATTGCATAGATTCCTGCCTTTTGAAGGCCGTAATCTGGAAGGAAAGCAGATTCAATCCAAATGCGAAGGGGAGCAGTGGAGAAGTGGGCCTCATGCAGATAAGGCCGTCGACCGCGGCAAAGGAATGGGCCGAATTCAACCATGTTGACATTGAGGCGGAAGGAATACTTTTCTATCCAAGGGTGAACATAGACATCGGCGCATGGTATCTTTCAAGGGCCTTGAAGAGATGGGAGAAATATGAACACCGCGAGGAACTCGCTCTTTCCGAATACAACGCGGGTCTCAAGGGGATGAGTTCATGGAGGCCGAAGGAATATAATGGGGAGGTCCTGAGCAAAATAAGGATCAAGTCCACTAAACTCTACGTGTCGGACATTATGAAGAAATATAACCAGTCTATCCTCGACAGGCCGGCGGAGGAATAAGGATGCCAAAAAGGGGAAAATAATTTTGAGGAGAGCGATAGCCATAAGTTGTTTCACAGCCTCCGTTCTTGTGGCGGGCGTGACAGCGTCAAATACCGTCACACAATGGAAGGAGAATTTCCAGTTTGACGGTAAAGCAGCTGGAAAAATCCTTCCCAAGGGATGGGAGATCAAGTCTAAAATAGGAACTCCAGCCGCCGAATTCTATCTTGTGAAGGATGGAAAGGAAAATCTGAACTACCTTCACATGGAGTCCGACAAGTCTTCCGCCAGCGTGATATGCAGTCCGGAGAAGATCAATTTGAAGGAGACACCGATAATCAAGTGGAGATGGAGGGTCAGTTCCCTTCCTGAAGGAGCGGACGGCAGGGAGGAGAAGAAGGATGACCAGGCGATCGGGATATATATAGGAACTGGCAGCCTGCTGTCAAAGAAGAGCGTATCCTACAGATGGGATACCGAGACTCCCAAGGGGGCCGAAGGGAACTGTTCATATGGGGCAGGAACCATCAGGATAAAGTGGTTCACCCTGAGGAACAAGGATGATGCTGCAGGAGAGTGGTTTACTGAGGAGAGGAATGTAGGAGAGGATTTCAACAAGGCGTGGGGCTACTATCCTGATGAGATATATGTGAGCATTTCATGCAACAGCCAGTATACCGGTACAAAGTCGTCCGCCGATCTCAACTGGATTGAGCTGCTGCCGGCTTCCGAGGGGAAGAAATAAGAAGTCTGCAAATGGATGAATTAAAAATTTTTATGGCGTCCTTGTGTGCCGGGATCATCCTTGGTGCGCCGGTCGGAATCGCAGGGGCGATGGTTGCTGATGCCGCCCTTGCATATTCTAAAAAAAGAGTGTATGCCACAATAATTGCCGCAGCCCTTGGTGATGCGACACTCGCCGCCCTGTCAACTCTTTTCTCAATTTCCCTCCAAAGCTTCCTGCAGAGCTATGAGAAGGCATGTCTTTTTATCGCCGGGCTTGCAATCATTGCAGCCGGGGTCTCCATCATAATAGTGACATATGTCACCCATAGAGGCATTGGTTCAAGGAAAGATGTCAAAAATCCGTCGTCAAAATGGATAATAGGTCATTTTGCGCCAGTGCTGGCAGCATTTCTGACTGCAGTGATCCATCCGGGGAACATAGCGGCATTTATGGCGCTGATGACCGTGTTTTCACTTTATTTCCCGAATTTTGAAAGCTTCAAGTTATCTTTCATAGCCGGAATTTTTACAGGATCATTCCTCGTTTTCAGCCTTGCCGGTTTCCTGTTCTGGAAGATAAGGAAGAAGGCCGATAGATTTGTTCACTATTTGAGATATACCCTTGCTGTAATTATCATTGTAGCCGGAGTATATTTGGTCATTAGGCATATTTGAACAAAAACTGGGACGGGGGATTCAGGAAGTGATTCTCAACAGATATTCAATCAAGCATATTGTCTCACCTTCTGTCCTGCTTGAAACGGATCAGTTTTTGGTCAAGCTTGCGGAAAACCAGCAGGAAATACAAAAAGCCCTCCGCCTCCGCTACGAGGTTTTCAACGTCGAAAAGGGAAAAGGGCTCAGGAATCTGGACCACAAGGGCATTGATTCCGATGAATTCGATGAGTTCTGCCTGCATCTTCTTGTTATAGAAAAAGAAACTGAAAAGGTGATCGGAACCTACCGCGTACACCTCGGGTCCATAGCAAATACCGCAAAAGGATTCTATTCATCCAGGGAATATGATATTGTAGGACTCCGGGAGATTGCCAATTACTGCATGGAACTTGGAAGATCCTGTGTTGCTCTGAAATACCGCACCGGGGCGATTGTAGCTCTGATGTGGGGTGGAATAGGGGAACTTCTCAACAGGGCCGACCTTCGTTTCATGCTGGGATGCGTCAGTCTGGAGGACTTGAGTCCTGTGTCGGGCTGGAGCCTTTACAGGTACTTCCTGAAAAAGCATCTCATTTCGGAGATCCTTTCGGCACGGCCCAGACCGGAGTATGAGCTCAAAAATGTTTCTGAACAGGAAATCCAGAAGTTTTCTTCGGACGAAGTAGCGATCAGGAAATTCATACCTCCACTGTTCAAGGGGTATCTGAGAATTGGCTGCAAGATCTGCGGGGAGCCCGCCCTTGACAGTGAATTTGGTACAATTGACTTCCTCATAATTGTTGACAAGCAGAAAGTCCCGGAACGTTATATCAGACATTTCAATTCAGAATAATGCCACACATAAGACGCATATACAGACTTTTCCTTATTTCGCTGTGGTTTCCGCTCACAGCAACCATAGGTTTTTTTGCAGGCATCGGAGGTTGGAACGGAATAAGGAGGGTGACAAGAATAACCCGGCTTTGGGGATATGGAAATGCCAGGATCATCGGGATAAAGCTCAAAGTCCATGGTGATCCAGGAAAAGTTCGGGGCGGCATCATAATAGCCAACCACCAGAGCTACATAGACATCCTTGTCCATGCATCAATTTTCCCCATAAGATTTGCCCCCAAGGCTGAAATTGCATCCTGGCCGGTGCTCGGATGGGTATTGGGGGTAAGCCGTCCCATCTGGGTAAACAGGGAATCAAAGCAGAGTTCCCATGGGACGCTTATCGAATATCGAGAGACCCTCGAACATGGAATAAACCTGATCATCTATCCGGAAGGTACTACTTCCGATGGAAAAGGACTTCTGCCTTTCAAGTCCACCCCTTTTGAGGCGGTCTCTTCAGGGGAATTCAAGATTTTTCCGATCCTGGTGAAATATGTCCAGGATCTCGGAGAACCGACAGTGTGCTGGTACGGAGACATGACATTCCCTCCTCACTGCTGGCAGATTCTTGGAAGAAAATCAATTGAAGCCGAAGTTTATATTCTAGATCCTATTCCGGCGGAAGGCAGGAACCGGAAGGAACTCGCCGTCTTTGTCCATGACTACATGGCGGAGGAATACAGGAAGATTCTCAAATAAGCAATTTCCTGAAGTGATTGCAAAATCCCGCCCTGACAGTACATTAATAAAATTTTCAACGGCGTAAAACTGTCATTGAATGTGCTGAAGCTGTTGAGGTGGTGACTCGTTTAGGATAAGGGCAGGCCTGAAAATTTTATAAACGGAAAATTTTATATGGAAAGAACCTGGATGGGAGCATTTGTATCGGCATGGAATCTCCTCCTTGAGATTCCTTTCCCGAACATAGGCCTTTGGTATGAGGACGAAGAACCCAAGGGGGATTCGTTGCGCACCCTTGCCTGCTTTCCTGTTGTCGGGGCCTTGCTCGGATACGGGGCATACTGCATAATCTGGCTGCTCGACAAGTTCCAGGCGCCTCCGTCGGCAGCCGCAGTCTCGGCAATCCTAATAGTTATAGGCATCGAAATAGTTACTCTCGGCAAGAACTTCAACGCCCTCATCTCATTTTTCGAGGCAAGACTCCAGGGGCTGAAGGATCTCGAGCTTGTCGCGGCAGTTGAAAAAGAGCCGTCAATGTGCAAGACCAGCATTGGACTCATGTTCTTCTTTTCAGTTTTCCTCCTCAAGATCGCCTGCGTCGCCCTTCTTGTCTATTATGACCGCACCACCTGGCTGATCGTCACAATGGCCGTTTCATACGCGGTAGTGGCGAAAATGGCGACGGCGAACGATCTGCGGACTTCGCAGCCGTTCTTCGAGACCGAAGGCCGCGCCGAAAGACTAGCCTGGCTTTTCGCCGGCGTGATATCGTTGATCGTAGGATGGAGCTATTCACCAGCGATAGTCATAGTCATAATACTCGCCTATTATTTCTCCGACAAGTTCAGGCTGTACTGCGAAACGAGATTCGGCGGAGTAACCGGAAAACTTATCGGCATGTCAGGAACCGCCGCCGAGACCCTGATACTCCTCGTAGGAGTGATCCTGCTTGTCCGAGTTTAAAAGAATATTGACAGGATAACAGGATTTGCAGGATAAAATCCAGATAATTCGAAAGAAAAGATGAACTACAAATGCCTTGATGCCCTGAAGAGTTTCCTTGCTGGAGCCTATCCTGATATAAAAACCGGAGATTGGAACATCATTCCTGAGTCATGTCCTCCCGAAATGAACGGCGACATCACCGTCAATTGTTTCCGCTTCGCCAGGATTTTCCGGAAAAGCCCCGATGAGATCGCACAGAAGTCGGCCGAATTCCTTTCCAGCCATCCCGACGTCGAAAAAGCCGAGAAGATAAAGGCTTTCGTGAATGTCACCATCAAAGGAGAGGCCCTCCACAGGGATACTGTGGGCAAATTCGATGAGATCATGGCGGCCTGCAAGGTAGATGTAGACAGGAAGAAAAAAGTAATTGTCGAGTTTTCAGCGCCGAACACGAACAAGCCCCAGCATCTGGGCCATGTCCGCAACAATACCATTGGAATGTCCCTGGCATCACTTATGAAAAGGGTCGGGCACGATGTCTTCAGGATAAATCTTGTGAACGACCGCGGAATCCACATCTGCAAATCGATGATTGCATACCAGCGTTTCGGAAACGACTGTACTCCCGAAAGCACAGGGAAGAAGGGGGATCATCTTGTCGGAGACTACTACGTGAAATACGATGAGGTGCTGAGAAGCCAGCTCAAAGAGCTCAAGGAGAAGGATCCGGGCCTCAAGGACAAGACGGATGAGGAACTTTTCCTCCAGACCGAGATCGGACGTTCCGCCCAGGAAATGCTGTTGAAATGGGAGGCGGGAGATAAGGAGACAGTCGACCTCTGGAAGAAGATGAACGGCTGGGTATTTGCGGGATTCGCACAGACCTACAAGAGGATGGGAGTCGAATTCGAGAGAACCTACCTTGAAAGCCAGACCTATCTGCTTGGCAAGGACCTTGTGGAGGAGGGGGTGAAAAAGGGGACTTTCATCAAAAGGGATGATGGGGCGATATTAATAGATCTTGAGGATGTAAAACTCGGGAAAAAGGTTCTGCTCCGTTCCGACGGGACAAGCGTCTACATGACACAGGACCTTGGGACGACACTTTTGAAATACAGGGATTACACTCCGGACATACAGATATGGGTAGTGGGAGACGAGCAGATACATCACTTTAAGACCCTTTTCGCCATCCTGAAGAAGATGGGATATGCCTGGGCGGACAACCTTCATCACCTTTCATACGGAATGGTCAATTTGCCCACCGGTAAGATGAAGAGCCGCGAGGGAACTGTCGTCGATGCAGATGATCTTTTCGACGAGATGGTTTCTCTTGCGAAATCCGCAGCAATGGAGCGTGTAAAGGAAGATGGCAAAGTTCCGGACGACATTGACAGGAGATCGGAAATAATCGGCATTGGAGCAATCAAGTTCAACCTGCTGAAATTCAATCCGAAGACGACGATCATGTTCGATCCCCAGGCTTCGATCAAGTTCGAGGGCGACACCGGTCCTTATGTGCAGTATGCCTGTGCAAGGATCAATTCCATCGAAAGAAAGGCGAAGGAGATGGGACTTCTGGAGCAGACCGATGTGAAATGGGGGCTTGCATCGTCCCGCGAGGAAAAGGAGCTTTCGGTGCGGATTTCGCAATATCCGGAGATTCTCAAGGCGGCTGCTGAAAAGATGGATTGTTCCATGGTTTCCGAATATCTTCTCGACCTTGCAAAGGCGTTCAACCGCTTCTATCGGGAGCACTCCGTCCTGAATTCTGATAATGACGATCTCAAGAAAACCAGGATTGCCCTGAGTTTCCGGACGAGGGACATACTCGCTGACGGGCTCAGGACACTTACGATAGATGTTCCTGACACAATGTAGGAATTTGAATATCCAATATCGAACAAGGAATTTCGAATATCCAAGTTAAATGCTTCAACCTGTGGCAAATGCAATTTCCGAAATAACCGACGGCGGTCCGATCTATACGGAGACCGTTGCCGGAAGGTTTCCTGTCGAACCCATCAACACCATCAGCAACTTCATTTTTCTTTTCATAATCATCTACTGGGCTTATAAGACCCGGATGAATATCATCAGATATCCGATGGTCGTGATAGGAATAGGGATACTTGTCATAGGCTTTATCGGAGGGACTCTCTACCACGCTACAAGAGGAAGTGAAGTGTGGCTGGTGAGCGACTACATGGCAATTTATCTCTCAATAATCACGGCTTGCATCTATCTGTGGTTCAGGATAACAGGGAACTGGTTCCTAGTCCTATTGTTCTCAGTCCTGCCTGCTCTGGCTTTGAGAATCATTGCAGGAGTCATGATAGTTCATGACAAACATTTCATAGCGGCATCATATGCAGTCCAGGCATTGCTGATCCTTGTTCCAATATTCATACACTGTTACCTGAACAAGTTAAGATATTTAGGCATTCTCTGTATGGCCCTTGGTTCGTTTGCCCTGGCTCTGGCGTTCAGGGAGCTGGATGGGCATCTTGGGCAATACATTTCTTGCGGAAGCCATTTCCTCTGGCATATATTCGGCGGAATTTCGGCATTCCTCCTTTTCCATTATATTTACAATACCTCTGACTTTTTTTATAGAAAGAAATCCGTTGGATGTTCAGAAGATAAAGTTTGAACGATATTAAGTTGATTCAATAAGAGTATGTTGGACTTTAGTCCGACATTTTACGGCGGTTTAAAAACCGCCATACTTATGTGGAAGTTTATATAAAATGCTTGTATTCACACATTCCCTGGGACCTGTCGCCGTGAAGCAGATGACAGAGATCATGCATCCGGAGAAATACGAATACTTCAACCAACTCAGGGGATGGCTGGTGATTGCGGCTGCAGGAGTGCTCCCTGACGTGCTTACGCCGCATATTACGCTCGGAGACCGTTACAACTCATTCTCACACACATGGGTGTTCACAGGTATTTTCGTAGGATGCTGCATCCTATGTTCTGCGATACTGTTCAGGAAGAACTACAGGAGCATACCTCTCTGGTGTGCCGCCGCCTACCTGCTGCATCTTGCTGAGGACCTTATAAGCGGAGGGATAGACTTCTTTTCGACAGGACACGTGATAGGAGATTACTATGTCAGCCCGATCTACTGGCCGCTCATAGACCTGTACATAGTCGTGATAGTCATCCTGCTGGACAGGAAGATCAGGAAGCAGCACAAGATATAAATTTTTCCTCCAGGAAAAATTTATCAGTTCACCAGAACTTCGACCTTCTTGTCCTTTTTCTCGGCCTCGATGATTCCGCGGACAGTTTCAGAAAGCTTCTGTTTCTTCAAGTTCTCACTGATGAAATTCTTGACTTCGGCGAATGGGACGACGCCTGCTTCATTCTTTTCAGCGAGTTTTATAATATGATACCCGTATTTTGTCTCGACGATATCGCTCAATTCGCCGGGCTTCATGGAGAATGCGGCCTTTTCAAATTCCGGTACCATGTTCCCTTTTCCAAAAGTCCCCAGGTCCCCGCCCTTTTCCTTGCTGGGGCATGCGCTGTTTTCAGATGCGAGTTTCGCAAAATCTTCGCCCTTTTTGATCTTGGCAAGTATATCCTGGGCTTTTTGAAGAGTTTTCTGTTTCGTCTCATCAACAGCCTTTTTCTTCTCCTCGTCGGTCATGGTCTTTAATTTTTCGGCATCGAGATCATCGGGTTTTATAAGAATATGGAAAGCGTGGACGGTTTCAGGTTTCTTGAATCGGTCCTGGTTGTCCTTGTAGAATTTTTCCGTTTCCTCGTCCGTGATTTTTATGCCAGCGAGGATTTTTTCATCCACCCATTTCTGTATGGCAAGACCAGTTGCAATCCTTTCCTTTATGACTTCAGGCTTCATACCCTGTTTTTCAAGTGTCTCGGCCACCTGTTCCGGGGGCATCTGGGCGGTGATTTTCTTGAACTCCTCTTCTGCAAGGGCAGGATCCGGCTTGTAGCCGTTCGCTTCGGCAAGCTTGCTGAGAAGTTTTGTGGCAATCATGTCGTTGATGCCTGTCAAGACCTCTTTTTTCCAGATCTCAGGAGGTATCTTTCCCAGCTGTCCGTTTTCCTTCATCATCGCAATTATGGGTTTGAATTCGGTCTCAATTTCCGCCCTGCTGATCTTTTCATCGCCAATTTTAGCGACAGGATCAGGAAGGAATGCCAGAGGGTTTGCATCCGCTTTTTTCGAGGATGGATCAGCAGAAGTCTTTTCATCGGCCTTGAATAATTCTTCTGGTTTTACCTTAGCCGCCTTGGATGGAGTGAAATTTTTCTCCTCCGGCTTGGAACAGCCGCAGACGAAACAAAAGATCGACATAGCCAATAGTAGAGGAAGTGTTTTATTCATAAGTACCTGCCTTTTCAGATTTTTAAATTCCTTGAAAACCGGCCAATATAATATGTTTACATCGATTTGGACAGCTAATAATCGATTATGTTCAGTTTTTTATGGAAATGCCTTCCCATAGGCGGTAATTATCTTGTCGAACATCTTGTCGGCTTCCTTGTCAATCGCACACCGTCCCGGGGCTCGCTCGTGCCATTTGACTGACTTCTTAACTCCTTCTGCCCATTTGACATCCGCCTTGAAGCTAGGGACAAATCGCTTGATCTTGGAATTGTTAAATACCAGACTGTTTATCTTGTCGCCAATCAGACTTCCCGAAAGGCGGGGGATGTATGCCGAAAGGAGATCTGATGGAATATGTATAAGTTCAGGTTCCACCCCTGCAGCCCTTCCTGCTTCGAGATATATCTGGTTCCAGCATTGAACCTCGTCCGAGGTTATATGGAAAGACTCCCCAATCGCCTTATTATTGCCAAGTAGTCCGACGAGTCCTTTTGCGAAATCCGCATTCCAGGTAAGAGTCCAAAGAGACGTCCCATCCCCGGGTACTATGACTTTCTTTCCCCTTTTCATTCGGTTGATGACAGTATACGGATAGTTCCAGCTTCCGATGCAGAGGGGTATCTGTGAAAGACCATAGGTCAGTGAAGGGCGGATGATCGTTACGGGAAATTTCTTCTTCCTGTATTCCTTCATCAGTCTTTTTTCGCATGCGATTTTATTTCTAGCATATTCCGAGAAAGGATTGCCGAGAGGAGTGTCCTCTGTAATGAGATAACTTTTAGGAGGTTTCTGATATACAGTTGCTGAACTTATGAACACAAACTGTTTCGTTCTGCCGGAAAAGATTTGAATATCCTGTTCAATGTCCTTGGTTGTGAATGCGACCCAGTCGACAACCGCGTCAAAGGAATTGTGTTTCAGGTAGCCGGAAACCTTTTCCGGCTCCTTCCTGATGTCCGCATGGAATATGACCGCCTTTTTCGGGGCGTCGATCTTCTTTGACAATCCCCTGTTGAGGATATGGAGTTCGATCCCGTGCTTTACTGCAAGATCCGAACACGCAGAACTTATTATGCCCGTCCCGCCGATGAATAAGACTTTCATGAGTCCACCACCAATTTCCCGATTTTCCAAACACCTTTTTCGCGGAAAGCTGGAATTGTCTGCCTGCGCGCGGCATTAAGAAGTGCGTTTACTGATTTTTTGTTGGTTTTTGCGAACTCCGCAAGAGTGTTTATGCTGTCACCGTGGAGATAGGCTATTCTCTTATGGAGGGATTCTATTATTGCAAGAGTTATGATTTTCTCCATTATCCTGGTGTTTTTTGAATTCCTATAGTCGTCAAATGACTTGTAATAAATCCTCTTCTCCTTATCCCTGATGATTATATTCGGGAATCCAATCCTTGAGAGCTGATGGTTTATTATAACGCGTCCCATCCTGCCATTGCCATCGCAAAATGGATGGACAGTTTCAAAATCCAGATGGAACTTTGCAATCTTGTCGGCAAAATAGCTTATAAGATCCGATGAATATTCCAGCATGATTTCCCCGATCATCCTCTCCACTTGTTCCGGCGCAGGCGCAATGTGTGAGCCCACTCTCACGTATTCTCCTGCCGTGCGGAATCGGCCGGAAATGGCATCATTTATGTTTTCAATGAGCATTCGATGAAGCAGCAATATGAGATCAGTGGAAAGTTCTGCCTCTCCGGACTTGTTTCTTATGTATTCCATTATCCTTGCAAGATTTTTCGCTTCAAAAACCTCGCGCACTGATATGGTTCGTGAAACTTCAAGTTCGAGCAATATTCTCTCGGTCTCTTTCAGAGTAAGAGTCGAGTTTTCTATGGCATTTGAGTTGAAAACGCTTTCAGAGAGCTCGGATTCGTCAATGATCTTCAGAAGCGAATCCTTGCCCTTGCGGAGACGATCATATTCCGTCTTTAGATCCTTGATGGTTTCTTTTGTTAGATTAGATGTTGCCATGACCATAGTATATCAGATTAACGTATATTTGTCAAATAAACGTTAATAATACTATTAAATAGAGATAATTAACGATATTTGTCATTTCCATTACGAATGACAGTTTTCGGGACAGGTCTTGATTCTTCACTATTTTCAGATTACTTTCCCTGTCAATAACCAAGGAGAACCATCCATGAACTATCCGATACTGTCCGATGATCTGCGCACTGAACGACTGACTCCTCCCGGTCCCGGAAAACTGCGCATGATCCTTGATACCGACACCTACAATGAGGTGGACGACCAGTTTGCCTTGTGTCAGGCGGTTCTTTCTCCGGATCGACTCGAGGTGGAAGCCATCTATGCCGCACCGTTCCATAATTCACGGTCAAGCGGTCCGGCCGACGGCATGCAACGCAGCTATGAAGAGATTCTACGCGTCCTCAAGATGCTCGGAAAATCTGATTACTGCCCGGTCTATAAGGGTTCTGACCGATGGATGAAGGCAGATCGAAAGCCGGTGGAAAGCGATGCCGCCCGTGACTTGATCCGCAGGGCAAAGTCTAAAGACAAGCGTCCGCTTTATGTCGTTGCCATTGGCGCGATTACCAATGTGGCGTCTGCCATCCAGATGGATCCGGGTATTATCGAACGGATAGTCGTTGTCTGGCTCGGAGGACATGACCACGGTCAGGACGATACCCGTGAATTCAACCTGAAACAGGATCCGGACGCCGCCAGCGTCATCCTCGATTCCGGAGTTCCTTTCGTGCAGATTCCCTGCTGCAATGTGGCATCGCACCTGAACACCACCGTCGCGGAACTTAACCAGTATCTCAAGGGCAAGAACGCCATCGGCACATATCTGGCAGATATTGTGGAAGGATATATCGGGAAAAGCGATCCTTACGCTTGGTCGAAGGTGATCTGGGACATCTCCGCGACAAGCTGGCTTATAGAGCCGAAATGGCTGCCTTCCAGGCTCGTTCCTACACCCACTTTGACCAGTGATGTCACCTGGGGTCCTTCGACAGGGAGACATATGATGCGAGTCGTGACGAGGATCCAGAGAGATCCGATTTTCCGGGACGTGTTCAAGAAAGTAACTGCTGTCGGTTCTTGAAAATCGGAATAGCACTAGGGAAAGAAGACACAACTAAAGTTGTGAACTCCTACAAATGGAAGTTCTATTCGTTGGAGTATCACGTGACCACGTTGACACGTGGAACGTGACTCACGTGGCAAGCTTCAGCTTGAAATATTTTAGAGGAGGAAACATGAAAATCACAATGATAGGACTTGGAATTATCGGAGATATCTGGGCGCGGAATCTCCAGAAGGACGGCTTCGAAGTTCGTTCATGGAACAGGACACCGAAAGATTTTCCCGGATTTGAACCTGATTTGGCGAAAGCGGTTAAAGGATCCGAGATAATCTTTATTGTGGTAGCGGATCCGCCTGCTGTCCAGCAGGTACTTGATATCATCCTGCCAGTTCTCAAAAAAGGACAGACAGTTGTCCAGAGCAGCACAATTTCCACAAAATGGACTTTGGAATTTGCGCGGCAGGTAATGAAGACAGGCGCAAAGTTCGTTGAGGCCCCGTTTACCGGAAGCAAACCTGCGGCGGAAAACCGCAAGACCGTATTCTATCTCGGTGGAGAGAAAGAAGATATCGAAGCTGCAAATCCGGCTCTTGAACGCCTTTCGAGCCACCGGCTCCATATCGGGCCTCTTGGAACTGCAAGCGCATTGAAGCTGGCTATGAACATGAACATCGCCATGGTGTTCGAAGGATTGAGCGAAAGCTTGAGCTTTGCTAGAAAACAAGGAATTTCAGATGAAACATATTTCGAAGCCCTGCATCTCAACGCCTCCCGTTCCGGACTCAGCGATCTCAAGGAGGAAAAGTTGAAGAAGAGCGATTTTTCTCCGCAGTTCTCGCTCAAGCACATGGACAAGGATCTGCGCCTTGCCTTAGAAGACGCAGGAAACATCCGCCTTCCCCAGCTGAGGGAGACAAAGAAGATCTATGATGAAGGAATGTCCAAGGGACTTGGAGACAAGGATTTCTCTGTGCTGTCAACCTTGCTGAAATAGGTTGATAGCCCAAAATTCCTTGAAATCTGATACTGCCAGTACTGATTATCAAGGGAAAAGGGATTTTCAGAACGGAGAGTTGATTGAAAAAATACTGAAAACGCTTGTTTTGGAAATATTCATTGTTGGAGTCCAAACTTTAGTTTGCTATTGTATTTCCCGACACCCATTGGGGCCGGGATCTTCGACAACAGGTTACACAAGCTGAAGATTGCTTCAGTCTCTTGTCCTGAGCAACGTCGAAGTGTGTTCCCTGGGAAGCAAGCTTCGCAGAAGAAAGGCGGTACTCAGTCTTCGCCAAGAGGCTACGCCCGACACAGCAAGGTACTCCAAGTGATTCGTCCTAGACGAATCAAAAATTCATGATTCTGTGACTTTCTGTCGTCTGCCAACTGTCATCTGCTTTCTGAATCAATTTATCTTCGACGGCGGGAATCCCCTGTATTTCCTGAAGATCCGCGAGAAGTAGAATTCATCGTCGAATCCGACCTTTGACGCGGCCTCCTTCACTGTCGTACCGGGATTGTTCCTGAGGATTTCCTCGGCGCGGTCAAGCCGCAGGTCTATCACACAGGACTTGAAGGATTTTCCAAGCTTTGCCTTGAAGATATGAGACACTGACGACTTGCTCCGTCCGACAAGATGTGCGGCTTCGGCAAGGGTAGGGGGATTTTCCAGATTGCATCTTATCCTGTGGAGTATCTTCTCGACCACCGTATCGCCCTGGATGGAGGCAATTCCCTCCTTGGCGATCGAACGGACCAGCATCGAGAAAAGTCCAAGCATGTTCGGGAGTTTTGCAGGAGAGATCTCTGGAACTGCAGAGAAAGCCGACATCAGCTCCTGATCGTCTTTGAATTTCCTTTTCCAGTCTTCAATGATGCTTTTAGGTGGAGCGGACGCGGTGCGGAACTGTCCGGCCATTACGAAGCCAGCAGGTACATTGTCGACATAGACCGGAAATATGACTTCAACGAGTCCTCCATGGCAAGTATAGGATACCAGAGTCTTCCTCTCAGACGCTTCCTTGAGTTTTTTGCGGTCCTGTTCCAGGCAGCGTCCGTTGCCGTAGAGCTTCAAGCGGATCAGGGAGCAGTATCTGCACATCTGCTGTTTCTGTCCGACCTTTAGTTCTCCCATGTCGGTTGCGAAATACGCAATCCTGGCGCCGAAACAGCCGGAGAAATTGTCCAGGGCGGTCTGGACATTCTCATTCAGCAGTACCCTGAGATTTTCCATTTCCTTGCGTGCCATGGATATAATATTGCACAATATTGCATAAAAGTCCATGTTTCTTACGGTTATATCCATTCCAAATAAATGTTTTTCATCATATCTTGAAGGATAAGATGAAAAACATTTATAAATGGAGGAAGCCATGAAGATAACAAAAAGGGAAGTCGTGAAACTCGCCGTTGAAGGTAAAAGCGTACCTTATTCCCCGTGGAGCTTCGGGTTCACTCATGAGCCTGCAGAAATGCTGTTCAAGCATTATGGGACAAAGGATCTTGACCAGTTCCTTCATCCGCACCTCTATGGTATTGGAGGAGGCAATGGGTTTTTTACCAAGCTTGGAGATGATTGCGTGAAGGATATTTTTGGAGTTGTCTGGGACAAAAGCGTCGACAAGGACATTGGGATTGTCAAAGGGTGCGTGATTCCGGAACCGACTCTCAAGGGATATTCATTTCCTGATCCCGACAATCCAGTTTTTTGGGCTGGAAATGACAGCCTCAAGAGCGAAAAAGCCCAGGGAAGATACCGGGTCTACAGCATCGGATTTTCCCTTTATGAGCGTGCCTGGACACTTCGCGGCATGGAAAACTTAATGATGGACTTCATTGACCATCCGGAGTTCGTAGAGGAATTCTTGAAGCGTATTGCTGATTTCAATATTGAGCTCGTAAGAAGGGCCGTGAAACTTGACGTTGACGCGGTTTATTTCGGGGACGACTGGGGACAGCAGATAGGGCTTCAGATGGGACCGGAACTGTGGAGGCAGTTCATCAAGCCCCAGCTCAAGAGAATGTACGGGGAAGTCCGTGGTGCCGGTAAGAAGGTTTTCATTCATTCCTGCGGCGACGTGGATGAACTTTTCGACGAACTGATCGATATTGGACTAAACTGCTTCAATCCGTTCCAGCCCGAGGTAATGGATGTGTTCGCACTTATGGACAAATACCATGGCAAGCTGGCTTTCCACGGGGGATTGTCGACACAGCAGACCCTTCCCAAGGGATCAGTCGAAGACGTGAAGGCAGACAGCGACAAGCTGCTGAAAAAAGGTCTGAAGGGCGGATATATCTTCGCGCCGGCCCATGCAGTCGAGGGTGATGTCCCGCTCGAGAATATTCTTGCTTTCATCGAATCCGCGACAAGCCAACCAGGATTCAAGACTTAAAATCCAAATAGGTATGTTGGGCTTTAGCCCGACAATCTTGAATTCAAAACAGTTGTATAAAAATCATGGTGTCGGGCTGAAGCCCAACATACTTCAGAGATAAGCTTTAAAGAAACCAGCCCGCAATGGCTGTTCTTAGTAGGTACGTGCTTTAGCATGTACCATCTTAATTTCTAAGAATGGGACAGGCTTCCGTCTTCGCCCAAAAGCTACGCCGGACACAGAAAGCCCGTCCCTACTTTAAGAACGTGTCTTACGAAGCTTGTTCTCCGCAGGAGAATTGACTACGGACAAGTCAAATATATTGAAGAATTCATATACTTCTAACTTCCCATGTTATCCTGATTTCCTCTTTTAAAAGAACAAATAAGAGGTAAATTTATTTTTTTGGGACAAAAAAATATGATGAACGGTAAAAAAATAGTTGTCGTGATGCCGGCATATAATGCCGAAAAGACGCTGCTACCTACTTATGAGGAGGTTATGGCACAGGGCTGTGTCGATCTGGTAGTGCTTGTCGATGACGCAAGCCATGACAATACCGTTGAAATAGCAAAGACCCTGAAAAATGTAAAAGCCTTCAAAAACGAAAAAAATCTAGGATATGGAGGAAACCAGAAGATCTGCTACCGCCATGCGTTGGAAGAGGGGGCGGACATTGTCATAATGGTGCATCCCGACTACCAATACACTCCGAAGCTCATTCCTGCGATGGCTTCCCTTATATCCAACGGGGTCTACCATTGTGTCCTGGGCTCCAGAATCCTTGGCGGGTATTCCATAAAAGGAGGAATGCCCAGATGGAAATATGTGAACAACAGGTTGCTGACCATGATAGAGAACATCTTCCTTGGTGCGAAGCTTTCCGAATACCATACCGGATACAGGGCGTTTTCAAAAGAACTGCTGATGAAACTGCCTCTTGACACGAACAGCGATGATTTTGTGTTCGACAACCAGATGCTTGCGCAGATAGTATGGAGCGGCTGCAAGATAGCCGAGATAAGCTGTCCCACGAAATATTTTCCTGAAGCCTCCAGCATAAATTTCACACGCAGTGTCGTCTATGGGCTGGGCTGCCTGAAAACATCACTTGAATTCTCATTTTCCAATATCGGAATTTCCAGAAGCGGAAGGTTTCCGTCCGGACTGAAAAACTGTCTCCAGGACAAGACTGAATGAACCAAATTGTCAAATGGAAATATTTCCCTCATTTCCTTCTCGTCCTGCTTACTGCAGCGGTTTATTCCAATTCCATGAATTTCCCTCTTCTTGAAGGATGGGATGACCATATTTATATTTCCTGCAATACTGAAAGACTGTCTTTCAGCGCCGGAAATATGATTTATTGGCTCACACACTCATGTGAATGGTGCTATCTGCCTCTTACGATGTACTCCTACATGTTTGATTATGCGATATGGGGCCTCAACGGGATTGGATACCATCTCCAGAACGTTTTCTGGCATATCCTTGCTGTTCTCGCGGTCTTCGGCCTGATGAAACATTTCGGACTGAACCCGTGGCTGGCGTTTGCACTTTCACTTGTCTTCTCTATCCATCCCCAGAGGGTTGAATCTGTCGTATGGATATCGGAAAGGAAGGACGTCATGTGCGCGGCATTCTACCTCTGGAGTGTTTTTTTCTGGGTTTCAGGGAAAAGCAAGAGAATTTCCTTCATCCTTTTTATAGCAGCAATGCTTTCCAAGTCGATGGCGATAAGCCTGCCTTTCGTGCTGGCTGCCTGTGAATTCTACGGAGATGGCAAATTCAATCCAAAGGCTTGGCTTAAAAAACTCTGGCCTTTCTTCCTAGTATCCCTGATTTTCATTCCGGTCACGATCTTCTCCCAGGATATTAACAGGGGAGGGATTATATTCCTGAGACAGTCATATGTCCTGATACATAATATCGCCTGGTATGTCCAGACGTGCTTCTTCCCCGGACGGCTTTCCCCCCTCTATCCCAAGGTGATCCTGTCTTACTGGGAAATAACCCAGATTCTGCTGACATATGCCATAATCATCGCGATTGGAATACATCTTTACATGAGAAGCAGGGAGTTTTTCATGAATAAGATGATTCCGCTGTCATGCTGTTTCCTGGTATCCATAGGGCCTGTGGCCGGATTTCTGCCGCTCGGGGCGATTGACTATGCCGACAGATATAGCTACATACCTTCGGTGTTCCTATGGATCGCATTTGGAGCTTTGCTGACGCAATCATTGAACAACATCAATGCTGTCACTGAAAAGAAAAAAAGTTCCAGATCCTATTTGATGATCTTGATGATTGCCGGATTTTCATATGTCATTCTGCTTGCCGGAATCAACTGGATTTATTCGAATGTCTGGAAGAGCTATTATTCAGTGCTTTCCGCGGCATGCATGAACAATCCTCCAAGCTATATTGCACTGGGGGCGAGAGGGGATCTTGAGCTGTCGCTTGGCAACTACAGTGAAGCCATCAGTACCGCAGACATGATCCTGACCCGCCAGAAAGGATGGGAGACGGAGGAAGGTTATAGGAAAATAGTCCTGAAGGCGAAGTATACAAAGGCGTTTGCATCCTACAACCTCGGCAATAAGAAGGAGGCCTTGAAAATTTTTGAGGAGATTAAACCGGATCTGGATGTAAATTTATTCGGATCAGCTGAAGGATACAGCAGATTGATAAAAATGATGATCGACTGCTGTTATTCCATAGGTGACAAGGGAAAAGCTGAAAAACTCAAGAGCGAAATGAAGAAGTAAAAAAAAGAAGAACATGTCTTGCGACATTGACTACGAACGAATTCAATTTCGAATTTGTTTGTAGTCAAGCCCGTAAGGGCTGTTATAAATTTTTCGGAGAAAAATTTATTTATGCAGATAATCAGTGGAATAGCATCAGGGATCCAGCTTTCGGTTCCGAAGGGGCTTTCGGTAAGACCGACCGTCGGCAGATCGAGGAAATCCCTTTTTGACAGCATAGGCAGCTTGTCAGGATGTTCCGTTGCGGATTTTTTTGCCGGCAGCGGGGCGCTGGGACTGGAAGCCGCTAGCCGCGGGGCGGAAAATGTCTATTTTCTGGAATCCGACCAGAGGAACTGCCGGATAATTTCTGAAAATATTGCGAAAGTCGCAAAGTCCGGTGTTACATCCGAAATGAAAGTGATATGTTCCGATGTGCTTTATGGATATGGGAGATTGCCCCCTGCTGACATGATATTCGCGGATCCGCCATATGATATCACTGTGGACATGCTTTCAAGACTTCTTTCGGATGCGAAATTCGCAGAATGGGCAGGGTCGGCAGTTCTTATATGGGAACTGCCTGATGACAGCAGGGCAGGCGAGATCAATAATCTGCTTCTGGAAAACAAAGGATGGAAGATTTTAAAGAAACGCCGGTTTGGCGACGCGGATTTTTTGTTTTTGAAGTATGTTGGGCTTTAGCCCGACAATTCTTAAGATTTATAATAGGCGGTTTAAAAACCACCTTACTCATTAGGGAGTAATATGAGAATGAAATTATACAAGATTGAATTCTACGTTCCGGGCTCACACCTTGAGAAGGTGAAATCTGCGATTTTCGCAGCCGGAGCCGGCAGGATCGGCAATTACGACTGCTGCTGCTGGGAGACCAGGGGCAAAGGACAATTCCGTCCGTGCAGTGGAAGCAATCCATTCATAGGTAAAAAAGGTAAAACAGAAAAGGTGCAGGAATACAAGGTTGAACTTGTCTGCAGTTCAAAATACATTAAAAAAGTGATAAGAGCACTGAAGAAGGCGCATCCCTACGAGGCTCCGGCGTATCAATATTGGGAAGTGAAAAGCTAAAAACGGAATAAATTATGTTCATAGAACTTCTTGGTTCAAATCCTAATTTTTATTTCATGTGCGTGCTGATAGTCATTTTTTCAGTATGCTGCCATGAATACATGCATGCAAGGGCTGCGCTGTGGCAGGGTGACAGCACCGCCGCCGATCTGGGGCATCTGACACTGAATCCTTTAAAGCAGATGGGGGCTTTTCCGATAATCATGCTTCTTATCATAGGTATAACCTGGGGGCAGGTGCCTGTTAATCCATCGAGAATGAAGCACAGGTACAGCGACGCACTTGTCTCATTTGCAGGGCCATTTGCAAACCTCATGCTTTTCCTGGTTTTTTCCATTGCAACGGCTGTTGTGCTGGTAAAATACCCGCAGACAGTTCATTTAACGAGCAGTTCTGCATTCGGAGCCTTGCTGCTCTTCTATCATGCAGCGATGTTGAACATTCTACTCTTTATCTTTAATATGCTCCCCATTCCTATACTTGATGGATATAACGTCTTCTCATTTATGTTTCCGGGGGTGCACAATATTAATCAGGAACTTAAAAACGGTATGATTGCCATACTTTTCATATTGGTTCTTTTTACTTTTGACAAATTACAGAATTTATGTTATTTGATAACGCAGTTCGCAGTTGATATCTTCAGGAATGTTCTGGGTTTTATAGCGTAATGAGCATTATTGATTATGGAAGAAGAGAAAATCTGGTCGGTGTCAGAGGTTAATTCCGCGATCCGGGAGGTGCTGGAGGGCGGATTCATGCCTTTCTGGCTGGAAGGGGAGGTTGGAAACCTCAGCATCCAACGTTCCGGACACGTCTACCTGACCCTGAAGGACCAGAAGTCACAGATAAGGGCTGTTTATTTCGGTGGTGCAGAAATTGCGAAAAAGCTCGATTTGAATGTCGGAACCAAAGTCGAAGCCTTCGGCAAGCTATCCGTTTATGAAGTCCGCGGGGAATATCAGTTCATAGTGAAGTCAATCAGGGCGAAGGGGATTGGAGATCTCCACAGGCTTTTCGAGGAGATGAAGAACAAGCTTGCTGCGGAAGGGCTCTTCGATGAATCAAGGAAAAAACCGATTCCTCTCCTGCCGGGAAAAATAGGAATAGTGACATCTCCGGACGGCGCCGCCATCCGGGACATCCTCCAGATAATCAGCAGGCGCTTTCCGAACCTGAACATTAAGATATATCCTTCGCCTGTTCAGGGGAAAGGCGCCGAAAAGGAACTTGCCGCCGGAATAAAGTTCTTCAATGAAAAATGCATGGTCGATGTGATAATCATAACCCGTGGTGGTGGAAGCCTGGAAGATCTGTGGCCGTTCAATGAGGAAGTACTTGCCAGACAGATTGCCTCAAGCGGAATTCCTGTCATAAGCGCTGTCGGGCATGAAATTGACTTTACCATCTGCGATTTTGTATCCGACATGCGTGTTCCCACTCCTTCCGCGGCAGCAGAGCTTGTTGTCGGAAAACAGGAGGAGTTTCTTGGGGCAATAACCGAGTATCGTCGCAGGCTCAGAGGTTCATTCGATCTTTATCTGGAAAGGCTGAAGAACCGTTTCCAGAAGGCTGCCCAGAGCCATGTGTTCAAAGAACCCCTCTATCTGATCAGGGAACGACAGCAGAAGGTAGACGAAATCTCCAAAAGGATGGAGAACTCGCTGAAATTTTTCATTGAAAAGTTGAAGTCAAAGTCCACTGAGTTTAAAAGCAGGCTGAGAAACCTCAATCCCGAAGCAGTCCTCGAAAGGGGATATGTGATAGTCACCAGCAGTGCAGATGGTACCGTAGTGACCTCTCCAGATGTGCCGGAAGGCACGCTCCTTGATGCGAAATTCGCAAAAGGAGTCCTGCAGGTGAAAGCCCTCCGGAAGAAATAATATTTTCAAGGAAAATATTATTTCAAACATAGATGAATGGATTGATGGATGAAAGGATGATTGGGTATGAATTGCAAAATGTCCCGAAATACATCAGGTAAAAAGACAGTTCTTGATTTCAAGACAGCTTTTAAAGCTGATAGGGCCGCTGTTGATTATGAAACAGTCAGGAAGAAGGTCCGGCGAAAGGTTGCGGAGAAAATTTCAGAACTGTCCCGATGACGGGAATTTGCATATGATCTTATTTTTGAAGAATGATAAATCATAAATTTTTAACTTTGTGAAAAATTTATTTCTTCTTCCCGAACTCCGGATCGATCTTCAGGAACAGTATGGCAAGGAATCCGGGTATTGTACAGATGCAGACCCAGATGAAAAAGAGGGGATATCCCATTGATTCCTGTATTTTACCGCTGAACATCCCAGGAACCATCATTCCCAATGCCATGAAACCGGTCATTATTGCGTAATGAGCCGTCTTATACTGGCTGTCTTCCGCAAAATAGACCATGTAAAGCATATAGGCGGCAAATCCAAATCCATATCCAAGCTGTTCAAAGGCTACACATGATGCTATGATTGCCAGGTTTTCCGGCATGCAATAGGACATATAGACGTAGACAAGGTCCGGCAGGTTGATTGCCAGAGCCATCCACAAGATGCAGGATTTAAGACCGAACCGTGCGATTGTGAATCCTCCCAGGATTCCTCCCAGCAGCAGCATCGCAACTCCTATTGTACCGTAGATCACACCGATGTTTTCCGTAGCCAGCTGCAGTCCCCCGCTGGCGCGTTCATCTAGCATGAAGGGGGTTGCAAGCTTGAGGAGTTGGGATTCGCCGAGACGGTAGAGCAGGATGAATGCAATCGCTGACAAGACATATTTCTTCCTGAAGAAATCGGCAAAGACTTGTACTGAATCAATGAAAAATTCTCTTGTACTTCCGACCACTTTGGACGGTACATCCGTTTCCGGCCTGGGGAGGATGAACATATGATAAAGTGCGAATATCGCAAAAAGCACGGCAAGTATGACAAAGACCACCGACCATGCATACTGCATGTTTCCTGTCAACTTTGCAAGTTTGCCGGCAAGTATGACAAGAAGTCCCTGTCCGGTTATTGAAGCAAGCCTGTAGAAAGTATTCCTGATCCCTACAAACCATGCCTGATCGTGAGTGTCCAGACCCATGATATAGAAACCGTCTGCTGCGATGTCATGGGTTGCTGAACTGAAAGCCATCAGCCAGAAGATCACAAGCGTTATTTTAAAGAAATCAGGAGCTGGAACTGTAAGTGCAACCGAAGCAAAGGCTGCAGCGACAATGAACTGCATTGTATAGATCCAGAACCTTTTTGTCCTGAATATCTCGACAATCGGACTCCACAGGGGTTTTATTACCCATGGGAGGTAAAGCCAGCTAGTATAAAATGCGATGTCATTGTTTGAGATCCCCAGATTCTTGTACATGATGACGGAGACCGTCATTACAAGTACATAGGGAAGACCTTCGGCGTAGTAGAGGCTGGGCACCCAGAACCAGGGAGAGCGGGACATTTTCGATTTTTGATTGTCGATTGCCAAATAAAATCCTTGCGTTGAAAGAACCAAGATGAAAGGTAGATTAATTTCCGCTTGTTTTTATGAACTTCAACGCAAGGAATTTATATTTTGAAGGAAAAATTATATTGCCTTAAGGTATCTTTCCTGTCCGGAGATCCAGATTTCGCCGAAAAGGCGTTCATTGGATCAGATCTGAAGTTCAGTACGTGGATGGATGTGGAAAGAAAAAGCATTGAGCATATTTTTTATGCCGATGATCCTAAGTCTGCCGTCGAAACGGCTTTGGAAATAAAACTGATCGCAAAAAATCTCAGGAGGAAGAATACAAGAATTTCAAGGCCGAGTCTCGAAGTCTTGAAGAAGAAGGACTGGGCGGAGGCCTGGAAGAAGCATTTCAAGGTCCAGCATGTTACAAAAAGGGTCGTCATAAAACCTTCCTGGCTGACATATAAGGCTAAAAAGGAGGATGTTGTCATAGAGATCGATCCCGGAATGAGCTTTGGTACGGGAAAACATGCGACCACAAGGTTCTGCCTGAAAATGCTCGACCGTATCGCAGAAGAAGCGGATATATCGAAAATGAAGGTCCTCGATGCAGGATGCGGATCAGGAATATTGAGCATAGGGGCAGTAAAACTGGGATTCAAAAATATCACCGCATTCGACTTTGATCCTGAATCTGTAGTAGTTGCAAAGGAAAATTTCGGTATTAACAGGATTTCCAGGAACAAGGCGTCAGTTGCAGAAGCTGAACTGTCAAAACTCAAGACAGTTGAAAAATTCGACGTCGTGGTAGCCAATATAATTTCAGATGTTTTGATCAAGAACAGGAAAAAACTCGATTCTCTCCTGAAAACAGGTGGATATCTTGTGCTAGCCGGAATACTTTCAACCGATTATTGCGGACTTCGCAAGGCTTTCAAAGAGGTTGGATATAAAGAAATTAAAAAGTCTTCCGAAGACGAATGGACAGGAGGATTGTTCAGAAAGTAAGACAGGCATTCTTGCCTGTCAATTTAAGAAATACGGACTGGAAAGTCCGCCTTACTTCAATAAGGATTATAAAAGATGGATCCTCTGTTTTCAATTTTAATTGTAGTGATAGGCTTTGTCGCCTCGGTTTCCGGAGGTTTCTGGGGGCTTGGCGGCGGCTGGTTCATTCTGCCATGCCTGTTCCTTGCGAATATTGATGTCAGGATTGCCGTCGGAGCCTGCCTTCTCCAGATGATCCCATCGACCTTTCCCACTGTCCTGAGGCAGTTCGGAGACATTGGATGGAAAAAAGGAGGATGGGGAATGGTTGTCGCGGTTCCCCTGTGCATCGCCTGTACGGTCGGAGGACTGCTTGGAGATCCGGCCGGTGTACTATTGGAGAAGCTTTTTGAAAGCCGGAAGTTGCATCAGTCCCTCTACCTTCTTCTTCTCGCCTGGGTGCTCTATGATCTCTACAAGCAGAGCGGAGTAGATCTTGCTGCGAATGAGAAGAACGACAAACCCCTCAATAAAATGCCGCAGACATTGATCGGTGGATTTGTGACAGGACTCGTATCCGGATTTCTGGGAATAGGCGGAGGCTCCCTGACACGTCCTCTTATGACGAGTGTTCTGAAAATGCCTGAGAAGCAGACCGGACAGATTGCGAGACTCGCAATTCTTGTGACCGCCATCGCCGGAAGCCTTCCATATCTCCTTACCAGCGAGGGAGAAATAAGAAATAAAATGCTGATAGTCGGCGCGCTTTTGACAGTTGGTGGAATAGTCGGTTTTTCCATAGGCGCCAAAATGCACTCGGTGGTCCTGAAAGCTGGAAAAGATCAGACGGCCCGGAAAAGTTTCGGGCTGATCGTTGTCATGGTAATGGCCGGATTGATCTGCAAGCTCATGGAAATGATACATACCGGACAGGTGATCATGATAATATCCGGTGTTTTCATGCTTACTTATCTCAGTATAATCACATTCAAATGCCGGGAAAGTAGACTTGTAAGATGAAAATAGGCTTGTATGATAATATAAACAAGGCACAAATTTAAATACAAGTCATAAAAGGATATGCATTATGATAACAACAGTTACAAGTCGTGGACAGACAGTTGTTCCAGCAAGGATACGACATTTCTTCAAGATTAAGAAGAATTCCCGGATTGACTGGGTAATGGAAAATAATTCCATAAAGGTCTATCCTCTTCCGGACGACACCATAAAAGCTGCAAGGGGGATGTTTGCAGGAGGGGCACCTCTGAACGATGTCCTGCTTGAGGAAAGAAGAAAAGAGAGGATCCGGAAATGAGCGGAAATATCCTCTTGGATACATCAGCTATCCTTTGTCTAGTCTTAGATGAGGAAGGGGCGGGAACTGTTGAAAGATCCCTTTTGTCCGCTAAATCAGGGCATTGCATGCTTTTTCTCAGCTTTGCCTCGATTACTGAATTGAAATACATTATCTGGCGCCAGCGGTCTGAAGCTGATGCCGATAAACTAATGAAGCTGATGAAGACATGGAATCTGGAGATTATCTATCCTGACGAGGAATTATGTCTGCTTGCGGCAAAATTGAAGAAGGAGTACCCCCTCTCTTTTGCTGATGCTTTCATTGCTGCGACTGGAATAATGAACAAACTTGTTCTTATGCATAAGGATCCGGAATATGATCCACTTGGAGAAATCCTTGAAATGCAGAGACTTCCTTATAAAAAAACAAAGGCGATTTAAATAAGTTTTTGAAATATGGTTTAATCCTTTTCACCTTGCAAATTTAAAGTTGAGGTTTGAATTTACTAGGTAACAGCAATAGGGAATTGTGCATATGAAAAGAATACTCATTACAGGCGGAGCCGGTTTTGTAGGTTCGAACATCGCGGTTGCGCTGAAACAGCATATGTCCGTGGCCGAAATTGTTGTCCTGGACAACCTATATCGGAAAGGTTCCTCTCTTAATCTCCCTAGACTTGAGAAAAACGGGATCAAGTTCATAAAAGGGGATGTACGAAATCCGCAGGATATCGCTACTGCTGGTAAAATTGATTTTCTCATTGAATGTTCCGCCGAACCTTCCGTGCTTGCCGGAAAAGATGGAGACACGGATTATCTTGTCCAGACAAATCTCTACGGGGCTATCAACTGCGCCGAATACTGCAGGAAGAACAATGCCGGCATGATTTTCCTTTCCACAAGCCGCGTTTATCCCATTGATCCTCTTCTGAACTGCAAGCTGGTGGAGAAATCTTCCAGATTTGAACTTTCCGACAAACAGGATGTTCCTGGATTGAGTTCAAAGGGAGTTTCCGAGGAATTTCCGATGACAGGCGCAAGATCTATCTATGGAGCGACAAAATACGCCGCCGAGATCATGCTTGAGGAATACAGGCAGGCCTTTTCTCTTCCGATAGTCATCAACCGCTGCGGCGTGATAGCGGGCCCTTGGCAGTTTGGGAAAGTCGATCAGGGGATCGCTGTGTTCTGGCTGGCATCGCACATGTTTGAAAAACCTTTGAAATACATTGGATTCGGCGGAGCCGGGAAACAAGTTCGTGACATGGTTCACATTGATGATCTGATAAAACTTGTCATTCTCCAGCTCTCAGATCCTGCGAAATTCGCAAAAGGCATCTGGAACGCCGGCGGCGGTCGAAACATAAGCGTGTCACTTCTTGAACTGACCGAGATCTGCAGTAGGATAACTGGGAATAAAGTTCAGATCGGATCTGAGCCTCAGACAAGATATGCAGATATTCCGGTCTATATCAGCGATACCCGCAAATTGAATTCATTCTGTGGATGGAAGCCTGCGAAATCCATTGAAAAGATAATTGAAGACATCCATAACTGGCTAAAGGACAACAAGGAAGCCAGGCAAGTCCTTGGATGATAGGATGAATGGATGACTGGGTTTAAAAAGGATTGAAGATATGAAAATATTGGAAAAGCATTTATTGAATATTACATGTTCCATATTGTTCTTAACTTCTTCATGCGCAACCATCCAACCATCCAGCAATCCAATCATCCAGAGGTGCATATTCGTATGAAATATTCTGTCGTAATACCCGCCCACAACGAAGAAGGAGTGATAAAAGGAACCCTTGAGAAGCTTGTCGAGAAGCTTAAGGGTGAGAATTTTGATTTTGAGATAGTTGTGGTCGCAGATCATTGCTCGGACAAAACCGAAGAGATACTTGAAGGATTTTCAAAGGCCGACAGCAGGATCAGATGGGTCAGAAACAAGGAGAAACCGGGTTTTGGAATGGCAGTACGTACCGGATTGGATGAATATAAAGGTGACGCAGTGGCGATATTTATGGCTGACGCCAGCGACAGCCCGGATGATCTGTGCAAATACTTCAAGAAGATAGGGGAGGGTGCGGAGTGCGTATTTGGATCAAGGTTCATAAAAGGTTCTCGTGTAGTGGATTACCCAAAGCATAAGTACCTGCTTAATCGGTTTGTGAACTGGCTTATCCGGATCATGTTCAGGCATGGCCTTAACGATACCACGAACGCATTCAAATGTTATCGCCGCGAGGTGATTGATGGATGTAGACCGCTGCTTTCTCCACATTTCAATCTTACCGTTGAACTTCCCCTTAAATCCTTCATCAGGGGCTATAAGTTTGAAGTGGTCCCGATCAGCTGGGAGAATAGGAAAGCTGGCATTTCCAAGCTCAAACTGAAGGAAATGGGCTCCAGATATTTCTTCATAATCCTGTACTGCTTCCTGGAAAAATACATGGTCGGAAAAGACTACCACAAATAAAATTTCCAGTTGAAAATTTTATGCTGAAAAAAAGCCAAATACCTCTTGACAATCAATAGCTTATATGGTATCGTTACTTCAGGTAACGTTACTTATAGAATGCATAAGCGACGGGGCGAAGCGCGGATACCTTGCAATAAAAACTTCACCACTAATCCACACTAATCTGTCACTAATTAAGAATCGAAACATAAAACATGCTGTGAGTTTATTCTACTTTGGAGAAGAAAATCACAGCAGATGATATTGTTAGTGTCTAGTTTTGTTAGTGAAGATTAGTGGTTTATAAAATTCTCTTTTCTTAGTTTCCTTTGCGAAAACAAAATGGCATCAATTGAAAAAAACGAACTTCTCGAGCTTGAGATCCTCAAGCATGTCGAGACTTCCCCGCGTCTGAACAACCGCATGGCCGCTTCCAAGCTCGGATGCAGTGTAAAACTTGCCCATGTGCTATTGTCAAAGATGGTCGACCGCGGACTTCTCCATGTCAAGAAACACCACTCCAGGCGCTGGGATTATTTCCTTACTCCTGGCGGAATTGCCGAAAAAGCCAGGATCACCTATGAATTCATTGATTTCTCAATGCAGTTCTACCATGAGGCAAGACGTGAAAGTTCCAGGGTCTGCAGGGATATAGCTGAATCCGGAAAGGAAACAGTCGCATTTCTCGGCGATGGCGAACTTGCAGAAATAGCATATCTGGGAGTGAAAGAGTGGGGCCTTGAGTTAAAGGAAGTTTTTGGAGAGGAGAAGGACAATTTTCTCGGTCTGAAGGTTCAGCCATATGATTCAGCGGATTCCTCCAGCTCGGATGCTCTCATTGTGTGCCTTTATGACAAGACCATCCCCATGAGAGCCGACTACCTGCCGAACGGAATGATGAAAAATGACAAGATGGTCTGGGTGTTCTCTGGAAAGTATTACAACGAACATGGAATGAAAAGGAAAGACACCTTGAATGCCGGAGATATCAGGACGGTGGTTTCTTCAGCTTTGGCAAAGGAGAATGACATAAGAATCTGCTTCCTCTACGGATCTTCCTCCAATGGAAGACTTACTTCCTCGAGCGATATAGATGTGGCCGTTGCGGCGGCCGGGCTGTTAGAACATGAAAGACTGCTCGAACTGGCGGCAATGATTTCAATATCAGCAGGAAGAGAAGTCGATCTTGTCGATCTCCATTCAGTCCACGGGGAAATATTGAAGCAGATTATTTCCAGAGGAAGGCCTGTTTTTATCAAGGACAAAAACATGTATGCAGATATAATTGACAGGATGCTCTTCAACGAGGCCGATATGATTCCCAATTACAATATGATACTGTCAAAGAGGAGGCAGGTTTTTATCAATGGATAATATGCTGATAATGAACAAGATAGAAAGTTTACGCCGCTGCATCGGAAGGATCAGGGAGAAGACACCTGAAACTTCTGCACAACTTGAATCCGATCTTGACCTCCAGGATATTGTCACTGTCAATCTCGAAAGGGCCGTACAAGCGTCTGTGGATATTGCAGCCCACATTATAGCGGACATTGAATCACCAGCCCCCGAAACGATGTCTGAGGCATTTGTCATAATTGAGAAGAAGGGATTCATTTCCAAGGACGTGTCCGCAAGAATGCAAAAGGCTGTCGCGTTCAGGAATATAGCGGTACACGCATATCAGAAGATGAACTGGAACATTGTCCATAAGATTGCAACTGAAGGAATCAGGGATTTCGTTGAATTCACAAGGCAGATCTCGGAGAAACTTGAAAATGCTGCCGACCGACGACCGACAACTGAAAACAGATAAGGATAATAATGAGAAAAGCTCTTATCACAGGTATTACCGGACAAGATGGTTCGTATCTGACGGAACTACTTCTCAAGAAAGGGTATGAAGTCTACGGAATCATCAGGAGATCCTCCTCCTTCAATACTGAGAGAATAAACCATCTCTACAAGGATCCGCACGAGAAACCCAATCTCAAGCTCCTTTACGGTGATCTGAATGACTCCAGCAGTCTTGCAGAAATTCTTCACTCGTTAAAACCCAACGAGATTTACAATCTTGGTGCACAGAGCCATGTAAGAGTATCCTTTGATATTCCGGAATATACCGGGGAGATAACTGGAATGGGCACTCTCAGGATGCTTGAGGCAATCCGCAGGACCGGTTGCAAGGCCCGTTTCTACCAGGCAAGCAGCAGCGAGATGTTCGGGAAAGTCGCTGAAACCCCTCAGACGGAAAAAACTCCTTTCTATCCGAGAAGCCCCTATGGTGCCGCAAAGGTGTTTTCACACTGGCTGACAGTCAATTACAGGGAAAGCTATGGCATTTTCGCGTGCAGTGGAATACTTTTCAACCATGAGTCTCCCCGGCGCGGCGAAACATTTGTCACCAGGAAAATAACAAGGGCGGCCACACGTATCAAGCTTGGTCTCCAGAACAAGCTTTATCTCGGTAACTTGGATGCGAAACGCGACTGGGGTTATGCCGGCGACTTTGTCGAAGCCATGTGGCTCATGCTCCAGGCTGACAAGCCCGATGACTTCGTTATCTCCACCGGAGAAACGCATTCGATAAAGGATTTCCTTGATGAGACTTTCGGACTGCTTGATATCGACTGGAAGAAATATGTTGAAAAAGATCCAAGATATTACAGGCCTGCTGAAGTCGATATTCTTCTCGGTGACAGCTCAAAGGCCAGGAAGAAACTCAAATGGAAGCCCAAGGTCAACTTCAAACAGCTGGTGAAAATGATGGTCGACAATGATCTTGATCTGGCGAAGAAAGAGAAGCTTCTGCAGGATCATAGGCAGTAGACTACAGCGGAATTGAATTCCGTTTGTAGTTAATGTCGCAAGACATGTTCTTAAGAGAATTCATAATTTATGATTAAAAACTACCATCTGGTCAAAGAAGCGGAAGCAGAATATCAGTCCAAGCATAAGCCTTCCCTTGAGGAAAGGTTCAAGCTTTTGAATGACATGTATGTCTTTTCAAAGGAGTTTGAAAAAGAAGGATTACCTCCGGAGGAAACTTCCCACGTTAAAATGCTGATCAGGCTTGCGAATACATTCAAAAAAATAGGGGAATTCAAGAATGATTGAAAAGACCCTTCTTAAAATCACCAAGATTCTTGATAACAGCAAAATTCCATACATGCTGATAGGTGGGTATGCCATGGTCATACACGGATTTCCCCCGTCTGACCCAGGACTTGGATATTTCCCTTGGAATTGATACGGATCGTATAGATGATGTTTTAAAGGCTGTAAAATGATTCATATAAGAACTGGATTTCAATCCTCAATAAAAGTAAATGAAACATCTTTTTGGATAAATATTTAACCACTAACGTGTGGTAAAATAGTTGTCTTTTCCAAGTCCGTGTAAGTCTGTGGCAAAAAATCTTATGGGTATGAACAAAAATTCCAAAATCTACATCGCAGGGCACACCGGCATGGTCGGTTCAGCCATTTATAGGTTGTTGAAATCAAAAGGCTTCCGTAACCTAGTTGTTCGTACAAGCAAACAACTTGATCTACGTGACACTCAAAAAGTCATAAGGTTCTTCAAGGCTGAAAAACCTTATTATGTTTTTTTCTGTGCAGGCAGGGTAGGTGGCATCAAGGCAAACAATGAGAAGCCGGCGGATTTCCTGTACGACAATATGATGATGGCGTCAAATATCATTCATCAGTCATATATTAATAAAGTAAGGAAACTTTGCTTCCTCGGAAGTTCATGCATATATCCGCGCGAATGCTCTCAGCCCATGAAGGAGGAATATCTTCTTACGGGACCGCTTGAACCCACGAATGAAGGATATGCCGTTGCGAAGATCGCAGGATATAAGCTTGCCTATTATTATGCCAAGCAGCATGGGATGAACACAATATCGATCATGCCATGCAACCTTTACGGGGAAAACGATCATTTCGACCTGAAAAAGTCCCATGTCCTTTCGTCTCTGGTAAAAAGATTTGTAGACGCTGCCGACAAGGGCAGACCCGAGGTAAAGCTATGGGGGACTGGCAGTGCGAGAAGGGAATTCATGAATGTCGATGATTTTGCCGAAGCTGCTCTCCTCTTGATGGGGAAAAGGACAGATCCTGAAATAATAAATGTTGGAACTGGAACGGATCTCACCATCAAGGAACTTGCCCTGAAAATTGCGAAATCCGCAGGATACAAGGGTAAAATCCTCTGGGACAGTTCCATGCCTGACGGAATGCCCCGGAAATGCCTGGACATCTCAAAAATCAGACGACTCGGTTTCAAACCGCAAATCACCCTCGATGTCGGAATCTCGCAAATGATAAGTGAATATAAACGGATGGCAGAAGTCAGATGACAGATTACAGACAATAACTGACTACGGAGCGCTGGCATCCTGCCGGCAATTCATCAATAGGGTTGAGAATACAAAAGCCTTGACAATCAATATACTATGAATAAATTAAAACCATGAATACTCTTGCAAAACGGCTTGGCATGACAACCCATGTATCTGTTTTGGAACGCCGGTTGCGTTCTCTGGTACAGGAATATCCATCCAATACGGCATTGGCTTTGGAAGATTGGCTTCTGGATCTTGCGAATGCGCGTAGAGCAAGAATAGTACAGTGGGACAATCCACCGAAATCATTCATGCCTCCCCCGCAAGAGAAAATTTCAAATGAGGAGCTTGTAGTGGCAATTTGCATGATGCAGAGGTTGGATCGTCCTTTGCATTATTGACATAAGACGCTAAGTTACGATTTAGAGTTTGACGAGAGAAGATAAAATATAAGTAGAATGTTATGGTAAGAATAAATCAAATAAAGAATTATGTGAAGAGGATATCAGAGGAATTTCACCCTCAAAAGGTTATTCTTTTTGGATCATACGCCTATGGGAAGCCAACTTCAGACTCTGATGTTGACTTGCTTGTGGTGATGGAAGATATCAATCATATGGAGAGGCCCTCTCTTGAAATTCGCAGACGGATAAAAGCTCCATTCCCTCTTGATTTGTTAGTGAAATCGCCAAGCCATATAAGGAAGCGTCTGAAGATGCGTGATTATTTCATAAGAGATGTCTTTAAAAAGGGTGTTGTCTTATATGAGAGATGAAACTCTAGAATGGATTCAGAAGGCGGAAGGAGATTTTGCAAGCGCTACAAGGGAAATACGCGCTAGGAAGAACAGGAACGAGGATTCTGCCTGTTTCCATTGCCAACAGTGCATTGAAAAATATCTGAAGGCGATGCTTGTTGAGAAAAACATTCAGTTCCCAAAGACGCATGATCTTGGAATTTTACTTGATTTGCTCTTGAAGTCTAGCGCAGACATGGAAATATTCCGTGATGGAATGGCCCTTCTAACGGATTACGCTGTTGTCTTCAGATATCCGGGAGAATCTGCAACAAAAGAGCAATCTCGCGAATCATATCTCAAATGCATCGAAATACGTGCATCTATTAGGGACAAGCTGAAACTTTCTTAATTTCATAGCTGCAGACGTCACCAATAATGTGTCCCCCCAGCCTGTCCCCCGAAGCCTTGGCGTAGGAGGAAGCGCTTTGGCGAAGACTGGTGGTTTAAATAAATCCATGGTGTCCGTTCACGCTCAAGGAGCGACTGATATGCTTATTACTGCTGTTTATGATGCTGATATCAGCATCATTGGAGATCCTGGGAAAAGTCGGTGATGAGATGATCGTTCTTGATAATTAATGCCTGACGGATATATTTTTAAAGGCGAAATAACAAAATATGGAGGATTTTCAAATGATAAAAACATTGAATCCATTGATGGATAAAATTGATGTCCTTTCAGACTATGATAAAGCCATGCTTGTTGATATAATCTTAAAAAAATTATTTACGCCTGATCCGGAAATTGACAAAATCTGGGCACATGAAGCAAGAAAAAGATGGAATGCATATAAAAAGGGTGAAATAGGATATGTTTCCTATGAGAAGGCGATGGCGAAACATAGGATTAAATGAAGATAAGATAGTAATTATTGCGATTGCGCATCTTCGGCGCAAGCCAAATTATTGGGTTGATAGATTGCATAATTTAGATTGATGGCTAAAAAACGACACCACTAACGTGTCCTCCAGCCTGTCTCTCGTAGCCTTGGCGCAGTGGGAAGCCTTGGCGACGGAGGATTGACACTAACCTATCTCTAACAAGATTTTATGATACAAAACTTGCTGTGAATTTGATTTTACAGCGTAAAATAAAACTCACGTCAAATATTCGTTAGTGTAAGATTAGTGTAGATAAGTGGTTAAAGATTTTATGTTAAATTTAAAGAGAGGTATATAAATGAGCATATTTATTATCGCAGAAATCGGGATCAACCACAATGGAGACATCAATATAGCAAAACAGCTGGTTGATGTTGCGAAGGAATGTGGTTGTGATGCAGTGAAATTCCAGAAAAGGACAATAGAGACTGTTTATCCCAAGGAAGTTCTTGATGCTCCTCGTGAGAGTCCATGGGGGATGACAAATAGAGATCAGAAAATGCATCTGGAATTTGGGCAGAAAGAATACGACATAATCAATGATTATTGCAAGGAGAAGCAGATTGATTGGTTTGCTTCCGCATGGGACTACAAGTCCTTGGAATTCCTCAGGAAGTATAATCTTAAATATAACAAGATAGCATCCGCAATGTTAGTTGATCTGGATTTTCTCAGGGAAGTTGCTTCGGAGAAGAAGCATACGTTCATTTCAACGGGTCTGTCGGAGATCGAGGACGTCGACAAGGCTGTTGAAGTCTTCAAGAAAGCCGGTTGTCCATTCGAACTCATGCATTGTGTCGGCACCTATCCCATGAACGAGGAACAAGCAAATTTGAATATGATAAACACTTTGAAAAAACGTTATAATTGTCCCGTAGGATATAGTGGACATGAACCAGGACTTGCTGTTTCCTATGCTGCCGCAACTTTAGGTATAAGTTCACTTGAACGGCATATCACAATTGACCGGACAATGTATGGATCTGACCAGGCGGCCTCGGTTGAGCCGGGAGGATTAAGGACGCTCATAGGAGCGGTAAGGAAAATAGAAAAAGCAATGGGTGATGGTGTCAAGAGATTTCTTCCTGAAGAAAAGGCCGTTGCAAAAAAACTCAGAGTGCATCTTCCTTTGAAAAAATAGTTGGGGCTGATAGACATGGGGAAAAACATTTTAGAAGACAAATCCTATCTGGATGTAACTTATTCCTTTAAGACACATCCCAAAGGACCATATCCAAACCGGCTGGCCTGTCACCTAATCAAGAATTACTACGGCAAGCCCGGGAAAATACTTGATATCGGCTGTGGGAGAGGGGACTATCTGGAAGTTTTCCGGGAATTGGGATTCGAAGTGTCAGGAATTGACATATCTCCATCGGTGGAGAGCATGTCCGTAAAATATGATGTCAGGCGTATTGATCTTGAAAAGGATGATTTTCCTTATTCCCCGGAGACATTCGATTTTATTTTCAGCAAGTCCGTAGTGGAGCACATGAGAAATCCGTTTGCTCTGATGGAGAAATCTTTTTCAGGTCTCAAAAAGGATGGAATAGCGGTTATTATGACTCCCAGCTGGGAGCATAATTATTGGGGGCCGTTCTACATAGATCATACGCATGTTACTCCTTTTACGAGGACATCTCTATCTGAAGCCATGATCATCGCGGGTTACAAGGATGTCAAAGTCATATATTTCCATCAGCTTCCTTTTGTATGGGAATATCCTTTCCTTAAACCGCTTGTGAAGATGTTATCAATCATGCCTTTCTCATACAGGCCTTTTAAACAGGATTCAAAATGGCCGGAAGGGTTCAACAAGTTAATTAGATTTTCAAAGGAAGTCATGCTTCTCGGAGTCGGGTATAAAAAATAATATTTGGAGAGACATGAATACCGATATGGAAAAAGTCTACTCGATTATTCCTGCCAGAGGAGGGAGCAAAGGTGTTCCCGGGAAAAATATCAAACCTCTAAAGGGGCATCCTTTGATAGCCTACAGTATTGCCGCCGCTAGGCTTTCCAAAACTATTGACAGGGTGATCGTTTCTACGGATTCGGCAGAAATAGCTGAAATCTCGATGAATTATGGCGCGGAGGTGCCTTTCATCAGGCCTGCAGAATTCGCAAAGGACAACTCATCCGACAGGGATTTCATGGTCCATGCGATCCAATGGTTCGAATCAAATGAAAAGATGATACCTGAATACTGGGTCCACCTGCGTCCCACGACACCTTTGAGGGATTCCTCTCTGGTTGATGAAGCGATAGGAATCATCCGGAAAAATAAGAATGCTACCTCGTTGAGGTCAGGACATGAGGCTACCGAATCCCCGTTCAAGTGGTTTCTGGCCGATGAAAAGGGATTCTTCGTCCCTTTCAGGTCTCCGGAAGGGAAGGACTATTCGAATATGCCAAGACAGATGTGTCCTAAGGTTTACATCCCTGACGGATATGTTGATATACTTCTTAGCTCCGTAATTGCCGGAGGGGAAAGCATACACGGAAGGAATATCCATGGATATATAAGCCCGTATTGCGTGGAAGTTGATTCGCAGAACGACTTCGACATCCTTGAATACGCTCTTGGCAGGAAAAGTTCGCCAATATTGGATTATCTCAATAATAATTATAAAGGAAAGGAATGATTTATGGCTGGGCACGGATTCAGCTTCAAACCAGTCAAGGTTCCGAAGGTAAATACAAAACACAGGAGGATTGCAACATCCTTGCCGGTTCCTCAAAGCCTGCCGCTTCTGAGGAAAATAGAGAAGTATGAGACAAGGGCGATGCACGGACAGCTTCCTATAGTGTGGAAAAAGGCGTTGGGATTTTCGGTTGAAGACTTCTGGGGGAACAAATGGATTGACTTTACATCCACCATATTCGTCACTAATTCAGGTCATGGGAACAGGAAGATAATAGCAGAACTCAAGAAGCAGATTTCAAGTCCGCTTCTTCATACTTATACATTTGCATCTGAAATCAGGGCGAAATACCTCGAGCTGCTCATCAGGAGCACCCCGGGGCAGTTCGAGAAGGCATTTCTGCTTTCCGCCGGCACTGAAGCTACGGAATGTGCCCTCAAACTGATGAGGCTTAATGCATCAAAGACAGGCAAGAGGCGCCCCGGAATCATAGGATTCGAGGGAAACTGGCATGGTCGGACAATGGGGGCGCAGATGATGAGCTATAATCCTGCCCAGAAAGAGTGGATCGGGTTCCAGGATCCGAATATCTTCCATCTTCCGTTTCCATATCCATGGAGGAAGGAAGCCATGCAAAATCCAAGGGGTTATTTCCGCAAAGGCATAAATCAGCTCATGAAGGAAAAGGGATTGTTGCCAAAAAAGGATATCTGTGGTTTCATGATAGAGACGTTCCAAGGATGGGGAGCGGTTTTCTATCCGATGGAGTTTATGAAGGAACTAGAACGTTTTGCCAGGGAGAACGGCATATTGATCGCATTTGATGAAATGCAATCCGGTTTTGGCAGGACAGGAAAACTTTTTGGATATATGAATTATGGAATTGAGCCCGATCTGCTCTGCTGTGGAAAAGGAGCAAGCTCAAGCCTACCTCTTTCGATCGTTCTTGGAAGTAAGGAGATCATGGACCTTCCTGATATCGGATCCATGAGCTCAACCCATTCAGCAAATCCACTGAGCTGTGCCGCAGGATACGGGAATCTCAAATCCCTCTTTGAAGACAACCTCATCAGGAAATCTGAAGGACTTGGAAGACTGTTCCATCATGAGCTGGATAAGATAAAGGGAAGATTCCCAGAGCATCTTGCTTACATAAACGGAAAGGGCCTTCTGGCAGGACTTGTTTTCTGGGACAAGAAAGGAAATCCTCTCTCTTCCCTATGCGACAGGATTGCTGAACTTTGCATGCAGAGAGGACTTCTTGTAGTCCATACAGGGCGCGAATCCATAAAACTTGCTCCACCCCTGTGTATTACAAAGGCGGCCCTGCATGAAGGATTGGAAGTGCTGGAAAGCTCCATCAGGGATTCCATCTGACATGATAAAGACAGTCAAAATCAGGCACTTTGGCATAGTTGTAAAGGATATGGAGAAATCCTTAATATTCTACAGGGATCTGCTTGGGCTTAATATTGTCGCCGACAATATGGAAACAGGGGATTTTATTGACAGAATATTAGGTCTCAAGGAAGTCGAAGTACATACGGTAAAGCTGGGTGTTTCCAAGGATAGCACGTTAGTGGAACTACTTGAATTCAAATCACATAATGGCGTAACATCAGCCAAAAACCGGATTTATGATATGGGGCCAAGGCATTTGGCAATCGAGGTTGAGGATATCGATTCGGCATATCGTTCCCTGGTCGACAAGGGGATCAGTTTCATATCGGCCCCTGAAATCGCACCTGAAGGCAGGGCAAAGGTGGCTTTCTGCCATGATCCGGATGGAATGCCTGTGGAAATAGTACAAGTCATTGGAAGGTGAATTATGGCTGGTAAAGGTTTAAGCGGACTTGCGAACATCAATATTGAGCTTACCAGCAGATGCAACAAGAACTGCTGGATCTGCGGACGACGCAAGGTTGAAAGGGACATGCCCGAACTTGCGCTGAAGTATGGAGACATGCCTTTTGAACTGGTCAGGAAGATCGTAAGGCAGTTGCCGAGGAACGTGGTGGTGCAGCTGCACAACAATGGAGAGCCTCTCCTTTATCCTGAATTTGGAAAGGCGGTCGCTCTATTCAAAAACCAGATAACCAATATAGTCACCAACGGAAAACTTCTGCTTGAGAAGGCCGATGAGATCATAGGGAATCTTGACACCATGGCGATATCAGTCTTCGAGAAGGATCCCGAAGCCGATGAGCAATTTAGAATCATTGAAAAGTTCTTTGAGATCAAGAGGGACAGGAAACCTTATACGATCCTGCGTCTCAATGGAGATGTAGATGAAGCCAGATATCAGAAATTCGGGTCTGTCTTCGCGAAAAGGGCTCTCCATGCAGCTATGGGAAGCTTCAGTTATAAGAAGGCAAGCCCCACGGTCCCTGAAATAGGGATATGCCTGGACTTTCTCCATCATCTTGCCATAAACAGCCTAGGGGAAGTGTCAATATGCGTAAGATTCGATCCTAAGAGGCTTGGGGTCATAGGGAATGTGAATACCCAGACGCTTGATGATATATGGAACAGTGATAAAAGATTGAAATGGCTTGGACTTCACAAATCAGGTAAAAGAAAAAATATTCCATTGTGCTCCTTTTGTGAATTTTGGGGAGTCCCGACAGGAGTATGAAAGGGCAGTAGCATTTAAATATATTTATGTTTGATATATTAAAGAAAATCTGGTCGATACTTAATCCAAAGGAAAGAATTACTGCGGTTCTAATCTTTGTTTTGATGATATTTAGTGCGGCTCTCGAAATTGTCGGGATTGGGCTAATTATGCCGGTCATTGCTTTATTGTCAAAACCAGAGTTGATTGATCATAATAGATTTTTTAAAATCATCCATGATTTTGTCAATCCCGAATCTACAAAAAGCTTCATTATTATACTTTCCGTGAGTCTTATAATACTTTATATACTAAAAAATATATTTATGATGTGGTTTACATTATATCAAAGTAAATTTATCTTTAATAAAACATCGGAATTGTCAAACAAGCTATATGAGAATTATATCAATGCTCGATATTCATTTCATCTAAAAAACAATTCTACCCATCTTCTCAATAATTTAAATCAAATAAGTGGAATCGGAATCGGAATACTTCTTCCCTTTATGATCCTCTTGACAGAAGGGATTGTAGCCTTTTCAATAATATTGCTCTTATTTCTTATGAATCCAATAATAACATTAAGTGTATCCGGAATAGGATCTGTTATTATTGCAACGTCATACCTGCTTTTAAAGAAAATAAATTATCAGCTTGGTGAAAGAATTAGATTTCATGGAGCATATGTGTTTCAATTTGCCATGCAGGGATTTGAGGCTATAAAGGAATGCAAGGTTCGCAACAAAGAAACATATTTTTGTAATGAATATAGGAGGCATCTGTTTTTAAGGAATGATGCTATGGCATTGAGCAATGCGCAGGTCAATTATCCTCGTTTCTTCATAGAGGCTCTTGTCATAGTAATTGGACTTTCTACCTTGATAATTCTTCTTGAATTTGGAAATACGAATGAATCTGCATTACTTACATTATCATTGTTTAGTGTTTGCCTTTTGAGAATCATGCCATCAATGAGCCGTATTCAATACAACATGACAATTATTCGTCAAAATCTTTACACATTTAATGAACTATATCACGATCTTACATCATTTCAGATTGATAAACGGCATAATGATGGCGACCCCATTGTTTTAAATGATACGATTCTTATAGACAATATATCTTTTTCATATCGAGATGAATCAACGCCTATATTTAAAGATTATTCCCTTTCCATCAAAAAATATTCATCAGTAGTATTTATGGGAACAACGGGATCTGGGAAAACAACATTAATAGATATTATATTGGGATTACTGAAACCTCATCAAGGTGTTATTCGAGTTGATGGAAGAAACATTGAAGAAAATATTTCCTCCTGGCAGATAAAAATTGGTTATGTACCACAATTTATTTATCTTATGGATAGTACGATTAAAAATAATGTTGCTTTTGGTGTAAAACCTGAAGAAATTAATGATGAACGTGTAAGAGAATGCCTTAAAACAGCACAAATCATCGATTTTATTGATTCACAGAAAGATAGGCTCAATACTATGGTGGGAGAGAAAGGTGTAAGGTTATCAGGTGGACAGAGACAAAGAATAGGAATAGCCAGGGCATTGTATCATCAACCTGAAGTATTGATTCTCGATGAGGCTACATCTGCTCTTGACAACGAGACTGAAAAAGCATTTATAGATGCTGTTAATGTCTTGAAGGGAAAGATTACAATTATAATGATAGCTCATCATCTTGCAAGTGCGAAACACTGTGACAGGATCATAGAAATAAATGGTTTAAATAAGGACTGACTCTAAGTAAAAATAGTTATTATAAAAGTATAAAAATGGAATAATATATGAATATGCATAAATGGCTTGACGAAACAAATAAATTAAACACACTACTTTCTTCATTGTGTTTTACTGATAAAAATAGAGATAATATTGATGTTGACCTTGCCTTCAAATTATGGTACGAATTAACAATTAAACTAAAAAATGATTCAAGAACAATTTATCTTATTGGAAATGGTGCAAGTGCTTCAATGGCCAGTCATTTTTCAGCAGACTTGGCGAAAAATGCTGGATTACATACGGAAGTATTTTCAGATTTGTCTCTGATAACGGCCATTTCAAATGATGTAGGATATGAGCATGTTTTTGCTGAACCTCTGAAGAGAAGAGGCAAAAAAGGCGATATTTTGGTAGCTATTAGCAGTTCAGGGAGATCTCCCAATATTATCCGTGCTGTCAGAATGGCTTCTAAATTAGGAATGGTCAGTATTACGTTAAGCGCAATGTCTCCAACCAATGCTTTGCGAAAAATTGGAGATCTTAACGCATATATACCTGCGGACTCATACGGATACGCTGAAACATGTCATGCGGCCATTCTACATTATTGGATGGATTTGGTCTGCAAAAAAATAGACAAGGGTAAAAATTTCACCACCAATCGACACTAATCATTCACTAACAAGAATGGAAAATATGAAACATGCCGTAAGTTTTATTCTACAAAGTAAAATAAAATTCACAGTATATGATCTTATTAGTGTAAGATAAGCGAAGATTAGTGGTTATAAAAATTATCAATTTGATAATAGGTAAATTTATATGAAGACTTCAAATAAACATGTTTCTTTCGAAAAAGCTCCCGCTTTTTTCGAAAAATTACGTATTGATGGGAAAATAATTGTCCAATGCCATGGGACATTCGACCTGATTCATCCGGGGCATATCTATCATTTCGAGGAGGCAAAGGCGCTGGGGGACGTTTTGGTTGTCACTGTAACAGGTGAAAAATACGTCAACAAGGGGCCTGGGAGGCCATATTTTAACGATAAGTTGAGGGAGAAGAATTTATCGGCACTCGAATGTGTTGATTATGTAGTAGTTATTCCATTCCCTGCCGCAGTTGAAGCGATTGAATGTGTCAAACCTAATATTTATTGCAAGGGCAAGGAATATATGGATCGTGAAAATGATGTTACTGGGAACATCAATGAGGACGTTGCTACGGTCGAAAGACTAGGAGGTGAAATACGGTATGTTGGATCTGTTGTGTTCAGCTCCACGAAGATACTAAACCAGCATTTTGACAACCTTCACGAGGATGTAAAGCGTTTCTGCTGTGAAGTTTCAAAGGAGGTTGACGGAGCATCATTATGTCGCGCAGTTAATGAATTCTCAAAATTGAAGGTGCTTTTGGTAGGGGACATCATATTCGACAAGTATTCTTATGTCAAAGTACTAGGACTGACTTCGAAAGCCAGTATTATTTCAGCGCGGTTCCTTAGCGAGGATTTGCAGACTGGCGGAGTATTGGCGGTATTCCGCCATCTGAGGCAGTTTACAGATAATGTGACATTAATAAGTATGTCTGGAGTCGAATCCTGGGCAAAGAATATCATTGACGAGTACGTTCCAGAAAATTGCAATTCAATTATTTCTGATGGGAACTTCACGACCATTGTTAAGCAAAGATTCACCCTTCCTCCTTCTTCAGGTAACCTAATGACTAAACTATTTTCTGTGAATGTAATTGACGATAAGGAAGTCTCACCAGAAATTATAAATAAAGTACTTGATAGGCTAAAAATAGAACTTCCCAAACATGATATTGTCATAGTGACAGACTTTGGACACGGCCTGATGCAGGACAAAATAAGGGAATATATCCAGAAACATGCGTCCTTCATGGCATTGAACTGTCAGACAAACAGTTATAACAATGGATTTAATATTATAAACAGGCAATATAAAAGGGCTGACTGTTTTAGCCTTGATGCCACCGAGATCTCCCTTTCCGCAGGGAAAAGACACATGGATTACACAAGTGAACTCGACAATCTTCGTAAGGAGCTCAATGCAAATTATGCATGGTTAACCAGAGGTGCAATTGAAACGATAGCTGTAATGAGTAACAATCTTTCATGTGCATGCCCTCCTTTTGAATCAGAAGTAATTGATACTGTCGGAGCAGGAGATGCATTCTTCTCTGTTGCTTCTTTGGCTGCAGCAAGCGGAATGTCAAATCAACAAGCGTTGTTCCTAGGACAGCTTGCAGGCGCACAAGCGGTAAAAATAGTAGGTAACACAGAGCCTATATCAAAAGTCAAGATTCTGAAATCTATCATGTCTCTGACAAATTTTTGATTCACATGCGATAATATAAACGAACAACCCTCATATTTCGGTAAATTATGAAGAATGTCACTAGAGAAGCAATCCTTAATGATGGCAGATACCGTCATATGGAAATCAATGGTATAAAAACAGAAATACTTAGTGATTTCTATACATTCATGCTTCGCTTACGAATGACTCAGGAGGCTTTAAAGGATCAATATCATGTTGCAGATGAGATAAGGTGTCCTGTTCATTTTTGTATTGGTGAAGAAGCTGCTCCGACGGCATTGTCCAAAGTTATTGGGAAGGAAGATTATTTATTTTGCGACCACAGATCTCATGGATTTTATTTTTCAAAAGGGGGAGATATCAATTCACTCTTTGGGGAGCTATATGGAAGAACTACAGGATGTAATGGAGGCATTGCAGGCTCCCAGGAAATATGCATGCCTTCAGTCAATTTCTACAGCGGAGCCATTCTTTCAGGAATGCTTGCAATAGCGGCAGGTGCCGCATTAAGTTTTAAGTATGGAGGGGAAGGCAAGGTAGCTGTTGCTGTTCTTGGAGATGGGGCGATTGATGAAGGAATCACTTGGGAAACCATGAATTACGCTTCTCTGATGAAATTACCGGTGATGTTCATCTGTGAAAATAACGGATATTCGACATATTCGCCACAACTGAAAAGACAACCATCTGACAATATCACTGAAAAGGTGGAGGCTTTTGGTGTTGAAGGTATTTCCATGTTTGGTAATGATGTAGTGTCATTATATAGGGCTTTTAAAAAGGGAATTGAGCATTGTAGAGCTGGGAAGGGTCCATATTTCATCGAGACTTATACATATCGCTGGAACAGCCATGTTGGTCCGGAAGATGACACTAATGTAGGATACCGCACTCAGGATGAAATCAATTTCTGGAAGAATAACTGTCCTATTGGACTGCTTGAGGAAAAATTGCAGGAACAAGGATTATTAACTGCAGAGGCAAAAACCGCCTTCAAGGCTGAATTCAAGAAAGAGATTGAAAGTGCATTTTCTTTTGCAAAAGCATCCCCTTTCCCTCCGGCACCGGACTGGAATTCGCTTAATTTATGTGCTGATTCACCTGTTGCCGATCAATATCTTGTTGATATCGAGAGGGATAAGTTCAATTTCCAGCAAGGCGAGACCACTCCAGGTCCTTATTAATCACAAACCAAAAACACCGGATTCGAAATGAGAAAACTCACATATTCACAAGCCATTGTAGATGCCGTGGATAATGCCATGGGCCTAGACAATAAAGTCATTTTAATGGGGCAGCTCGTTGATTATAAGGGTGCCATATTTAAAACAACGACAGGACTTGTTGAAAAGTATGGTCATCAACGGGTTATGGATTTCCCGAACGCCGAGAGCGTTATGACTGCCGTTGCAATTGGTTCAGCGGTTACAGGAATGAGACCTATTATAGTACACCCTAGAATTGATTTCATGATGTATTCCCTTGATGCAATTGTTAACTGGATGTCCTTGTGGAGATTCAAGTCCAATGGACATTGCCATCTTCCAGTGACAATTAGGGCGATTGTTGGCAAAGGATGGGGGCAGGGGCCTCAGCATTCAAAAAGCATGCATTCATGGTTCGCCCATCTTCCCGGGCTCAGGGTCGCAATGCCTGCTACTGCCTATGATCTGAAAGGATTGCTGCTGGAAAATATTTTCGGTGAAAATCCAGGAATCATTATTGAAAGCAGATGTCTTTTCGGTATGGAAGACCATGTTCCTGAACAGCCTTATCGTGTCAGATTTGGTGAAGCATGTGTCAGAAAAGAAGGCAGGGATATTACTTGTGTGGCGATAGGAATGATGGTGCCTGCCGTTTTAAAAGCGGCGGAAAAGCTGGAAAAGGAAAATATCTCAGTTGAAGTGATTGACCCCAGGACCATTGCTCCTTTGGATAAGGACACCATTCGTAGGTCAGTAGTAAAGACAGGTCGTCTTATAGTGGCTGATCCGGACTGGATATACTGCGGTATTGCATCTGAAATTATAGCTTTCATATGTGAAGAGATGGGGACTAAATTGAAAGCAGCTCCAGGTAGGATATGCTTTCCGCAGAGCCATACTCCAATGAGCTATGTGCTTGAAAATCAGTATTACCCTGACGAAGCATCGATAATTGAAAGAATAAAAGGGATTCTTAGTATACGATGAAATATTATTATACAAGGACAAAAATATTCCACTTCAAGGATAGGATAGATAAGCTGCCTCATGACAGCGGAGTAATCCCTTCTCCTGTCCATATCCGATTGAAACCTACCAACATTTGCTGCCACAACTGCCATTATTGCGCCTATAGCCAGAAAAATTTCAAGAGTTTTGGCAAGGATCGGGCATCAAATGACTCAATTCCTCGTGATAAGATGTTGGAGATAATAGAAGATATAATCGAAATGGATGTCAAAGCGGTAACTTTCAGCGGTGGAGGAGAACCTTTTGTATATCCGCATCTGCTCGATGCTGTAAAACTCCTTGCCAGAGGGTCGGTGAGCTTTGCCTCTTTGACAAACGGTGCCAGACTTCAGGGGGAGATTGCAGAATTCTTTTCAGTATATGCTACTTGGGTAAGGGTTTCCATTGATGGATGGGATGATGAAAGCTATACGAAGTTTCGCGGTGTTCCTGACGGAGAATTCACAAAAATAATATCCAATATGAAATCATTTATAAATATGAAAGGGAAATGTGTCCTTGGTGTTAGCCTTATTGTCGGCGAACATAATGTTGGACATATATACGAATCCCTGTCAAAACTCAAGGATATTGGAATAAGCAGTGTCAAGGTGTCACCATGCCTTGTAGGGGATGACAATAAGGCCACTAATGAGTATCATGGGAAAATATTTAAAAAAGTTAAGTCAAATATTGAAAAATGTACCAGTAAGCTTTCAGACAGCACTTTTGAAATATCAGATTCCTATAATGAGCTTTCTGAAAAATATGAAAAGGTTTATGACTGGTGTCCTCATATTCAACTCCGTCCAGTAATAGGTGCCGACCTAAATGTATATACCTGTCCAGATAAGGCTTATAATCTCGGCGATGGGTTACTTGGATCGATAAAAAATATAAGGTTCAAGGATTTCTGGTTTAACGGTAAAGACAAGTTTTTTAAAGTCAATCCTTCGGTTTCATGCTGCCATCACTGTGAACTCAATCCTAGAAACGTGCTTCTCTGGGAATATCTTAATTCTGATTCAGAACATTTAAAATTTATTTAAGAGCAAGGAATTATATAATATGTCAAATATTTTAGTTACAGGTGGATGTGGTTATGTGGGATCGATGTTGGTTCCGGCTTTGCTCGCAGATGGCCATAAGGTTACGACGGTTGATATCATGTGGTTTGGCAATTTCCTGCCGGATCATAAGGATCTGACAGTTATAAAGGGAGATGTCAGGGAAATTGATTCCATTCCTATGAAGGGATTTGACTCTATAATTCATCTTGCGAACATCGCAAATGATCCAAGCTGCGATATAGACTCTAAGATATCTTGGGAGATCAACGTCCTGGCATCCAAGTTTCTCATTGAAAAGGCAATCAAGAATAAAGTCCATCAGTTCATTTATGCCAGTTCCGGAAGCGTATATGGTGTGAAGGATGAGCCCGAAGTCACCGAAGACCTTGATCTTGTCCCTATTTCCGATTATAACAAGACCAAGATGATAAGCGAGAGGGTTTTTCTAAGCTATAAGGAAAGCATTTTGGTTCAAATCGTGAGACCTGCCACTATTTGCGGGACATCTCCTAGACAGAGGCTGGATTTGTCTGTTAATATCCTGACGTATTCAGCACTGAAGAATGGTAAGATTAAAGTATTTGGCGGAGATCAGACCCGACCAAATATCCACATGAAGGATATGATACGGGTATATCAGTATTTTTTAAGCAGGGAAGACCTTTCAGGAATCTATAATGCCGGCTTTGAAAATATCTCCATCATGGATATTGCAAAGATGGTGACAAAACATCTGCCTGTAGGGATTGAAGTAAGTGAATCCAATGATCCGCGGTCTTACCGTCAGAATTCAGATAAGCTCATAGCTACTGGTTTCGTACAGAAATATGGTGTTGAGGACGGGATCAAGGAAATAATTGAAGCTTATAAGGCAGGAACTTTGAGGGATGATGATAATTGCTACAATATTAAGACGATGAAGAAGATTCTAACCACAGCTTGAAAAACAAAACCACGTCACCACTAACAGACACTAACGGGTCATTAAGGGGAAGTTCTAGAGTGCGGAAATGCGAAAGTTCGAGAGTTTTATGAATCTAAACATCTGAATTCAACATTAAATCCTTGCTGAGAAATTATTCTCTTTTGGAGAAGAAACTTTCAGCAAAATTAGTTAGTGTCTGGTTTCGTTAGTGCAGGTTAGTGGTTAAAATATTGAGTCGTTGCGCGAAGACATATTTGATTAAGGAGCGAAAACAATGGGTATGGAAATAGATTTGCTGGCAAACTACCCCAAGACCAAGCGGAATGTAAAGGAGAGGGGGGCGGAAAAGACGGAGGAAGACAGGCGTATTGCCCGGCAGTTCGGTAAAGAATTCTTCGATGGCGACAGGAAGCATGGATATGGAGGATTCAACTATTTCCCTCGTTTCTGGCAACCTGTCATACCTACTTTCCAGAAACATTTCGGATTGACTTCAAAAAGCAGAGTTCTTGACGTCGGCTGTGCAAAGGGTTTTATGTTGCATGATCTGGCAGAACTGATTCCCGGCATACAAGTTCGCGGAATAGACATTTCCGAATATGCTATTGCCAATGCCATCGAGGACATGAGACCATTTGTGAAAGTCGCAGATGCCAGAAATCTACCATTCCAGAATAAATCATTTGATGTAGTAATTTCCATAAATACAATTCATAATCTTAAACGTGAAGATTGTATAAAATCGCTTCAGGAAATTGAAAGGGTATCGAGGATTGGCAGCTTTATAACAGTCGACGCTTATCGTAATGAAGTGGAAAAAGAGTTGATGGAGGCGTGGAACCTTACAGCTCATACAGTCCTGCATACCTCTGATTGGATAAAACTCTTTCAGGAAGCCGGATATACAGGCGACTACCACTGGTTCATACCATAGAGATATGATATTATGTTTAGTAAAATTAAAAATATAAAACCTTTAAGGGAAATGTATATTTTCTTAAGGATACAATTGGAAAGGTTGAAAATTGTCTTGCGAGGAGGAAGAGTTCGAGAAGCGAAATATATCAACATTGGAGCTGGACCAAATTTTCCGGCCTCAAGAGAATGGATTATTCTTGAGGAACTGGTCAGTTATAACAATCCGTTTAGCTTTATTCTATCAAAAGACTGCGTCTTTCCAGTACAGTCAAATTCCATTGAACTTGTATACACATCGCACTGTTTGGAACATCTAGACGATGTAACAGTTGCAAGAATTCTTACTGAATCCAGAAGAGTATTGAAAGACAAAGGTTTGTTTTTAGTGAAAATACCAGATTTTGAGGCTGCATTGAATACTTGGAGGGAATGCGGAGAAAGCATTATCGATAATTTCTATGATGAGAGGACTTTGTCAACATGGAGAAACAAAAATATCGAAAAAACCCCGCTTAATAAGCTTTCAATGTTGTTCTGTGGATTTTCAAATGATGCCTTCGGAGGACAATATTCAAATAATAATAAAATGCTGGTAAACGCTTATCATGGTCCTGCACCAGTTAAAGAAGCAGAGCTTGATGATCTATTGAGGAATCATTCGCCTCATGAAATTTCTGCAGCGTTGAAAAATAAAGTATTGGACAACGAAGTGTCTTTCCACTTAAATCATCAGAACGCATGGAGCTGTAATGAGCTTAAAATTGTTTTAGAGCAATATGATTTTATGCCGATAACATTTTGCAAGAAGGAGATAATAAATAAATTTATATTTATTCCTGGTATAGACACCATGGAATCCAATAGCATGTATTGCCTGGCAATGACAACAAAGATGGGTAATAGGATTTGAAGAAAATATTAAAAATAGTTTTAATGCAACCTAATTTCCAGTTGCTGGGTAAACGGAGCTGGAAACTAATTCCTTATGGACTATGCCTGCTTAAATCCTGCTGTAACGACGAATTTGATGTTACTGTATACGATCCAAACTTCGATAACGAATCAGTGGATGAAATAAAGCGATATTTATTGAAATTAAAACCAGATGTTGTTGGCCTTACTTCTTTCTCAACAGAGTATATAGATGAAATATATTATCATGTCCGGTTTATTAAAGAAATAATGCCCAATGTAAAGATAGTCCTCGGAGGCGTTTTGCCTACTGTTTGGATTGAAAAAGTTATTGAATGTAAAGATATTGACTATTTTGTTTTGGGTGAAGGGGAAATAACATTTAAAAAGCTTCTACAGGGCATTGCTACATCTAATGATAGAATAATTGAAAAAATTATGGGTGTATCTTTTCATAAAAATAATCATAATATAATAAATGAAAGGCCTAATTTTATTGATAACCTAGACGCAATTCCATTCCCTGACTATTCTGATCTAGATTTTAATAAATATGGAAATTATAAGCACAAGTTTTCACACACTCTTATATCAAGGAAAACCCCATATGCATTGTCAGTAACATCCAGAGGATGTCCTATGCAATGCACATTTTGTGCGGCAAGTACTGTGTCAGGTAAGAAAGTTAGACTTAGATCGGCAAAAAATGTCTTAGATGAAATCGAGTTATTAAGGAACATTTACGGAATAAAAGAAATAATATTTTTAGATGATCATTTTCTTTTTGATCGACAAAGGGCTTTTGATATAATGCATGGCATAATGGAACGATATCCTGATATGACATGGAAATGCGTCAATGTTGCAGTTTTTTCATTAGATAGGGCACTTCTATCAAAGATGATGGAGAGTGGATGCAATCAGATTACGCTTTCTATAGAAAGTGGTGATAGTGATGTTTTGAAGCATTTAATCAAGAAGCCTGTAAACTTGGTAAAAGCAAAACAAATAGCACATATGGCAAAAGGTATGGGATTTGAAGTTATAAGCAATTTTGTCATAGGTACACCAGGTGAAACATGGGTGCAGATACGAAATACGATTAAGTATGCTGAAGAATTAAATATAGATATGTGCAATTTCCATATTGCTACTCCATTGCCAAAAACTGAACTTATGAAGATATGTATTGATCATGGGCTGTTGAAATCTGAGGAAGATGTGGCTGGATATACAGTCGGGGCCATAAATACTCCTGATTTTACCGGGTTGGAGCTTCAAATATTAAGAGCTTTTGAATGGGATCGTATTAATTTTATAACCTTAAATAAGGTTCATAAAATAGCAAAGTTGCAAGGTATAAAAGAGGATGAAGTTAATGAGTGGCGAAAGCAAACTCGACGTAATTTGGGAAATACTCATCTAACAATGAAAAAATAACCGAATGATGAATAAGTAAACATTGAAGATTAGGGAAAAGATATGGTTAATTGTAATATATGTGGAAGAAATTTAGAAGAGATTATTAATCTTCCAAAATTACCGTTTACAGGTGAATTTAGAAGTCCAGATGTTCCAATTAATGAAGCATATTGTGATCAATCATTTCTTTATTGTGAATCATGTGGGCACGGACAACTAAAAAAGTTAATAAATCCAAGTGAATTGTATAAGGATAATTATACATTTCGCACAGCTGCTAGCAAGACTTCATGTTTGGGTTATGACTTTTTCATTAATTTTCTTATGGACATATTTCCAGATATGCCTTTTAAACGAATTGTAGAGTTCGGTTGCAATGATTGTTATGCATTAAATAAATTGAAAGGACACGGACGGCAACTCCTGGGATCTGATTTGATTTATGAGGGAAAAGAGTATAAATCCGAAGATTCTGAAATAATGATTACAGGAGAAAGTATAGAGAATACTGATTTTAAAAGGTATTTTAGCAAACCGCCAGATCTTGTGTTTTCTTGCCATACTATGGAGCATATTCATTTACCAAAGTTACTGATTGAAAAGTTGTTTGAGATGACTTCTGATAAAACCGTTTTTGCATTTGAGTTTCCATGTTTGGATATCTTGGTTAAAAATATTCGTTTTGATCAGATATTCCATCAGCATGTGAATTATTACAGCGAATCTTCAATTTCAAAGCTTATTGACGAATTAGGTGCTGAAATCATAGCCAGACGTTTTAATTGGGCACATTGGGGTTCAATGATGGTAGTAATTAAAAAGAAGATTAATAAGAATATTGATAAAAAAGAGTATAATTATGTCAAGTTGAATCTAAATGATATTTCAGAAAGATATGAGTTGTTTAAGAGTCAAATGATAATATGCGGTAATTTTATGAATGAATGTGAGCATCTCTATGGATTTGGAGCAGCACAGATGCTTCCGATATTGAAATATCATTTGGGAGAACCTTTTTCATTAGTGAAGCAAATTATCGATGATGATCATAATAAAATTGGTCTTAAATATAAAAACATAGATTTAGATATAGTTAATCCGGATAAAATAGAATATAATTCATCGGATATTTTACTAACAGCATTGGATAATAGGAGACAAATTATAAGTCGCCTTGCGTCACTGAATCCTAGAAGAATTATTAATCCTATAAGTATCACCTGATCAAAGGAGAATGATATGGATTTAAGAATAAAAGGTAAACTTGCTTTAGTTACCGGAGCTTCTAGAGGTATTGGACAAGCTGTTTGTGGTGCATTGGCTGACGAGGGTGTTCGTGTTGCATTGATTTCCAGAAGCAAAGACCAACTAAAATCTTTTCTAGTAGATAAAGGAGGAGATCATATTCCATTAGAATATGATTTATCAGAAGAAGGAGCCCCTTCTCGTATGATAGATGAACTGGTTGCCATTGCAGGATATCCTGATATTGTTGTGAACAATGTAGGAGGTAATTTAAATATTACAGACCCATTTTGTAATATAGAGGATTGGAGACGTTCTTACAGATATAATTTAGAAATAGCAATAGAGATAAACCGTTTAGTATTGCCACATATGCAGAGAAATAAATGGGGAAGAATTGTTCATATGTCCTCTATTGCCGCTTTAGAGAACCAAGGGTCACCGACTTATTGCGCCATGAAAGCTGCGTTAAACGCATATGTCCGATGTGTTGGAAGATATGTATCGTCATCGGGTGTAAGTATGTCATCTGTTATGCCCGGAGCAATATATATAGAAGGCGGATATTGGGACACTGCAAGCAATGAACGCCCTGAACATGTAAAAAAATACCTTGAAGAAAGAATGGCTATAAAACGATTTGGAACTCTTGATGAAATATCACGAATAACTGTTTTTCTTTGCTCTGAATATGCAAGTTTTATTGCTGGATCGGCATTTTTGGTTGATGGAGGTCAAGGGCGTTGTTTTTCAGATAACTAAATAATATAGGAAATTATAATGAATGCAAAAGAATCACAAAATCAGGTACAGTTTGATAATTATAAAATAAATCCAACATTATTGGGCCCATATACTACACATATATATAACAATGATCCAAAACATTTAGTGTTTTTATTATCTAGATACAAATTTGTAGCAAAAATGCTTGAAGGGAAGAATAAAGTCTTAGATATTGGGGTTGGAGATGGTTTTGGTTTACCAATAGTAAGTCAAACTGTTAACCATATTCTTGCTATTGATTGGGAACCTTTATTAATTGATAATAATCGAAAGAGACTTTCACATGTAAATTGTGAATTTAAGTATGTTGATATAACAGAAAATATTCCTTGTGATAATTATGATGCTGCATATTCTCTTGATGTGATTGAACATATTCCCTTACTTAAAAATGATTTGTATTTTAAAAATATTGCGTCTTGTTTATCATCTAATGGTGTATTTGTAGTTGGCACTCCTAATATTGCTGCATTCCAATATGCATCTGAAGAAAGTAAAGCCGGGCATGTAAATCTTAAATCTCATAAATCTTTGCGTTCTGATCTTGAAAAATATTATTATAATGTCTTCATGTTCTCTATGAATGATGAAATTGTTCATACGGGATTTGCTCCAATGTCACATTATATATTCGGTATGGGCGTAGGTAAAAGATAAATTTAACATAAAGAATATGATATATATGAAAAATGAATTAAGAAAAAAGATAGTAGACATGATAGTAAAGGCCGGAGAAGGCCACATCCCAAGTTCTTTTTCAATTGTCGATATTATATCTGTTCTATTTGAAGGTCATTTGAAATTTGATCCAAAGAGGCCTGATTGGGAAGGAAGAGATTATTTTGTTCTAAGCAAGGGACATGGTTGTGCTGCTTTGAATGTAGTGTTGAATAAACATGGATTTATAACAAAAAATGATATAGACACCTGCGGTAAAATTGATGCTATATTAGGTGGTCATCCTGACCGGACAAAAGTAGCAGGCGTTGAAGCTTCCACTGGTTCTCTTGGACATGGCCTTCCATATTCCGTTGGTATTGCGCTTGGTCAGAAAATATTAAATAATTCAAACAAGGTATATGTGCTTGTAGGCGACGGAGAGTGTCATGAGGGATCAGTGTGGGAATCGGCCTTGGTTGCACAAAATATGAAACTTGACAACCTTTGTTGCATTGTGGACTATAACGGATCTGCCGCTCAAATACTTCCTCATCCGGATATTGTTGGGCAATGGCGCGCTTTTGGCTGGACTACCATCCTGATAGATGGACATAATTCAGAAGAGCTCAATAAGGCGTTTAATGATTTCAAGGATAATCAGACCGGAAAGCCTTTTGTAATAATCGCAAACACTGTGAAAGGTAAAGGAGTAAGCTTCTTGGAAACACATGGGCCTTGGCATCACAAAATTCCCAATGATAAGGAATATAAAGCCATAATGGAGGAACTTGAACATGTATGAAGGAGATAAACCATTACGGTCAGTATTTGCTGACACAATGCTTGAAATAGGGTTAATTGACCCAAAACTCACCGTTCTGGTCGGTGACATAAGCCATTACGCACTTCAACCTTTTGCTACCGCATGCCCAGGAAGATATTATAATGTTGGGATATGCGAACAGACCATTGTTAGTATGGCTGCAGGTCTTTCTCATGTTGGTTTTAAACCGGTTGTTCATACTATTGCACCATTTATAATTGAGAGAGCTTTCGAACAGATTAAACTTGATTTTTGCTATCAGGAACTTGGAGGCAATCTCGTTTCTGTTGGAAGCGCTTTTGATTATACGGCGTTGGGATGTAGCCATTATTGCTATGACGATATTTCACTTATAAAATCCCTTCCACGTTCGCAGGTTATATATCCTGCCATGCCCAACGAGTTCAATATTCTTTTTAAGCAGACATATGCCAATAATTATCTGACATACTTTAGGCTTCCAGGGACAAGACACGAACTAGAAATAAAAGACTCAGATATTACTTTTGGTAAATCAGTTCTTATTAGGGAAGGAAGCGATTGCACTGTTGTTGTAGCCGGTCCACAGTTAAAGAATGCGATAGCTGCCGTACCAACTCTTTTAGCATTAAACATTAATCCCGAGATCATTTATATACACACGATTAAGCCATTTGATATAGAAAGTGTCAGGTATAGTATAAATAAGACAGGGAAGTATCTGGTTGTTGAGGAACATTCGTTGTACGGAGGGCTAGGAGATGAGACGCTCAGAGCTTGCAACGGATTGGAACGATGTAATGGAGCATTTATAAATATTCCTGATAAATTTATGCATGCTTATGGGACATACAATGAGCACTGCGAATATTACGGTTTTACACCAGAAAACATTGTCCATGAAATAAAAATGCTTGTTAAGTAATAAGTTACAATAAAAGATGCTGAAAATGTTATAATCCTTTTAAGAAGACGAGAACTTGTAGAGCTTATTTATATTTGAATTTTTACTCGATCCTTATGTAAAGCCATGGCATTCACACTCCCAGATATGATTAATCTGTTCAATTACAGAAAATCTTATTGTGTACAGTCGATAATTAATGAAAATCCTATTTATAGATAGTGAATAATTTCGTATAACATGATAAATAAAACAGATATTAGGGGAAACAATTTAAAGTATATACCTAACTTACAATCGGCTCATTCAATACTTTTATTCAAAGATCTATATATCCTACAATTGAGAGATGTAAAAGCTAATATTGCAGCACCTGGACAGTGGTCCCTTTTTGGAGGTCGTGTTTCTGAAGGAGAAACTCCATTAAAATGCATAAAACGTGAAATATATGAAGAGCTAATCATATGTCCATATAAGTTTAATTATTTATGGTATTCTGACTACATGGCTGATTTTGAAAATAAAATGATAAGATCATGGTTTTTTACTGGAGATGTTACAGAAATATGGAAGAATCACAAACTGATGGAAGGACAGGATGCAGGAATGTTTAAATATGAGGAGATAAAAATATTGAATATTCCTTTAATTATGAAAGAGACAATTGGAAAGTATGAAAGTCATAAATTCGAATATACTTAATTTAATAATATTCATAATATAGAAAAATAAATATTTCAACACACGAAATGATATGATTTTGTAAAATACACGTACAATGGACTATGCAAGAAAATAATAATTAATGAAAATATAATCGCATAGGATGTGGTTAATAATCAGAATAAAGATGTTTATAAGTATATAAATAAAAGAGTTCTTAGCTTCAAAGAGTAATTCATTACTTAGTTAAAAGTAAATATATAATAATTTGAGAAAATGATAACTGATAAAATACTAATAATCAAACCAATTTATGAAGCCTGGCCTGTTGGCTATGCATATGTCCTCGCTTGTCTTGAGTATAATGGTATACCTTTTGATTTTATAGATTCGAACCGTACTTATGATTGGGAAAGAGAAGTTGTTTATAAAATGAAGAAACGTAAATATTTTATGGTTGCTATGGGAGGTTTGATTGGTTTTTATAAAGTTTTCAAGACAGTAGCTAATTTGACGCACAAATATAATACAGGAACTCCATTTATCCTTGGTGGCAATATAGTTAAAGATTCAAATGACAGACTATTATTTGAAGAAATCGGCATAGATTACGGATTACTTGGTGAGGCTGAAACTTCTTTACCTTATTTTATCAAAACATATAAAAGTGATAATAAGGATTTCAGTGAAGTGTCCGGTCTCGTTTATCGCAATAATACAGGAAAAGTAGTCAGAAATACAGCAAAGCGGCTAGATTTACAAAGTATGAATGTTTTACCTGCCTGGCACTATTTTGACACTGAATACTATATTAAAAGTTCTTCATCGCCATTTATTGGAAATAATCTGAGATTTATGCCTATACTTTCAGGGAGAGGATGTGTTGGACAATGTGGCTTCTGTTCTCCATCAATAGGAGGTTTTAGAAAAAGAAAGATAGAAGATGTAATATCCGAGCTGGAAAAGTTAATGGCTGATTATGAATTTGATTGTTTCTTATTCTATAATGAGATGTTTTATCCAACCTCTTCTGAAATCAAGGAATTTTGCATACGATATAAATCTATAAAAAATAAAAAACCATGGATTACACAAGTTCGCATTGATGCGAATATTGATATTGATACCTTCAAGGAGATGAAAGAAGCCGGATGCATTATTGTATCAGCTGGAATTGAGAGCGGTTCCGATAGAATACTTGAACGCATGAAGAAAAAAACAACTTCCGAGCAGATAAGAAAATTCTTCAGGAACGCACGTATTGCAAAGATACCGGCGAACGGAACGTTCATTGTTGGGTATGAGGACGAAACAGAAGAAGATCTGAAGAAAACTATAGATCTTGTAATTGATGAAGAAATTAATACGGGCGCAAGCCTTCTATATGTGTATCCAGGTACAGCCTTATATAAAACTGCACATAAAAATGGTGCAATCAAAGACGAGATGGAATTTTTGGAAAAAGCGATGAGTAATATGACGGCACTATTCAGTCCAGGAGGAAAGGAAGACTATTTTAATATAAGTGCTATGCCTGACAAGGATTTCTTTAAAATAGTCACGAGGGAGGTCAGGAGATATTATACGTTTATTTTTAATCGGTATCCAGTAGACGAATTGTCATCTCAGATAGAGATAATAAATACAAGCGCCATTATTTACATGAAAGGTAAATGTCATGAATGTCGTATGGGTGTCAGTTATAACTATAAAATTGTCGACGGCCGCCAATATTTAGGCTTTCTTGGAGATGGAATAAATGATAGGCTTATATGTCCTAAATGTTTTACTCCATTATCTTTCAATATATATAAATGTAATAATGATTGGGAATTACCTAAATATTTAAGTTTGTTAACCGAACAAGTTAAAGAAAAAAAGAGGATTGTAATTGCTGGAATAAATCAGGACTTGAATTTTATATTACGAATTAATTTATTAAATAATGATAATTTAATTGGAATAATGCGCACAGACAATAATTACAATGCTGCATTTTATAATAATTATCCTGTTTTAAGTGCTGAAGAGGCAATTGTTTTGAAACCTGATCTTATTTTATGGTTAGATATTATTTCTGAACCACAAGATATTATTAACAAATATAATAGATATAATATATCTCCGCCAGCGATTATCTGTCTTAGCGGAGAACAGCTAAACAAATGCATAAAAGACGTTCGCAATAAAATAATACAAAGAGGAGGCCCCGTTCTCCTTATGCCGATACTTAGGCAATACTTAGAGAGAAAATATTTATTCTTTGCGAATGCGTGTAAAAAGAACAATATTGAGATCCCTAGGTTTATTACAGGATATGCAAAATATATTAAACATAAGATATTATCAATAAAATAATAATCACTGATTAAGTATTAATATAATCTTCCTCTGATAATTAAACAAAAGATTCATGCAACCTATTAAATGCTAAAAAAGCGATTTAAGATCTTACTTGATAAATTACCATTTGGACTTGGTAGAAAATATCTCATACCGTTCATGATATTTATTATTGATTTCCGACATAATTATAAATGGTATTTTATTTATAGACTTCCGTGGTATTTAAGAATGAAATTCTATACGAACATGATCAATTTAGTTTTTATGCCTAGTAATCGTAAAAAACGTCTGCTAGGTATTTATGATTTCAAAACATGCCCATGGTCGGTTGGGGATCCATTAATGTTTGTCGAAGAATTAAACTGTCTACTAGAAGAGCTCTCTATTGAAGGTATAGATATTTGTGTTATATATGACAACGACAATCCGGCAGGGATAAGACACAATGACAATCTTAGCTCGGAGAATGCGCGTGATTATGTTTTAGATTGGTTACCATTGTTTTCTACATGCCAAAATCTTGATTCATTGTTTCATTTTAAGTCGAGATTGGAGTTCAACTACTTTCTCAGAGGAAATATGGATCGTTATATGATCTTCCCAAGCATAACAAATCATTTAGGGGAAACATATAATTATACATGGCATGCTGAAATAAGGCCAATGGTTGAATTTTACAAAAAGCATAAAAGAATACCACATCTAAGAATTGGTCCATTAAAGTCTTCATGGGCTTATCAATTCTTTCTTAAACACATCAATCCTAACAATATTCCTGTAGTTCTATCATTAAAGCTTACAGACCATGATCACCAGAGAAACGCTGACCCAAGTGTTTGGCTACCTTTTATTGCTAGAATTGTAAAGGATCATAAAGAGCTATCATTCGTTTTTGTCGGGCTTAAGGGGGAGGAATTGCCTGGTATTCGCAAATTGTCAAATGTTATAATTGCAAAGGATTATGGTACTAGTATTATTGAAGACCTGGCTTTAATTCAAAAATCATTTATATATATTGCTACAGTGTCTGGTCCAAATACAATAGCTCTTTTTAGCGATACGCCATATATTATATTTCAAATGCCAGTTGAACAAAAAAATTATCCAATAAAGAGAGGAGAAAACTATTGTTTTGCAACTCAATATCAAAAGTTATTTGATACAACATATCCAATGAGTGCAGAGTTTATCTATGATGAATTTCAAAAGGTGTATGAAAAGCTGGACATCAAGCAATGGCTGGCTACTGCAAAGTCAAAATCAACTTTTGTCTCCCAGCATCCAAGCACGCATGTATTAAATACAGAAAAGGCAGAATAACATCATGAAAATCCTGCTGGTCGTCTATGACAACAGTTCATATATACACTATTTCCCGGTTGGATTGGCCTATATAGCCTCAATCCTAAGGGAAAAGGAATATTCTGTCGACATATACAACCAGGACAAGGAGCATTATCCTGACGAACATCTTACAGGATACCTTAACGCTAATCATTATGATGTCGTAGGGATATCTGTTGTCGGGGGATATTATCAATATAGGAAGCTTCTCGGACTTTCAAAGGCGATAAATAATTCAAAGGATAGGCCGTTCTTCATAATTGGAGGCCATGGTCCGTCGCCGGAACCGGAATATTTCCTTAAGAAAACTGGCGCTGACGCCGTTGTTGTCGGTGAAGGTGAAAATACGATCATAGAGCTGCTGAAGGCGGTTGAAAACAAATCAAAGCTTACGAATGTGCTCGGGATAGCTTACAGGATTGGAGAAACGGTCCAAGTTAATGAAAGAAGGCCGCTGATAAAGGATATTGATTCAATCCCCTGGCCGGCATACGACTTGTTCCCCGTTGACTATTATCGGCTAATCAGGGAGCCGTACGCGGAAAGTTCGGATTTTGTGCTTCCCATGCTGTCCGGAAGGGGATGTCCATTCAGGTGCAATTTCTGTTATCGCATGGACGAGGGCTTCAGGCCTCGTTCAACGGAAGCAATAATCGAAGAGATCAAATATCTAAAGAATAAATACAGGATAAACTATATTGAATTTGCAGATGAACTTCTGATGTCATCTGAAAAACGCACAATGGAATTATGCGAAGGCTTCATCAAATCAGACCTGGGATTCAAATGGTTCTGTAGCGGCAGATTGAATTTTGCTACTCCGAAGGTCCTGTCCATGATGAAACGTGCAGGCTGCGTTTTCATCAATTATGGGATAGAATCCATGGACAACGAAATCCTGAAGAACATGAACAAGGCATTAAATACCGACATCATAATATCTGGTATTGAAGCAACATTGAAATCAGGAATAAGTCCCGGTTTCAACATTATTTTCGGCAATATCGGGGAGAACAGGGAAACTCTGGAAAAGGGCGTTGAGTTTCTGCTTCAATATGATGATTGCTCCCAGAGACGCACCATCAGGCCGGTTACGCCATATCCTGGCTCGCCCCTGTACTACCACGCAATAAAGAATGGGCTTCTCAAGGATTGCGCGGACTTCTATGAGAATAAGCACGTCAATTCAGATTTGTTAAGCGTTAACTTCACGGAGATGAGCGATGAGGAATTTCATCTGGCCCTTCTTGATGCAAACAGCCGGCTTTTGAAAAACTATTATCAGAAGCAACTTGCATCTGTCCTTAATCAGGCGGAAGGGCTCTATAAGAAGAAAAACAAGCAATTCAGGGGATTCAGGCAGCTTTAATCCAAATGAACTAAAATAAGCTGCATTCTTATGTTGACACTCAAAGATATCCTCGAAATTGAAAATACATCAGATATATTGGATTATCGTTGTCCGGGGACGGATTACGTTATCTGGCCGTATATGAGATCCCCTGTTATGAGAATGCTCATATATAAGCTAGTTTTCCCTTTCAATTCATTTTATTCAAACAGGCATGTTGATGATACGCCATGCAAGATCATCATGTCCACAATAGATGGCTTATTTCACGGTTCCTGCAAGTGTGCCTGCAAAGAGGATATTGTCCTGCTTTGCAATGGGATAAACAACATAAAGAATGATGGTAAATACTTCAACCGGATGAGCGACTACTTTGCCGAATGCTTCCCAGAAAAGACACTTGTTCTTGAAAATCCATATCTTTGGAGGAATTTGAGACCAAGATATATCAACAATGTAGCACCAAGCAGCCCATTTATAGCATTGTCTTTGGCTTTTGGAAGGCTGCCCCATAAATCAAAGGATATTAAAGCGGCGGCGGATTTCACAAGTTATATTTCAAACAGGATATTGGAATTGTTCAAGATAACGCTTGAGGAGGACCAGCTTAAATTTCTGTCAACTTCGCTAACAAGACATATGACAAGATTAAAATATGAGCTAGGCATATATAGGTTTATTTTAAGGAGGATATCTCCCAAGATTGTTATTTTCGAAGATGCTTCATATGGACGTATCGGACATCTGGTGCGGCTTGCCAAATCCATGGGTATAAAGACCGCCGAAATGCAGCACGGACTCGTCTCAAGAGGACATTATCCATATAACTATGCAGATACGATTCTCGAATCAAAGGAATATAAGGAATATCTACCGGACTATTTCCTCTCTTATGGAGATTGGTGGAAAAGCCAAATCAATCTTCCATCAGAAATAGTTCCAGTTGGGAATCCACATCTTGATGCAATGACTTCCAAAAGAAAGATAGATATACAAAACAGCATACTTGTCCTGTCGGATGGAGAAAAGTTTGAGGACTTCCTCGGCTTGGCGAAAGAAATTGATAAGTTATCCACAGGTTATAAAGTGAAAGTAAGACCTCATCCTGTTGAAAGAGAAAAAGTCTTCAACTTATATGGTGCCTCAGTTGGAAACATTATTGTCGATCATAATGATAACCTATATGACACGTTGTCTAAGTCATATGCGGTAATAGGGGAATATTCGACAGCTCTTTATGAAGCGACATGTTATACAAATAATGTCTTTATAAGAGATAACATTATAACATCATTCTTCCTGCCTGATGCTCCATTTAAAAAATTCAAGGGTATTGATGACTTGTCGTCGATGCTGTCTTCAAATATTAAATTAGAACAAAAATACTTTGAAGGCATGTGGGCTGAAAATTGGAAAGACAGATATAGTAGTTTTATCTCGAAAACTATTAATAAAGACATATAAGTATATGATTGTAATAGTTGACTACGGAATGGGGAATATACGATCCATCCAATATAAGCTGCAAAAAAATAAAATTGATTCAAAGGTGTCTTCCATACCGTCTGATATTCTGTCAGCTGATAAGCTTATTATGCCAGGAGTAGGGCATTTCAAGACGGGAATGGAGAACCTGCGGAAGTTCAACCTGGTTGAAGCATTGAACAGGAAAGTACTGGATGAGAAGACTCCGGTGCTTGGAATTTGCCTGGGGATCCAACTGTTCACTAATTTTAGCGAAGAGGGCAACTGCGAAGGGCTTAAATGGATCGATGCGGACACAAGGAAATTCAGGCTCGATGGCCTAGGCCTAAGCATTCCTCATGTCGGATGGAATACCATCAGGACAAGGAATCCTTCCACTCTTTTTACCGGCATGCCTGAGGACAAGAAGTATTATTTCACACATTCATATCATCTTGTCTGCAAGGATGAGAGCGATATCCTTGCGGAATCCCAATACGGATATTCCTTTGTGGCGGCAATACAGAAGGGAAATATTTATGGCACGCAGTTCCATCCAGAGAAGAGCCATAGGGAAGGGATGAAGGTACTCCTGAATTTTTGCAGGCTGGGCAGATGACAGAGGGCAGATGACAGACGACAGAAAGAAGAGAATAGAGGACAGGCGACAGTGGAGAGACGGCAGATGACAAAATATGGAGGATAAATGAGTGAACGAATTAATAGCTACAGGGATTTAAAAGTTTATAAGAAGTCTTTTGATTTCCAACAGGAAATATATATAATTACAAAAGAATTTCCTCTTGAGGAAAGATATTCATTAACTGATCAAATACGTAGGTCATCAAGATCAATCGGTTCAAATATAGCTGAAGCTTGGCAGAAGAGACTCTACATTGCACATTTCATCAGTAAATTGACTGATTCCGATGGAGAACTTGCAGAAACGCAACATTGGATAGATACTGCCTATGCATGCAAATACATCTCTGACGAGAAGAAATCTAAGCTGTTTATTGATTCTGAGGAAATAGGACGAATGTTGGGTGGAATGATTAACAAGCCAGAAAAATTCTGCAAGGAGAACAATTAAGGGTTCCTCTAATAATTGATTGAACATGGACTACAACGACGATCATCTTGATCTATATTGAAAGCAGTTGAAGAAACAACAACTGCAAAATGGAGAATAGAATGCTCAATGGATTTTTCGATATCGAGTTCCGTCTTGAGGAACTTAACAAGGCCGGAGACCCGCTGACGAAGCTGAACGAAGTGGTGGAATGGGAAAGCTTTCGAGAGGAGCTTGAAACCATGCGTGACGAGGAGAGGAAGAGCAATGCTGGGAGGAAGCCTTTTGACGCGGTGGTCATGTTCAAGATACTGGTACTGCAGTCGTTGTACAATCTTGGGGACGACTCGATAGAATACCAGATACGTGACAGGATATCGTTCATGCGCTTCCTCGGGCTTTCGCTCGGGGACCGGGTGCCGGACGCCAAGACAATATGGCTCTACCGCGAGAATCTCGGGAAGGCCGGACTTGTCGACAAGATGTTTGCAAAGTTTGATTGGCAGCTCAGGGCCAAGGGATATACTGCGAAGCGGGGACAGATCATCGACGCGTCGATAATATCCGCGCCCAGGCAGAGGAACACCCGCGAGGAGAATTCCATGATAAAGGATGGGGAAGTTCCGGAAGACTGGAACACGGCCAAGCTCCGGCAGAAGGACACTGATGCGAAATGGGTGAAGAAGGACGGACACAACTACTTTGGATACAAGAATCACATCTGCATAGACGCGAAACACAAGTTCATAAGGAAATACGCTGTTACGGATGCGGCGGCCCATGACAGCAATGTCTTCGAGGAGCTCCTCGACAAAAAGAACACCAGCCGTGATGTCTATGCTGACTCGGCATACCGATCCGATGAGAAGCTGAAAATGCTTGATAAAAAAGGATACCGCGAGCATATACAGAGGAAAGGCTGCCGCAACAAGCCTCTCACCGAATGGGAGAAGCAAGGCAACCATACGAGGTCCAAGATACGGTCGAGGGTAGAGCATATTTTTGGAGTCCAGGCCCAGATGGCCGGAGACCTTATAATAAGATGTATAGGAAAAGTGAGAGCTGAAATTAAAATCGGTCTCAGGAATCTTGCATACAACATGTTCAGGCTCGGAACTTTGGAGGCCATGGCCAGATGAAACTGGACAGGAAACAGAAAAAACGCCCGGGAACCGGCAAATCAGAAAGAATCCTTGCTGGCTTGAACTGCCAGAGAAACCGAAATCTTGATTTTGAAAAGATGGAATCATTTTTAAAAACTGAACTTTTGACTGTCGATCTCTCAAAAGTTAATTTTTAGAGGTTCCCTTAATTATGCTTTTAGAGGTAATACAACTGTTATCCGCGCTCTGTCGTCTGCAATCTAATATTTCTAGGCTGTCGTCTGTCGTCTGTTGTCTGTCGTCTGTGCAATAATGAACACCCCCCGCGTAATTCCAATACTGCTGCTCAAGGGCGAAGGCCTAGTTAAAGGCATTGCCTTCAAGGACCACAAATATGTTGGGGATCCGATCAATGCAGTGAGGATATTCAATGACAAGGAAGTAGATGAGCTGGTCTTCCTGGACATTGACGCAAGCCAGAAGGGAAGGAAGCCGAACATAGACCTCATCAGAAAGCTGGCGGACGAATGCTACATGCCGTTCGCCGCAGGAGGAGGGATCACAGACGTTGATGAGATACGCGGGATACTTGAAGCAGGAGCTGAAAAGGTATCGATAAACACGGCTGCGGTAAAAAATCCTGAATTGATCAGGGAGGCCAGCAGCATCTTCGGTTCGCAAAGCATTGTCGTATCCATCGATGTCAGGAAGAATTGGCTTGGCAAATATCTTGTCTGCGCAAAATCAGGAAGCGAACAGACCGACCTGGACCCTGTTCAGTTCGCGAAGAAGATGCAGGCGCTAGGAGCTGGGGAGATTCTTCTTACAAGAATTGAGAATGATGGAACAATGAACGGATATGATTTGGTCCTTATTAAGAAGATTGCCGAAGTTCTGGAAATACCACTTATTGCATGTGGAGGCGCCGGTAAGATGGAGGATTTTTCCTCTGCCTTGAAGGAAGGGGCTTCTGCCGTCGCCGCCGGGGCGAAGTTCGTGCTGCATGGAAAACATAGGGCTGTACTCATAACATATCCCGACAAGAAAGAACTGGAGATGCTGAATCCCATATGAGTAACATAGAGTATAGGCGTTGCACCAGATGCATAATGGACACAACGGATCCGGATATTTCCTTTGATAATAACGGCGTGTGCAACCACTGCCGCAGGTTCGACATAGAGATTAAGCCTAAGCTTCTGTTACCCGCAGAAGGCAGAAAAATACTTGATGAGATTGTCACTAAGATTAAAAAGGATGGAATTAAAAAGGAATATGACTGTATCCTCGGGCTAAGCGGAGGAGTTGACAGTGCATTTGTCGCTTATAAGGCCAAAGAATTAGGACTACGTCCGCTAGTGGTCCATTTTGACAACGGCTGGAATACTGAAATTTCAATCAAGAACATTGAACAGATTGTCAAAACTCTTGGATTCGATCTTGAAACATATGTTATGGACTGGGAGGAATTCAAGGACATACAAAGATCATTTTTTAAGGCCTCAGTTGTCGACATTGAGCTGATAACAGATCATTCCTTTTTAGCAGCCTTATATGATATTGCATCCAGGAGAAAGATTAAATATATATTGGAAGGAGTCAACTTTGCTTCAGAGGCAATACTTCCTGATAAATGGAGACATTTTAAGAAGGACTTGATGAATATCGAATCCATTCAAAATAAATACGGCACCATGCCAATAAAAAATCTTCCGACAATGGGGGTCTTCAAATATTTATTTTACAAATTTATAAAGAGATTTGAATGCGTATCAATACTTAATTACATGGATTATAATCGTGATGAGGCGATGAAAATACTTACTTCAGAAGTTGGATGGAAGAATTATGGTAATAAGCATTGTGAATCACTTTTTACATATTTTTATCAGGCGTATATCCTTCCTCTGAAATTCAATATTGACAAGAGGAAGGCTCATCTCTCAAGCTTGATCCTATCAGGACAGATTTCGAGAGAACAGGCATTGAAAATAATAGAAGAAGAGCCATATCCATCCAAGGTTGCTGAGGAATATAAGGAATATGTTGCCAAGAAGCTGGGATTTACCGTATCGGATTTTGATGAGATTATGAGAATGCCTGTAAAATCCCATTATGATTATTCTTCTGAGGAAAAAATATATGTTCTAATGCATAAGGTTTTTAAATATTGTAGAAGAATAGGTCTGCTGAAATCATGAGAATAACTTATCAAAGGCCTTCCTGTACAAAAGATGAATTATAATAAACATTATAGGGCCAGCTTCCGGAGATAGATGAATTTATTGCGGAATTAATTGTAAATAATGGATATAGTAATAAAAAGGTATTATTGATATGTATTATACATTAGGAATCGGAGGATTCAGCCATGATTCTTCGGCAGCATTGCTGGAGGATGGAAAACTGGCAGCGGCCGTGCAGGAGGAGAGGCTAAGCAGGATTAAACATGAAGGAGGCTTCCCTTACAAGTCCATAAACTATTGCCTTGACAGCGCAGGAATAAAGCTGGATGATGTTTCCGCTGTCGCATTTTATGCCAAAAAATCAAATTGGGACAAGGTTCTCTTTACACTTGCAAAAGATTCTGTCCTGAATCCAATTTATTCTATTTCTCACATCAGGAATGTAGCCGTAGGATTTGGGAGGCGCCTTTATATGAGCGCCCAATTCCGGGCTGAATATGAAAGATTCTTAGTTAAAACAAAATTAGATAGAAGTAAGTTCCACTTTTATGACCATCATTCATGCCATGCGGCTTCAGCATTCCTATGCTCAAAATATGACAATGCCATTATCCTCTGCATAGATTCTGTTGGTGACGGAAAGACAACAAGTGGATGGATTGGACGTGGAAATTCAATAATTCCTGTTGATCTCAAGATAAGATATCCGCATTCCATTGCCAAAATATATGCAAAAATCACAGAATTCCTAGGATTTCATTCATTAGGCGATGAATATAAGGTGATGGGGCTTGCCGCTTATGGAAAGCCATCAAGGATTGAAGAATTACGGAAACTTGTCCGTTTCCTGCCTAATGGCGAAATAAAGCTGGATATGAACTATTTCACATATCATGACGGGTATGGATTTTCTTCAAAATTCTACGATGTGTTTGGCCTACCTAGGGGAAACAATACGCCTGTTGACGGTAATTATGCCGATATTGCAGCTTCAATCCAGGCCCTTTTTGAAGAAGTTGTGATGCATCATGCACTGTACTTGAAGAAGTCCACAGGTATTAGGAACCTATGCTTATGCGGTGGAACTGCCTTGAACAGCAAATGCAACGGGAAACTTGTCCTGACAGGTGAATTCGACAATATATTCATACCTCCTGCCGCCAGTGATCTCGGGACTAGCATAGGAGCAGCATTGCTACACTGGAACCAAAAATTAAATAAGCCCAGATCATTCGTCCTTGAAACAGATGCACTAGGACCGAGATATGATGATCCTTTCATAAAAAGCGAGCTTGAAAAATATAATTTAAAATATGTAGAGACGGAAGATCCATCAATCGCTGCTGCAAAATTGATAAGCAAGGGACGAATAATAGGATGGTTTCAGGGCAGGATGGAATTTGGTCCAAGGGCTCTGGGATATCGTTCAATATTGGCGGATACTAGGAAAGCCGAAATAAAAAATAAAATCAACAGTACAATTAAATTCAGGGAGGAATTCAGGCCATTCGCCCCTTCGATCCTCAGGGAGTGCGTAAAGGATTATTTTGAGAAGGATATTAATTGTCCTTTTATGACTTTCACCCTTATGATAAAGCCGGATAGGCAATCAGAAATACAAGGGGTATGCCATGTTGATGGTTCCGGAAGGCTCCAGAGCGTGGCAGAGAATGAAAATCCTGCCTATTATAGGCTTATCAAGGAATTCCATAAAATAACAGGAGTTCCTGTGGTTTTGAACACTTCATTTAATCTCGCCGGAGAACCAATAGTCTGTTCTCCATATGACGCTATAAGGACATTCTTTACAAGCGGCATGAATGACCTTATAATTGGGAAATACATACTCTCAAAAGATTGAGAAACCTTGAAGATACTTTTCATAACCCACTGCCATGGCAACTACGGAGCAAGCCGCAGCTTGCAACTCCTCCTGAGGAATCTTAAAGGACATTCAATCCATCTTGTTGTTCCAAGAGGCTTGCGCCACAGGAACGATTTGGATGAAATCAGGAGATTCTACGGGGACAATGTCGAAGGGATACGAGAGTTTTATCTGCCATTTGAATATTGCTACATGGGGTGTCCCGATCAATTTATGCAAAAAGCAGCCAATAAGCTCCATAATCTTACATATGAATGTGCAAGTAATGGCATTAAAGAATATATGGCCAGTGGCAAATTCGAAATAATCCATCTAAATGCGCCAGTTCTTTACCCTCTTATCAGTCCTGCTCTCCCGTTCATCGTACATATGAGGGATGTCATGCTTATGGATCAAGCTTCGGCGGTCGAGAAAGTTTTGCAGGCAAAAGGCGTGATATTCATAGATAAAGGAACAAGGGAGCCTTTTAAGGATCTGCCATTGAAGAACGACATCATTCTTAACAATCCCTTTGACATGAGCTACTTGGAGAGAGGTTATGATGACGTCAAAATTTTATCCGAATATGGTCTTGCAAAGGAAAATCTGATATTCAGCTGCATCGGAAGGATCAAGGAATCAAAAGGAGTTAAATTCATAGTTGAAAATTTCAGGAAGGTAAAAGGGGATAATAAAATTCTTCTTATTTTTGGCATTGGTGACAAGGGAAGCAACTATGAGTCGGATTGTAGGAAGGTTGCAGGAAATGATCCGAGGATAAGGTTCATGGGAGAGGAGGCGGACATTGCCAAGGTGTTCATGATAAGCGATTATATCATACGTGGGGATCCCTGGCATCTCATAGGAAGAACCGTGTTTGAAGGTCTTTATGCTGGTTGCGACGTGATTTTGCCTGGCAGTTTATCGGATGTTGATCAAAATCCTGATTTAAAAGGATTCAGTGCCAAGGTACACCTTTATGAGGCAAGGAATGCGGAGGATCTGGCAGTCAAAATTGGGAACTTGACTGAAAAGATCAAGGAGAGGACTTTCAGATCTAATGTCGAGGGATATGTGGAAAAATTCGAACAGTTCATCAAAAAGATGATAATTTAGAAAAAAGAGTTCACCACTAATTGACACTAATCTATCACTAACAAGAGTGGAAATCATAGAACTTGCTGTGAGTTTTATTCTACAAAGTAAAATAAAAATCACAGCAGATGTTCTTATTAGTGTGAGATAAGTGCAGATTAGTGGTTAAAAAGTATTTCAATAGGGGAATTATGTATAAGCAGGAAGGTTATGATTTGATAGGTGCGGCTCTTGAAGTATATAACGAAATGAAGGGAGGACTGCTTGAAGAAATATATCAGCAGTGCCTTGCAGAAGAACTAAATCTGCGTGGGATCCCCTTCGAATCGAAAAAAGAATTACAGGTTTATTATAAGCAGAAGAAGCTGGATAAAAAATATGTTCCTGACCTGCATGTGTATGACGGAATAATGGTAGAATTGAAAGCAGTCAAGGAGCTGGCCGACGAGCACCGTGCTCAACTTCTTAATTATATGAGGATTACAAAGACGAAAGTAGGATATCTGTTGAACTTTGGTGATACGAGAGAGCTCAAATGGGAAAGATTCGTCCTATAAATTAGGAATTTCACCGCTAATCGACACTGATCATTCACTAATGGGAATTAAGATATAAACATTTGCCGGGATATTGATTTTGAAGCAAAAACAATCTCCCGGCAAGGTATTTTTAGTGTCAGATAAGTGAAGATTAGTGGTTAAAAAAGTGTTCCAGTTCATGGGACGGCAGTTGATTTAATTTTGCTTAATTTTTACTAATTAAAACATGAAAATAGTCGATATATGGCATGTTATATGACAAAAATCGACCATATGTGTCATGATTATGGAAATAAGCAGACAGATAAATCAGGAGTTTCCTCATGCGTAGAAAAATACTGAAAGTCGGTCTTGTCGGATGCGGGCGCATAGCCCAGAGACACGCGGAGCTTCTTGGAAAGAATTGCATATCTGGAGCGAGCCTTGCTGCCGTATGCGACGTAAACAAGAAAAAAGCTGAAAACTTAGGGGGAAAATATAATACCCCTTGGTATGAGGATTTCAAAAGCATGATGCAGGAGGAGAATCCCGATGTTGTTTCAGTTCTTACCCCAAGCGGGATGCATGCCGAACATGTCATAGAGCTTGCCAGATATGGGAAGCACATCATTGTTGAGAAGCCTATGTCTCTTACGCTTGATGATGCCGATAAGATGATTAAGGCCTGCGATGCAAATGCAGCCAGGCTTTTTGTAGTAAAGCAGAACCGTTTCAACCTTCCAGTAGTAAAACTGAAGGAAGCTTTGGATGCGGGAAGATTTGGGAAGATTGTACTGGGAACAGTAAGGGTCAGATGGTGCAGACCTCAGGAATATTATGACAGCGATGAATGGCGTGGGACCTGGCGATATGACGGTGGTGTGCTTACAAACCAGGCAAGTCATCACATTGACATGCTTGAATGGATGCTTGGAGATGTGGAGAGTGTTTTTGCAAAGGGGGCAACTGCCTTGGTCGACATTGAAGTTGAAGATACAGCTGTTGTAGTACTGAAGTTTTTAAATGGAGCTCTCGGAGTGATTGAGGCCACAACTGCAACACGTCCGAAGGATCTTGAAGGTTCAATAAGCATTCTCGGAGAAAAAGGAACTGTCGAAATAGGAGGTTTCGCCGTCAATGAACTTAAAACGTGGAATTTCACTGAGCCTCTGCCAGGAGATGAGGATGTCAAGAAGAAATATTCCGTAAATCCTCCCGATGTCTATGGATTCGGGCATAAGGCTTATTATGAACATGTAGTAGACTGCATAAACAACAACCGTCACCAGCTTGTCGACGGGCTGGAAGGGAGAAAAAGCCTCGAACTCATTTCCGCCATATATGAATCAATAGAGACGGGACGGGAAGTTCCTTTGAGATTCAAACCCAGCAAATGCAGGCTCGGGCATGAGTGATGACGAAGGTATCAGATGGCAGACGACAGATGACAGAGGTCGGGAATCAGAGGTCTGTAATCGGTGATCAATTTTATTTTGTGTCAAAATAAAATTCACTGTAAATGATATTATTAGTGTCAGATAAGTGAAGATTAGTGGTTTATTGACTTATATTAAATTCAGGTGGGAAATGATGAGTCCAAATATCAAGAAAACTGGAATTGTAGGTGTTGATTTCGGAAAGGATGTCACTGTTGTTGAGCCTGTAAACCTCTATGGATGCAGGATCGGAGATGGTACATTCGTCGGGCCTTTTGTTGAAATCCAGAGGAATGCTGTAATAGGCAAGAACTGCAAGATACAGTCGCACGCCTTTATCTGTGAGCTCGTAGAGATTGGAGACAACTGTGTAATATCCCATGGGGTAATGTTCATAAATGATCTTTTCAAGACAGGCAAACCCGCCTTCAGGGATAAAACCTTGTGGAAAGAGACAAGGATAGGATCAAATGTCCTTATTGGATCTAATTCAACAATTCTGCCTGTAAATATTGTCGATGGCGTAGTGGTAGGGGCAGGTTCAGTCGTGACTAAAGATTTGACAGTCAAGGGAATATACGCTGGTAATCCCGCAAAACTTTTAAGGAAAATATAGGTGATTCGATGAAAGTCGCATTTGTTGACCTGAAAGCCCAATATCAGTCTCTGAAAAATGAGATAGATACTGCCATAAGGAATGTGGTTGAAGAAACGGCTTTTATCAGAGGAAAATATGTCGAGAAATTTGAAAAGGAATATGAGTTACGCTATGGGGTAAAAAACTGCATAAGCATCGGGAATGGGACAGACGGCATATACATAGCCCTCAAAATGCTCGGTATTGGTTCAGGAGATGAAGTCATTACTTCAGCCTGCAGTTGGATTGCTACAGCGGAGACAATAACCCAGGCGGGAGCCAAGGTAGTTTTTGCCGACATAGAACCGGATTATTACACGATAGATCCGGCAGACATCGAAAAAAAGATTACAGAAAAAACCAGGGCGATAATTCCTGTCCATTTTTACGGACAGTCTGCCGAGATGGACAAGATTATGTCTATTGCAGGGAAAAGAGGGCTTTATGTGATTGAAGACTGTGCCCAGGCTCATTTTGCGGAATACAAGGGCAAAAAGGCCGGCGTGATAGGCAATGCAGGCGTATTCAGCTTCTATCCAAGCAAAAACCTTGGGGCATATGGTGATGCCGGATGTGTTATAACCAATGACAATGACTTTGCCAAAAAGATGCGTCTTTATGCCAACCATGGATCTATCGACAAAGTTGAACATCTCTTTGAAGGAGTTAATAGCAGAATGGATGGGTTGCAAGCTTCAATACTTTCCGCAAAACTGCCGCATGTACTTGAATGGAACAGGAAAAGAAATGAAAAATCCGAATTGTACATGTCATTGCTTTCCGATGTAGATAAAATTATCCTGCCGAAAGTCCGCAAGGAATGTACACATGTGTTCCATCTGTTTGTTATAAGGTGCCAACGCAGAGATGAACTAAGGAATTTTCTTGCCTCCAAAGATATTCAGACAATGATACATTATCCAAAGGCACTGCCTTTTCTTCAGGCATACAAGTATCTTGATCATAAGAAGGAAGATTTTCCAACGGCATTCATATATCAGCCGGAAATACTGTCACTGCCTCTTTATCCTGAACTGACTTATGAGGAAATCCGCTATGTAGCAGATTCAATAAGGGAATTTTATAGGAATAAATCTTCTTGAATCTCCTTCCGATGAACTCAAAAACACCTTATTTTATCCTCATTGTTTTAGCTGTGATGCTAATGTCCTTTGGGATATGGCATGCGCCTCTGCCTTTTGGAGATGAGGGAGGATACATAAACGATGCCATAGTTCTCAACAATAGCCATCAACTTTCAATAAATCCGTATATTGATTTTTATAAGTTCATCCTCGCTTTCATAAATTCGGATCCTGTCCATGCCCATTATATATCTAGGTTGATTGTCTCGCTTGTATCAGCGTTGGGAATGTGGCTCCTGTTGGACAGTTTTAACTTGCTGCGTTCGAACTGCGCGAAATTAATCACTATTGCCTTCTGGATATCAAGTTATGCCGTAACTCCAAAAGCGCAGTTTGGCAATGTAAGCCTGTTTACATTCGATCTGATCCTCATAGGGATTATCCCTCTTCTTAGAAAACAGGATATATCCAGAATCCTATTCTTCCTAACAATGCTCCTGTGGGCATGCCAGATAAGGACGGAATATTATATATCTTTTACTTTGGCAATTTTATATTTCACAGGATGGGGTGTTTTTAATTGTTTAAAAACAAAGGAGGGCGGACCACTCCTTATGCGTGGTAAACATTCCTGCGTGCCTTGCCATAGCCTCTTGGCGAAGGCAGGTCCGCCAAATCGCGGGTTGGAACCACAGCCATCCGGCGTGGCAAGAAACCCGCGCTCCGTTGAAAAGGAGCCTCAACGAGATAATCATGAGATGATCAATAAGAATGGGTATAGAGAAGCCTTTTCATGGACTGCTGCCATTTCCGCGCTTCTTTTTGCGGTTTCCATATCCTTGATAGCGTATGACAGGAACAAGACTGAAAAATATATTGAACACGACTCCCTTCTGATATTTGGACAGCATTATGCAAGCTATTATGTAAGAGTGCACAAGGACGCCGGTGTTTCTGCAATGGCTGAATATAAGACGGTATTGAACAAGATGTTCAACACTCCGAAATCAGTTCCAGAAGCTTTGAAGAATAATCCAGCAGAAGCAATACAATTCCTAGCAAATAATTTTGCAAGGAATTGTATAATAGTTGTTCCTGCCTTGCTAAGACACAGGCCCCTGTTCATACCGGAGAAATACGGCAAAATGGGAGAAAGCGTTGAAATAGCGCTGATCCTGGCGATTCTTTCCATCGGAGCATTTATGGGTCTTAAAAGTACCGGTTTCAAGAGAACAGCTGATTATTTGGTTTCGTTGATGAAAAATTCTAAGTTGCATATCATGATACTTCTGAGTTTTTCGATGACAATAGCGCTGGTAATGCTTATACCTGATACCCGTTATTATCTGCCAATAGCTCCAATTATATTTATCGGGATTGCTTTTTTAGTCCAGATCTTGATTGAAAAATTAAGGTTTAAAATGAAAATAGCCGCTACTTCCATAATATTCCTGTGGCTTTGCCATCCTTATTTTATTGTTCAGGCAAATGACCATGAAATCGTTTTTAATATGAGGGAGCAGGCAAAAAAAATCCAGCATGAGCCTGTAATTGCAGGATTGACCCCGGCAAGCATATCGACATTCGCCTTCGGGATCAGTTTTAAGATTCTTCCTGAGAATGAATTCTCCATGCAGTCAATCAGGGATGGAAGTTGCGATTTCATTGTCGTAAACAAGTATTTCAGGGAATCATCATTTTGGTTAAAGGACAAGGAAGGCTTTGTAAAGTTTGAGAAAAATCCTGACGAATACGGATATGCATTGCTGGGTTCATCAAATGACAGGCATGAAATGAATGTCTATGTAAAGAGAAAGATAGACGACCCATTCGACAGGCTCAGGGCAGGCAGGTGACGGAAGACAGAGGACAGATCATCAGATGACAGGGAACACATGGTCGGTAATCCGGGGTCAGTAATCACAGATGACGGAAGGCAGATAACAGGATTAGGACGAGGTCGGTAGTCCGAAGTCAGTAATCTGTGGTTAGAGGTCTGAAATCCTTAAAATCCTGTTATCCTGTCAAAAAACTTTAGATTTCTGGAAATTTCTTGAAATTTATGGCGGTTGCGTTATGGTATCGATATGGAACCAATAAAAGGAGATTCAACATGTCTGCAATAACACTCAAAAACATCCCAAAAGGACTTCATGAAGTCTTAAGGCATAATGCCGATAATCATCGCAGAAGTCTTAATAATGAGATAATATTCTTTCTTGAAGAGGCTCTGGGTATTAAAAACCGGAATACACAGAATTTTCTTGAGGAAGCTAAAAATATGAGAAATAAGTTTAAATTCAGGATTAGCGAAAAGGATATTACAAATTTTAAAGCAGCGGGCAGGAAATGATTGTTGCTGATGTAAATCTGATATCATATTTCTGGCTTCAGGGAGAATATTCTGAAATTGCCGAAAAAGTCTACCTGAAGGATCCGCGCTGGATCTCAGTTCCTTTGTGGAAATCGGAATTCAGAAATGTCCTGGCTGGATATTTGAGAAAGAACTTGTTGTCGTTAGACCTAGCCTCAGATGTCATTCAAAAGGCTGAAAATCAATTAAGAAATAATGAATACGGAGTATCTTCCGTTGAAGTACTGAGGCTGGTAGGAAAATCGAAATGTTCGGCTTATGACTGCGAATACGTGGCTTTGGCAGACTATTTCGGAATAAAATGCATAACTTCAGATAAGATGATTTTAAACCAATTCCCTGGTAAGGCAGTATCAATTAGAGAATTTGCGGAATCAAGCAATTGACAAAAATCTTCACCATTAGTTGACACTAAATCAATTTCAGTCGGGAATATTCAAGTTTACTAATTTATATTGCATCATGCTGCAATATAACATAAATTTATTGCAATATGATGCAAGTGCGTTATCTGTGGGAAAATGAGAGGTTGATAGTCGTCGATTTGAAGTCTGTGAAAGTCTGTGGCTGAAATATGAAAATATTCCTGATAAATCCCTCCCATGGAGAAGTATACGGCAAGCTTACGCCTCCGGATCACCCCCATCTCGGGCTGGCCTATCTTGGAGCTGTGCTGGAAGCTGAAAAACACCAAGTCAGGATAATTGATATAGACGCCGAACAGATGTCATTGGATGGGTTAGCTTGCATAATAAAGGATGAGAAACCGGACATTGTTGGGATTACTGCTACTACTCCGGTCATATACAGCGCATTAAAGATTGCTGAAATAGTAAAGGTGAATTCCGATTCTAAAACAGTTATCGGGGGAATGCATGCAACCTTGATGCCATTGGAATGCGCTGAGAATAAATCTATTGATTTTGTTGTTTTCGGAGAAGGAGAGGATACGATAGTAGAACTTCTGCACTGTATCCAGAACAAAGGTGATTATTCGAAAGTCAAAGGGCTTGTCCATAAAAAGGATGATAAACCGGTACAGAATGAACCTCGTGAACCGATACAGGATCTTGACAGCATTCCATTCCCTGCAAGATATCTGTTTAAGAATCAGAAGTATACGTATCCTGACGCGTTAAGATTTCCAGCTTTCCCAATTATTACGAGTAGGGGATGTCCCGGCAACTGTACTTTCTGCACTGCTAAGTTCATGCATGGCAAAAGGTTCAGAAACAGAAGTGCGAGAAACATATTGGACGAAGTAGAATTTCTCATAAAGGAGTATGGTGCCAGAGAGATACACATATGGGACGATAATTTCATAACAAACAGGAAAAGAGTCTTTGAATTCAGGGATGGAATAATCAAGAGGAAAATTAAGGTTCTATTCTCTTTCCCGAACGGCGTCCGGGCGGATTTTATAAACCGTGAAATATTGCAGGCTCTGAAGGACATGGGCACCTATAGCATCGCCATAGGTGTTGAATCTGGAAATCAGAGGATACTTGATAGCATTCAAAAGGGCATAAAGCTTGAACAGATTGAAAATGCATTTTCACTGGCAAAGGAATTGCATCTGGAAACCTGGGGATTCTTCCTTCTTGGTCTTCCGGAGGAGGATCTGAAAACAATTGAGGAAACAATTGAATTCGCCATCAAACTGGATCCTGATATCGCCAAATTCCACATACTCAAGCCATATCCCAAAAGTATTGTTTATGAGCAGCTTAAACAGCAAGGGCTTATAATAGATGAGAACTACATCCATTATGGCATACACACCGGACCGGTTCACCGCCTTCCATCCGTTTCACAGGAACAGCTTCTCAACCTGCAGAAGCGGGCTTATCGAAGATTTTACATGAGGCCGGAGAAGATCATCAGGGAAATATCAAGGCTGAAATCCTTCAACAGGCTGAAGCTTAACTTTTCCGCTGGAATATCCATCCTCAGGAAAATATTCTTTTCATGAAGAACATGAATTTCAGAGACAATACCAGGCTGCATATCCTGATCATAATAGTCCTCTCTTTTGCCATAAGGATTTCTGCAGCCTTCATTATTGGAGATAACTTCAATCCGAAGGTAATGGAGTATGAAAAACTTGCAGGAAGCCTCCTTGATAAAGGAACGTTCTGCATGGAATACAGGGAGTATGGCGAATATAAGGCGTTGCTTGGCCCCGGATATCCGTTTCTGACATTTTTGGTCTACAAGACTGTCGGTATAAGCCATCCTGTAATGCTTTTTGTCCAGTTTCTGCTGATGACATTATTTTCATTGGCAATCTACGGGATAGCATATTTCTTCTTTAAAAAAGCTGGAATTGCCTTTATTGCCGGCATCCTTTCCATATTGCATCCCGGACTTCTTTATTACAGTTCGGTGAATCTACATGAACTTAATCTTTATATGCCCTTATTCTACACCATGATTCTTTTGTCATGTCTGGCATACAGGGACAGCAAAACCAGATATTTCGTGGCAATAGGAATAATTGGAGGTCTTGCTGTCCTGACAAGATCGACAATCCTGCCCGTGATGATCCTGTGCCTGGCATTTTACTTTCTGGCAGATAAAAGAACCATTTTTAAAAGGAAACTGACGAATATCTCGATAGCCCTGGGGCTTGTCATCATTATCAATGTGCCATGGACGATAAGGAACTACATTCAATTCAATAGGATTATATTTTCACAGACCAATAAATGGGAGGCGTTCTGGATAGGGAATAATCCGAATGCATCAGGAGGACAGTACAAGGCCGATGGAACTGCAGTCCTCTCATGCAAGGGGGTGGAAATGCAGGATAGGATAAATGCCAGCGTAAACGATGAAATTGCGATTGAAAACATCTTCAAGGATCATGCCTTCAAATATGTGAAGGAAAATCCGGGTAGCTTTATAAAGGGTCTTTTCCGGAAGTCCTTTTATTTCTGGTGGTTCTATCCCCAGACCGGCTTGTCTTATCCTAAATCTTTCCTAGTAGCATACAAGATCATCTATGTTGTATTGCTGGGATTTGTCGCAGCCGGCTTGTGGCTTTGCTGGAAGAGAAGGCTTTTCTGCTTGGAAATGATCTTCCCTGTCATTTTAATTTTTGGCATATGGGGCGTCCATACGGTGAATTTCATGGAGATGAGGCACAGGTGGACGGTCGAACCGGTACTCCTCATATTTGCGAGTGTCGCGATATATTTTCTTTTAGAAAATATATATCAATATTGGAATACCAGAAAACAAACATCCTCAAAATGACATATTCCATAATCACTGCATGCCTGAATTCCGCAAGGACTATCAGCCGTTCGATTGATTCCGTATTGTCTCAAAAAACTCTGCCTGACGAATACATTTTCGTGGATGGAGGATCTGCAGATGGGACTCTGCAGATAATAAAGGAGAGGGGTGGTGATTTTAAAACCAGTTTTAAAATTATTAATCAGACAGAAAAAACGGGAATAACAGGGGCCTGGAACCTCGGGCTTAAGGAAGTGAATTCTGATTTAGTATTCATCCTGAACAGCGATGATTGGTATGAGCCTGATGCCGTACCTGAAATTTTCAATGCCTTTGAAGCAAATCCAGATGCCGACATCGCATATGGGTCTATAGACTTCCATGAAGGGAACCGTAAATATACCAGGGACTGCCGACCTTTATGGATGTTTCCTGTCATGATGCCAATTGCCCATCCTGCATGTTTTGTCAGGAAAAGCGTCTATGACAAAATGGGCTGTTTTGATGAGAGATACAGGATTTCCGCAGATTATGAATTCCTATACCGCTGTCATATAAAGGGTATAAAATTCTGCGAAATCCGCAAAGTACTGGTTAACATGGAGCTTGGTGGAACTGCCAACAGCAACAGAGCGGCCGCGCGTGCGGAGACACGTGAAATAGCGAAAAAGTACTGTCAAATACCATTTCTTCCGGACCTTGCATATTTTTCCAGGATATTGACCGGCCGCTAATAAAATTATCCGGACGGAAAATTTTATAACTGAGTAATAGAAAGCCTGAAATCATTTCAAGATGTCGATGTAGATATAAAACGCCTGTCAATAGGTGACTACCTTGTTGACAGGCGTTTTATTTTCGAGAGGAAGACATTGCAGGACTTTTCAGTGTCAATAGTACAAGGACGTCTTTTTACACAAGCTCAGAATCTTGCGAAATACGATTGTCATCCTGTAATGATTCTTGAAGGTACATCGAAGGATATTGCCGAATACGGAGTAAGCCGCGAAGCTGTCCAAGGAGCTATGATAACGATAAGCATAACCTATGGGATTCCAATTCTACGGGCAAAAGACGGCGATGAGACAGCAAGGCTCATGATTATGACCGCCAGACAGGCCGTACGCATAGCTTCAGGAGGGATTCAAAGGCATGGATACCACCCTAAAGGCAAAAAGGCAAGGCAGTTGTTCATACTTCAGGGACTGCCTGGAATAGGCCGGAAAAGGGCGGAGCTTCTGATTGAAAAGTTTGGAACCATAGAGGCGGTTGTAAATGCGAAATCGGAAGATTTGGCCAGCGTTTACGGAATGGGCGACAAGACCATAGAGGATATAAAAAATGTGCTTCATGAGGGAACTATCCCATATTTATAAAATTTCACCTTGTAAAATTTTATTATGAGTATAATATGACTATAGGCATGACTATAGTCACAAGGAGATGATATGATTACTGTTTCAAAGGGTGTTTTGAAAGCTAAGATGCTGGAGTATTTCCGCCGTGTCGAACGTACCGGGGAGGAGATTGTTGTTACAGATCATAGTATTCCTGTAATAAGAATTAACTCGATTAAGACAAAGAAAAAAACTGTTGACGAGGTTTTTAAGGATTTGCGTGGAAAGATCAAATATTACGATGATATTATGAAGCCTGAAACAGAAGAATGGGGTGACGTATGACTCCGGTTCTTCTTGATACATGCGCGCTGATATGGTGGACCTCCGATACAGGAAAGTTATCGGAAAAGGCCCTTGAAGCCTGTAACAGGATAAAAATCAGTGGGGCTGCGATTTCATCCATTTCCATATGGGAAATAGGGATGAAGATCAAGAACAAGAAAATTGACATGGGATGTTCAATTTCAGAACTTGTAAACAAACTTTATGAGATAGACAAGTTTGAGATTGTTCCTGTGGATGAAATAACGTGGTTGCAAAACCTCTCTCTTGAATGGGATCACAGGGATCCTGCGGACAGGACGATAGTGGCCACCGCAAAACTCAGGAATCTACCGATAATAACCAAGGATCCCCTGATCAGGAATTTCTATCCGAAGACCATCTGGTGATAAATTTTCCCGTCGGGAAAATTTATGACTGGAAATGGGCTTTAATACTTGAGACAACTTTTTCCGGAGTGAATCCGAACTTGTCCGCGAGCACCTTATACGGCGCGGACGCCCCGAAATGATCCAGCCCTATGCAGAGACCGTCGTCTCCTGCGAACGCCTTCCATCCAAATGTTGATCCCGCCTCAATGGTAACTCTCTTCCTGCATGAAGGAGGGAGTACCGAATCCCTGTATGATTTATCCTGCGCATTGAAAAGTTCGATGCACGGCATTGAAACTACCCTGACCCTCCTCCCTTCCTTCCTCAACAGATCTGCGGCCTTGAATGCAAGATTGACTTCAGAGCCAGTTGCAACCATGACAAGGTCAAAACCCGCATCTTCACTGAGCACATAAGCTCCCTTTGAAACATCTATCTTCTTCACAAGTTCCGGAGGTATCGGCTCGAGATCCTGTCTTGTCAGAAGAAGAGCCACAGGTCCCTTCGCCTTCAATGCCACATTCCAGGCATGCGCCACTTCATTTGCCTCAGCCGGCCTTATCACTGTCATTCCGGGGATAGTCCTTAGCATGACTATTTGTTCTATTGGCTCATGGGTCGGACCGTCTTCACCGACATAGAACGAATCATGGGTGAACACGTAAATTTCATGAAGGTTCTGGATGGCAGCGAGACGCAGGGCAGGCTTCATGTAGTCCGAGAATACGAAGAATGTCGCCGAATATGGTATGGAAGTGCCATAGAGAACCATTCCATTTGCCAGGAATCCCATTCCAAGTTCACGGACGCCAAAATGGAAATTCCTTCCGCTGCGGTCTGTAGCAGTGAAGCTTGTGGTGTTCTTGATATTGGTCTTGGTTGAAGGAGTAAGATCCGCGGCTCCTCCCATCAACGCAGGAACGAGATCAGCCACCTTGTTGAGCACCATTCCTCCGGAAACGCGGGTTGCAACAGGCTTGTCTACCGGAGCCGCCTTTATGAGTTCCTGAAGGATGTTTTCAGGAACGGTCTTGTTCATGAGGCTGGATATAAGCTTTGCGGAATCCTGGTTTTTCTCCAGGAATGACTGGAATTCCTTGTCCCATTTTGCCGCTTCAGAGGCAAGTTCCTGGCATCGCTTGGAGACAAAATCCTTTACTTCAGCCGGAACCGTGAAAGGAGGGTTGCTCAACATACCGAGTTTTGCCTTGGTTGCAGCGACTTCTTCTTCTCCTAGGGCTTCTCCATGGCATGAATGTTTTCCTGCCTTGTTTGGAGAACCGAATCCTATGGTGGTCTTGCAGACGACAAAAGTGGGCCTCCCGTCGCTCTTCAATGCCTCTGCCAGCCCTTTATCGACTTTTGACAGGTCATTTGCATTGTCAATCTTTATTACACGCCATCCGTAAGCCTCATATCTCATAGCGACATTTTCCGTGAAAGCCAGGGAAGTCGATCCTTCAATCGTAATGGAATTGTCGTCATAAAGGCAGATTATGTTGTCCAACTTAAGATGTCCGGCAAGTGATGCGGCCTCATGCGTAGTTCCCTCCATCATGCAACCATCGCTGGAAAGGATGTAAATTTTGTTGTTCATCAGGCTTGTCTTGTCCAGTTCGGTCCTAGCGGCGAAGTTTTTCGCGGCCATCGCCATTCCGACTCCTGTGGCGAATCCGCTGCCCAGAGGGCCAGTCGTGACTTCAACTCCCTCGGTATGGCCGAATTCAGGATGTCCGGGCGTCTTGCTGTCCCACTGGCGGAAGTTCTTGAGTTCTTCCATGGGCATATTGTATTCGAAGAGATGGAGGAGGGTGTAGAGAAGAGGAGATCCATGTCCGGCGGAAAGGACGAACCGGTCGCGTCCGAGCCATTTGGGATTTTTCGGGTTGTGCTTCATGTATTTGTACCAGAGCAGGAATGCGAAATCCGCACATCCCATTGGCATTCCCGGATGACCCGACTTGGCCTTCTGCACGCCTTCTGCGGACAGCACTCTTATTGTATCAGCGGAAAGTTTTTCCAATCTGTAATCGCTCATTTTTCAGAACCTTTCTTTAAAATGTGTCAAATATGCCTATTGTACTCAAGTTTACGTTATTTGAGAAACCAAGTACGATAATTTCCATTGCAGTTTTTGCAAATAGGAATCGGACCGATTATGGACATAGAAAAAGAGAGATTCATAACATCCTCGCTGAACAAGAAGGACGTGGAGTTCGACAACAGCCTGCGTCCGGCTGTGTTCAACTCGTTTCCCGGGCAGGTCAAGGTCAAGGAAAGGCTCCAGCTTTTCATAGATGCCGCGAACAAGCGCAAGGATCCTCTCGGGCATATTCTTCTCAGTGGTCCTCCCGGACTTGGCAAGACCACCCTGGCATACATAATAGCCAATGAGAAAGGCGCGAAAATAAAGACTTCCAGCGGGCCCGTGATCGAGAAGCCTGCGGATCTCGCAGGCCTCCTGAGCTCGCTTGAGGAAGGGGATGTCCTTTTCATTGATGAGATACACAGGCTGAATACGGTCGTGGAGGAGTTCCTATACAGTGCGATGGAGGATTTTTTCATCGACATAATGCTGGACCAGGGACCGGGAGCGAGGGCAATAAGGCTGAACCTGCAGCGTTTCACCCTGATCGGGGCTACTACAAGGTCAGGACTCCTTTCATCCCCGTTGAGATCCCGTTTTGCCCTTTCCTGCAGGCTTGATTATTATTTCCCGGAGGATCTCAATAAGATAATCCACAGGTCCGCCAAGATCCTCAAGATCAAGATCGATGAGGAAGGGGCGATGGAGATCGCCCGGAGAAGCCGCGGAACCCCCAGGATCTCAAACCATCTTCTCTCATGGTCGAGAGATTACGCGCAGGTGAAGGCGAACAACAAGATTGACAAGGAAGTGGCCTCGGCCGCTCTTGAAATGTTTGATATCGACAAGGACGGGCTCGATGAGATGGACAACAGGATCCTCGAGGCCCTGGTACATAAGTTCGGAGGACGTCCGGTAGGAATAAAGAATCTTGCCGTGGCTGTCGGCGAAGAGGAAGGGACAATAGAGGAAGTCTATGAACCTTTCCTTATACAGGAGGGGTACATACAGAGGACGCCCCAGGGGAGGATTGTGACTCCGAAGACTCTCGAGAGGCTTGGAATCGACAGCCTTCCGGAGATAAAACGCCGGAAATCTGCTGATGACAAGCAGATGAAACTATTCTAAACGGGCTTCGGCCCGTTTTTTTTTTGGGTTTGATTCAATAAAAACCACAGAGGACTCAGAGGGGAAATGGAATTATTATATAGGGAGAGTTTTCTCTGTGAACTCATACGATGAAAAATATCCTTTAAAAGATATAACTGAGAAAATTATTTCAGCGGCGATTGAAGTCCATTCAACATTGGGACCAGGACTTCTTGAAAGCGTATACGAGGAAGCCTTGGCATATGAGTTTGATTTAAGAAAAATTAACTATGAACGACAGAAGCAAATAAATTTGAGATACAAAGGGAAGGCGATTGGAATTCATAGAATAGATTTTTTAATTGAAGATTCTGTAATATTAGAACTGAAAGCAGTTGAGAGCATGAACAAGATTTTTGAAGCACAGGTGCTTACATATTTGAATGCAACAGATAAAAAAGTCGGTTTGCTGATTAATTTCAATGTTCAAAGACTGAAAGATGGATTAAAGAGATTGGTAGTTTAGAGGGCACAGAGAAGAGTTAATTCAAAAATAAATTAAATATCCTCTGAGCTCTCTGTGGTGAATATTTCGGATTAAAACTAAAAAGGAGTACATATAATGAAACAATGGATTACAGACCTGCTTGCCTTGCAGGAGGTTGATTTGAGGATTCGCGGGCTCAAGACAAGGCTTTCACTGGTTCCCGAGGAGATTGCGAAGATAGACAGGGAATTTGAAAACGAGAAGACCAAGGTCTCGCAGGCCAAGGAGGCAATGCTTGCGATCGAGCTCGAAATAAAGAAGAAGGAATCGGAGATAAAGGAACAGAACGAGCTGACGAAGAAATACCAGACGCAGTCGGCGATGATCAAGAAGAATGAAGAATACCGCGCAATGATGAATGAGATCGAAGGTGTTAAGAAAAAGATAGGCGAAATTGAGACGGAGGAGCTTGTGCTCATGGAGAAGATCGAAGCTGCAAGAAATGTCTTCAGATCTGAGGAGAAGATATACAAGGACAGGGAAAAGGCCATTGTCGATGAGAAGAACGAGCTTAAGGAGCTCGAGGGGAAATTGAAGGCCGAAATTGAAAAACAGAAGTCCTCCAGGGCGGAAGTGGCGGCCAAAGTGACTCCGGATGTCATGTCTGTCTATACCAGGATGCTTGGAAAGAACAAGGGAACTCCTTTTGCCGAAGTCCATCAGGGGATATGCGGCAACTGCCATTTGAAACTCACCCCCCAGACCATAAATTCCGTGAGGAAGGAAATGCAGGTATACTGCGACAATTGCGGTCATCTGGTCTACACAACAGAAACTGGTTCAGACTGAACATGCCGGATACTCTGAAAGATATCTGCTGGTTCATGGAAGTTGCCTATGACGGCACGGATTTTTCCGGATGGCAGGTCCAGCCGGACAGCATCACCGTCCAGCAGGTGCTTGAGGAGAAACTCGGCATAATCTATGCAAACCAGCTGATACACACCGATTCGAGCGGAAGGACGGACGCCGGAGTCCATGCCATCGGACAGACGGTCACATTCCGGGCGCCGGGACGTCCTATCGTGCAGGACTGGAAGCTCTACAAGGCCCTGAACAGGATGCTTCCACAGACCTTGAGGATCAGGGAGGTCATGGAAGTAGATGAAAAGTTCCACGCAAGATTCTCAGCCGTAGGCAAGGCCTATACCTACGTCATCAACAGAGGACTGCCAAGCCCGTTTTCCGACAGATGGAGCTGGAACATCAGTGATTTTTCAGATCTCTGCGAACTTCGCAAGGCCGCAGACTGCCTGACCGGGGTGCATGATTTTTCATCGTTTACCGTCGACAGGAAGGAAATAGACGATGCAGTGAGGACGATCTACCGGATAGAGATACATGAATTCGGTGATCTCGTTTGCATGACTTTTGTCGGAGACGGATTCCTCTACAAGATGATACGGAGCCTCATGGGTACTCTTGCTTTTGTCGGGACTGGGAAAGTCAAGGCCGTGGAAGTGAAGGATATTCTTGAAAGCAGGAAGAGGACTTCAGCTTATGACACCGCTCCTGCACAGGGGCTTTTCCTGATGAAAGTATTCTACGACGACAAATCGATGAAGAAATTCAAACTGGAAAAACCTCCGTTCTGGGCCTGAGTAACTCGGGCATTCCTGCCCGAAGAGTTTGATAAATTCAGATTCGCCCCGTATTACCCTTGCAAATCTGCGCATAAGGATGATATTAACCCTTGCATATGTTCAATTGATATAAAAGGGAACGCTGATGAGACGCTTGGCAATGGAATATTTAGTGTCATGGAAAGATAATCCACGGCGCAAACCTTTAGTTCTAAGGGGAGCCCGCCAGGTGGGGAAATCCTATCTTGCCAGAAAATTCGCCGAATCTCACATGGCTGGAATAGCCGAAATTAATTTTGAAAAAAATCCGGAAGCCGGAGATTTATTTACCGACAAGTCACCCGTGAAGATATTACCGCGGCTGGAGATTCTTACCGGAATTAAGATCATTCCTGGAGAAACACTTCTTTTTTTGGATGAAATACAGGCGGTGCCTGAAGTATTCGCGTCTCTCCGTTACTTCTATGAGAATCTGCCATCATTACACATAATTGCAGCCGGATCATTATTGGAGTTTGTCCTTCGCGAACATGAGTTCTTCATGCCGGTAGGAAGAATTGAATATCTGCATCTGGGGACAGTCACCTATGAAGAATATCTGGTCGCATCAGGCAGGGCGCATCTTGCCGAGTTTCTAGGTCAATATGAAATTGGGAATGAGCTTCCACTTCCTTTTCATGAACAGTTGATGGGGGCATTCCGCGAGTATCTGGTAATCGGAGGAATGCCTGAATCCATACAAGCGTTCTTGGATTCTTCATCCTTCCTTGAATCAGACAAGGTGAAACAGGCGATACTTTCCACATATCAGGATGATTTCAGAAAATATGGGGCAAGAGTCAATATACAAAGGCTACGCCATGTATTTCAAAAACTTCCAATGCTTGTGGGAGGCAAATTCATGCACAGCCGTGTTGACAATGAAGCGCAGGCTAGGGACATAGGAGATGCATTGCGCATGCTCTGTCTTGCCCGTGTTGCATACAAGGTCTGCCATTCATCCTGCAATGGAATCCCTGTCTCTGCGGAAATCGACGACAAAAAATTCAAAGTATTATTCCTCGATGTCGGACTGCTTTGCCGCGCATGTGGACTAGGGCTGCTTGAATTTGAAAAAGCCCAGGACATAATGCTGGTGAATTCGGGATCAGTATGCGAACAGTTCATAGGACAGCATCTCCTGTATTCGAAACAGTTCTTCGAGGAACCGGAACTGAATTACTGGAGCCGGGAAAAACGTCAATCCTCAGCTGAAGTGGATTATATTCTGTCGCAGGGGAACCATATTATTCCCGTAGAAGTAAAGGCCGGGAAGACAGGACGTTTAAAATCACTGCATGTTTTCCTGAAAGAGAAAAAACTCGGATTCGGGATCCGCTTCAATGCGGATTTGCCGTCATTGCTTGATACCACTGCGGTATTGCCGGATGAAAAATCCCTTGACTACCGTCTTTTGTCACTCCCACTTTATATGGTTGGACAAGTACGCCGTCTGATAAGGAGTTCGATATGAAAATATCAATACTTAGCATTGGCGATGAGCTTCTCCGGGGGTCGACCACTAACACGAATCTTGCGGCAATAGGCAGGGAGCTTGGGGCGATCGCCCTGTTTCCCGTCATGGAAATGGCGGCGAAGGACGCCAAGGATGATATTCTCGATGCACTCGGTATTCTTTTCGAAAGATCTGACCTGATTATTTCGACCGGCGGCCTTGGTCCGACTTCAGATGACGTCACTAAGAACGTTGTTGCGGAATATTTCGGACTGAATCTCCATGAAGATGCGAAGATCGCAGACAGGATAAGGACTTTCTGGTCGGCGCGAAGATTTGGAAAAATGCCGGAGAACGTACTTAATCAGGCTCTTGTTCCTGACGGGGCGAAGGTTATTGAAAACAAGACAGGAACCGCACCGGGGCTTATCATTGAAAGTAGGAAACTGAAAAAGACGATAATCATGCTTCCAGGCCCTCCCCACGAGATGTATCCGATGCTGATGGAATCGGTGATCCCCTATCTGAGTTCGACATCAAAGGAAAAACTTTACACGGAGATCATCTATCTCTCGGGCATTCCTGAGTCATGCGTCGAGCAGAAGGCTGCGCCGATTGCTTCTTCTGCGCCGGGGCTTTCAATAGCCTACTGCGCCTCCCCCGAATCCATAAAGGTATTCCTGAGCGGCAGGGACATGGCACTTGTAGCCAAAAAAATGAACCTGATCAAAAAAGAGCTCGGGGAATTCCTCCTTTCCGGCGATGCAAAGACGATAGCCGAGGAAATAATTTTTCTTTTGTCCAAAAGAAAAATTATGCTTGGGATTGCCGAATCCTGTACTGGAGGGATGATTGCCTCGGCCATCACTGATGTTCCAGGCTCATCGGATGTATTTTCAGGATCCGCCGTCGTATACAGCAATGCATGGAAGATGAAAATACTCGGAGTTAAAAAGGGAACCTTGGAGAAATACGGGGCGGTGAGCGGTCAATGTGCCAAGGAGATGGTTGAAGGTGCCTGTAAAAAGTTCAATACCGCTTCCGGGATATCAGTTACAGGTATAGCTGGTCCTGCGGGGGGGACTGTTGAAAAACCGGTCGGACTTGTGTTCATTGCCACAAGATATGAGGGGAAGACTGTTGTCGAACAATATAATTTCCCCGGCACCAGGGACATGGTCCGAAGAAGGGCTGTTTCTTCCGCCCTGAATCAGCTTCGGAAGCAGATAATTTCCTGTTCGGCATAACATTATGCCTTTCCTGCAGTTATAACAGATTTGAATGGTAAACAAATCAAGGAGGTCTAAAATCTTGGCGAAAATTCAGTAAAGTGCACTTGACATATAATCCATCATATTGTAAAGTACAGTTGTCTAAATTAAGATATAGGAGGAGTGCACATGCTTGAGGAACTGTTCTACATCCATAGGAGAACTGTCGAGGATGTCCCCTTGAAATTCAAGAGGTATCTCCATGGCAGAATAGATTGGAATTCCTTACATGTCTGCATAACAGGATATCGTGGCACGGGCAAGACCACAATGCTTTTGCAGCATTATGCGGAAAAATACAAAGATGTTGAGAAATGTCTCTATGTGTCGGCGGACAATGTGGAGGTTTCGGCAATTGGTCTTTTCAGAATTGCCAGCGAATATTTCAAATTCGGCGGCGAAGCGATCATAATTGATGAAATCCACAAGTATCCGGATTGGGAGATAGAGCTGAAAAACATAATAGACACTTTCAAGGGAAAGCGCGTCCTGGTGTCCGGAAGCTCATCCCTCCATCTCAAAATGGGGAAGGCCGATCTTTCAAGAAGGGTTGTGTATTACAATCTGCAGGAGCTTTCATTCAGGGAATATCTTGAACTCAAGGAGGGGTTGCTGTTCCCCGCGCTGTCACTCGATGATATCATCGGGCATCATGTGAAAATCTCGGGAGATCTTTCAAAGGGCAGGCCGATTCTGAAATATTTCAGGAATTATTTGTCGACAGGAGCCTATCCTTTCATAATGGAGGGAGAGCCTACATATCTCTCAAGATTGCTGAATGTGATCGAAAAAGTAATATACGAGGACATTGCCGTGGCCGGCGACATGAAACAGTCCAGCATCCCGGTCCTCAAGAAGATCCTGTGGCTTATAGCAAGCTCCGTCCCCTTCCAGGTTAACATAGACAAGATGAGCAGGGAGATAGGGATATCAAAGGAATACCTGTATAACTATCTTGAGTATCTGGACAGGGCTGGAATGATAAATTCAATCGCCTCGGAGGGCAGGGGATACAGGCTGGTGCGCAAGCCTTCGAAAATCCTCATGGCGAACAGCAATATCCTGTTTGCGATAAACAGTTCAATGATGTCCGAGGCGGTAAAAGGGACGGTAAGGGAGACCTTCTTTGTAAGCCAGACAGGGAACATCTGCAAGACGACACTCTCCGATGAAGGTGACTTCAGGGTCAATGACAGGTATGTCTTTGAAATCGGAGGTCCGGGAAAAGGTGACGATCAAATCAAGGGGATTGACGATTCATATATTGCAGCCGATGGAATAGAAGTGGGATTCGGCAATAAAATCCCATTATATCTTTTCGGATTCCTATATTGACAAGCCTCAGACCCCCTTTGTTTCCGGCTTCCATATGTACTTATGGATTTGAAGCTGGAGTCTGGCGGGGCTTTTATTCTTGATCATGAGCTTTGCCAGTGTCTCAGGAGTTATTTTACCGTAGACGGGACTGAAAAGGATGTTCCTGGTCTTCTTTAAGATCTGATATTTGCTGATCTTGTCCATGGCATAATTGAAATCCTTCTCGTCTGAAATTACGAACTTCACCTCGTCGTATGGCTTCAGCTTGTCGAAGTTCGAGATTAACATCTTGTCGGATTCCCCGCTTGAAGGGCATTTGCAGTCGACGATCCTTATCACGCCGTCGGGAAGGATGTCAATGGGCTGGCTGCCGTTGGTCTCGACCATCACGATCAGTCCGGCTTCCTGGAGTTTCTCGCAAAGTGAAGAAACCTGGTGCTGGAGAAGCGGTTCTCCCCCGGTTATTTCAACTATTTGAACACCTTCCTTTTTTGCAAGTTCTACGAGTTTGAAGATGGACATTTCAGTCCCGAGATCAGGATTCCTGGCATATTTGGTGTCGCAGTATGAACAGTTGAGGTTGCATCCGGAGAGCCTAATGAAGTAGCAAATCTTCCCGGCATGGGTCGACTCCCCCTGGATGCTTGTGAAAGTCTCGACGATCTTAAGTTTCATAATACGTGGCTCCGGTATCCTTTGATTCGGATATCCTGACCTTGGCGACCTTTACATGGCGGGCATTGATTTTAGCCGATAGCCTGTCATAAATGAATTTCGCCAGGCATTCGCTCGTGGGATTCGGCGAGCAGATGATATGGAGGTCATTGAGGTTTGAATGATCGAGTTTTGCGAGAACCGCATCAAGCTCGGTCTTCAGCTTCCTGAAATCCACCGCAATTCCTATCTTGTCGAGTTTTTCGGATCTGACCGTCACCGTCACCGTCCAGTTATGTCCGTGGAGGGAAGCGCAGTTGCCCTTGTATCCCTTGAGCCTGTGTGCGGCGGAAAAATCCCTTCTGATGTCCACTTCAAACATAATTCAGTTCCATGATGTTTTTTAATTTCAAGATCACAGGAAGTATCCCGGTCATTCGACGGGACAAGTGCCTGTGGTACATTAAGTTATTTGAAAGTCACGAGGACCCTGATGCGTTTTACGGCATATGTGCCGGCGTTCTTCGCGAAAGTCCAGTCCGGCTTGCCCTTTTCCGGACTGTTTCCAATGCCAAGATCGGCATTGTTCCCTTCCGTCCAGTGGTTGAATGCAAAGATGGTCTCCCTGTCGTTGTAGTTATGTATTTGCATGGAGCCGTAGCCCTTTTCAGGTTCGAACATCTCATCTCCTGCATCGAACTCGCCGTCATAGGCATTCGGCACAGCCTTGGCGTTCTTTTCCCTGTAGTTGTTGGGCCAGAACTCGATGTTCCCCTTTAGATCCTTTCCGTTTGTAAGGCCTTTGACCTTGGAGATGACGGTCATTTTTTCGACGAGCTGCTGGAACTTGGCCTTCGATTCATAGGTGGGCACTCCGATCTTTGAGAGGTCGTCGGTGAAGGGATTCATTGAAACGAAAACCCACTGCAGATCACCGGTCTCGCCCTTGAGCTCCACATAATAGGCTACGCGGCTCAGTTTCTTGTTATATTTGGAGTGATCATCAACCTGATATTTGATCGCACCGTTGCTTTTGACCAGATCCAGATCATAGATTAGGGTGTATTTCTTTGCATCAGGAACATTTACAGGAAGTGTATCCTTTGCAGGCTCTTCCTTCTTGGCGGTATCAGCAGGCTTTTTCTCCTCTTTCTTCTCCTCTTTCTTCTCTGGTTCAGCCTTGGCGGGTTCCGGCTCGGCGGGCTTGGGAGGTTCTGGAGGAGGGGGAGGTTCAGGATCTATTCCTATGATGCCTTCCGGTGGAATCTTTGAAGGGGAAATGAAGTTTCTGGTTATCCTCACAAAGGGGATGAGGACATCTTCCGATTTGAGCTTGTTCAAGTTGTAGTGCAGGACGTATTCATTCTTTTCGTTGAAGGAAGGAAGCTGTACCTTGAAAAGCATGGTGTAAAGCTTGTCCGGTTTTGTGATGGCGAACTCCCATTTGTCAGCTTCATAGCGGTTGTCTCCATCACTGATCCCCATGCATTTGAATTCATCCTTCTTCTTGTTCTGGAGGGAATAATCATAGACGCTCAGGGTCCTGCTTGGATCAAGCCTTACAGTAATTGTGGCAAAGGCCACATCCGTAGTGATCCTGGACGGAGGTTCAAACTTGCTGGCATTCAATACGATAGGGTTGAAAAAACCTTCAGGCATGAGTTCTGCGGCAAGAATGGTTCCCGAATGGAATCGTATGGAGGACGGCTTTTTCTTTTCCTTTTCAGCACCTTTCTTCTCAGCTTCCTGGCAGAATGACAGGCTCCCTGTTGCAAGGATCAGGGAAGCGGTTAAAATTGTTTTTAAAATGTTTCTCATGTCTTCTTTCCCGATAACTGAATAATATAAGCCTTTTTCTGCATAAAGACAAAAGATTTCAAATTACTTTTTATCCGCGTCCAGAAGCCTCTGCATGGACATTCCGAATATTTCCAAGGTCCACTCGACGTCCGTGAAAGCGCGATGGGCCTGTCCGTCGCCGGTTCCAAGGCTGAAATGTCGCTGCAGATTCTGAAGGCTGTAGCTGGGCAGGCCGGGATATGCATGCCTGATTATCGTGATGGAATCCATGGTCCTTCCGTTCCATAGGGCTATGCCGTGGCGGCTCAGGCTCTCCTGCAGGAATGCAAGATCGAACCTTCCATTGTGTGCGACGAGGATGCTGTCCTGCACGAATGCCATGAAATCTTTGCCGACGTTCGGGAAAGACGGGGATTTCCCGACCATCTCATTTGTTATACGGTGGATGCGTATGACTTCGTCAGGAATCCTGATTCCGGGTTTTACCAGCGAATGGAAGCGCGAATGAATGCCGTCGATGTCCACCCTGATCGCCGCGATCTCCACGATCCTGTCGTTCACCGGAGACATGCCGGTGGTCTCCACGTCGAACACCGTGAACGGGCCCAGTTCATGCCATCTGGAAGGTTTTGAAGTCAATTGTCCTCCTGAAAAAAATTCCAGATACTTTAGCGACCCAAAGCCGGAGTTAAACCTGAAAATAAAGGGAACCGATAAAATATTTCTTAGCCTGCGTTCAAGCACTTACATGATTTTTAAACTTCAAGTCATCAAAAGAGTTTGATTTTATTGCTTTGAAAAGGAATAGTTCATAAATAGAGCCCGTCCACAAAAAGCTGTTTTTGTGGATTTGATTTCATCAAAGTCATCCGGGCTCTTAAAAAACTCCTCACTTTGGTGCGGTAAAATTATTTTTCTTTCTCGCGTTCGGATTTTTTTACTTTTGATTGATTTTGGGCGCAAGCACTCTTGCGGACTTCTGACCGCTTTGCCTCTTCAGTCTTTGAAACGGTTTTATCCGGTTTTCAAAAGTCCATCCTCTTCCGCTTCCGGAAGTCTTGCCAGTACCCAGAGGTTGTGGGAGAAAACAGCCCATGCCAGATCCCTCTCCCTCTGCTCAAAGCTTTTGCCGGATGCCGGATTCCCTACAAATCCATTTCTGACTATTGCTATTCTCCCCTCGGTCTGCGCCCTGCGCTTCTGCATCATTATGAACTTCTGTTCATCCTGGCGCTTCTTCAACTCTTCACGACTCCGCGGACAGATGGCGTTGTAGATTTTCTCCTTCATGAGTCGGTTCCTCGTGGTCGGTCCGTCGAACCCCCTGTCTCCGGCGAGCGCCTTTACTTCCAGATCCCTGGCTGAAAGACGGTCGAGACTTTCAGCAAGCTGCTTCACGTCTCCGGGTGCGGCATCCCTGTAGAGCTTGAAATCAACGACAAGCCCGTCAGCCTGTTCAGCAAGATAGAGGACATTCCCGAACTCCACCTCGGAAGATTCCTTCCCGCGCGTGACAACACGGACCCCATCCTCATAGAGGCTCAATATCTTGTCCTTGTTCTCCGTTTTCCTCCCGCCGATGATCCTGTCATGCGCCTGCTTCACCGCCGCAGGCAGTTTTCCCAGGACGTTTTCCATCCTGCCCATTATCTCCTGTGCACTGAGTTCGTCAAGATCGGTTTCAGCTTCCCAGTTTTCACGGAGCAGATCGCAATATCTCCTTCCGTGCTTCCTCACCACCTCCGCAATCTTCTTCATTTCGCGCAGTACCCTCTTGCGTTCCTTCCTCGAATCCTTCCTCCTCCTCGAACTGGACATGTCCATGCAGCATTTGTTGATCTGCGTCAGGAAGCTCCCGGGACTCGGGATCCGGTGGACCAGCCCATGCCTCCTTGTCGTGAGTATCGACTTTACAAGGGTTCTTACCGCATCCCGCAGAAGCAGCCAGTCCACGGGAAAATGTATGTTCGCCTCAAGGCAGCAGGCATCCACAAATATCTCGTCCGTGGCAAGTGCCGTCTCAAGCCCTATCCGCGCGTGGTTGTCCCGGGCGAGGACGACAACCTTGTCCACAAGCGAGGAAATCTTTTCCGCAGGAAGGAACTTCGAATACTTCTGGAGAAGGCTCTTGCAGGGGACTTTCACTTCATCCATTGCCACTACGCCTATGAACCTCTGCAGTACGGGGCTTTCCGCGATCCTCCTGCTCAGGCCGATGAAGCTTTCATCGAGATAATGACGCAGTATGTTGCATCTCATGGCTCTCACAGCGTATTTCGCAAGCCTCTTCCTCGCTGTGGGTTTCAGGCTTTGCCTGACATGATTCTCAACGTGCTCCCAGTATGCGGTGACCGCATCAAAGTCAACGCCTCCATCCCGTAAAATGTAATCAATCTTTTCAAGAAGAAGGCAGTACTCCCTGAATTCTTTGTTGTTTTTTACTACGGGAATTGCTGGACAAAGCTCGGCTTGGAATGATATTACGTCTCGGGACATGCATGTGCCTTTCAGTTATAATTGCATTATTTTCGGACTTCTGGCGATTTTCGATTATAATGCAGTGTGCTGTGGTATATGCAAGTCCCTTTCTATTAATTATTTATGTTTTTATGGATAAGCTCTAAATATTTTCTTTGGGAGAGAAAATATTTATAAAGGGGAAAGATTTTCGATGCCGACTGAATTCGTACATCTGCATGTTCATTCTGACTACAGCGTTCTCGACGGGGCATGTTCGATATCGGGGCTCGCGGAACTTGCTGCGCAGAACGGGATGAGGGCCGTGGCGGTGACCGACCATGGATACATGGGAGGAGCCCTTGAAGCCTATAAGGAGATGAACAAGAACAAGGTCAAGCCTATCATCGGCGTTGAAACCTATGTCTCACCGACTTTCATGTCCGACAAGGACAACAACCGCGAGGATATCCGAGGGTACCACCTGATCCTTCTTGCCTCGGATTTTACCGGGTATCAGAATCTCTGCAAGCTTGCGACGGCATCGGTACTCGAAGGATTCTACTACAATCCGAGGATAGACAAGAAGATACTGGCCGAGCACAGCAAGGGGCTGATCGGAATGAGCGCCTGCCTCAGCGGGGAGATTGCCAGGGCGATCCAGCATAACAAGATTAAGGACGCCAAGAAGATACTTGCCCAGTACCTTGACATCTTCGGCAAGGGTAATTTCTACCTCGAAGTCATGGAACATGGGATTGCCGAACAGAAATTGGTGAACAAGGAGCTTGTACTCCTGAGCCGTGAATTCGGAATTCCCCTTGTAGCCACTAACGATGTCCATTATCTGAAGAAGGAGCACGCCAAGTCCCATGAACTCATGCTCTGCATCCAGACGCACTCCATCATAAGCGACGAGAAGAGGATGAAGATGCATGGGGACCAGTTCTATTTCAAGACCGGCGACGAGATGGCCGCAGCCTTCCCCGAACTTCCAGAAGCTCTTAAGAACACTCTTGAAGTGGCTGAAAGATGCAATGTCAGCATCCCTACCGGCACTGATGTCAACCATTATCCCGTCTACCAGGTGGGACCTGGAGAGACGCAGAAACAGGTGCTCAGGAAAATATGCATCGAGGGTATGAGGGAGAGATACGGTTTTGACGCTTCTGATGAATCAAAGCTCGATGAAGAACAGAAAAAGATACTCCAGCGCATGGATTATGAACTCGGTGTCATAGACAATTCCAAATATTCGAGCTATTTCCTGGTGGTCTGGGATTTCATAAAATACGCACGTGACAACAAGATCCCCGTCGGACCGGGACGAGGCAGCGGTGCAGGAAGCATTGTCGCATATCTGAGCAAGATCACCGACGTGGATCCTCTAAGGTACAAGCTGCTGTTTGAAAGGTTCCTGAATCCTGAACGTGTAAGCCCGCCCGACTTCGATATAGACTTCTGCGAACTTCGCAGATACGAGGTCATTGAATATGTCCGCAGGAAATACGGCAAGGACAGCGTCGCCCAGCTTGGGACCTATGGAACACTTAAGCCCAAGGCGGTTGTGAAGGATATTGCAAGGGTAATAGGGAGGACATTCGCCGAGGGAAACCAGCTGACAAAGCTCATTCCCGAGAAGAAAGTGGTCGAAGGGGAAGGTGAAGATACGAAGATAACCCTCGACTCAGCAATAGAGCAGAGCAGGGAGCTCAGGGAGTTCATGGAGAAGGAGCCGTGGGTTCGTGAAGTCATAGAATATGCAAAACCTCTCGAGGACCTGATAAGGAACATGACGATACATGCGGCCGGAGTCATCATCGGCGACCAGCCTCTCAGCAATCTCGTTCCGCTTGCCGTCGGAGGCAAGGACGAAGTGATTACCCAGTATGCGGCCAAGTACTGCGAGGATCTCGGTCTTCTGAAAATGGACTTCCTCGGGCTCAGTACTCTCACCATCATCGATGATGCTGTGAAAAGGATCAAGGAACATAATGGCGATATTGACATAGAGAGAATTCCTTTAGATGATAAAAAGGCCTTCGAGCTCCTGAACAGGGGTGATACAATTGCCGTGTTCCAGCTTGAATCTACCGGTATGCAGGACCTCTGCAAGAAGTTCGGGGTCGACAAGATTGAAGACATCATAGCACTCATTGCGCTTTATCGTCCCGGCCCCATGCAGTTCATTCCGGAGTTTATTTCCAGGAAGAGCGGCCAGACGAAAATTGAATATGATCATCCGGCAATGGAGAAGATCCTGAACGAAACATATGGAATCATGCTCTACCAGGAGCAGGTGATGCAGGCCGTCCAGGAAGTCGCGGGTTTCTCGCTGGGCCAGGCTGACATCCTCAGGAGGGCGATTGGAAAGAAGAAGGTCAAGGAACTCGCCGCTCAGCACGAAAAATTCATACAGGGCTGCGCCGCGAACAAGATTTCAAAGGAGAGGGCGGAGCAGATATGGGAGAAGATTGCGAAGTTCGCAGGCTACGGTTTCAACAAGTCGCACAGCGCGGCTTACGGGATCATAGCCTACAGGACTGCCTATCTCAAGGCGAATTTTCCAGTGGAATTCATGGCGGCTGTCCTTTCAAATGTCATAGATAGCTCTGAAAAGGTCGCGTTCTTCATACAGGAATGCAAGGAGATGAATATTCCGGTGATGCCGCCGGATGTGAACAGGAGCGATGCGAGCTTTACGGTCGACGGAAAAGGGGTGAGGTTCGGACTGGCCGCCATCAAGGGAGTTGGAACTGTCGCTGCGCAGGCGGTCATCGATTCAAGGAGGAAGGAAGGTGAATTCAAGAGCCTGATAGAGTTCTGCGAGAGGGTGGGACCTTCCGTTAACATGAGGATGCTTGAAAATCTCGCAAGGGCCGGGGCCTTCGGAGGTTTCGGTCTCAAGCGTTCGCAGCTTGTGAAGATGTTCGAGCCGGCGATGGCTCTCTCAGCGAAGAAGGTCGCCGACAAGAAGAGCGGACAAGGCTCGCTATTCGACATGTTCGCAGGCGATGAGAAGAATGAAATGACCACCGTCCAGGTGCCGGACATTCCGGAATTCCATGAACAGGAGATCCTGAAGGATGAAAAGGAGCTTCTGGGATTCTATGTGACCGGACATCCGCTCGGTGAATATGAGAACATAATAAAGACATATTCGACTTCCTCAATCTCCAAGGTCAGCGAGCTTCCTATGGATTCGGGAGTGAGGATAGGCGGAATTATTAATACTATTTCGGTCAAGATATCGAAGAAGAAAACTCCCTTCGCCTTTCTCCAGGTGGAGGATCTGGAAGGTGCGATTGAATGCATAGCCTGGCCGGATATCTATGAAAAGCTGGACAAGGAGATCCTGAAGGAAAACGTACCTGTCTTCATAGAGGGGCATGTTGATATCAGCGGAGAAGGGGATGCCAGGAAGGCCAAGATAATAATAACCAGTGTTTATCCTATGTCTTCAGTCCAGGAGAAATACACGAAGGAAGTCCATATCCGGATATACGAAGCGAGCACCGGCAGGGACAAGCTCGATGAGATACAAAAAATATGCGGGAAATATCCGGGCGAGAGCAGGACAATCTTCTGCATAACATGCGCATCCGGGGAAATCGCCTTCATAGAGACGTCGAAGAAGTTCAATATCAGGGTGAACAATGAATTCGTAAATGATGTAAGGAATCTGCTTGGCGAACATGCCCTCCATTTCAAGGCCGACCTAACCCCCATTCCGCAGAAGAAGAGATGGAAAGACAACGGCAACGGCAATGGAAGGCGGTTCAATAACGGCGGGGATGAATAGGGACGAATCGGAGAAACGGCGTATCGGCGATTTAAAACCATGACACGTAATTTGATAATGGTTTTAAGTTTTAGGTGGTAAGTTTTAAGTAGGGGATTTTATTCATGGGTTCTTTTAATTCTCTTTGCTGCTTAGAACCTAAAACTTAACACTTAAAACCATGACGACTGACGACTAACAACGGACGACTGACGACTATCATGCTGATCACCAGTTTACAGAATGAACGTATCAAATATGCGGTAAAGCTCTGGAACCGGCGTTCCAGGGAAGAGGAGAAACGTACTCTCCTTGAAGGATACCGGGCAATAACCCGGGCGAACCAGTGCAGGATGAAGATAGAGGAATGCTTCTACTGTCCATCGATGTTCCTCGGCGAGAATGAAAATGAGCTTCTTGCGAAACTCGCGGAATCCGGAACCGTCACAACCGAAACCACCGACCGTGTGTTTGCGAAACTCGCATACCGGGACCGCCCCGAAGGTCTCATTGCAATAGCGGAAGCCAGGGAACACCGGCTTGACGATCTGCCGTTCGTGAAAAACGGTCTTTATCTCGTTGCGGAAAGAATCGAAAAACCCGGCAATCTGGGTGCAATTTTGAGGTCGGCGGATGCCGCCGGAGCAAGCGGTATAATTGTCTGCGACAAATGTACCGACATCTACAATCCGAATGTGATAACAGCCAGCACAGGTACGCTTTTCTCTGTTCCTCTTGCGGAGACTTCATCGCAGGAGGCTGCCTTGTGGCTGAAGAAGAATGGGATCAGGACTCTTGCCGCGACTCCGCACACTGACAAGAACTACACCGATATCGACATGACCGCCGGGATTGCAATAGTCGTCGGAGCCGAACAATACGGGCTCAGCGAATTCTGGCTGAAGAACTCGGACATCAGCGTGAAGATATCCATGCTCGGTCTCGCCGACTCACTGAATGTCTCCACTGCGACCACCATCCTCCTCTATGAAGCCGCCCGCCAGAGGGGCTGGCGGAAGAGCACTTGATAAATCGCCTGCAGCATGTTACCTTACTTTAAAATAATAAGTAAGGAAGCAAGCCCATGATAAGTACAATCAAGATTACAAGCAAACGTCAGGCCACTCTTCCTGTCGCATTGTGCAACCAGCTTGGAATAAAGCCTGGAGACAGGCTGCTTTTGGACAGCCGCCAGATTGAAGGGAAAAGGATGTGGATTGTCAGTATTCCGGAGAAAGCAAAGACCAAGTGGTTTGGAAGCCTGCGCAAGTACTCAAAAGGGAAAAAACACGGTATGGATTCCATTAGGAAAAGCATAGCTGTGAAGCTTGCGAAGGAAAGGGATTGAGCCTTGAAATCATTTGGACTTGATACGACGGTTGTCCTCAGGCTGCTTGTCGGAGAGCCGGAGGAACAGGCGAAAAGGGCATTCGATTTCCTTGATAAATGCCATTCCGATGGAATTGACCTCCATGTAAGCGACTTGGTAGTCGTTGAGACTTACCATGCGCTGGTCTATCATTATGAAGCACCTAAGGCTGAAGCTGTTAAGGTCCTTTGTGAATTCATATCTTCGCCAATGATAAAGGCTTCTGGCCATGCGAAAGAGGTTCTTTCGGAATACAGGGGTACCGGTGCCGGACTTGCCGACAGGATGATAAGGGCCGATTATCTGAAACATACTGGGAAAGTAGTGACATTTGATGCGGATTTCGCAAAACTCGAAAATGTCAGCAGGATATGAACTTATTTTTCAAGAAAGGATCTGATGCCTGCATTTTCCAATATTGACAGTCCGCAGTTGTTCTGGATACTTGCATTCATATCAGCTTTCTTCATTGGTTTCTCCAAGAGCGGGATAAGCGGGGCGGGGATACTGGCGATTCCTCTCATGGCGTGCATTTTTCCGCCCAAGGAATCGACAGGAATACTTCTTCCCATGCTCATCATGGGTGACATCATTGGAGTCTATTTCTACCGTCAGCATACACAGTGGAAGCACATCCTGAGGGCATTGCCATGGGCTTTTGTTGGAATTATCGCGGGCTGGCTTTTCATGAAATATTCTGATATAAGCCAGGCTGATTTCAAGAAATATATCGGGGTGGTTGTCATTGTAATGCTCATCGTTGGTGAGTGGTTCAACAGGACCAGCGACGAAAAGACCCGGCATATCCCCCATAGCTGGTATTTTGCAGCCATTATCGGTGTGACCGGAGGGATAACGACGATGACAGCCAACGCTGCCGGGCCGGTTTTTGCGATCTATCTGCTGTCACTCGGTCTTCCAAAGGAAAATTTCATAGGCACTACGGCCTGGATATTTTTCATACTCAACACAAGCAAGGTTCTTTTCAGCTGGGAACTGGGATTCATAACCGAGGAAACCCTGGTATTCAACGCCGGAATGATCCCAGCTCTTATAATCGGTTCCCTTGTGGGGGTGAAGACTGTGAAATACATTAAAAACAATACGTTCTCAATACTCGTGAAGATATTTGCGATTCTCGCAGCCGGATATCTGATCTTCAAGTAGCACAGGCATCTTGACTTTATTTGATATTACATAACTACTTCGGCTTCTTTTCTTCCGCCTTCTTGGGTGCTCCTACCTTGCTTTTCTTCTCGGCGTCCTTCAAGAGGTTTTCAAAATCCTTTTCCTCTCCCGGCCCGGTTCTTGAGGTGAGCTGATTGCCTTCTGAATCCGTGATGACCACAAACAATTGATATTCTCCTCATAAAAATCTCCTATGATATAAAATCAGCTCGCTGATTTTATTACTTCTCATTCTTTATCAGGGGTTTTCCTGACAGAAGTTCATCGATTTCCTTTTTAATCTTATCTTTAGTGTCATTATCAAATCCTATATGAACTGACTGGATAACGCCATCTTTTCCAATAATAAAGCTTGTAGGAAAAGCCTCGATCAGATAAGATTTGGCCGTTTCCGTGTCCTTGTCGAGGGCTACAGGCGATTTAAACTTCAAGCTGGCCATAAATTCACTGGTCTTGTCCTTCTCGTCTCCGACATTGACTGCATAAAAAACGACATCCTTGCCGGCATATGAAGTACCGATCTCGTCCATTATTGGAAGAGTTATCTCGCAGGCGGGACACCAGACGGCCCAGAAATCAAGAACAACTATCTTCTTGCCCTTCAGGACAGCAAGGTCGACTTTGCCTCCGTCTAGGAGATCGAGCTTTAAGGCTGGAGCATTTTTGCCCAATAAAGAATGTCTGGCTTCTTCCTTTGGAACTGGTTTTTCAGCCTGTTTCCCCTTTGTGGGAGGATCAATTTTCTTTGCATCTGCAGGAGGCGCGATCTTGAACGTGTCCGCAGGGAGAGTTGAATCCACGGACCAGTTGTCAAGGAGCACGGTCATATTGTACTGCATGTCCTTCGTGCCAGACATCTCCATCGTCTTTTCGATCTGTTTTTTCATGTCCGGGACAATTTTCCTTATGAATGGCCTGTCCCCTGTCTCAAACCATGCGTCCCAGATGAAATTTGGCTTCTGGAAGTTCAGGTGATGGCATTCCTTGTCGCCCAGTTTTTCCACACCAAGATACTTTACGTCCGTAATACCCTCCATTATTTTTTCATAGGGCTTGGGAGATACGATGGGATCTATGACGGGAAATCCGCTGGATTTGCTTACGAATTCCATGCATGCCATGGACTCATAATCTTCAGGTGCCGGTTCAATGCTATATCTGTTGATGGAAGGAGCATGCATTATGACATTTTTACCGTCGGAAACAACTTTCAAAGGAGACATCCCATTCTTTATGTTGTAGAAAATCTTATTCGGCCTTTCAATGACATACTCGGAATCAGTCAATGATTCCTGGTTCATTCCCTTGGACTTCATTTTAATAGTCATGATCATGTCGAATCTGATGTTCTTCGATTTCAATATGAGGTCGCTGTATTTCCTTACTACTTCAGCCGCCTTGGGATCAATCTTGTCCGCAATGGGACCGGCAGGATCCTGGGAGAAGAGAGGGGAAATCAAGGACAGGGAAAACAATGTAAATAAAAGGCAAATGAGTTTTTTCATGGGAAAACCCTTGGTTGTTATTAAAGTCCGAATGACCGGTCTGACGTGTCAGACTTTCCAATCCTGGAGCAGTCCAGGATTGGAATCAGTCTGATATTCATAAAATGTCTTACTTCTTCTTCGGTTCCTGTACCTGGGATTCATTGTCATATTTGACTTTCCCGAGGTAGCCCGGAAGATCTATCCCCGCCATGTTCGCAACGTCATGCAGTGGAGGGAGGCTCTGCATCATTCCGCTTAGAAAATTTGCGGTCGAGGTCTTTCCACCGGCGCCTTGTCCGCCTTCCCATACGGTGACCTTGTCGATCTTGATGTTCTTGATGGCCTCTGTCTGGAGGCTGACGATCGTCTCGAGTTTTTCGATGAGGAGCATCTTGGCGGCGGCGTCGGAATCACTGTTGCATGACTTGACGATTTCCTGGAAACCGGCGGCCTTCGCCTTGAGGATCTCGTAGTTACCACGGCCTTCGGCCTGGAGTTTTGCAAATGTCGCATCGGCCTGACCTTTGGCCTCACGGCGCAGTTTCTCGGCCTGTGCTTCGGCACCTATCTCGATCTGCTGCTTGGCTATTTCGGCTGGGACGATGATCTCGGCCCTCTGTTTCTCACGTTCCATGTTGGCGCGTGACATCTGGGCCTGCTGTTCAGCCTCGAAATGGGCTTTTTCGATCTGGGCCTCTGCTACGCGCTTGGCGGATTCGGCTTTCCTGAACGCTTCGGCTTCCTGTTCGGAACGGACAGCATTGGATTTTGCGATTTCGATTGACGAGATATTTTCACCGTTGACGGCTTCAGATTCGGCCTGTTTTACGGCGATACGGCGGTCTCTGGCGGCGTTTGCTTCACCGGACTGTGCATCTGCATCAGCCTTTGAAACAGATATCCTCTGTATCTTGCTGGCATCGGCTTCACCGATTGAACCGAGTTTCACCTGTTCTGCGACATCGATCTTGGCTCTGTTGATGGCTTCAGACGCGGCCTTCTTACCGATAGCTTCGATATATCCGCTTTCATCAGTGATGTCGGTGATATTGACGTTCAGGAGTTCAAGACCGACCTTGTTAAGTTCCTGTGCGACGTTGTCCTCTACCTTGTTCAGGAATTTTTCACGGTCCGCATTGATTTCCTCGATGGTCATTGAGGCGATGACAAGACGGAGCTGTCCGAAGATGATATCCCTTGAAAGTTCGATGATGGCATCCGGAGTCAATCCGAAAAGACGTTGTGCGGCATTACCCATTATCGCCAGATCCGTGCTGATACCGACAGTGAACACAGAGGGGACGTTGATTCGGATGTTCTGTTTGCAGAGGGCGTTGCCGAGGTTGACTTCGATCTGCAGCGGGCGCAGGGAAAGGAAACCGTAATCCTGGACTACGGGCCAGATGAACTTTGCGCCGCCATGAATGCACATCGAGGCTTCCTTGCCTTTTGTCTTACCGTAGATCACCATGATCCTGTCGGAAGGGCATTTCTTGTACCTGCTCGCCCAGATGAGGAGAAGGACAAATGCAAAGAATGCCGCAAAAAGCATCAAGCCAATAAGTGAACCAATTCCGCTACCCATAATCGACTCCTTGGATTAGTTTATTTTAAAGTTTTATATTTTCTTGACGAGAAAACGCCGTCCGTCGATCTGCTGGGCGATAGTCACCGCCGTTCCCGTGGGAAGTTCATCGTCAGCTACTGCCGTTATCTCCCTTGTACAGCCCTTGAAATTGACAGTTACCTTGCCGCTCTGTGTCCTGCCTGCGGGAATGTTCATATAGACGGTGCCGGAACATCCGATGAAATCGTTGGCTTCGATGTTGCCGCTCTGCTGGAGCTTCATGAGATAGTAAAGGATGAAAGATGTGGCGAACATCATGAACAGACCGCACGCGAGGGCCGCAAAGAATCCGGTCAGTCCGTTCTTTCCCCATATTACACCGCCCCATCCGAAAAAGGTGATGAATGCGACGACGGACTGGACTGAGAAAAGCTTGAATATTGAAAATCCGGCGTCGGCATGGCCTGTTGCATCGACATCGTGTCCGCCTGCGGCGGACGTATCGACATCATGTCCGGCTCCGAATCCAAACATCGCCATGACAAGCTGGATAAGGAATATAAATGATCCAAAAAGGGCCAATGCCCAGTAGAATTTCATATCACCGGAAAGTTCACTGAAAAATCCATTCCAAATAGCATCCATAATGCCCCCTCTTTAGGGAATCGCCATGTTTTATAAGTTCCCTTTAGTTACAAACTTAAAAATATATTCATCCGAGGGCAATCTTCAAGCAGGGAAAGAGGGATTTTACATGTTTGTAGTAGGCGAATTCATTCGCCGTTCTTCAAGTAGGTACGTGCTTCAGCATGTACCATCTTTAATTTTAAACATGGGACAGGTTAAAACCCGTCCCTACTTCAAGAACGTGCAATAAATTGCACTACTACGAACAGAGGGATTGAATCTCAATCTTTTCAAACCTGACAACACCATTTTGACAGGCAAGGAAAAGAGAGTTTCCTTTCAGTTCGTGGCAGCGGTTTATGATGCACTGCCTGTTGTCAATGCAGATGTCTATGATGTCGTCCTTAAGTATGATCTCCAGCTTGAAGGGACGACCTAGGTCGACTGTAGACAAAATCGTCTCCTTGCCGAGTGAAATACTGTTCCTGTGGCAGTCGAAATTAAAATCAAACTTACTTTCATAATTGCCCGATCCTCGCAGGCCAAACCCGAAGAAATATGAATTTTTCTTCGGTCGGACAACGCAGTTCAAATTATAATTCATCGGAAGATTTTCAAAAGCGGCAACTTCCAGTTTTTCCGCTGCATTTAATTCAACGGAGGCGATTTCAAAATTGCCGAATTCAAGGTAGGGATGGCTCTCCGAGCCGTCCGTATTGAAGCGGCGGTTTCGGAGAAACCGCCCTACCTTAGGTAATTTTGAAATCAGCTCAACGGATTTTCCTTTACACTTTGCTCCTGAAGTCAGTCGTCTCAAGGAGGTCTTGACGGCTTTTCCAGAAGGGATCATTTCCTTGAGGAATCTTACTCCAAGCGTGCCATCTCTGTTCTGGATGATTTCGCGGAATACAGTCTGCCCTCCCCATAACATCCATTCGGAATCCTTGTTGTCCTTGCGCGGACCTATCCAGCCGACGCCGATCCGCCTGTTTTTGCCGAATGGGGCAGTCTTCATGACCGCATTCAGATGGCTGTCAAGGACATCCACCTGCGGACGCTGCCAGGGGCCGAAAGGCTTTTTCGACATCCTGTAGAATGTCTGAAGTCCGATTCCGAAAAGCAGATAGTACCAGCCCTTCCAGAAAAAATGGTCCGGACATTCCGGTATGCCTCCCCATCCGGTTCCACCGACGGGAATGAGAAAAATACCTTCAAATTTCCATGTGCTCAGGTCTTTGGATGTATATCTTAAAAGACATCCTCCCCGATCATGCAGGGGATATTGTTCAATTTTGGACGTGACCAGCATATTGTACCTGCCGGTTTCGTCCTTGAATATAAAGGGATCCCGGCAGTCCTTTGGGGAAAATCCGGGCAGGGATGAGGCAAATGGATTCGGAGTCAATTTCCTGAACTTTATGCAGTCATCACTGACAGCATGGCTAAGGTGCTGGGTATGATCCGGCTTCCGTGTGGCATAAAACGCATGGTACTGTCCCTTGTCATAGAAAGTGGAGCCGGTGCAGATCGAGCCTTCCCAGTCCTCTTCCAGTGGAACTGCCAGGGGATGATGTTTCCAATGGACAAGATCCCTGCTTGAGCAGTGGGCCCACTGATGCCCGCCCAATCCTCCTTTTCCCTGATGATGCCCTTCGTCGAGAAGATAGAAAAGATGGAAAATTCCGTCGTGGTAAAACGGCATGCAGTCGCCGACGTAATATCCCGGTTTTGGCTGGAAATATTGCATATAGGCCCTTTCCATAGGAATATAAGCTTAGTTTGTGTTTGCCTCCTCCAGGGATGTCCCCATTCGACACTGCCTTGGGAAAGGGCCTATGATTATAAAGGAAAAATCCGTTAAGGATTTTTACTTTATCGCGACTTCTTTTCCACCGTTTGCGGCGGATTCATAGACTGCGTCGAGCATCTTCTGGACCATCAGCCCGTCTTCCGCAGGGGAAAGAGTCGGCTTGTCATAGAGGCAGTGCTCGACGAAATTGCGCATTTTCGGAGGCCATATCCCCGTCCATCCGTTGTTGGGCAGATATGTGGGAGACATGTTGACCATGTGGTCGTTCTGGTCTGTGAAGATCATGGCAGGATCCCATTGTCCACCGGCCTTGGTTCCCATGAGGCCGAAGTTCCAGACATCCTTTTCGATGTGGCCTGCAAAGGAGGCTTCGATATTCAACATGGCGCCGGTATCAAAGCGGATCATGCCGACGGCGAGATCCTCGACGGTATAGTTTTTCCAGTCCCAGTTCGGCCAGGAGCTCTTGGTCATGCTTGGCTTATTTCCAAGGTATGTGAAACAATTGCCGACTGCGGAGACCGGTTTCGGGGATCCCATCACGAAGTGGCACATTTCAAGGCAATGGACGCCGATATCGATCATGGGGCCACCACCTTGGAGATCCTTGCGTCCGAAGACTCCCCAGTTCGGAATTCCGCGGCGGCGCAGGGCCTGGACTCGGGCATAAAGGATATCCCCGAAAGTTCCGTTCTTTACGGCTTCGCGCAGGAAAGCACTCCGTCCATCATAGCGGAACTGGAACCCGATCACAAGCTTGCGTTTGACACGCCTGGCGATATCGATCATCTTCTGGGATTCTTTTGCGTTCATCGCCATGGGCTTTTCAACAAGCACATGTGCTCCAGACTCAAGTGCGGCGATGGTGTTGGCCTCATGTGCGCCGTTGGGTGAACAGACGCTGACAGCGTCCGGCTTGATCTTCTTCAGCATTTCATTGTAGTCGGTAAAACAGTTGGAAAGAGGAATCTTGAACTGTTCGGCCTTTTTGACCATTGAATCCATTATCGGATCAGCAAGTCCGACCAGTTCGACATCTTTCATCTTGGCGTATTCGGTCAGGTGCGCTCCGGCTATGCCGCCGGCTCCTATGCATGCGACTCTGAGTTTTTTCTCTGTGGATTTTACGGATTCTTTTTCGGCGGGACTTATCTTCTTGGCCATTGAATATTCCTCCTTAAAGGTTTAGGGAACATAAAATAAGCGGGTAAAGATAGTTTTGAATGCGGTTCTTTCAAATAGTTTAGAAGATTAAAGCATGGAAAATCACACCACGAAGAATACCCGAAGCCCACGAGGTTAATTTATTTGCCCACGAATCACTCAGATATGAAATACAGATAAGAGATTTTCGCACAAAGCCACGGAGGCACAAAGTTAAGATTACACCATTTCCATATCACAGGACGAACATGTTCGCCTGAGCCGATTCATTCAATAATAAATTTTTCAGAATGAAAAAATTATCTGTTGTCCGTGTTCCTCGGGACCACGTCGCAGGTCTCCATGTACCATTTGAGCATGCGTTCCTTCATAGCGGAAAGAATTTTGGCATATTTAGGATCTTTGACGAGGTTCCTAGTCTCCCCCGGATCTTTCTTCAGATCGTAAAGTTCGTCGGACTCGTAGAGACGGCGTACGTACTTATATTTTTTCGTCCGGCACATTGTCGCCTTGGTATGGTAGGGAATCTTCCAATCGTCACCCTGGAGCTTCATTCTCGGATAATAAAGGCCGAATTCTTTCCCGTTGTAGGACTTGCTCTGCCTTTCCATTGCCTGCACCTCACCGATAAGACGTCCGCCTTCACAGAAAACTGCATCCCTGTGATTGTCAGTTTTTCCTGACATTACAGGCAGTAGGCTTTTGCCAAAATGGTCGTATCCGGGCTCAATGCCAGTCAGTTCATAGACAGTTGCCGAGAAGTCGACGAGTTCGGCAAGTGCGTTGCTGACACGTGGTTTCACCGGAATCCCCTTTGGAGGCTTGATTATGAACGGTACGCGGGAAAGGCAGTCCTCGAAGGTGTTCTGTGTTTTTTCAACGATCCCGTAGTCGCCGGTATAGTCGCCATGGTCTGAAAAGAGGAACACTGCGGAATCATCGTAGATCCCGCTTGTCTTCAGCGCGTCCATCAGCATCTTGAACTGGTGGTCCAGACGCGAACACATCCCATAATATGTAGCCCTGAGCTCGGTCCAGCGCTCCTCGGTCCATCCATGAAGTCCCTGTTCTTCGGCAATACCCTTGAGGATTGATGCTTTCCCTTTGTAATTTTTCGGCGGACGGATGCGCTGCGGGATTTTCTTCCGGTCTGTAATGCTGTACCATGGTTCCTCGACGGCGTATGGAGGGTGCGGATATTCGATAGGAAGATAGATGCACAAAGGCTTGTCGCCGTCATAATTCTTTATTTTATCTATTGATCCGAGCACCATCGCCCAGTCGCCGTCGCAGTAGATCTCATCGCTCTTCTTGTCGAGCCTGCCCTTGAAGAAGCTGAAATAGTTGTCGTCTCCATGCTTCCCGCGCCACGACATGTCCCCGCCATGGTTGTTTTTTTGAGGTTCACAACCCCAGCGCCTATAGTCTGCCTCCGTCGGCCTGAAACGCTCATTGCAGTACTGTTCTACGGGCTGTTGTCCAGGAGTAAGATCATTCTTGCCTCCCCACCAGACATGATAGCCGTTGTCCTTGAGAATCTTCAGGAGGTTGGGCTCATTCCATTCGGGATGCAGCATGTGATACATGGTACGGTGCCCGCGGACATGCGGATACCAGCCGGTCATGAAGCTGCAGCGAGACGGCGTGCAGACCGTATTCTGGCAGAAGGCGTTCCGGAATGAGACTCCGTCCGTTTTTACAAAGCTGTCGAGGTTTGGAGTGACTGCGGCGGGATTTCCCATGTGTCCGAGGACATCGCCCCTCCACTGGTCGGGATTGAAAATTATTATGTTTGGTCGTTTCTTGGATTTCATGTCGATAAACCATTCTTAGAAAGTCAGAAAATAAATCAAATCAACTTAGTTGCCCCGGCAGGAATTTCAAGAAAGCTGGCATAAATCCGGAAACGCAATGAAGAATCTCCTGACGGCCATCCTGTCCCATCCGCATCCGGCTTTGCAAGACGACGCCGTGACAAGAGCAACTGGGTATTACGGATGTCATCCCTCGCTTCACGGCGGGCCGGAGATTCTTTATAACAAAAGAAAATCAAAGCCGTCCCAGGGGGAGGGGAATTAGCACCAACCAAGATTAAAAAGCGTCCCGGATTCATGTCACTTTGATCATTTCACCGTGATGGTCGTGCTTTCCGAGTTCGCGTGATTGGCCTGGTTGTAATATTCATAGATCTTTGCGGAAGGAGCTTTGACCTTCAAAGGATATTTAGCCTTCAGGAAATATGAGAAACGCAAGGGAGACTGCGGCTGAAGCTCGCGGAAATAGATGATGATCTGGCTGCCAGTGATCTCATATTTTGCGATCATTCCCAGTTCCAGGAGCTTTTCAAAGGAATCTTTCTCTACGCTGAATCCGGCAGGAATACCGAGATCGACAATCACCATCATGATCTGTTTATCCGTATTGTTGCATACGGAGACCTTCGCCTCGAGCGTGTCGTTGACCGCCAGATCGCGCCTGTCGAAATCCACATTGATGGACATCTCCTGTTTCATGGCGGAAGGGGACTGTTTCAAATCATCCGGCATCCAGTAGGAACCTGCAATCTGATAGGCAAGATCTCCTTCCGGTTCCTGCTGCAGTTCCACCTGGTTTGCGCCCTGGCGAAGATATTTGCCCAGATCAAGGAGGCGCATAACATCATTGTTCTCCTTTGTTATATCCAGCTTTTTCACATCGAGTCCATTTACCTTTACGGTTACTGCCGCTGCATAATTGTTCCTTGCGCTTCCACTGCCGTCGAGCAGTGCCCGCAATGCCAGGATCGTCGCCTGTGTCGAATCCCATCCTCCTCCGGAACATTTCTGCGCCGAGATCCACCTGAGCGCGTCCGCGACCTTCGTTGGGAAACGTCCGTCCTTGATGAGCGCGAGGGTGGTCAGCGCCGTGGTTTCAACATCATACCCGCTTCCGCGGGAATATGTCATGCTGCGGCCTGATGAGTTCCAGCAGATGCCTTTTCCGGCCGGCACTGCGGAATTCGCAAGTTCTTCAGCATAAATCCTGCCTGCAGGATCGTTCGCATTGCAGGCGAGAAGCGCATTCGCGATCAATGCCTTGCCATAATTGTTGGTCCTTCCTTTTTCAGCCCTGAGATATTCAAGCGCCTTTTCGAGCTGGGATGATCTTTCTCCGGATTCCGCCAGCGCCCAGGCGATATATGCGGTGATGGATTGGATATTCCCCCAGGTATATGCAGGTCTTTCCTCATTCCATGAGCCGTCGCTCTTCTGTTTGCTGTACAACCAGTCCTTTGTACGTTTGATGATCAAAGGATCAACGTAACGGACCTGCGCCATGTCGTTGAACTCCAGGATCGCATACGCCGAAAGGCTGATGTTTGCGGGGGCGTGCCCATACCAGTCGAATCCGCCGCCGCTGACTTCGAAGGTGAGCAGACGCTGATAGCCGGTGTCTATGAATTTCCTGGCCTTCATCTCGGTCTCAGGAGAGATCCGCTTGCTTTCCTTCATGTAGCGGAGGGCGAGTACGTTCGGGTATGTGACCGATGAAGTCTGTTCAAAACAGCCGTATGGCATCCTAAATATTGAATTCATCCCCTCGACAACTTCGCTGAAACGGCTCGGATAGAGCTTCAGGACAAGTCCCTCGGATCCCTGGATTATGTTTTCGGGGATCTGCAGGCTGAATGAGGAATTGCCGCGCAGCACGTCGTTGCTTGCCTCCTCGATCCTGCGCCCTGTTGGAAGTATCCTGATCTCCCTTTCTATTGCGTCGGACTCCTTCTGCCCGATGGCGCGTAGAAGAAGTTTCCTATTGCCGATCTTCATGACCTTTATCGGAAATCCGACCGCCTTGACTTCGTTGGGCTGGAGGACGACTGTCCGAGTGAGTCCGGCATCATCTGCGGCTTCAAACCAGTCCGCGGCTTCCAGCTCAAGACGGATTGTCTGCGGGGAGTCCAGATAGTTGTAGCAAACGACAGGTGTAGATATGCGATCGCCGAGAGCAAGGCTGACCGGCAGATCAAGATCCGCGAAGAAGTCCTGGAAGACTTTTATGGGAATTCCGGCTCCTCCGAGTTTTCCATCGGATCCTATCGCATCGAAATCCACACGCCAGGTCGTTATTGAATCTGCGAGAGGCATTTCTATTTCAGCCCTTCCCCTGGCATCCGTGATGATCTCCGGATTCCAGAAAAGCGTTTCGGGGAACCAACTCCTCACCCTTGCCGGAGCTCCGGAGGAACCTGTCTTGTCCGACGGGAACTTCATGCCTTCCTGTTCGGCCATGTTCATTGCGAGTCCGATCTGCTTGAGATCGCTGGACAGGCTTATCCTCCTCGACTTTTCCCTGGCCTGGCTCAACGCAGGAAGCATCATCCCGGCAAGTATTGCCAATACTGCTATGACGACGAGCACTTGCAGCAATAAACTGACTCCGCTCGTTTCCTCTTTTGCCGGAAATCCAAGCATTGTGGACAGTTCAGACTTGCCTTTGTCTATGAAGGACATGACGATTAACGGTGCGACAAAAGAGCCTATTAACAGGAAAAAGCTGAAATAAAAGTTGTTTGCCGGAAGGATTTCAAGGACTATCAGTACCAGGAGGATCTGGAAGACGGCGAACTGGATGATATATGCGATTGCGCAGGTTATGAGTTCATTGCGGCAGTCCATGAACCTTGCTTCGATTTTCAAGGCGGAGACAATGTTGATGATTGGAATCGACAAAGCTGCCAGGACAAAAGCATTGAAGGCTGAAATTACGACTATGATCAATTTGCCGTCAAGATTTATCTGGGACAGGGCAATCCCAAGGAACGGGTAGGAAAGCATGCACAGGATAAATTGGATTGTAAGATTCCATTTGAGCTTTTCATAGAGATCAATCAGAAGCCTTGCCTCCTCTGAAATTATCCTGCCATGACTTGGTCCTATTGCCTTTCTTTTCATCTTTTTAGAATTGTAGATTGCAATACCTACAAATACCAGGAACGGAGAAACGGCCAGGCATACACCGAGGATATTCATGAGAGCGTCCTTGCGTTTCTTCTCGAGAACCTCCTTTATCGGAGCGGTATTGATCTTGTATTTGCTGTTTTTCCCCTCGAGGATCTCCAGCATCCTGAGCTGGTCCGGATCCGATATGAAAGTTCTTGGATCTGCGGTCAAGCTGTTTTTCAAATCCTTGCTTCTTTTTATGAAATCTTCTGAGATATATCCCTGCTCGACCAGCTTCTCGAGAGTTCCATTTATATTGTTGTTCTGGCTGGAGGCAGCCATAAGCAGGCAGGTGCTTGCCATGTCCTGGTCTGCTTTTGGATTTGAAAGCAGTTTCAGAGGAGATGCGAAAATCTTTATCTGGTATCTCGGTTCAAGGAGGCTTTTGTTGAGCTCGAAGATCTGTTTCAGGAAACCCGGCTCCCCGTCCTCCACATGGAATACGCTTTCATCAACTGCGGCAGCGCCCAGCGCAGCCTGGACGGCCTTTCCGTCCGGATCAGTGACCTCCACCTGGATCTTCGCAGTTCCTCCGGGCGTATAGATCTTGCTGTCCGGTACTGCGCTGATGCGAAGTCCGGATGCAGCGTTCACATAGAGCATGCGGCTCAGTCCGCGGTCTTCGCCTTTTAAACCAATGACATATGCGTCGACCTGGAGCAGTCCGCTGAAGTCGGCGGATACAGGGATTAACTGTTCCCCGCGGCCGTTCCTGATCTCGACCGAACGTGTCAGCAGAGTCTGCCCGTTCTTTACAACGTCGATGAATACCTCCCTCACCGTCGGTTCCGCGAGTATGGACAGCCTGGCAGTCTCCCCTACGCGGTATGATGCCTTGTCCGGACGGAATATGAACGATGGCGACATGAAGCCAGGCGCTGCAAGAGACAGTTTTCCCCGGAGCCCTTTTTTGTCGGAGGCGATGATCTCAAAGCCTGAATCTTCATTTTTTGGAGTCAGCTTTATTACAGCAAATCCGTTTTCACCGGTCTTGAATCTATTCCCATTGATGCGAAGTTCGCAGTCGGCAGGCGAACCGTCAGGATAGGCTGTTGCGACATAGACCTGGTTTTCAAGTCCCTTGACAAGGGTTCCGCCTTCCGGAAATGCGATGACTTCGATCTCGTTTTCACTGACTGTCAGGGACAGGGTCCTTTTTTCAGTATGTGAGGCGGTGTCCGTAACGGAGATCTCAAGTTCAAGGAATGCATTTCCCTGTTTGACAGGCATTCCGGTGAAATTTCCGGGCAATTGAATCTGGAAGGAAAGGCGGCCGGAGGAATCGGTCATGCCCTTGGCTTTTCCTATATCAACTGGTTTTTCCTGGAGAGTCCGTGCTATTGCTGCTACCTGCGCACCTCCTGCAGGCTTTCCGAAGAAATACACCGCTTCGATGTCGCAATTGACCTTTTCACCCGGCCGGTAATAATTCTTGTCGGAACTGGCGGTAATTTTAAATTTTGGAAGGACATAGTGTTTGACCTCGACTGTTTTTTCCGACGTGGAACCATTGCACTCGGCCTTCAGCTTGTAACGTCCAGTGTTGACAAGGGAGGCAAGCTCGAACTCCCCGGCGGTGATACCGAACTTTGAACTGTTTAATTCCTTCCTGTAGACCTTGTTCCCCTTCGGATCTGATATTTCAAACGTAATCTTTTCACCGGGCAGAGGCTTCAGATTCTGGCTGTTGCAGATCAACGACTTGAACAGGATCACCTGTCCAGGTTGGTATATCGGCTTGTCGCTGCTCAGGAATATCCTGGCTGGAGCACCCATATGTACTTTGTTTGCAACTCTGTCATATCCGAGCCAGGAGCTTGTTTCGACGACAAGTTCATAATCTCCGGGCTTGATGGCCGGGATCCGGATTCTTCCATCGACGGATCCCCTGGCATCAGTTTTGAATTTCCCCAGTTCCGTCTCATCATTTTTCCTTGTCAGCGAAATCCGCACTTCTGCGTTTTCAAGCGCATTGCCAGTTTTCCTGTCCCTTACAACAATCCTGACAGCCGAATCAGAATCGGGGGACATTTCTGTATCGAGGTAGACTATCGTCTGCTGCATGTCCTGGCATATGAACGTCCTGTAGGCACACCAGAGACAGAGAAGGACAAGGATGACAGCAAATGACAGTTTCCATTTAAATCCGACCTTTTTTATGTCTGTTTTTCCGGCAGATTCCGCCTCAATATTGGTACCTTTTTCCATTTTGACACCCCTCTTTTAGATAAATTATCAAATACTATCATATACTATTATACAATATCATATATCCATTTCAAGTATCATTCGCTAATTTTATTCAAAATCTTCTTGTTTGGGGTACTTTAGCCTCAAATAACTGAGCTGTTCAACATTAAATACCCCGGTAAGTCTTGAGATTGTCTTGATAATTGATTCCTTGTGGATTCTCTTAAAAAACGCTCAAAATTTAAAGACGATGACGAATCATATGAATATGAAGAAGGCAGGACAAATAAAGATCCGCAAAATGATCATCAGCGACTATTCCGGAGTATTCGTACTCTGGAAGAACATGCCCGGAATCGGACTAGATAAAGACTGTGATTCGAAAAAGGGGATAAAGGACTATCTCAAGAGAAATCCAGGACTGAGCTTTGTCGCCTGCGATGGGAAGAAGATCGTCGGGACAGTGCTTTCCGGACACGACGGCAGGCGTGGCTACCTGCATCATCTTGCAATGGTAGCCTCGTATCGTAAACTTGGCATTGGAAAGGAATTGGTCGAATGCTGCCTGAAAGGACTGGCCCGTCAGAATATCCCGAAATGCAACATTTTCCTGTTCAAAAGCAATGCCAGCGGAAGATCTTTCTGGAAGCATAACGGTTGGAATTTGAGGCAGGATCTATCCATAATGCAGAAGGAGACAAGGAGATAAATGCAGATACTCGTAGATGCCGACGCTTTTCCGAAAGACATCCAGGAAATTGTATTCCGGGCGGTGGAACGTGTCCGCATACCAATGATCCTGGTTTCCAACAAGCGTGTGAAGCATCCCCATTCCGAACTAATATCTAGGATCATGGTGGGGGAGGGACCAGATGTGGCGGACGACAAAATCGTCGAGTTGGTCCAAGATGGAGATCTGGTGATTACCGCCGACATACCGCTTGCCTCACGTGTGATAGACAAGGGTGCGTTTGCGATTGATCCGCGAGGGGAACTCTATACAAAATCAAATGTGAAGCACCGGCTGGCAATGCGGGATCTGATGAAGGAACTCCGCCAGGAGGGAGAGATCACCGGCGGACCATCGGCATTCAGCAGGCGGAACGTCCAGTCATTCGCGAACGAATTTGACAAGTTCCTGACGAAGCATATTTTTAAACGAGTTTAAAAATATAAATGGAGGTTTTTTATGGAATATGCACAGATGGGGAAGCTAAAAGTGAGCAGGTACATTCTCGGAACTAACCAGTTCAGCGGATTTTCGCATTGGAGTCTGGAGAAGGATCTTGAGATGAAACGCTATTACACCATGGAAAAGATCAAGCAGACTCTCCATGAGGCTGAAGCACTAGGTATCAACACAATGATCGGGCGTACGGACAACTTCGTCATGAGGGTACTTCTCGAATACTGGGACCAGGGAGGGAAGATCCAGTGGTTCGGTCAGACCTGCTCGGAATTTGCCACTCACGCGACAAGCATCAACAATGCCGCTTCCGGCGGTGCGAAGGCCTGCCAGATCCATGGTGGTGTGATGGACTATCTACTCGCCCAGAAAAAGACTGACGAGGTCCAGCCGGCTATCGACCTGATCCGCAAGAAAGGTATGCTTGCCGGAATTGCCGGACACAACCCCAAGGTTTTCGAATGGGCGGAGAAGAACTTGGATGTCGACTATTACATGTGCTGCTACTATGATGCATCCAACCGCAGCAACAATGCAGGACATGTCCACGGTTCGGAGGAGGTATTCGACAACAAGGACCGCGACATCATGACCAAGCTGATAAAGACCCTTTCAAAGCCGGTCATCCATTACAAGATCATGGGTGCCGGAAGGAACGATCCGAAGGAGGCATTCCAGTTCGCCGCCAAATGCATGCGCAAGAACGACACCGCCTGCGTCGGTGTCTACACCAAGGATGATCCGGACATGATCAAGAAAGGCGTGGATCTGCTGTTGTCGAATCTCAAGAAATAATTGATTGTTCCGATATCAAATGATTTTATTATGAGAAAGGATAAGCCATGAAAAGAATAATCTGCCTGATTGCTTTTGTGTCTTGTTTTCTTGCCTATTCCGAGTCAACCAATAAAATCGCAGCTGACGGATTTCCAGCAGGGCAAGGCACGCCTGAAGGGGTTGCCTGCGATGCCGTAAGATCTTATATAAATTCAGATCATGAATTATGGCTGTCGACACTGGCCCCTACTTTCTTATACGGAGATAAGAATAACGAGAAGGGCGCTGAAGCTCTTAAGAAATATGAAGATTTTAAAGAAGTTATGGTCGAGAAGAACAAGCAGAACGCAAAAGATCCCAAATTCCCCAAGATGAAGATCGTAAAAGTTTTCAAAGCGAGGAATTTCACAAAGAATGGCCCGGGATCGATGGCATATGCCTTGTTTGAATTCACTGGAAACATGTTTGTTGATATCCTGGTGGATCAAGGTGGAGAAAAGCCATTCAGGGCCAGATATCATGTGATGCAGGACAAGGATAAGAAATGGTACTTTGAACCGCGTCCCGACATGATGCCTTTTCTATCAATGGGATTGAATGAGGAATCTGAATCCACCGAGGAATGGAAGAAGGAATGAGAAACAAGTATTGTTAGAATATCCACGAAATTATTGATTATAAAAAAGCGGCGCGTACACGCCGCACTCCGAAAGTCAGGCCGAAGAGCCTGACATAAAGACAATCCAGCCTAAACGAGAAGACTTCTACATAGAAATGTAAGTTACATAAGGAAAATGAGGAAATACTTCAATAGGCCAATTGACAAAGGAGGATGAAAGAATATAATAGCTGTAACTTACAGTAATAAAAATGGGATGCCTATGAAGAAAAGCATATATGACATCGCGAAGATGGCTGGCGTTTCCACCGCGACAGTGTCCCGCGTAATGAACAACACCGACCAGATCAGCGAAGCCACCAGGACCTCAGTCCTGAAGGCCATCAGGGACGCGAACTATGTGCCCCGCGGAAGCGGCAATGCAAGAACAAGAAGGAAATCCCCTGACTCCTTTGGAAATTCAGGTGGCACCTTTGAACTGCTTTTCTGCTTCAGCCACGGAGGAGAACGCCTGCATGTCGACGAAAGTAAAATCGAAGTGCAGGAATTCAAACACATACCCCCGGAGGAGTTCGTGTCAGGAAGCTCCTTCTACAGGCCGATCAGCGACGGTGCTATCGACGAGGCGAGGAAATTCGGATTCAAGACCATAATGCACTGCATCCGGAAGGACGCTCTGAACAGCGCGGAACTCATCCAGTCGCTCTACGACGACAAAATATCAGGTCTTCTTCTTGCAGGAGAACAGCCTGACGGACTTGCAGAATTCCTGAAGAACTTCAAGCTGCCTGTCATTCTCGTGGACATGATGGCCGGCAACGGCGCCGTGGAAGTCACCACCGACAATCTGGAAGGCATATCGCAGGCTTTTGAGCATGTCTATTCCCTCGGACACAGGAAGATAGGGTTCATGATTGGAGACGACAGTGTTCCGGCCTACCGGGAGAGACATCTTTCATTCGTATATAAGATGGCGGAAAAGGGGCTGAAGGTGAAGGAGGAATGGGTATACAGGGGAACGAACCACATAACTGATGCAGCCGAATGGGGCATGAAGTTCTTCAAGCGCCGGGATCTGCCCACCGCCTTTCTCTGTACGAACGACTATTGTGCGCTGGGATTGCTCCGGGCGGCGTTCAAGAATGGAGTCAGGATTCCTGAAGATCTGAGCATTGTCGGATTCGACGACATGGAGACTTCAAGCCTGGTTACCCCTACGCTTACGACTGTGAATGTGGCGAAGTCGGAGATTGGACGCTTTTCCGCAAGGGAACTTATCGTCTCATTGAAAAACGGGAGAAGGCCTTCAAATGCCCCGCAATGCCGTGTTCATCTTAAACCCAGTCTTGTGAAACGTGAATCCACTGCAGCGGTGAAGAAGTAGAGGGCTACATGGAAAATTTGAAATTTAAAATCGGAAATCGGCAATCCCACTTCGCCCGAGGAGCTTCGAGGGACAGGTCGGCAATTGGCAATGCATTCACCCTTATCGAGCTCCTGGTCGTCATTGCGATCATCGCAATTCTCTGTGCGCTGCTTCTTCCCGCCCTCGGCCGCGCGAAACTGGTCGCACGAAGCATTGCGTGCTTGAGCAACATCAAACAGCTTGGAGTCTGGGGTCTCTCATATGGTGCCGACTATGATGGATATCTTCCATATAACGGACAGAAATGGCCATGCTCCTTTGAAGGATACGATGATGGCAGTTCCGGCTGGAGCGATACATCCAAATGCTCCCTGACGATTTCAGGCAAGACCGACGACACTGTCATGCACTGCCCCCAGACCAGCACGGCAATCGGGAAAACTTTGACCGGCGGCAAAGGCTGCCATTATAGTCTGAATGCAAGGCTCGGAGCCGTGGGTTCACCAAACGCGGTGACACACTGGCCATATCCGCACATATCAAAACTGACCGAGAAGAAATTCTGGTTCGCCGATGGAGCCCTGCGTTACCGCCCAAGTGCAAGTCCGAAGGAGATCGCAATACAGTCGGCTATGATGTTCGACTACTGGGACAGCAACCCCCTCTGGGACGGCATGAAGCTGCCGTGGATGTGGTACAACGAATACTATAAAGTGACCGGGGCCGGAGGCCCTGTCCCGTTTGTTACACATCCTGGAGGTGCGAATTTTGTCTTTGGAGACGGACATGCGGAGGCGGTAAGATATTTATCCTATTACAATATGTCGGCTGCTGAAAAAAATGCATTCTATAAGTAAGGCGGCGTTTTAACCCGCCTATCAAATGCCGGGCTAAAGCCCAACATACATAAAAACAGGAGAAATGAATGAGAAACTGGCTTAATAAAAACTTAGTCAACGGTCTGCTCTTTTCGTCTTTTATCTATGCAGGAATCTTTTTCACTGCGGAAGCGCAGAACGGGCCGACGCCATATCCGGCGAAGGACTCCGACTGGCCGGGCAAAGGCGTCATAAGGAAGTTCGGATGGATGGACGACAACCGCAAATGGTTCTGGACGCAGCGCGAGAAGGACCAGGGATCCGTGGTTTTTGTCGGAGATTCGCTGACCGGCGGCTGGAAAGATCTTGCCAAGGCGTTTCCAGGGCTGAAAGTGGCAAACCGCGGCATAGGAGGGGATGTCAGCCGCGGAGTCCTCTTCCGTTTCCAGGAGGACGTACTTGATCTCAATCCCAAGGCGATAGTCATCACGGTTGGAACTAATGATCTTACGGCAATGGAAAAGACAGATGACTACGCTTCCAACCTATCAGATATCCTTTCAATGATTGAAAAGAAAAATCCTGCATTGCCGGTAGTCCTGTGTACGACTCCCCCGAGCGCAAATCCAAAGGCGCCTGTGAAGCTTTCCGAACGGCAGTCCCTGAACGCAAAGATCCTAAAGTATGCAGAAGGAAGGAAGAATGTGGCGATATGCGATCTTTATGCAGTGATGGCGAATGAGGACGGGACGCCTAAGCCTGAATTTTTCGGTGAAGACAAGCTTCATCTCGCAGTACCGGGGTATGAAAAATGGACTGAAATGATAAAACCTGTTTTTGAAAAGCTCGGGATAAAATAATTTCTAAGCTGTGGCTTGAAGATGCCATCAGGAAGATAAGGAAAAATGAAGAACATTGTCGCATTTATAATTTCATCTGCGCTGATTTCTGTCATTTCCGCCGGCATTTCTGCGGAGGAATCGGCTGTGGCCGATCCTGTTCCTGGAGATCCGGTGGCCAAAAATGAAAAACCGCCTGCAGCAGTTCCAAAAAATCCTGTTGCGAGATTCAGTATTGTTCCCGCAAGCGGACTTGTGGCGACGAAATTCACTCTGGACGCATCGTCAAGCTATGCTGCCGAAGGGGAAATTATAAAATATATGTGGGATGTTGGTGGCGATGGGAAGGACTATGCCGAAGGAAAAGGAACCTCCTGTGAGTTTAGACCTGGGAAGGCCGGAACATATGCCATCAACCTTAAAGTTGTGGACGCCAATGGTGCCGAGGCCGTCGCCAGCCGGAAAGTAACTGTCGGCGAAAGCGTGACAGTCGGTGGTGGAACCCTTGCAGCACCTGCTATCGGGCCGGATCCGAGACTCAGCAATGACGGCGGAGGCGACTGGATCCTGGTCGCGAACTATACTTTCGGAGCAGATAAGAAAGGCACGCTGGACGATCCTACCATCACTGACCGCAAACAGCTTGTTCAGAATATGCACTGCTATAATCCATTTGGATCGCCGGACTGCAGCGGACAATACTGGGCGAAGACATGGATTCCGCCGGAAGCCGTGGAGATAGGGGACAATCCATACAAGATGAACGTATATACGCACGAGGCGCCGAATCATGAGATCGTCGACAATGCTGTACGTTGCTGGGTACGTAGCCTTGACGGAGAGATGAAGCAGGGGCATTTCAGCTACGGATATCTGCGTACCAAGTTCAAATGGCCGAATCCGACCGTCTCCGGGCAGGACGTATATGCCGAGGTGAAGTTCCGGATGGTGCCCAATCCGAACCATCCTGACGACATGCGCTTCTTCTGGCTGGCGTTCTGGAGCAACGACGTTCCCTATACAGGTGAAATGGACTGGTTTGAAGGTTTCGGATATGACAATGGTCCGGGCAACAACAACTTCAAGGCCGCAGGAAATGCAGTATATCATTCCGACTGGGCAAAAGGCAAAGGCGCCGTCGGTAAGATAAGTTCCAAGACTTGGACCACGCAGACGCCTCCGGGTTCGGATCTGAAACAGTGGACGATCTTTGGGGGGCTCCTCTGCAGCGACGGATATTGGTCGACTTATGCAAGCAGTCCTGGAAAGCCCGGCGTACAGTTCGTCCCCAACTTCGGAACCTACGGGAAGGAGACGTTCAAAGACAACTGGCAGTATTATCTTGAAGGGACGCATGGGAACCAGAAGGTGAAGAACTGCATGCCGCCGGGATTGAGCATGGAATCGAACATAGATGCGACATGGTTCCCTTATTCGTATGAATGGCAGTACCTGCGCATCTACATGAGGGACAGGAAGGAAAAAATGAAGGGTGGTGGAGACGTCAAATAGGGATTATTATGGAAATAAAAAGAGGGAAAAAGAAAGAAAAAATGAAAAAGAGAGGAACGAAGAAACCGGTTCTGAGCCCGATGGTGGCGCAGGCGGTGGAGTTCACGGAGACTTACAAGAAGCACATTGACGATCACATCGCGATCCGCGAGGCGGTGTGTTTGAAGACGCAGTATCCTGCGATCCTAAGGGATCTGCGTCCTGAAGATACTCTTGCCGGTCGTAGGCCGGAAGACATCATCGTCTATTTCGGGACGATATGGTGGCATTGGTACCCTGAATGGCGCAAAGGGATTGAGTCTGCTGGAAAACAGGGCGGATACTGCGTCAATTTTTCGGCAGCCAAGACCTGCGCGAAGAACGATGCTGAGAGGAAAGTCCTCGAGAAAGTTCTTGATTTTTGGGAGGAGGAATGCACACAATCTAAGATAAGGAAAATCTGGGACGACGAAGTGAAGAATAGCTTCCTTGGAGGAGCAAGTACAGGATTCTGCATGTCCATGGATTTCAACCGTCTTCTCAAGCGAGGAGTTCCCGGATTAATCGATGACATAAAGGCAAGAAAAAAGAAGATCAAGAAAATGGGAGGAGATGGAAAATTCCTCGACGGGCTCCTCATAATGCTCGATGTCTTCAAGGACACCTGCCACCATTACCGGAAACAGGCCGAAGCATTAGCAGAAAATGCGAAATCCGCAAAGGACAGGAAGAGGCTTGAGGAGACCGCCAGGATTCTTGAAGCGATAACCATAAGAGCTCCGCAATCTTTCCGCGAAGCTGTCCAACTGCTCTGGCTCTATCTCATAATGGGAAGCGGAAAGCATATCGAGCCCGGAAGATTAGACATATTCCTTGGTGATTTTTATGCAAACGACATAGAGAAGGGAGTGATTACCGAGGAAGAGGCGATGGAAACCATACTCGCGCTTTGGAATGTGATCGATGAGAACGGAGAACCTGCGGTGAGCCGCGTGGTCCTCGGCGGAAAAGGCAGGAGGAACGAAAAGAACGCCGACAGGTTCGCAATGGCCGGACTTGAAGCGACAAGGCGATTTAAAAAAGTCAAGCCCCAGCTCACCTTCAGATTCTATGAGGGACAGGATCCGAAGCTGTTTACCAAGGCTTTGGACGTTGTCGGGGAAAACGGTGTCTTCCCGATGTTCTACAACGACGACACCAACGTTACCGGTGCATCGAAAAGCCTTGGGGTTTCCCTGGAAGAGGCTGTGCGCTACCATCCGCTCGGATGTGGGGAATACATGCTTGCCTGGTGCAGTCCGAGCCTGCTTGACAGCGCGTGGAGCGTTCCAAAATCGTTCCTTGCTGCGCTTCACGATGGATTCTACTGTGAAAGACGGAATATTGGTCCGCGCACAGGAACAGTTGAGAAATTTGATTCTTTCAACAAGCTTTATGAAGCCTACAAGAAACAGATAGATTATGCGATGGACATCTCCGCGCGTATCTACAAGGGGATATGCGATGGACATCCAAAACAGAACGCTTTCCTCTTCGCGAGTCTCCTGAGCGACGACTGCCTTGAACGCGGCAGGGCCATGTTCGACGGAGGCATCCGGTATCTGGGAGGATGCGAGATGGGGCATGGATACACTAATTCGTCAGATTCACTTACTGCCATTAAAAAAATCGTATATCAGGAAAAGAAGATTTCCATTTCTGAACTCGTAAAGATCCTCGATAATAATTTTAAAGGGCGGGAAGATGTCAGGAAGATGCTCCTTGAGGCTCCGAAGTTCGGCAATGATGACAAGGATGCCGACGGAATGATGACTGACATGTGGAAATACATCCACAAATCTGCGAAACTCGCAGGAAAAAAAGAGGGTCTTGACTTCCTCGTTGTCAGCAGCGTAAATCCAGGCGGATATGGGATGGGCAAGGACTGTGGAGCAACTGCCGACGGGCGCAAAAAAGGTGAACCGTTTGCAATAGGAATGGCTCCGACGGCCGGATTCGACAAGAGAGGACTGACGGCGATGTTCAATTCCATATCGAAAGTGGATCCTGCACACGGCGGGGCTACTACGAACATCAAGCTGTCTCGGGAATTCTTCACCAATGAACGAGCCAAAATGGAAATGCTCTTCAAGGTCTATTTCAAGAAGGGTGGAATGCAGGCGAATGTAACCGTTGTCAACAAGAATGATCTCCAGGCCGCGCTGAAGGAACCGGAGAAGTATTCGCATGTGATGGTCCGCCTCGGCGGATGGTCGGCACGATTCATCGATCTGGAGCCGATGATACAGGAGGAGATCTTAAGAAGGACGCTGTATTGAGAATGTAGAACAGGCATCTTGCCTGTTCATTGAATTGAATATCCAATATCCAACAAGGAATTTCGAATGTCCAAGTGGAGATATTTTAAACAAGAGAAGACCACAGGCGGGACGCCTGTTCCACATTGAAAGAATAAAAGAAAGTGGTACAGCCGTCTCGGCTGTAATTAGATCACAGGCAAGATGCCTGTGTTACATTTATGGGAAAGCAAGGATTAATATTCGCAATCGAAAGATGCTCCCTGCACGATGGGCCGGGGCTGCGGACGACTGTCTTTTTGAAGGGCTGTCCGCTGCACTGCCATTGGTGTCACAATCCCGAATCACAGTCGTCATATCCTGAGCTCTATTTTCTCCGCGAGAAGTGCACCCTCTGCGGATCATGCGTCAAAGCGTGTCCGAACAAATGCCACAGCCTGAGCGTGAGCAACCACGATATAAACCGTGTCCTATGCGCCAGATGCGGATGCTGTGTTTCAGCGTGTTCAAACTCTGCGCTTGAGATAAAAGGAAATCCCATGGGAGTTGAGGATGTTCTTGCGGAAGTCGAAAAGGACCATGACTTCTATGTTGAATCCGGAGGAGGCATGACGCTTTCCGGCGGTGAGCCTATGATGCAGTATGAATTCGCCGCAGAACTTCTTAAGCAGTCGAAGAAGAAAGGATTCCACAACTGCATTGAGACCAGCGGATTTGCACCTAAGGAAAGATATCTGAAGATCAGGAAGAACGTTGATATTTTCCTCTTTGACTTCAAGGAAAGCGATCCAGAGAGGCATCTGAAATACACCGGGGTGGATAACAAGCAGATCCTGGAGAATCTTTTCGAACTGGACAGGAAAGGTTCGAAGATAATCCTGCGCTGTCCGATCATACCGGGATTGAACGACAGGAAATCTCACCTTGAAGAAATTGCTAAACTCGCAGGGAAACTCAAGAATATAATCGAGATCAATGTCATGCCGTATCATCCGATGGGAAAATCGAAGAGCGGAAGAATCGGCAAGAAGCAACCGCATGACAGCGACAGTTTCACGGAGAATGAGAAAGTCGAGAAATGGATCAAGTTCATTGGAAGGAGAACTACTATTCCAGTGAAAAAGGGATAAATAGAGGAGCGCCACCATCTTGGTGGCATAATAATAATTGCCGGCAGGATGCCGGCGCTCCATTTATACAAAAAGGGGAGAAGATATGAAAAGCGCGATGATTTTCGGATTATGCCTGGCGGCTTCGGTGTTTGCGGCGGCGGCTGATGCGCCCAAGCCATTCGACCACGGCGATGATGCTGACGTAAATAAATTGAAACAGGCAGAGAAAAGCGATGTCGTCAATCCCATGCCTGACAGGCCGCTGGCCAAATGCGAGCTGAAGGACAAGATATACCACGGCGTCCTGATATGGACAGATAAGAAGGATGGCTTCACGAAGATATACGACCAATATGTGAAGGTTGCCGGGAAGAAGCCGTCGATGATCGGCACATTCGACTGTATCTGGTCGAACAGCGTGAAACAGCCGGACGATTCATTTGAACAAAGACTTAAGATCATCGACGAGATTCCGAATGTCATTCCATTCATGAAGGTCTATACGGGCGACTGGAAGCCGGGGTGTCCTTTCCTAAGCGCCGATGAGATCCTCGCCGGAAAACACGACCAGTATTTCAAGAACATGGCAGGATACTGCAAAAAATATGCGAAACCGATGATGGTCAGCTTCAACCATGAGATGAATGGTGATTGGTTCTTCTATTCGGAGCTATACAAGAAGGAGAAGACAGACTGGACTGCCGAGAAATATATAAAGATATGGCGCAAGATACATGGAATATTCAAGGATGAAGGGGTGACGAATGTCGCATTCGTATGGTGTCCGCAGATGACTGGCCGTCCCTACAAGGAACTCAACGCCCAGAACAGTTTCAAGGCGTATTATCCGGGTGACGAATATGTCGACTGGATCGGACCGAGCTTCTACAATGACGTCAACCACATGTACATGGACAATCTTGTAAAGACTTATCCGAGCAAGCCAATCGTTCTCGCCGAGTGGGGCACGGAACCCAACCGCGGACAGTGGTATGTGCCAAAGCCTTATCCGGGTGATGCAAAGCACATGGAAATGACATTGAACCTGTTCCCGAAGAAATATCCGAACATCAAGGCGATGACTTATTTCTACTGGGGGAAGGATGTCAATATCGAGAGGCTTCCGGAGCAGGTCGAGATCTACCAGAAGGGAATTTCAGGGGAGAAATTCCTGAGCAACGAATAATGTTTGTAGTAGGCGTATTTATACGCCGTTAAGTAGGTACGTGCTTCAGCATGTACCATCTTAATCAGTAAGAAGGGGACAGGCTAAAGCCCGTCCCTACCTTATAGAACGCGCAATAAATTGCGCTACTACCAACGGAATAATAACAAAGGAGAGTTCATGAAAAAAGCTATTATTGTCGCACTGGCCGCAGTGGCTCTGATGTCAGGCGCCCAGGAAAAGAAGGAGGCGAACATGTCAGATGCCGAGATACTCAAATGGAAGGATGGGAAGAAGGCCGTGTTCATGCTGGAATTCGACGACAGCTGCGTGACTCATGTGACCAATGCAATTCCTGAACTTAAGAAGAGGGGAATGGTCGGAACGTTCTACATCAATGCCGGTAACGGTCCGTTCAAGAACAAACAGAACGACTGGGAGAAGGAAATTCCGAAGATGGGGATGGAATATGGCAATCACACCTTCACGCACAAGGGCGCGCCGACGCTTGAGGAGGTGGACAAGGACATCGCGCTTGCCAACGACGAAATCAACAAGTGTTTCCCCGACCGCAAGACTCCACGCCTTATCTCCTTCGGTCAGCCCGGAGGAGTTCCATGGAAGATCACCAAGGAGGAATTTGAAAAGCTGCTGGCAAAATACAATCTCGTCAACAGGCCTTCCTTCTTCGGATATCCCTTCCATGCGAAGACGAAGGAGGATGTGCTGAAGCTGGTGGACAATGCGATTGCCAAGGGAGAGATGGGGCATCATGACTTCCATGGGGTAGGAGGAGACTGGCTCGTCACCCCGATGGACATCTTCACTGCGCTCCTCGACAAGCTTGAGGCGAACAAGGATCTTGTCTGGGTGACTGATCCGGTTTCATATCACAAATATCTTACTGAACGCAAGGGAGCTGAACTGAAAGTTGTCCAGAAGGATGCCGCCCAAATCAAGCTCCAGCTCACATGTAAGACGGACGCGGCTCTTTATGATCTTCCGCTGACACTTCACACGAAAGTTCCAGCTGACTGGAAGGAATGTTCGGTGGAGCAGGGGAAATCCAAGACAAGCGCAAAGGTTGAAGCTGGAGCAATTCGCTACTCGGCGGAACCTGTCAGCGGTGAAATTGTGATAAAGCCTGCTAAAAAATAAAAGTTAAATATTTCCTGTTCTCACGTCATAGGCGGAAAAAGTGCAGGCCGCTGTAAGTTACATGGCGATAAATGTAAATATTTTATCATCCCCCATTGACATAAGAGGATAAAAAGCATAAACTGAAGGTATGCAGGCAATGTAACTTACAGTGATAATGGCTGGAGGCTTATGAAAAACTCGAAACTTGCAATCCGAAGTTCGAAAGACGGGAGAGGGAAAAGAGGTTATTTTACGCTCATTGAGTTGCTCGTGGTCATCGCCATCATCGCGATTCTGGCGGCATTGTTGCTTCCGGCGCTGAACAATGCCAAGTTGACGGCAAAAAGCGTAGTGTGTCTGAGCAATCTCAAACAAAATGTTTTAGCTGCCTACTCATATGGTTCCGAAAATGACATGTATGTGCCAATTATAGGAAAGCTCGCAGGGGGATGGAGAGATTATTCGTATTTGTTGACGCAAGAAAAATATATGGATAATAGCAATGCCCGAGCTTGTCCTCGCGGCCAACCCTACAAAAGCTGTTATGGCTATGGAACACAAAGTGGAACAGCCAGTTCTGGCCCCAGATTTGAAGCCCCTTATCCGGCTTTCAACATATCATATGGGGGAGGAGACTATATGAAATTTCGAGCACTAAATCAAATATCTCAGCCAAATAATTATACATATATTTGTGATGTAAGCAATTGGGAAGCCAAACAATACTTCGACGTTACACCAACAAACGCCTGGGCTTCTTTGGGGCTGCGTCATTTTCGGAAGGCCAACGCTGCTCTATGGGATGGTCACGCAGAAGGGCGCACAGGGAAAAACTGGTACAACTCTGGATTCACCTCAGGATTTATTGTCCTCAGCGAGGCCATTGCCTCCAGCAGTGCTGCTCCGGTTAATTTTTAAGGTTGATTGTTCTCGCAGCTCTGTTTTCGGGAACATCGTTTTATAAGTGAAAGGTCTTGTTATGAAAATCAAAATCCCTGACAGTCTGCTGAAAAAATACTATGTTGATTGGGGTTGTAGATGGGGACTCACCCGCGAGCGTCTTATGCAAGTGATTTATTACATGTATGCAGACAGTCCCAACATCCATATTGGCAAGCGGGTCTATATGAGAAGTCTTCAGACAATAGGGAGTGTCCATCCCGATTCATCTCTGTCCATTGGAGACGAATCCGTCTTCTGGGGGAAATCGAATATTTGCGCAAGTTATGGCGGGCAAATCAGCATTGGAAGCCGCTCTTTGATCGGAGATAACAACAACACCTTGTGTCGCAACCGAGTTTCCATCGGCAATTATGTGCTGACTGCTCAAAACCTGAGCATTCGTGATTATGAAGATCATCCGATTCCTCCACGCGAACGGAAGGCGCAGGTCAGCTACTGTATACGTCAATACAATCCATTTCATGATCCTTCCAACATAGGGCTTTCGCCGGAAGAAATAGAGTATTTCGACACCTACTGGAACGATAAAAGATATTTTGTTTCTGCACCGGTTGAAATAGGCGACAACTGCTGGATCGGGCACGACGTTACCATTATGAAAGGTGTTAACATCAGCGAAAACTCCATTATCGCCGCCCGTTCCGTGGTGACCAAATCCGTACCTCCCAACTGTATCGCCGGCGGTGTGCCAGCTCGGGTGCTAAGGGAAAATCTCGACCAAGATGATCCGGAGGAATTCTGGAAAAACAGGCCGCAAACATGATTGACACTTTTCAATAAAGGTGCCGTTCCGGAAAAACTGTTAGATGGACAAAATAATATAAGGAGATTATGAAAATCAAAGTTCTTATGGCAATCTTTGCTGTGGCGCTATTCCTTGTTATGGACGCCGTATCCGCCGCCGACGTTTCCCTGAACGACAATGGCATAGCTGTTACGGTCAAGGGAATGGGCGGATTCAACCTTGGTTATCCGGTACTTCAGCCTGGTGATTTGAAACCTTTGCAGAAGAAGGTTTCCGGCAAACAGGCAGATGTCACCTACGCCAAAGACATAAAAGTCCACCTTGAAGTGGTTGATGGCGGAAAAGTCAACATGAAATTCAGCAATGCCTCTGCGGTCAAGAACTTCAGGCTCGATATCGGATTTGGTGCGCAGTTAGCGGATGGCGGCACCTGGACCATCGGCAAAGGCCAGCCGCAAACCTTCCCGGTCGAGAAACCGGCGAAACCTCACCTCTATCAGGGCAACTCGGGAGGCTTTACATTGATCGATGCGGCCGGACACATATTGTCTGTCACAGGTTTTCCCGACTACGCCTATCAGGAACTGACCGATCTTCGCGAATGGGGCAACAAGGCATACGCTTGGAAAGTGACTGTCCCCTACAATCCAGGATGGGAAGTTCACAGCATAGTAGTCAGCGAGAAACCACATGGCGCCGCTGCCACTGCTGCTCCAACGACCGTGAAAGTTCAGGTCGACCGCTTTGGACAGACCACACGCAAGGACTTTCCGGGCAAAGTGAAGGACGAGGCTGACCTGAAGGCTGATGTAGCAAACGAAGCGGCATACTGGGCCAGCTATAAGCCGATACCAGTTGACAAATGGGGAGGACTTCCCGGCAGCAAGGAAAAGCTCGGATTGAATTCGACTGGATTCTTCCGGGTTGAAAAGAAGAATGATCGCTGGCTGCTCATCAATCCTGACGGCAACGTCACGTTCCACCTTGGAATCTGCGTTTTCAGCTATAATCCGGGTGATGAGGCGACATACATCAAGGACCGCCGCGACATCTACGAGTGGCTTCCTCCGCTAGATGGAGAATTCGCCGACGCCTGGCACCCAGACAAGTGGTGGCATGATCAGGTTTTCTCATTCTATTCTGCAAACGTCATCCGCAAATATGGCAAGGAGACAACCAAGGACCAGCAGATAGCGCGTCTGATTGACCGCGTGCGCGCAGTGGGATTTAATGCCATAGGCGCGTTCTCAGGTTCATCCCGGGCATTCGTTGACAAGCATATCCCGCGCATGTCCGGTGTCGGGTTCAATCCAGAACTGCCCGGCATCCGCGGAGTAGCTGATCCATTTGATGAGGAAACGCGTAAGAAGACAGAGGAAATCTGGGCGGAAAAATTGCCCAAACAGGCGGACGATCCTCTGATCATCGGATTCTTCTTTGCAAACGAGCAGGGATTCGAGGATATTCCGCGGGCCGTTCCGCAGTTGCCAGGGAAACATGCGGCAAAGAAAAAACTTGTCGAAATGCTGCAGAAGAAGTATCCGACCATCGCCGAATTCAACACCGCCTGGAACCTGCAGGTTGCGGATTTCGCAGCTCTTGCCGACAAGGGACTGCCAGTGTCAACCAAGGCCGCCTACGCCGACATGCAGGAATATACCGAACTGTTCCTCGACACATACTTTAAATTCCTCACCGAGACTTTCCGCAAATATGACAAGAACCATCTGATGGTGTCCAACCGCTGGCAGCCAGGCACCGCAAACAACGAGGCCCTCTGCCGCATCGCCGGCAAGTATATGGACGTCATCAGCATCAACTATTATACCTGGGGTGTAGACAAGAACTTCATCGAGCGACTCTATAAATGGACTGGTGGTAAACCGCAGATGTGGAGTGAGTTCTACTACACCAGCGGTATCGAGAGCAACGTTGCGGCTGGCGGCTTGGACATGAAGTCGCAGCAGGCTCGTGGTGAGGCTTACCGCCAATACGTCGAGCAGGCTGCTGCCCTCGGGTTCGTGGTTGGTGTCGAATGGTTCACATTGATTGACCAGGCGGTGACCGGACGCTGGTTCTCAAAGCTTAACGGCGAACGCGCCAACAGCGGACTATTCAACACCTGCGACCGTCCATACGACACCTGTCTGCGTGAGATGGCGAAGTCGCATGAGGTCTTATACGACGTTCTGTTGAACGGGAAGAAACCCTTTACCCTTGAAGACCCTCGCTTTGCAGGTGGTGCAGGCAAGACCCGCAAGCAGGTGCAGGCTGGCAGTGTGCCTGCCGGTAGCATTAAGATCGACGGAATGGCCGATGGATGGCCGGGCCGCCCCCCGGAGCGTGTCACAAACGATCGTCTGGTCGAGGGCAAGGACGGCAAGGGGCTTGAAGGATCCTTCAAGGTAGCCTGGGACACTGACAATCTCTATCTGCTAATCAATGTCACCGATCCGACGCCTCTCAATAACACTGCTCAGGGTGATAAACTGTGGAACGGCGACGGAGTTGAGCTGTTCATCGGCAGCGAAAAGCTGGACCAGCCCGGAACATTGCTGTTCAGCGATCGTCAGGTGCTGCTTGCAGGCCGGACGGATATCAAACCGGGAAGCACTCATATTGTGAACGCCGCAAAACAGCCTGAGATCCGCCTGATCAACGTGCCGTCGGTCGACGGCAGCGGTTATACCATGGAGGCGGCTATTCCGTGGGCCGCGCTCGATGTGAAGCCAGTCGAAGGGATGGATCTTATCTTTGACATGGCGATAGATGACGCTCCACAAGGTGGCAGCCGTACCCGCCAGATCATGTGGAATGGCGGCGAAAAGAACAGTAGTGATCGCTCATATTGGGGCCGCCTGAAACTGGTGCGATAAGTAGGTACGTGCTTCAGCATGTACCATCTTAATTTCTAAGAAAGGGACAGGCTTCCGACTTCGCCCAATGGGCTACGCCGGACACAGAAAGCCCGTCCCTACTTTTAGAACGATCAAACACGAACTGTCCATCAACTCTAGGGTTGAATAAGAAATGATTAGTACAGCAAGAGAAAGATAAAATTGAAAATTGAAAATAAATTTACCCTTATCGAACTGCTGATCGTGATTGCGATCATCGCAATTCTCATCGCCCTTCTGCTGCCTGCCCTTAAGAATGCAAAGCTGTCTGCAAAAAGCGTGGTGTGCCTGAGCAATCTCAGGCAGAATGCCGTAGCGGCCCTGGCGTATTCCGCGGACAATGATCTGCGGGTTCCGCTTTTCACAATCAGTGGCAGCCATGATTATTCAAGGTTCCTGACTGATGGCAAGTACCTTGAAGCAACACCTGCCAGAGGCTGTCCCTGGGCTCCGCCGTATGGCACAAAATACGGACCGGGCAACATATCTACATCTCGCGGCTATGGTGTCTTTGCTTCAGGTGCCAGTACAGAGAGCTTTGGAACGACCACGGTGTATATCCTTTCATTGTCGAAATTAACAAATCCTGCCAACAAGGTATATATCATTGATTCAAGCACAGGGCAGGGGGCCCAGTATCCCGATCTTGCCTGGGGTTTTCCTTCCTGGGCTGTTGGATTTGTGGGGCTTCGCCATTTCCGCAAGGCCAATGCGGCGCTCTTTGATGGACGTGCCGAGGGACGCGAAGGAAAAGCCTGGGGGCTTACTGGCGCCTATCTTGTCCTGAAAGATACGATTAGTTCAAACAGCGCGGTTCAGTTGAATTTCTAATAAAGATTTACTTAATTATGAAAGGTTCAAGAAAATGATGAGGCAAAAAGAAGTTATCCATGTAGTATTTGCGGCGATATTGCTTGTGTCACTCTCTGTGATCTGCAGCGGTGAGGAACCAGCTACAGCCACGACGTCAGTCATTAAAGACAGTCCCTACGTCCCTGCTGGCTACAAGAAGGTGTTCGGGGACGAATTTGACGGCGCAAGCCTTTCACTTACCAACTGGTGGACCCGTTACATCTACAACAACGGCATGCTCGACACACTCAACGACGAGAAACAGCTCTTCCGTGAAAACAACAACCATGTCATGACCGGTACGACCCTGCAGCTGACAGCCCGCAAGGTGTCGAACTCTAATCCGCGCTTCCAATATGAATCGGGAATGATCCGGTCGAAGATGACATTCAAGTATGGCTATTACGAGTCACGGCTCAAGGTGCCGGGCGGTCTCGGTGTCTGGCCCGCGTTCTGGCTAAACAGCGATTCCGACGCTAATGGAAAAACCTCCTGGCCGCCGGAGATAGATATACTTGAATTTGTCAATAATGGCAAGGATGACCGGCCCGACATGGTGCACATGACTGCGCAGGTGAAGAATAAGAAAGGTGAACCGAATCCCTGGGGAGGAGAGGAACTGTTCCGGGATCCGGACTTCAAGAAGCGCAACTATTATGCGCCATTCAAGTTCCCTGATGACTTCCATGTTTTCGGCCTGCTCTGGGATACGGATGATACCGTGACCTGGTTCGTGGACGGGAAGAAGCTTTTCACTGTATCCTACAAGTGGGTTTATGCGAACGGCAAGGATGCACCAAACGCCCATGTCCTGCTCAACCTGTCGATAGGAGGACAATGGGCTGGCCGGTACGGCGTCGACGACAAGGCTTTCCCACAGGCGCTCGATGTCGACTACGTCCGCGTCTACCAGAAGCCCGATCAAATCAAGACTGGCCAGAGCACCATCGGAAAAGATTTGCTTAAGGATCCGAACGAGGAGAAAAAATGATCCGTCTTGCAAGGATGGGACTTGTTTCTCCCCTTCAGGGAGAATCAAATTTTCTGAATTCTATACCTATGGTTGAAACCATAGGCTATATTATTTAACGCATTTCATGCGTAAAGAGAATAATAAACAATAGGATTCATATATGACAGGCAAAGAAAGAACATTGCTGGCGATCAATTTTGAACCGACAGACCGGATTCCGGTCGTAGGCGGATTTGTGCGGCATCCGCAGTTTCTGGCGGAGATGGCAGGTGTTTCCGTTGAAGAATTCTGGACTGATCCAAGGAAGACGGCCATCCGGGCCTTCCATTCTCTGGGAGTTGATGTCATCATCGGCCTGATCCTGCCAAATCGGGATTCCTCCAGCGGGGCACAACACGACATACACAAGCAGACGCGTTTTGATTCTCCGGAAGCAATGCTTGACGACATCGCCAAATTACCGAGCCTGTCTGACCTGCATAAGAATTTTGTTTTCCAGAAGCATTATGACGATTATCTTAAGCGGTATAAGGATGGACAGACGGAAATTGGAGAAGAGATCCTCTGGATTCCAAACACCTTCGACTGTGTCGCCCAGTTCCAGAACGAAGGCTATTTCGGCGCTGAAAATTACTACATGGCATTGTCATTGTTCCCCGAGGCAATGAACAGGTTTTTTGAACACTCAGGAGAGACCGCATTCCTGCGTAACACCGCAGTCGCCAAGGCGATTGTCGAGAACGATTTGCCGAGGGTGATGTGGCTCGGACAGGATTCCTGTGACAACCGCGGACCGTATATCGCCCCAGAGATCATGAACGATATCTACATTCGGCATGTCAAGCGCTCGCTCGAGCCTCTCAAGGATATAGGTGTAAAGATCATCTGGCACTCGGACGGCAATATCATGCCTATCGTCCCATATCTGCTTGATGCAGGCATTGACGGATTCCAAGGCATGCAGGAGACCATCGAGACAAAGGTCGACGTTGAAAAGCTGGGAGGAGTGACCACCCGTGCCGGCAAGAAACCCATTATTGTGGGCAGTCTCTCCAGTATCACCATAATGCCCTTCGGCACACCGGATGATGTACGTGCAGACGTTGTCCGCTGTCAGGAACTGGCCCGGAAACGCGATGGTGGATGGCTGTTGAATTTTTCCTCGTCAATTGGTCCGGAAGTTCCGGCAGCGAACATACAGGCTTTTTTCGACCAGGCCTCCAGAAAGCCGAAATGAGATTGACCATGTCACAGATTTCTTGACTTTTCTCCATTTTTGGATTAATCTTCCCATGTGATGAAAAAAGATTGCCATATTAGCTGTCAGTAGCTCCGTCAATAAGATCAATACACTGCAGGAATTACTTAAACGACTGATTGTACATGGTAATAATATTATATAATCTTCTGATAATCATTAAGATCAGCAGAAAATTAATTCAACAGGAGGGATGCGCGAATGAATGAAAAAAAGAAAAAAATGATTAAAATGATTGGACTCGGGATTCTTGCCTTTATAGTGGTTTTGATCTTTATAATTCATTTCTTCCTTGGATTCATAGTGAAGGCCGGAGCGGAAAACATCGTGCCGAAGTTTACTGGCGGACCTGTGAATATGGGAAGTTTCAGGTTCAACATGTTTACTGGCAAGGCGACGATGAAAAAATTCGTCATAGGAAATCCCCAGGGATACAAGACGGAATATGCGATCAACCTGGATAATCTCGTCGTGGATGTCGATATGACCTCGATATTTTCAAAGAAGCTTGTGATACAGGAAATCCGCATCGAGGGGGCACAGGTAATCTACGAGCTCGGGCTGGGGACGAGCAACCTTGGTGAAATACAGAATAATATAGGCAAGGCTACTAGGGCGGACAAGAAGGCTGATGAGAAGAAGGAAGAAACCACCAATGAGCCCAAGGAAGGTAAGAAAATCCAGATTAGCCATTTTTATTTCAATGATGCGAAAGTTTCCATGAGCGCGGTGGCCCTGCAGGGAGTGAAGGCTTCGGTTCCGATACCGAGCATACATCTTGAGGGGATTGGAAAAGAGAAGGAGGGCGCATCCATCGGAGATGCCGCCATGGAGATGTTCAACTCGATATTCACTGTGGTCGGGAATATGGATGGTTCAGGAGTGGGCGCGGTGAAAGGGGTCGGGGAAGATGCCTGGAAAAAGGCCAAGGGATTGTTTGAGTGAGTATAAATAAAAAAAGGTGACAAATGAACAATAATGCTAATACTGATACTCTGGAATACCTGAAGCGCACGGGCATCGATCTGGCAGTCCAATTCGGACCTAGACTGCTTGTCGCGATAGGCATTATAATCATCGGAGTGGTCGTAGGGCGCTGGATAGGACAGCTGCTGGATAAGGTTCTGAGGAAGTTGGAACTTGAACTTCCAGTGCGCCAGTTGCTGTTGAGAATCGTAAAGCTCATGGTGCTGGCGCTGTTCGTCATCATGGCCCTGCAGAACCTTGGCGTTCAATTGCTGCCGTTGATTGCTGGAATCGGTGTTGCGGGAGCCGGTATCGCCCTTGCAATGCAGGGAATCCTCGGCAATTTGGTTGCCGGACTGACGATCATCTTTACCAAGCCGTTCCGGATCGGTGAGTATATCTCGATCGCCGGTGTAGAGGGAGTCGTGGAAAACATCAACCTTTTCAGTTCGATACTTTCCCACGCTGACAGGTCAAGAGTAGTGGTTCCTAACCGTAAAATAGTGGGAGAAATACTTCACAACTATGGCAATATCCGGCAGGTGGACATCGTTGTCGGCGTTTCCTACGATACAGACCTTAATAAAGCATTGTCGACGGTGAACGAAGTGCTGCAGAACAATTCCCGGGTCATGAAAGATCTGCCACCGGTGATCGCTGTGAGCGTACTGGCCGATTCCTCGATCAACATCGCGGTAAAACCCTGGACCAGCGTAAATGACTTAAGAGCGGCAAGTGGAGAGATTAACAAGGCCCTGGTCGAAGCTTTCCGCACCAAGAACATCATAATCCCGTTTCCACAGAGGGAAATCAGGATTCTGGGCGGAGCCAGTTGAGAAATCTATTTCCGCCACAATAAGAAAACGCCTTGGAGGATTTATCCAGCCAAGGCGTTTTTTGTCTACGCGTGTAAATTTATTTCGCAAGGGCCTTGTCGGCGGCTGCTTTTGCTTCTGCCACAACTTTGTCAACGGCAACCTTGCCATCCGAGGCTGCCTTGTCGGCTTTAGCTTTTGCATCATCTGCTACTGCGCCAGCCTTTTTGATCAGACTGTCAAGAGCAGCACCTGGAGTTGGCTCCTCTTTCTTCCCACAGCCGGCCATGAAAGCAACTGACAGACCAAGAAGCATCGCCATTATTAATACTTTTTTCATATTCTCCCTCTTTTCAATTTTTTCCAAGATACTTTGGGATACGGTAATTTTCAAATTATCCTATAGCGGTACTAAAGTGCAAACTTCTCGAAATGGATGCTAGATTTTGGAACCTTGATCCCGGCAAAAGTCTTCAGCATGATCTTCATCATGAGCGGAGGACCGCAGAGATAGATGTCCCTTTCCAGGAAGTCAGGGACAAGACGCTGGATCTTCCCCATGTCTAGGCGGCCCTTTTCGCCATTCCATTCAGGATCTTCGCTCAATATGTGGATGACTTTGAGACGACCTTCTGAAGCTTTGACGAGATCATCCAGCTCCTTTTCAAAGACGATGGCTGCACGGTTGCGGTTGGCGTAAATGAGGATCACATCCAGTTTTTTAGCCGACATCTCCTCTGAAAGCGCCCGGATCGGAGTAATACCGATTCCGCCTGCAACAAGAAGGACTTTCGACGTTTTGCATCTGCTGGATATGAAAACGCCATGAGGTCCGTCGATGAACACCGGAGTTCCAGGCTTGAGCCGGGGGATACGTCTGGTGAAATCGCCCAGGGCCTTTATTGAAAGCCTTATTCTCTTGCCGTCCGGGCAGAATGACATTGAGAAGGGATGAGCCTCCCAGCGGAATCCTTTTGTCCAGAAACGGACGATCATGAACTGTCCGGCCTCGACAGGGAAGAATTCCATGTTTCTGCCTTCAATATATACTGATGTCACATCTCCGGATTCCTGGACGATCTTTTCAATTTTGAACCGGTGCCTGAGATAGAAAATCACCGGTCTGAGGAACCTGTAGTGGATCAGGTTTGCGAAAGTGAAGGCATAGATGGCATACCAATATCCTGCGAAATATCTGTTTCCTGTGAAATCGCTGCCAACTTCGAACTGGTGTCCGAACGCCAATAAGATAGCAACATAGAAAGGCAGATGGGAATAATACCAGACTTCATATTTCACCCATTTCTTCAGGACCAGGATTGAGAAGAAAATGGCAACCGCCATGATTGCAATTCCAATCACTGCGGCAAGCACATCCTCCCAGTTCCTGCAGAAGTCGATGTACTGATCCAGGAAACCTGTTCCGGCCTGCATGGAATGGCCCATGGTCACGAGCAGCGGATGTGCGACAAGAAAAACTACGATCCCAAATCCTATGAAATGATGGAGATTGGCCATGCGGTCCAGCCCGAAGGTCTGTTCCAGCCATTTGACACGTCCGATCAGCATCAGCTGGAAAAGAATCAGCAGGACTGCAAGCAGTCCGGCAAGACGTCCATAGGCAAGATATTGTCCAACCGGTTCACCAGTGAGCAGATTGCCCATCGGGTGGTTCACGTGGTCATAGGCCCAGAATCCGGTTACTACGGCGAATTGTGAAGCGAGCAGAACCAGCCAGCCGAATTTTTTCATTGCACCCCCCTGCCGGGATTTTATTTTACGGCATCGAACTTGGCGCGCGGAGCGGCGCATACAGGGCACTGTTTCATTCCCATGTCCATGGTCGTGAATCCGCAGATCTGGCATACAAGGAATTCCTTGCCTGCAGCCTTCCAGGAATCCAGTTCCTTGAGGGCCTGTGAATAAAGCTTGGCATGTTCGACTTCTGCGGCCATTGCACCTTTGAAAGTAAGGGCGGCACCTGAGTTCTTATCCGCTTCAGCCTGTTTGATGAAGGCAGGATACATTGAATCCTTTTCGGCGGTTTCCCCTTTTATTGAAGCTTCAAGATTCTCCTTGGTGGACTTGATATCCGGCTTTTCGATAGTGGCTTTGGGTTCAGCTTTCAGCTTCTTTATCATTACACCGTGTTTTATGGCGTGAATGCCTTCAGATTTTGCAGCTGCGCGGAAAAGAGATGCCACTGATTTATAGCCTTCCTCGTCAGCCTTTGCGGCAAACGCCTCGTAGCGCGCCTTTGCATTAGATTCCCCGTTGAATGCGGCCTGAAGATTGTCAAGAGTTGCCTTTCCTCCTTCTTCGGCAGCTTTCACTGTGCAGACCATCCCCATGCATAATACAATCGCGCCCAGGACTCCGACCATCATACGCTTCATCATTTTTACCCCTCCATTTATTTAAACAAGCAATCTAGTGCCGAAACTCCTTCTTTAAAAGGCGGCAGCTGAGATTTTCTTATCGGCGGGATATTGCAAAAACAATCATTTGCGATATAGGTTATGTGGATAATGAAAACTGAAAATGTTCTGGCAAACTTCAACAGCCCTTTCGAAAACGACAGGATCGGAAAATTTACAAAAGACGTGGAATTCAAAAATAAGGAATGATTCATATGGCTGAAAAAAAACCGAATGTGATTCTGATATGCGTTGACCAGTGGAGAGGGGATTGCCTTGGAATTGACGGTCATCCGGTAGTGAGAACACCTTATCTTGACAAGCTTGCACAGGAAGGGACGAGATTTTCCCATGCGTATACGGCATGCCCTTCATGCATAGCTGCCAGAGCATCGCTTCTGACCGGGCTCAGGCAGGAGACACATGGACGCATCGGCTACAGGGACGGCGTGCCATGGAATTATCCTGTCACGATCGCTTCTGAATTCACCCGCCAGGGATACCAGACACAGGCGATCGGGAAGATGCATGTGTATCCTGAGCGCAACCGTGTTGGATTTGAAAATGTGATCCTGCACGACGGATTTCTGCATTGCGCCCATGACCACCATCCTGCGGACTACGACATGGTTGACGACTATCATCCTTGGCTCAGGCAGCAGCTTGGGCGCGATGCGAATGATTTCGAGCATGGTCTGAACTGCAACTCGTATACCGTGCGTCCTTGGGATAAGCCGGAACACACCCATCCTACTAATTTTGTAACCTCACAGTCGATAGAAATTTTGAAGAAAAGGGATCCTACGAAACCGTTTTTCCTGTTCATGTCATACCACCGTCCGCATCCGCCGATTGATCCGCCGATCTGGGCTTATGAGTTGTATAGGAATATGAAGATGTCTCCTCCTCCGGTCGGGAAATGGAGCGAGATGTTTGCGAAATGCGCACAGCCTCATCATCCCGCGCTTTGGTATGGAAAGGTCAATCCTGACGTCCTGCATGATGCGCGCGCCGGATATTACGGGCAGATGACGCACATCGATCATCAGCTGAACAGGTTCTTCGAGACTCTCCAGATGTTCGACCAGTGGAAGAACAGCTATGTCTGTTTCGTCTCCGACCATGGAGATCTGATGGGTGACCATGATCTTTACAGGAAGAGCTTCCCCTATGAAGGTTCTGCAAGAGTTCCGCTGATCCTCAGGGGGCCGGACGGAAGCTTTATAAAAAGGAACAATGTAAGCGGCAGAGTTGTCGAACTTATGGACATCATGCCTACTCTGCTCCAGTGCGCCGGACTTGAAGTGCCTAGGTCTGTCGAAGGGAGGAGTTTCCTTGCGAACGCCTGTGGAAAGGACAAGGAAGTACACCCCTACATCCACGGTGAACATCTGGTTCCTTACCAGGGTTCCGCCCATTACCTGACCGATGGCCGTGAAAAATATGTCTGGTACAGCGGCAATGGGCATGAGCAGCTTTTTGATCTCGACAAGGATCCGAAGGAGCTGAACGATCTTTCAAGTTCTGCGAAATCCGCAGCCAGCCTGAGGAAATGGCGCAATGAGATGGTTGAAACGCTCAAGGACCGCGAGGAAGGCTTCTCCGACGGAAAGAAGCTGATCATCGGCCGGCCGGTGAAGGCGGTGCTGGATACAATAATTAAATCGGACAGATCGGCCTGATCAGCCAGACCGGACAGATCAGAGGAGGCCTTATGAGAAAGAAACTCCGTCCCAGTGGTGGATACCGCAGGACTGCCAGCTTCCAGACGGCCACTATCATATATGACGGTACGTACTGGTTCTGCGAGAAGTTCCTCGACCCCCGAGGGCGCATGGCCGACCAGATGGTCCAGGCGGCCAGGTCAGGCCGGCAGAACATTGCCGAAGGAAGCCGTGCATCTGCCACCTCGTCGCAGACGGAATTGCGGTTGCTGAATGTCGCCCGATCCAGTCTTGAAGAACTCCTGCTCGATCATCAGATTGCTTCCGTAGAGGGACAATTCATTGAAGAAGGCGGCTACAGTGAACAGCTTGCCTCCGCGCGACTGGAAGAGAGGGAAAGAAAAAGAAAATATCAGTCGGATCCGGCTGATCTGTCGGATCCGTCTAATCGGATCCCCTCATGTCCGCAATGCGGAAAACTAATGGTGATCCGCACGGCTAGGAATGGCAAAAGTGCAGGGAGTCAGTTCTGGGGGTGTTCCAGTTATCCCCAGTGCAAAGGAGTGGTGGAATCATGAAAAGACCCAACATCCTCTGGATATCTTTCGAGGATACGAATCCTTTCTACGGATGCTATGGTGACAAGGTAGCCAGGACGCCCAACCTTGACAAATTTGCATCTGAAGGTTGTCTTTGGACAAAGGCGTTTTCAACGGCGGGTGTCTGTGCTCCTGCGAGATCCGCAGTGATCACAGGAATGTATCCGACATCCATCGGCGCCCATCATATGCGGACTGCGCACACGAATCCAGTGGCTCCTGAAGTTCCGACCCCATATTCGGCTGTGCCTCCGCACTATGTAAAATGCTTCAGCGAGTATCTCCGTGCCGAAGGTTATTACTGCACAAACAACGAAAAGACCGACTACCAGTTCGAATCTCCGTTCACTGCCTGGGACGAACTTGGTCCGAATGCGCACTGGAGGAACCGTAAAAACAGGAACCAGCCATTTTTTGCCGTGTTCAATCCCTGCCGCACCCATGAGAGTGGAATGTGGAAGAAGAACTGTCCGGAACATAAATTTGATCCGGCAAAGATAAAGCTGCCACCGTATTTCCCCGATACCCAGGAAGTGCGTCTGGCGATGGCGAGGATGTATACGAACATAGAGCTCAGCGATGCATATTTTGGTGGACTTTTAAAGCAGCTTGAAGAAGACGGGCTTGCGGACAATACGATAGTCTTCCACTGGAGCGATCATGGTCCGATGCCGCGTGGCAAGAGATGGCCGTATGATTCAGGGATACATGTTCCCATGATCATCAGATGGACTGGAAAGATCAAAAAGGGAACGGTCAGCGAACAGCTTGTCAGCACGATCGACCTTGGACCGACAGTTCTTTCCCTTGCAGGCATTGATGTCCCGGCGCACATGCAGGGGCAGGCGTTCCTCGGGAATCAGAAGAAAGCTCCGCGCAAATTTGTTTACGCATCCCGGGACCGCTATGATGAATCATATGACATGGTCCGTGCAGTCCGGGACAGACGTTTCAAATACATACGCAACTATCATCCCGAACTTCCATACAATTTGTGGGTGCCGTATCTCAACAGGCATCCGATCATGCAGGAGATGTGGCGTCTACATGCGGAAGGGAAGCTGGAAGGTCCGCAGAAACTCTTGTTCCAGGATAAGCGCCCTGTCGAAGAGATTTATGATACCGACAAAGATCCGTGGGAGATTAACAACCTTGCCGGAAATCCAAAATACAAAAAGGAAATCGAACGGCTCAGGAAAGCCCTTGATTCCTGGATGGATGAAGTCAGCGACATGGGAGATATTGATGAGACGGTGATGGTAAGGACCTGGTATCCCAACGGAATCCAGCCTATAACAGCCGCCCCGGGATTTATTCCGATATGCGAGGAGTCTCCGGGGATAGAGCCGGCCGGAATAGAAAATAAGTTCAAAGCGCCTGTTCTCCTCCAGATCTATTGTGCAACGCAGGGAGCGTCCATAGGGTATACATTTGATGAAGGAAATTTTCCCAGCTGGAATCTCTACACTGGTCCACTGCGTCTTCCTGGAAAAGGGAGAGTGACTGTCAGGGCAAAATCGATCCGCATAGGATACAAGGAGAGCGCGGAGAAAAAAGTGGTTTTCAAAAACACATAAACCTGTTATTGCGAGAAGACATCTTGTTGGAGTACAAACTTTAGTTTGTCTTAATATTCAGGAAAATACGCAAGCTAAAGCTTGGACTCCAACATAATAAATCAGTTCATAAGAAGCAATTTTACAATTATAGCAAATAATCTAAACAGGGGATATTGATGAACAACAAGAAAGATATTGCCATAGTCCGTGATCTCGCAAAACGATATGCAGAAATAGCTAATCTTCCGGAGCAGAAGGAGAAAATAAAGCTCTGGTCGTCTCTCAACAGCCTCAAGAGCAGAAAGCCTGCCGTCCATTTCACATTCGGGATGTGGAACGTATGGTGCAGGGATGTCTTCGGCGATGACAAGATGCAGTGTGAAGATCCCTTCTACCGCAACTGGGAGAGGAACTTCAAGATGTCCATTTTTCATAATGAGTCCGGTGATGACACGATCTACCAGCCGTGGATCTCGATGAGGGCCGATATTGCAGGAGGATGGGACGATCTATGGAACGTTCATATGGGGCAGACGCATACTGAGGACAAGGGAGGGGCCTGGAAATACGATCCTCCGATCAAGACCTGGGATGATGTGAAAATGCTAAAGAAGCCGGTACACAATGTCGATGAAAAAAAGACCGCTGAAAATCTCAGCAGACTCCAGGGCGCACTCGGTGACATTATGCCGATCGACGTGAGCAGGACGCCGGCGGCGATGGGATTTCTCGGTGACATTTCGACTTGTCTTGCCAAGCTTCTCGGTCTCGAACAGATGATGATCTACATGTATGAATCTCCTGAAGAGCTGCACAATCTTCTTTCTTTCATGAGGGATGGTATCCTCGAGAACCAGGCGGCTGCAGAAAAAGCCGGACATTTTAGCCTGACCAGCCATGGCAGCCAGGAACCGACATATTGCGACGAACTCAAGCAACCGGTGCCTAACTCCGGAAGTGTCAAAAGGAAAGAGCTGATGTATTTCACGGCCGCACAGGAATACACGCTTATATCTCCCGCGATGCACGATGAGTTCCTTCTCCAGTACCAGCTGCCAATTCTTAAGAACTATGCCATGAGCTCCTATGGATGCTGTGAGAACCTCACTGAAAAGATTGACATGCTTAGGAAGATCCCAAACCTTCGGACAATAGCCGTGACCCCGACTGCGAATGTCACAAAATGCGTGGAGCAGATAGGAGACGACTATGTGATGTCCTGGAGGCCGAACCCCACCGACATGGTTTGCGGCGCCTGGGACGAGGCGAAGACCAGAAGAATACTTACAGAAGGTGTCAAAGTCTTGAAAGGACATCATTTCTGCATACATCTCAAGGATGTGGAGACTGTGGAAGGCGATCCTACCCGGCTCAAGAAATGGGTGAAGATTGTAAGAGAAGTCCTGGATGAGAACCTATAAGGCAAACGGATTTGATTTTCGTGTCTTGCTTGTAGTTAACGCATTCTTGCGTGTTCCCTTGCTTTAAAGCCACAGCCAATAATGGCTTGACTACAAACAAATTTCAAAAAGGGGAAAATCCAGGTTTTTAAGAATTTGTTTGGAATTTTGCCTAGATCATACCAAGATTGTTCTTCAGATTGTTGCGGATCCTGATCAGCCTCTGGAACGAACTGTCGACATCATCCCTGTCCGGTTCGGACGTCCCGTAGCTTATCTTTGAATATATCAGGAAGATGACGCAGACGTCCTTGCTAAGGTTGTAGTCGAGTTTTTCAAGCGATGCACCGTAGTTGAAGAGCTCCATGTTGTGCTCCCTCTTCAGTCCTGAGACATCCAGAAGTTCCCTGGTGATCCTGTAGCAGATGTTAATATTCTCAGAAGGGTGCTTGTCCGAGAATGTATGGAACCGTTCTATTATGCCCAGGCATTTCCTTATCCTTCTCCTGCGCCTGAGGAGATATCTTATTTTAACCATGGAAAAGTAGAATGCATAAAGGCTCAGGGCAGCCAGCATCGCAGCCAAACCCTGGAAGCTGAAAATCCAGTTGAACAAGTTCTTCAAACCTTTCATGAAGAGATTTGTCATTACAGAAGCGTTGTGTTTCAGGTCGTTGATTATGTTTTTAAGCTTTTGGAACCACCCTTTCCCTGCGCTTTCCCTTTCAAACGGATTTTCCCCGGAAAACTTCCTCATGGTGCTCTTCAACTCGTCTTCTGTGACGGGGATGTTCGCGGCGATCCTCTGCAGTATGTTAGGCTTAGGTATGTCATTGTAATTCCTGGTCGATTGAAAATTGGACTTGTCTGCCTTGTTTGATAGGACAGACTTCGTATGTTCTGTCAGTTCGGGTGGTTTCAGCTTCCACTCGTCCCCGAACGGATCCTTGAAGGATCCTATCAGCAGCGGGGTGGTCCTCGAGATTATCTTGCCGGGAGGAGTTCCGTCGAAGGTCAGCCATCCCTTGTCCTCGATGAAGAGCTGTGTCCATGCGTGTGCATGGTATTCATATACTTCGAAGGTTCCATTGAGGGTGTTATAGTTTCCGGGCGAGAAACCGAGCGCGAGACGGGAAGGGATGCCTGCCAGACGTGCGAGAACCGCAAGAGAAGTGGCGAAATGCTGGCAGTTCCCCTCCTTCATTTCAAAGATGAAATAGTCAGCTATCTCCCTGTCTTCAGGCACCTTCAGAGCGTCCATTTTGTATTTGAAACTGTTTCTCAGATAATCCCTGAGAAGAATTGCCTTGTCATATTTTGTCTCGCCTTTTGCAATTATGCCGGTGACAAGATTCTGGAGCCTTTTGCTTATTATGTCCTTGGGAACCGCCAGATAATGCTGCTTCTTGAGCTTCTCATACCACAGATGCTCGGGCTTGTATCCTTCGTCCGCGGTTTCAGAGTTGAAATTGATGGAGATTACGGAATAGGAAAAAGGCGTCTTTACAGTTTCAGGATTGAGAAGCTTGCAGTTATAGAAGGTGGTCTCGGTCGAATACTCCGATTTGAAGGGGAACTCGAAAAACCTTGGCATGTAGGCTCCGTAGAGGACAGGGGAATACATTTTCGTGACGTTGAAGCTCTGCAGGACGGATGAGCCGGCATATTCCAGGAAGGACGGCCTGATCTTCTGGGACTTCATTTCGGGGCTTGCGTTCCATTTATGTCCGTCATAGACGTCGTATAAGGAACCAAGCCAATAAAGCTTGACTGGTGATTTAACGCGGAAGACAAGATCGTTTCCGGGAGGTCCGCCACCATTGCCGTCGCCTTCAACACTTTCTTCCGATTGTGCGTTGTCGGCGGTCTGGTTTCTGGAATTTCCCGCTGCAGTTGCTTTTTTAGTTGTACCCTCCATGGATTCCCCGCTGCTGGACATTGTCCTGATTTCGGAATTGAACCATTTGGAATATTCAGGAGGGAGATAATTCACATTTTCGTTCATTGACGAGGTTGTAATGAAACCTGCCCCGGTCTTCGCGGGCGCGGGGAAGAAAGTGCAGAAATAAATCCAGAACAATATGACGAGGAAGGCATGGATCAGGAAATAATTCCAGTTGCGGGCCAGGGGAAGCAAGGAGAACTTTATGGAATTGTCCCCGGCCAGGGAAATGAGCCTTGACGCATAGGACAGAACCAGCCCTGTCATGAGTGCAACGGGCAGGATGTATATGAAGACGTTTCTCGGGAAGACGGAACCGCAGATCAGAAGTATGACTCCTATGAAACACTGGATCCAGCAGTCTTTCATGTTCAGAGTTATTCCAAAGCTGAGCCCGATTATGCAGAGGAACTCAATGAGGTATTTTTCGATAGTCACATGGTTTGAAGCCCGGTAGATCAGCCAGACCAGCGCCAGCGCCAGGATGATGATCTGGATTATTTTCCTTGCCGTCAGGCTGAAAGCCTTTTTGCCTATGAAAACCGAGGATCCGACGACAAGAGATGAAAAAATAATCAGATGGGCGAGGAGAGGATCTCCGTACTGCCAGATTGAAGAAGCAGAGGCAAAGGCGAAGAAAACGGAACTGAGCAGGTGGACTGCCGTCCTCGACAGCTTGAAAGTCCTGTATTTTTCCGATATTTCAGCCATAGGTCAGAACCTTTGAAATGTTCGTATTGAGATCAAGAAGTCCCGGAGGGACCGTCTTATACCTGGAAAATGATTCCTTTCTGCCTTCGGAGATGGACATGGATTCAATGAAATTTTCCATGGGTGCGCATATCCACCTGATGTCGACGCCTCTTTGCATGAGGAAGTCGAAATGATCCGACAGATTTGGATTTTCAGAAAGAGTGAGGCAATACAGGATGGAGTTTGCGGGGACTGCGGATTCAGCGGTCTCCATGAGCTGGTCCAGGCTGGTGGACGATGTGCTGATCATTGACAGCAGATCCAGTATCTCCCTTTTCAATCCGGCTCCTGTGCCGGAAAGGATGACCGTCTCCCCGCTTCTGCCGTCCGGGGAGATGAACATAATCCGGCAATACATTCCACAGGTGTAGTTGCTGATGGTCGCAGCGGTCTTGACGAGATATTCGAAGTTGTTGGTCAACGGATTGAGCCCTGTCCTTTTCTTTTCGCTGTCGAGAAGTATGCAGAGGGTCACCGAGGAATGCGACTCGAACTCGCGGACCATGAGTTTTTTCTGTTTTGCCGTGGCTTTCCAGTGTATGAACCTCATGCTGTCGGAACTCCTGTATTCCCTGACTCCGAAGAAATCCTCGCCGAGTCCGGAGACTCCTATCGGCTTTCCGGAAGTCGACGCCTGTATCTTGTTCTTCTTGAATATCGGCATATATGACACGGGGAATATTTCAGGGAAGACAGTTATCTCCTCATGGATCTTGAAGGATTTCACCCTCCTGAAAAGTCCGGCGGGATCACCCCCGATGAGATAAAGGCTTTCAAGCTTGTAAGTTCCTCTTCTGACGGCGTTGAATTCCCGGTTGATGAGCCGGGTCTCTCCCGGCTTAAGCGGTTCGACGGCCACGCTGCCAAGCGGATTGTCGGCGAAAAGGAGCTTTTCCCTTACAACAAACGCCTGTCTGGTGAATTTGCCCCTGTTCCTGACGGTTATAGGGAGGATGATCCTGTCGCCGGCGCAGCAGTCCGAGCCCGGACTGCGCCAGATGTCGATTTTCCTGATTGAAAGAAGGGACATCACAAAACTTGCGGCAAGAAAGGCGAAGAAACATGCGGCTGTAATGCCCGCCGCAAGATTGATGTTGGCAAGGGACACCCCGAGAGAGGACATGCACAGGAAGAACATCGCCCATCCTCTTTTTGTCGGCCAAAATGGAAGCATGGAAACCTCTTTCTATAGAACTGATGAATATCGAATGTCGAATATCCAACTCCGAAGGAATTAACTTCGTAATTCAATATTCGGAGTTCGTTATTCTGCGGTTCAGTATCTTCTACAGTTTCTGTTCTTCTTCCTTGACGGGTATCTTTTCCAGAATATCCTTGAGTACGTCGAATGTATTCTTGAATTCGCCCTGGGATCTCAGTTTCATCGAGATCCTGTGACCAAGCACTGTCGGAACAAGCTCCCATACGTCCCTCGGCATCACATACTGTCTTCCGTGGTATGCCGCGAGGCTCTGTCCGGCCCGCATGAGTGCAAGGGAAGCCCTGGGACTGCATCCGTTCGACAGGGAAGGATGTTTCCTCGTGGCTTCAGCGATGTTCAGGATGTATTCCTTCACCGGTTCTGAAACGTGCACCTGCCTGACAAGAGAATGGCATTGGAGGATTTCTGTCGCTTTTACGACATATGAGATCTCATTCAGGGGATGCTGTTTCATCTGGGATGTCAGGATTTCCTTCTCAGCGTCTTTTTCCGGATAACCGATCGATATCCTCATCAGGAAACGGTCGAGCTGGGGTTCGGGCAGGGGGTAGGTACCGTGGTAGTCCGACGGATTCTGCGTGGCGATCACAAAAAACGGTTTTGGAAGGACATGCGGCCTACCGTCGATCGTCACCACGGAATCAGACATGCATTCCAACAGGCTCGACTGCGTCCTCGGCGTCGTCCTGTTGATCTCGTCGGCGAGGATGATGTTGCCGAAGACCGGGCCGGGTATGAAGCTGAAGTCCTTCTTCTGGTCGTCGTAGATGTTTATTCCTGTTATGTCGGAAGGCATCATGTCGGGCGTGAACTGGATCCTCTTGTAGGTGCCCTGGATGGATTTTGCGAGCGCCTGGGCGAGGATGCTCTTGCCGACGCCGGGGATGTCCTCGATCAGGAGATGTCCGTCCGCGAACAGGCAGATTATCACGTTCCTGATGACCTCGTCCTTGCCTTTGAATACCCTTTTGATGTTCGACTCGATGCGTTTTGTCATCAGGGTCATGAAATCCGGAGTATAATATTCGGAGGTCCGCATTCCGCTCTGGCGCTTGATGGACATGGTTTCGGTGTCGACTGCCGCGTCCGTATTATTGAAGACAAAGACGTTTCCGCCGATCTGGACTACGTCGAGATGCTTCAGTTCGTACTGGCCCTCGATAGGAGAGGAATTCACGAAAGTCCCGTTGGAGCTGCCGAGATCCTCGATCAGGACGCAGCTGCCGTCGTTTGTTATCCTGGTGTGCTTCCTTGAGACGTCCCCGGAATCAAACACAAGATCGCAGACCGGGTCGCGTCCGATGATGAATTCACCCTTGTTGAGCTTTATTTCCGACCGTTTGTCGTAGCCTTTCTGGACATTTAATGTTGGCATATGTGTAACACCTTATTTTTAGGTGAACGGATGACCCGCCTTCGCTAAGAAGCTATGGCGAGGCAGGCTGGATGATTGGATGGATGGGTGAATGTAAAATTTTATGAAAAATGACCGAGTGACCAAGTATTTGAGAAAAAATAAATTCATATTTTTATACTCGGATGTCCTGTTATCTGGAATCTGGGACACTCCTTATCGCAACCATCCATTCATCCAACCATCCAACTATCCATTATTACCTAATACGGAGTAATATACAATTTCTTAGGGGTTTTACCTACTTTGAACGCAATTTAAATATATCTTGTTTTTTGCCTTCCAGCTCAAGGATCAGCCTGATATCTACTTCTAAAGGCTGGTAGTCTCCGGTGATACTATTGTGTCCCCAGCCGGGCAGCCAGTTTATCAAAAGACAGAGCCAGCCGGCAAGACCATGTGAATTGTAACTTAAAACCACCGGATAATCCCTGGAATTTCCCGCAGGTTTCAAATTGAAATTGTATCCCCATTCCAGAGGGGTATACATCGGGATCACTCCTATGGAAAGAATATAGAAGGGGATTGTAACCATCTTTGTTATGGAAGTCTCATGACAAGGTTCGATTTTATACAGCAGGAAATCCGGATCGTCCTTCAGAAGATGCGAGTAGTTGATTTCCTTTACATAGTCGGTCATTAGAAAGTACGTCATCACGTCTTCGGCATGTTTCTCCATCTCCTCGTCTTTGACATATGAGACCCCGATGACTATCCTGTCCTTGTTGTTCTTGTCATTCCTGCTTTTTGCCAGCTCCAGCAGCTGCTGGTCCTCCTCCATTGTCAGCATCGGCACCTTTTTTACCGAAGTGCAGCCGGATCCAATAAGGAGACCAAAGATGAAAATTATCAATGCAATGTATTTCATGATTTAATGGAGCGCCGGCATCTTGCCGGCAGGTATTATTATTAATTGAAATTAAGCCGGCAAGATGCCGGCGCTCCTATATTATTTTCCCACCGCCGGATATCCTATTGTCTGAGCCAGGATGATCTTCTTCTCCGCCGTAATCTTCAACGCTTCACCAAGCGCCTTCTTGTCGCCTATCATCCCCCTCACAACCGTTGCAAGCCCTTCTGAAGCACAGAACAGGTAGACGTTCTGGCTGATGAAGCCGACATCGGCACCGGCATACAGTGACTGATCATCCTGGGATGCCCCCTTCATCTTAGATGTGTCCGCGACGAAAACCAGATTAAGTGGTGCCGGAACTATAAACTCCTGGGTACCGGTCATTTTCCGGAGATCTCCGCTTGCGACCGCCTTCAGGCTGTTCGCCTTGGCGTCATAGAGGTATGTTCCTTCCTCCATGACAACGAAGATTTCAATTTCCTGCCAGTTCCTTGTCGAAGGAGCAGTCCTCTTGCCTGAATCCGCACGGTTGATTCCGAAAGCCGCCCAGAGGAGATCTGAAAGTGTCTGGAGCGGAAGCTTCTTCGTGTCGTATGCACGAGACGTCTGACGTTCCTTCAGTGCTTGCATGAGTGGCTTGCCCCCTTCCATCTTCGGAGCTGGAAGCGTGATGTCCTTGAGTTCCTGGGCGCCTGCGAAATTCGCAAGAGAAACCATGATAATAGCTGTCAGGCAAATCCGTGCGACTTTACTTTTCATTTACAATCCCTTTATATTTTTTAATTCCCTTGTTTCTTTCAATCTTTTTGATTGCCCTGATAGTTTCCTGGTTCTTGATGTCATCAATGGAATCAACCTTGAGGTAGTTGTCCTCGATTTCAGAAAAATGCTTCTTGAAAAGCTCCTTGACATAGAAGGCCCTTGTCCTGCCCGTCTTTATGGCAAGCATCTTCAGCCTGTTCTCGTATTCCGGCAAACGTACGGCAAGCATAGTGGCTCCTATTGGATTGACTGTAAACTTTGTATGACCTATTATACAGCGTTTACAGTATAATGCAAGATGAAAGATTTTGATTGGCAAATGCATTTCTGTAAGACGCTTTGATATTGCAACTGCTTGCAAGATGATATATTACGAAGAACCGAAGAGATGATTGATTGTTCCTGATTTGAATGATTTTTGATGAGCAGAGCGAATCCTTGGACTGCGGCACCCCTGTGCCGCTTTGTATTCCGCTGGAAGCGGGATATAAAACAGCTCCGCTGTAAAGAAAAGCGGCACAGGGGTGCCGCACTCCAAGGTCAGGCAAAGAGCCTGACATAAAACAAAATTTATAGGAGAAGCATGAGAACAATTCTAACTGGTTTATCTTTTCTTCTTTTATCCTTGAACCTTTCCGCAGCCTGGGAAGTCAAGGATGATTTCTCAAGCTACAAGGCGGGCGACGACGCGTCGCCAGCCTGGGATACTGCAAGCGTCAGCTGGGAAGTGCAGAACGGATCATTCATCAACACTGATTCGGCAAAAAGCTTTGCCTTTCCAAGCGCGGCTCCAATAGGTAAAAAGGTCGCCGTCGAAGCAACGGTCACTGTCGAGTCCTCCCTGAAGGCCGACTGGAAGATCGCAGGCATAGTCATAGAACAATCCGAAAACAACTACTGGCATTTCGCCATGGTCGAATCCCCCGAGAGCATGCAGAACAGGCATTCTTCCTGTCACAGTGAACGGGCCGAAGGTTCCGAACTATTATCTGCCGATTTCTGCCTGGAAGGACGAGAAGGTCGGAAAGCAATATGGCGTGATCGCCATACACCAGATTAGACCTTGCTAGAAAAGGTAATCTCAAAATGTAATTTGATTTAAAAGTAGCATAGACATTCTTGTCTGTGAATTCAAATTACATTTTCAATCGCAGACAGGAATGTCTGCGTTACCCCCTTTTCGAGCAGGCTCTAATTACAGGCGAGACGCCTGTACCACATTGTTATAAAAATTAACGCTCCCTAAACATCCATTCCAGTTTTCATTTGATCTTTTCAGTGACGAGCCGAAGCTGCGTGATCACATCTTGTCCGGCATAGAACAGAGGAGACAACTGATGTTTCTTTTCCCCAAGTTCATTTTCCTTGGCCTTGGCCGTCACTTTCCCTTTTTTTGTTAGAATGTAAAAGACTGTTTCTCCCTGCTTTGGAAATGGGAACTCAGTCGCAGGCGAACATGATGAAACGAACTTGTCTGCAAGCTGGGACATTTGCACTGACGCCTTGCGGACGGTCTCATGCCCGCCACCGCCGATTATGCCACCGCCGCTGCTGAAATAGAGGCTCGCAGCGCCGTCCGCAAGAGCAACCAGTGTGACAGTGGCTTCCGGGAATCCGGTTTCCATGACAACGCCCCACACCTGGTTTGTTCCGACAAAATCCTGAATCCCCGCCTGCGTCGGATCCATTGTAAGAATCTGATTCCTCAACCCAAGACATGCCTCAACCGCCTTGTCGCGGTCAGTAGCAGGTTTTACTTTGGCACGCAACCGGTTCAAGACGACAAAGGCCCCAATGCCGACCGCGAGAATCACTATTATTATGATAAATATTTTCATTTAAGTCCTGCTAGAACTGAGTGATGCGGCCGTAGTCCGTGTGCGTTCCAGTGATCTGTTGGGCAATTGCATCATCATCTCAGCGGAGGAAAACAGAACAGAGAAACGAACCATGCAAAAAACACGACGAGTCCAAAGAGACCATGTCTCCAGTGATGTCTCAAAGAAGGCACCGAAGTTACGAGCAAAAGAATCATGAAGGATGAACCAAAGTTGATTAACATCACCTGATCCTCCATTGCAGGTGCGCCATATCTCAAAATCCAGTACAAAAGGACAAGACTGGAGCAGAACAGTTCGATGGCCCATCGCCACGTCTGCACGAGCGATTCTGGAATTACCGTTCGGTGTTGTTCGTCCATAGGTGCCTCATCTGTCTTGCTTCGGTAATAGACCACAATTGCTATTGCAGGTAGAACGCAGACACCACCTACAAGTGCCAGCTCGAACAACACTCCAAGCAATCCACCTTTGAGATTATGCCAGTAGCCGAGTGTGAATATATCCCCCCCATCATAGTAAAATAGATCGCACAGCATAACCAGGAGAGCGGAGCTAAAAGGTCCGGCAAGCAATGTGCCATACGACAATGGCTTCTTGCGTGCAACCCTGAAGAGGCAGAGAAGAAATGTCACGAGAACCGCCATTGGAGTGCTCAGCAGAATATACTGGAGGGACCATGCCCATCTGCCACCTTTGACAACCTCCACGACCACAATAGCAACCCAAAGTGCCAGTGCCATGCCTGCCACTGCGATTACATATGGTGTCCGAGATTTCATTGGGGTCCAACTTATTATTACACACAATTCCACTTTTGCCGGGAAAACAGGGGAAGGAGACTCACCCCCAAAGCACTTCTAAAATAGAACCTTCGTAGTCGTAAAGTCAAGATTTATGTTTGTAGTAGCGCATGTTTGCGCGTTATTGCTTCTTATGGATCGCCGGGCCCTGTACCGGCTCTAAATACGCCAGCACGGAGTCTGGCGTTCCTTTAAGTCAAGAACGCGCAAACATGCGCTACTACAAACGAATCAAAGACGAACTTCTCCAACCTTCGTAATACTATCCGGCATTTTCTTGTTTTTTATGCACGTTCTTCTTACGAATGCGATAGCATTCCCGGGAGTGCGGTGACAAAGTCACCGCTAGCGCAGACTTTGTCTGCGCACTCCGACGGTCAGGCTATGCCTGACGTAAGAGGCAGAAATATTCCTTCTTAAACTTCGTGAGCTTCGTGGTGAAAATCTCCTCTTTTCTCAATCGTACGGCAACTGGATCCTTGGTATATATGTCCTGGCACAGCTGTCGACGAGGCCGCCGGGGCGTGATCTTTCGAGCCAGAGGGCCTTGTGTTCCGCCATGAGATCAAGAAGTCTCAGCACGAGCTTGTGCAGGAGATCATGGGATGTGGCTGTCCCGGTCTTCTTGTTGAGTATTGCGCGTTCGGTGTTCCAGAGCGCGATCTCGGCGGCGAACCTGCATTCCCTCTTGATCAGAGGATTCTCTGCGGGGATATTTTTCAGGAGTGCTGCAAGGTTGGATTTGACCTTCTCCCATTCCTCAAGTTTTCCAGGGAAGGAAGGATTGAGGAAGGGCTTCATGAACACTGCGAATGTCGAATTGGAATTCCCTGATTTCAGGCATTCATCGGCCTCGCCAAGCTTCTCGAGCCATTTCCCAAGTGAAGGCTCATTGAAGATGTGTAAGGATTCAGATTCGGAGTCGGTGTATGATTTTCCGCTCCATGCGACGGCGACGCCCTCCATCATGCCGAAAAGGCTGATGGGCCATTGCTGGTTGTGTCCGTTGTCGCCCCATTCCGTGATGACGAATCCCTTTGCGGAATTCGCAGATCCTTCATCAGCGGCCAGCTCGAGATTCTTCCTTCTGTTTGCCGTCCTGCCGGTGAACGACTGCCATCCGCCTGCTCCGGGATAGACCCAGGCGTCAAGACCGGCTTCGCCGAGACTTTTCAGCCTGTTCTTGAAATCGGTGTTGCCGTCATAGCCCCAGACATTACCGATGAGTTCCGGAGGGAGAGGGGGGATCTCGCTGCGTTTGTTGCCGAAATCCGGATCAACCCAGAATGACGGGCGTTTGCCGTTCTTGACGACAAATTCCGCGACATCCGCAACATGTTCGCCGTATACTGCGTTCTTGCCGCGTTTTTCGACTTCCGCTTTAGATCTGCCTTTTCCGAGATCCCAGGGTTCGTCGCAGCCGATGTTGACATAATTGCCGGAGCAGAGGGGCATGAGCTGTGATAACAATTCCTTTACGAGTTTGCGCGATTTAATGTCAGTCGCGCAGAGTGTGTTCGGCTGGACATACCAGTACATGTTGACGAAATGACCTCTGTCCATTTCCCCGAGAGGGGCGTACTGGGGATGTTTTAGCCATCTTTCGAAATGTCCAAGCGTGTTCTGGTTGGCGCAGAGAGAGACTCCGCGTTCGCTGCAATAACGGTCGAGGATGATCATCTCTTCGGCGGTCATTGGTGAAGCGTCGCGCCAGACGGTTTCGTGTCCCTTGTATGCGAAAGAGTGTTCGATATAGAGTTCGAGATGGTTCCCCTTGAGTTCGGCGATCCTGTCGACAAGCTGGAAGAGGGTGCTCATGGTGGGGACGCGGTCGCGGGAGATGTCGAGCATGACTCCACGTTCCGGAAACGCAGGCCAGTCCTCAATTTTCAGGACAGGAATTTCCTTCGGAGAACTTTTTATCAGCTGGGAGACTGTCCTGAGGGCATGAGTGATTCCGGTATCTGAAGCCGACTCGATGGTGATGAATCCCTTTGGATTGATCTCCAGACGGTATCCCTCGAAACCGCCTTTGACGGATGAATCGTGCGAGCAGCGGATGAATCCTCCGTCTGAGGACATGAGGGCCCTCCTTTTGAAAACCATTTCGACGGATTTCTGGGCTGCACCGCTGACGGTGATGGTAGATGGGACTTTGATCTTCCCTTTTCCAATGGTGCATTTGACGGGCATCGGATAAAACATGAGATCGGATTGGTCCATTTTATAATTCCTTTATGTTTGTTTCTATAATGTATCCCATGGCAATGAATAATCATTTTCAGTGATTTTGGAGAACTCATGAGTTGGGGAAATGACAAGACCAGGGGAGATCTTCAGTTTCGGATAAGTTTTTCTGAAGGCCAAGATTCCTTTTGCGTCATCTCGTCTTGGATTTCCTGTCAATTTGACTTCAATGGGGAAAAATATACCGTCGCGTTCAAGGATAAGATCAACTTCGGCGCCACCATGGCTTCTCCAATGGTAAATATACGGGGGGATTGGCATTGTCACTGACAATTTCCTGATTTCCGACAGTACAGCCGTCTCGAACAAGGCACCTGTGAGAGGGTGTCCTGAAAGTGACTGTGGAGATGAAAGCATCTGGAGCATGCATGCCAGTCCTGTATCGCTTAAATATCCCTTTTCCTTGCCGCTGATCCGTTTTGTCGTGTTTCCACTGAATGAAGGTATCTGGAACCACTGGAACGTGGAGGAGAGGATTGCAAGCCAGCGCTGGGCGGTCTGAGGAGTGACTCCAATATCGCGTCCAAGATGGGAGCAGTTGACCTCCTGCGAGGTGAGGGCTGCGGCCAGCCTTATGAACCTTCCGAACTGCTGCAAGTCGTTTACATCGGAGAAAAGCCGGACATCGCGTTCGATATAGGTGCGGAGATATGAATTATGGAAGTCCGGGATGAGTTCCAATGAAAGGGAGTCGGCCTCCGGGAGCCAGCCCCTCCAGATCTGTTCGTAGAGAGTGCGCGGCTGTTTGATACGGCTGGGAGGAGCCGCGATGAAATTTTTCGGAGATGACAGCCATCTTTCGAGCCAGTTCGGTCCGTTTTTCACAATCGCAATCTCGCGCATGGAAAAACCATTCAGATCGAGGAATACGGCACGTCCGGCAAGGCTCTCGGAAAGATTTTTCATCACGCTCCACTGCTGGGATCCGGTCAGAATATATTGTCCAGGCTTCTTGTTGCCGTCAATTCTCCGTTTGATAGCGGAGACAAGTTCAGGGGCGTATTGGATTTCATCTAAGATCACAGGAGGCGGATGGTTGTCAAGGAACAATTCAGGTTCCCTTCTGGCATTGCCGACATCCGTTGACGGATCGAAGATGACCGACGGCATGTCCGGGAAAAGGTTTTTCAGCAGGGTGCTTTTGCCGACCTGCCTGGCGCCGGACAATACGACCACCGGAAAGCTTCCAGTCAGTTTCCTCAATCTTTCGGATACGGATCTTTGCTTGTACATACATGAAATATAATGATGCCATCATCAAATATCAAGGTTATAATTCTGAAAAATAATTCATTTAATTTGCCTTTGGGTCTTGACATAAGTATACTAGTATAGTACTATTATACTCAAAGACGGATGATTATGGAGAGAAAAGATTTTAAAATATAAGATTATAAATAAAAATTATGGAGGATGCAGATGAGAAAGACGAAGATTATGATGGCTGCGGTTCTTGCCGCGGGGATGGTCTATGCGCAGGGAGTGAAATTCCCGTTCTTCGTGTATAACAATGACGGGGAAAAGGACAATACCCATTTCATCCCTTCCGGATACATGGGCGATTTCGGTGATTTCAAGGTTGAAATGAATTCCGCGGACGCCCCCAAGGAAGGGAAGACCTGCATAAAGGTCGTGTACAGCGCCCAGAAGACGCAGGGGCAGGGCTGGGCCGGTGTATTCTGGCAGGAACCGGAGAACAACTGGGGCGAGAAGGACGGCGGATACAACCTGACAGGCGCAAAGAAATTCGTATTCTGGGCCAAGGGCGCGCAGGGAGGCGAGGAAGTTGAATTCATGGTCGGCGGCGGACCTGGCAAGGACGGGAAAAAAGGAAATACCGCTGAAGCGAAACTCGGGAAGGTCACGCTTGCGAACGCCTGGACGAAATATTCAATAGATCTGTCGGGCAAGGATCTTTCAAACCTTATTTTCGGATTCGGCTTCGTAGTCGCCGGGAATGCGAAGACATTCTATCTCGACAGGATGGCATATACGGACGGGGACATGGAGTAACTCGGGCATTCTTGCCCGAGAAATCAGGGCGGCGAAACGGAGTATCGGAGAGAAGAAGTAAAAATATAAAACTGTAAATTGAATGAATACGGGGGCAAGAGGACATAATAAATCTATGAAACCAAAAGAATCAGCTCCTGATGAGAAAATTATTGAAAAGGATGAATGCGACTTCTGCGGAAAAGAATTGGAGAAGGGAAAAGGACGGTTCATCAATGAAGAAGGTGTTTTCTGTATAACATGCTATAGGGAAAAACATTTCATGGTCAGAGCCCTTAGCGAAACAAAGGAAGCTATATGAAAAAGAAATTGAAAAAATCCAGAGGCAGAGGAAAGAACTCCGGAGAGTTCCTGTATAAGGAAATTTATGAAATTATCAGGAAAGATATTCTTTCAGGGAAGCACAAGCCCGGAAACAGAATACCTTCAGCGGATGAGCTTGCTGATACTTACTCCGTCAACAGGCTCACTGTCAGGAAGGCTGTTTCCGGGCTGATCGCCGAAGGTCTGATCTACACGAAGCCTGCCCAGGGGACATACGTGGTAGATGAGGTGGATGGTGTTCTGGAGAGAAGGAACGCTGAGCATGCCAACGGCAGAACCCTCAACGTCGGGATCGTGTCAAGAATGCTTGTCACCGACAACATAGGATTCTACCATTCCGACATGATTGCCGGAATCCACAAGGGGCTTATCGAGAACAAATCGAATATGACGATACTTCCATTTACCGGGAAGGAGACTGAGACGAAGCTTTTCGACCATGTCAGGAAAAGCAATCTTGATGCCGCGATTTATATCGGACCATTCGAGACATCTGCTCTGAGAACTATGATCAGCAAGGGGGTTCCGTCGGTTCTTCTCGATTTCTGCATGAAGAATTCCGGGACCGACTGCATAGTGATTGACAATGCGTCCGGCGGCTACAAGGCGATGGAGCATCTGGTCCAGCTGGGACACAGGGATATCGCCGTAGTCATGGGCGCCACGGATCAGCCGGCGTCGAGTGAACGTCTGAGCGGTGCAATGAAGGCGGCTGCCGAATGCGGGATACCGGAAAAATCCATAAAGGTTGTCAGAGGGAATTTCATGGAGATAAGCGGATATGAGTCGGTCGCTGAAATGATAAGGTCCGGAAATGTTCCAACTGCGATATTCTTCATGAACGATGAAATGGCGTCCGGTGGAATCAGGGCCCTGAAAGAGCTCTCCAAGCTGTCGATCCCGCAGGACGTCTCAATTGTAGGATTTGACAACAGCGCATGGTCCCTTATGACAAGCCCGCAGTTGACTACGATCTCCGCGCCGGTCATGCAGATGGGCAAGTTCGCGGTGCATCGCCTATTCGCCAAAATCAGGAACGGAGGGGATTATTCACCGAGTTCAACGCAGATGGAGACAACGCTCATAATCAGAAAATCAACAGGTAAATCCAGGAGGTAGCCGATGAGGAGATATTTCACAGCATTGTCAGTATTTGCGATATCAGCTGTAATTACATTCGATTGTTTCTCCCAGATGGTGCCTGTGAAGCTTGTCCAGAAGGATGGCAAATGGCAGCTTGAACGGGAAGGAAAGCCATTCTACGCCAAGGGTGCTGCAGGAGGAGGTCCCCAGAAAATGCTTGCCGATTTCGGCGGTAACGTAAACCGCACCTGGGATTCTGGACCGGGCATCAAGAACACAATGGATGAGGCCCAGAAGCTTGGAATCACAATAATTCCCGGAATCTGGGTTGGGCAGGTGCGCCAGGGATTCAACTGGAAAGATGCGGCAGCAGTACAGACACAGGTCAAACGCGCACAGGAACAGGTCAATCTATGGAAGGATCATCCTGCGACTCTGGCCTGGGGAATTGGCAACGAGATGGAGGCGGACGACAATGAAGATGTATGGAAAGGCATCGAGCTTATAGCCAAGGCAGTGAAGGAACTGGATCCGAACCACCCGACGATGACTGTCATTGCCGAAGTCGGCGGAAAGAAAGTGGAACAGCTCCACAAGCTTTGTCCAAGCATTGACATCGTAGGCATCAACACATACGGAGGGGTCAGTTCCATGCCGGAACGGTATCGCAAGGCGGGCGGAACTAAGCCTTATATGATAACTGAATATGGTCCGTGCGGAATATGGGAGGTAGGGAAAAATAAATTTGGCGCGGCCGATGAATGGACCAGCACTTTCAAGGGAGACTGGTATGCCAAGGCCTATCAGGCTCTCGCAAAGGATGACCAGCTCTGCCTTGGTTCAGTTGCCTTTACCTGGGGAAACAAGATGGAGGCGACAATGACCTGGTTCGGCATGCTGTTGCCGGACAACAGCCGACTTGAGGCCGTTGACCGTCTGTCGGCGCTCTGGGGAAAGCCGGTGTCCAACCGTTGTCCGCAGATTGAGAAGATCGTTGTGGATGGAGCCGACACTGTAAAACCTGAAGGTGCAATAAAGGCTTCAGTCAAAGTCACCGATCCTGAGAACGATCCGATTTCGTATGAATGGATGCTGGCCGATGAGACGATGAATTTTGCGACCGGAGGAGACGCACAGGAAGCTCCGCCGACATATGAAGGTGCGATAGTGAGTTCCGGCAAGGATGGAACCGTCGAAGTGAAAATGCCCGCAGGCGGCGGCCTTTACAGGCTTTATGTCATCGCCCGTGACGGCAAAGGAGGAGCCGCAACTGCGAACACAGTGTTGAAAGTCGATGGTCCTATCCTTCCTCCGAAGGCGCAGAAGATCAAAGTTCCCGTCACTTTCATCGGAGGCGATGGTGCAAGGCTCCTATGGATAGCATCCGGCTACATGGGAGATCACGCCAATATCCAGATGTCGGACAGCGCAGATCAGCCGCATACTGGAAGCCAGTGCCTGAAAGCATCTTTTACCAAAGGCGGCGGCTGGGCCGGTGTCATGTGGCAGCATCCGGCAAACGACTGGGGCAAGCAGGCAGGAGGGTTTGACTTGACAGGAGCCAAGAAGCTTGTGTTCTGGGCGCGCGGAAATGAAGGCGGTGAGTCCGTGACATTCGGTTTTGGAGGATTGAAGGCGAGCAACGAAGTGAAGTTCCCCGACAGCTCCGGCGAGGAGATCAAAGTCAGCCTGACCAAGGAATGGAAGGAATATTCGATTGACCTTTCAGGCAAGGATCTTTCCAGGGTAAAGACAGGTTTCAAATGGATTGCCGGCAGCGGGCCGACGACGTTCTTCATCGACGATGTCCGCTATGAATAGGGGAAAAGTTTTTTATCTTGACAGGATGTGTTATAAACAAGTATAATTAAGCATGGTGCGGAGGTGATGTATGGACGGGAAAATGAGTAATTACAGTATGATGTTATTTTCACATGTGAAAAAAACATTCACACTGATCGAACTACTAGTCGTAATTGCGATCATCGCAATACTTGCGGCGCTGCTTCTTCCGGCGCTTCAGGCGGCAAAGGAGACAGCGAGGACAATTGTCTGTATCAACAACATGAAACAGATTACCCTTGGAACTCTCCTATATGCCGAGACCTGGGGCGGCTATATCCCGGCTTCAATCAACTGGCAGACCGGCGCCGACTACAAGCAGTGGCCCAATTCAATAAAAGAATTCCTGAAAGCGGACAATTACACTGATGGCCTGACTGAAACATACTCATGTCCTTCAAACAGCCCGAAACCTGACTGGGTCAAATATCCTCTCCAATACGGATGCAACGGCATAGGGAAGAGCTACCAGAACAACAATAATGGCAGGCTGATGCGCGGTTCCGGGGATCACGACAGGACATTGACAGGAAAGATATTGCGTCCGTCGGACATATTCCTTTATGGGGACAATGCACCCGATGCCCAGGCATGCAGCAACGGTCACGGTGCATATATTTTCAACCGCCCCTGGGGCGGTGATCCGGCAAACTGGTACGACATGAGCTCACCTTTCAATGTGCCGGCAGGTGTATATCCGAAAACCTTCCCCCTTACGGAATGGGCCCCTTACTTCCACCATAACAAGTTCAGGATATGCAACTTCGGAATGGCCGACGGACATGCCGAAAGCAAGACTGATACGAGCATGATGGGGACGAACATCCACAACCTTCCGTAACTTCGAATCATAGAAAATAATCATGAGGAACAAATTCACTCTGATAGAGCTGCTGGTGGCTGTGCCCCACGTCGTCTTCTGCCGAAGAACTATGTGGGATAAACCCGCCATCTTGTCGCGCCGTAGCTTCTTAGCGAAGGCGGAAGCTGCCCTGCGTCTGCGGGGAGCGACGGCGAGAGTAGCTCGATTTACCTTAATCGAGCTACTCGTGGTCATTGCCATAATTGCAATCCTGCTCTGCCTGCTTCTTCCTGCCCTTAGCACGGCCAAGGAAACGGCGAAAGTCATCGTATGCCTCAGCAACCTGAAACAGATAGGACTCGCCGCGAACCTCTACGGACAGGACTGGGACATGGAGATACCTCCGTACCAGAGTTCAGGAATTCCAGACGACACATTCGGAATACTTGCGAATTATCTAGGAGGGAGCACGACCAGCGCTGTCAATGTCTGTCCTACTGAGAACTATAAAAGCAGCATGTGGACGAAGAAATTTCCCAAGCATTATTCCCCGAACGGTTCCTTCATATGCGCGAACTGGGACAACATCGGGAGCTCATATTACCATATGAAATTCCAGAACATAATCCGTCCGGACAAGCTCTTCATATATTCCGACCAGGCAGTGACATGGTGCTGGGGATATAACGGCGACTGCGGCTTTGTCACCAACAATCCTGCGTCATGGTTCGCGTGGAGATGGGATTACTCCTCGACCAAGGGAGACATTCTTCTTCCAAGATACAGCCTTGGATACTCATATCAGGAATGGGCGCCTCATTTCAGGCATATGCAGGGAAGGGCGTGCAACTTCACGTTCGTCGACGGACATGCCGGAAGCATGAGGATGGGAGAGATGAAGGCCTACAATACCGTCAACTGCTTCTGCGGACCCGGGCTCTGCCCGGCCACGCATTAACAGGGAAATATATATAGAAATTAAATAGTTGAAAGATTCAGGCTAAAGCCCGTATTCCAAACACATTGGTCCAATAGTCAGCTGTCAATTGCAGTGTAAAAGTGTTTGGAGTCCAGCCTTCAGGCTGCATCTTGAGAAGTATTATTACTGGGAGATTATTTTGAAAAATAAACCGGAATATTTCATGCCCGACGAGAAATTCTCTTTCTGCATAAGGAATTTCAGCAGGGCAAAGCCGTTTTCAAGCTTTTTGCCCGGCATTGCCGGGCTCAACGGCATTCCGATGTGGGTCTTCTATACGAACCGCGGACAGTGCATCAGCAGCTTCGGCACTGAGAGCAAGGATGGAGCAATCTTCGAGTTCCAGTCCGCCAACAGGGCGTACAACCTCGCTAGTAGCCGCGGATTCAGGACTTTCATCAACTGGAAGAGGAAAGGGAATTCTGGATTCAAGGAGTTCTTTTCCAACGATCAAACTGAAACAGTAATGAAGATCCGTCCATATGAGCTCGAAATCGAAGAGAACGATCCGGTCTCGGGTTTTTCCATGAACATTGTCTATTTCACCGTACCCGGCCAGCCTTGTGCGATGTTCGCAAGGATTGCAACGCTCAGGAACAACGGAAAAGATCCGGCTGAGATTGAGCTGCTCGACGGGCTTCCAAATATCGTCTGCTTCGGCATGCTGGAAAATTTCCTCAAGAACATGAGCCGCACAATTGAAGCATGGTCCCATGTTGACAATCTCGACAAGAACGCCCCCTTCTTCCATATAGAGGCGATGAATGATGACAAGCCTGACGTCATCAGGATTGAGAAGGGGAATTTCTTCCTCTCCTTCATGGAGGATAAAGGGAAGGTGAAATCCTGCCAGACCGTAATAAATCCGCAGTCGGTCTTTGGAATGAACACCGATTTCATTTATCCGGAGATATTTGCCGGAGGAGGAACGCTTTCATCAGATCCTCTCGCGTTCGAGAACAGGACGCCTTGCGCGATGGGATATTCTAAATTCAATCTGGGGCCCGGTTCCTCCCAAAGCATGTTCTCAATCTATGGAAACGCTGCGAAACTCGCAGTCTTCAATGGTATACTGAACAAGATCCGCTCTCCGGAATTTGTCTGCGGAGCCCGTGAAGACAACAGGAAGCTGATCCTGGATATAGCTGACAAATCATTCGTAAAGTCTTCTTCCCCTGCCTTCGATTCATATTGCGGGCAGAATTTCATGGACAACATCCTCCGGGGCGGACTGCCTGTCTCGGTCGAATCTTCAAAGGCTAAAAGGAAAGACGTAATACATGTCTATTCCAGGAAGCACGGAGATCCGGAAAGGGACTATAATTCATTCCTTCTCATGCCGACGTTCTATTCGCAGGGCAACGGAGGATATCGCGACATCAACCAGAACAGGCGCAATGACGTGTACTGCAATCCCGACGTCTCCGCTGCAAACATAGGATATTTCATGAACCTGATCCAGCTGGACGGATACAATCCTCTGGTTGTTAGAGGAGTATCATACAAGTTCAAGGCCTCTGATGAGAACAGGCGTTTCCTCCGTGCGTCTTCGGAGAGGCCGGAAATCCTAGGGGAGTTCTTCAAAAACAAGTTCATACCCTTCGGACTTATCGATTTCATGAACGCCAGAGGGATCAAGCTCAAGATCGGGCTTGATGAGTTCGTTTCGGAGATACTGCTGCGTTCGGACAAGACCGAAGAGGCTTCGCATGGGGAAGGCTACTGGACTGACCATTGGTTCTATAATCTCGATCTTATCGAAAGCTTCGAGAATATTTTCCCTGACAGGATGAAGGAACTGGTATTGGAACTTAAGCTGTCATTCTACGATGATTGCTACCATGTCCAGCCAAGATCACAGAAATATCTGCTTTATAACAACACGAGTCCGGTCCAGCTTAATTCAGTAATAAGGGTGCTCGCGAAGGACAAGCTCATCCAATCGCGCAAGACTGAACAGAACAAGGTCAGGACACAGACAGGAACCGGGGAGATATACCAGACAAGCCTCCTTGGGAAACTCCTGCTGATCCTTGTAAATAAGATCTCATCTCTTGACGCCAACGGTGTCGGTGTGGAAATGGAAGCCGGCAAACCGAGCTGGAACGACGCGTTGAATGGCCTGCCCGCCCTTTTCGGATCCTGCATTTCCGAGACTTTTGAAATAAAACGTCTTGCGGAACTTTTGAAAAGATATGCTGGATTCCTGAAGGACGATGATGATTCCATCAAGATTCCAGCTGAAGCCTGCAAGTTCTTCAATTCTGTCAACAGGAACCTGGAGAAGAATCTCGAGTCAGGCGAGCTTTCAGACTTTGAATACTGGGATATTGCGAGTTCCGCAAGGGAGAAGTTCAGGGAGGAGACTAAGCTTGGAATAAAAGGACAGGAAAAGGACGTGACGAAAAATGCAATCCTCCTTTTCACAGAGCTCTGCATTGTAAAGACCGAGAAGGGGATATTGAAGGCGTTTGACATGAAGACCGGATTGTTCAACACCTATTTCATCAACGTACCGGAAAAATATGATGTCGTCGGACAGAAGGACGTGAGCGGAGAAAAGCAATTCCCCGGAATTACCGTCAGGGAATTCAAACAAATCCCCCTCCCACCATTCCTTGAAGGGCAGGTGCACGGCATGAGGGATGCGGACTCGATGGAAAAGGCAGCGCTTCTTTCCAAGTCCGTGCGAAATTCGCAGCTTTATGATGAAGCGCTCGGGATGTACAAGGTCAATGCTTCACTTAAGGAACAGCCGATGGAGATAGGGAGGATCCGCGCATTCACCCCGGGCTGGCTTGAGAACGAATCTGTCTTCATGCACATGGAATACAAATATCTCCTCGAACTTCTCCGCAAAGGCCTATACAAGGAGTTCTTCCGCGACGCGCAGAAGGCGCTCGTGCCGTTCATGAATCCGGAAGCATATGGCAGAAGTATTTTCGAGAACAGTTCCTTTATTGCGAGTTCCGCAAATCCGGACAAGACTGTACATGGCAACGGTTTTGTCGCCAGGCTCAGCGGGTCGACTTCAGAATTCTACAATATGCTGCTAATAATGGCGCTGGGAGAAAAGCCGTTCAGGCTTGATGGAAAAGGAAATCTCGTGTTTGCGATTTCACCGGCGCTGCCAAAATGGATTTTTACGGATAAGAAGGAAAAAACCAAGATGTTTGTTGACAGCAAGGAACAGGAGATTGAATTTGAGGCTGGAGCATTTGCTTTCAGATGCTTCAACGGAACTCTCTTTGTCTATCACAATCCTTTCGGAAAATATGTGTTCGGCCCGGACATGATCTCTAATTTTATTTTGTCCGGATACGAGAAACCTGTAAAGATCGGTGGAAATATTGTCCCTTCACCGGCGGCTGGGATGATAAGAGATGGGAAATTCAAGAGGATAGATATTTATATATAGTAGGGACGGGCTTTAGCCTGTCCCATTCTTAGATATTAAGATGATATTAAGATGGTACATGCTGAAGCACGTACCTACTTAATGCGGAAACATGTGCTAATAGACGCTAGATTCACCAGGTCATTTCGGGATGGTTATGATGATACATGGAGCATAGAAACAAAGGATAAGTATGAAAGAACAGAAGTTTGTAGTTAATCCGCCTAGGCGGATGCTTTTTCTCTTTAAAAACACAGCCAATAATGGCTTAACTACGAGCAGGAAAATATTACCTGCATGCATTTTGGTGATTTTTATTATTTCCATCACTTCCTACGCTCAGGTGAAGATTGAAAAGGCTGTGGACGCTTACAGGATGTCAGTCGACGGAAAACCTTTCGAGCTGAAGGGTGTTACATTCGGAATGCCGATCAAGGAGGACAGTATCGACGCCAGTTTCAAGGAGCTTCAGAACTTGGGCGTGAACGCCATCAGGAACTGGGGCTGCGGGAACGACACACAGCTTCTTCTCGACACGGCGGCGAAATATGATATAAAGGTTCTACTCGGTTTATGGATGCGGCACGGAAGATCCGGCGCCGAAGGCGATGACAATTTCAACTACGTGAATGATGAAAAAGGAAAAGAGAACCAGTTCAATGACGCCATCAAGTGGGTCAACAAGTTCAAGGACCACAAGGCGCTTTTAGGATGGGGAGTAGGCAATGAGGTTATTCTCAACATCGGATCTGAAGAGGAAAAAGTGGCTTATGCCAAGTTTTTGGAAAAAGTCTGCAGCGAAATCAAGAAGCTCGATCCTAACCATCCGATATTTTCCGCAGGAGCCTGGACGATAGAATGGAAATATTGGAAGCAGTACGTCCCATCGCTCGATGTCTATGGCGTCAATACTTATGGATGGGGAGCGACAGCACTTCCTGACGAGTTGAAGAAAAATGAGATCGACAAGCCGTATGTCCTGACGGAGTTCGGTCCGCGCGGCGAATGGGATGCGCCGAAGGACAGCAACGGCCTCAAGATAGAGCCGTCGGAAAAGGAGAAAGTAGACACCATCATCCAGGGCGTACCAAAAATGGTGAAGGCCAACAAGGAATGTCTCGGCGCATTCATATTCAATTTCGGAAAGAGCACCAACCACGGCGCAGTATGGCTTAATTTCAAGATTGGTGATGCATACCGTCCGTATTTCTGGGCGATCCGCGAAGTATATACCGGTAATAAATCTCCGGACACCTGTCCGGAGATTTATGAGTTCACAATACCCAACAGTGTTGTGAAGCCGGAGGACTGGGTGCCGGTGGTCCTGAAGGTGTCCGACAAGGAGGACAAGGATATCAAGATAAGCTTCAACTACAATTACAGGGAGAAAGGTTCCAGGGAGGAGAAGGACGCAATAAAGCCGCTTAATTCGCGGAAAAACGATGACGGCTCATATTCGATACAGGCTCCGAAGGATGAAGGACTTTTCAAGATATACGCCTACTGTCAGGACAGTTATCCTAACCTTTCAATCGCCTACACTTCTCTTTTCGTGACGAAGCAGGGAGGCGGCGTGGGAGAGCCCGGGCAGAAAGCCCAGCTGCCCTTCTTTGTATTCGACAATACGACACCGCAGACAAAACTGCCATACATTCCTTCTGGACTGATGGGAAATTTTAAGGCGATGAAGCATAATATGGAATGCACTGACAATCCGCATTCCGCTCCGAACTGCATCGAGGTCACATATTCTGCGACTGGAGAGTGGATCGGACTTGCCTGGCAGTCACCCGCAAACGACTGGGGCGGTGAAAAAGCAGGGGGATATGATTTAACCGGAGCAAAATCCTTCAAGTTCTGGGCCCGTGGCAAGGAAGGCGGAGAAAAGGTCAAGTTCGGATTCGGAATGATTGGCAGGGAGAAGAAATATTTCGATACAGCGAAAAAGGAAACCGGAGATCTTGTTCTCGAAAAGGAATGGAAGGAATACACGATTTCCCTCGAGGGCTGCGATCTTCGCAGGATAAAGACCGGATTCACGATGTTCTTTGGCGGTCAGGGCAAACCGATAACCTTTTATCTGGATGATATCAGATATGAATAAGATAAAATGTCAAGTCCTGATTTCGATTTGACACTTTAAATTAAAATTACTTTGATTAGAACAATGATTTATTTCTTCAAACAACTTGGCGTTGGCCAG
>MHBH01000074.1 GCA_001804805.1 Lentisphaerae bacterium GWF2_49_21
TCCCTTGACATTCTGTCCACGGCGATAACGGAAGTCTACAACGGAGGATCCTTCTACAGCCCCTCCATTGACAAGCGCCTGCGCGACCGTCAGGAGGGAGCTCCAAGGCAAACGCATCGCTCAAGCCGTTCCGGCCGCAAATGGAAAACCGATATACACCTGACATAGCGCGAGATGCAGTCCCGGTATCGCATTCATACTCTTAGCAAGGGCTAAGTCCTTACCTATATATAATACCCGAAAAACAGGGGAAATTAAGGCCTGATGCGGGGGCTTCTGCACAGGAGTGGGCAGAAGTCGGGTAAACTGGCTCGAGTGAAGAGCGAACTTCTGGGCAAGGTTGCCCGGAAGTCAGTGCTCATAACCCTTGGTTAAAGTGCAGGCTTCCCAGCGCAGCAGGGGATGGAATCTTGACTTTCCGCCTTCTACATGTTATAATCTATGGTGCTTGGCCGGCGGACCGGCGGACGCATATGCTGTCGGCTGTGTTGAGGCTGAAATGGCAAGGGGTGCTTCGGCATACGTAGAACAATAAGAAATATCCATATGGAAAAACGGCTACAATCATTTGAAGTTGACATTGTGTTCGAGGGTAAGAAGTACTCGGCCAGCTACACCGTTTCATCCGATGTCGTCATGGTAGATTCGAGCTATGGCTACAAGTCAGCTCAAGTTGACGGATCTAAACCCGACATGGTTGCATGTTGGTTGTTTCAGGAAATATTGCAGGATGCGAAATCCCGGGGCGAACTTGCTACCTGACGAATACCGGAAGGATGGCTCAGGCGGATTCCGTATTTTTATGTGATTTGAAATAATTACAGCATATTTTCAGCATAGGGGGGAATTCATATAATGAGTGTTCAGGATAAAAGTGGATCAAAGACGGTGATCCTTATAGTGGACGACGATGATCTTCTGCGGAATTTCTATTCCCGTGTCCTGGCTTACGAAGGCTATGACCCCGTATGCGCGGCCAACGGGGATGAGGCGATCGGCATCCTTGAAAGCGGAGAGCATGATATAAAACTCGGTATAATAGATCTCCTGATGCCTGTGAAAACCGGCTGGGAACTGATTCAATACATGAAGAAAAGCAAAAAGTACAAGGATGTGCCTATTATTGTAATCACAGCCATCGCCGCTTCATTTACTGAATTTGAAAAAGTCAAAAGCACCTGCCAGGTTGTAATGCAAAAGGGTGATTTTGACCTCAATAAATTCAAGGATACGGTCAAGGCTCAGCTTAAAAAATAGTCTCCAATATGTCTTCGTATGCCCGGCGCCCGACGCAATCAGATGTTCGGATATCTGACTGGAGACGGCTTTACTCAGCACCGTTTCTTCCGAAACCTTGGAATCCTGGAGCATGACCGCCCACGTTCACTTCCAGCAGTGCCTGTATCTGAGGAACAGGGACAGCCTCCTGAACAGGGAGATCCTGTAGAAATACTTGTTTTTTTCAAACTCGTCGATGTCCCTTATTATCTCCGAGGCCGACTGATATCTCCTCTCCGGATTCTTCTCAAGCATATTCCCGATGATCACCTGCACCAAAGGATGTATGCGCGGATTGACCTTCATGGGTTCAGGCGGCCGCTCCTTCCTGATCGAGTCGATGGCCCCCGGGATCGAGACGAGGCTGAAAGGATAATGTCCGGTCAGTGCCTCATAGGCCACGATGCCCAGCGAGAATATGTCCGATCTTTCGTCCACTTTTTTTATGCTGTCGAACCCCTCCGGCGCCATGTAGGCGGGAGTTCCAAGGATTGAGTCGGTGGCGGTGAGGCTTGAATCGAGCACATGCACGATTCCGAAGTCGGTGAGCTTCGCCTCCCCGTCATCCCCGACCATGATGTTCTGCGGCTTTATGTCGCGGTGCAGTATCCTATGGCCGTGCATGGCTTCCATTGCCATGGCAATCTGCCTCAAGACAGCCACTCCCTTCTCCAGCGGGATGCAGCCTCCTTTTATTATCTCCTGCAATGACTTTCCTTCCACATATTCCATCACTATATACGGGATTCCGCCCTTTTCGGAAAGACCGTATTCATAGATCTTGACTATGTTCGGGTGCTGGATTCCGGCAAGGACTCCCGCCTCCCTGAAGAACCTTTTCAGCTTCTCCATTGAAAACAGATGCTTGATAAGAACCTTTATCGCGTATCTGGCGCCCTCCTTCTCTGCAAGAAACACCGCATAGAGCCCGCCATGGTGGATTTTCCGTACAAGCCGGTAGCCCTCGGGCGGCTCGAAGGTTATTTCGGCGATATCGTCCCTGTCATAGTTCAGCAGATCACCGAGCAGCTGCCTGAGCCTGGAGAGATCCAGAGGCTTCTCCATCACCTCGGCCGCTCCGCAACTCGCAGCCTCGGCCGCCGCTTTTTTCCCGTGATTGTCACAGATGAGGACGACTTTTGAAGACGGGGAGATCTTCCTGCAGGCCCTGACAAAATTGACAAAATCATCGGGATCCGCCGCTTCCATGTCGCAGAAGACTGCGACATACGGGTATTCCCTGAGCCGCGCCAGCCCATATTCCCCTGTCGCGGCGGTGTCCAGCAGCAGCCCCTTGTATTCCAGATCCTTGATAAGGCAGCTCACGAGCATCTTCTCGTCCCCTACGACCAGCAGCCTCGGTATGAAATCCTCGCTGCCGTCGTCATAGCTGGTCGGAAGCTCGTTTATCCTGGTATCCTGTGCCATGCTCAGCCTCCCTCGTGTTCCCCCATTTTTCCAGGAACATGCCATGTCACTATTCCAAGACCGATTTACATTTGCCTTTTGCAAAGCTGTTTGTTTGACCTGCTGATTTTCTTGAGGCATCTGGGGCAGATTCCAAAGTCCGGCGAGATTTTCTTATCCCTTTCGATTTCCCACTCTTTCACATTAATTATATGCCTGCACCAAGAGCATATCAAGGGAATTGTCTTATGTTCAACTCCCTTTTGGACAATGAATTTTTCCGTGTTGTTCATCTGGGCTACTCCTAGTGTATTATACGCCATTCTTCAGGGAAAAGCAAGATGTGGCATGTCATCATGGGCCCTGTTTAAATGAATGGCTTTCCCTTGTTCAGCTCCGGGTCGAAATCGTTCCTGAGCTGGTGGAATTATGTCCACTTCAGGTGTCCAGGGAGTTCAGCAGCCCCAACCCCTGCGGGAAAGTATGTTTCCCCGGAATTTGCACCGGGATCTTGTGACTCTGGATGAAACGCTGCTGAATGGAAATGTTTCCAATCAGATGTTCGGATATCCGGCCTTCACACCCTCGAGCAACTGTCCGACCTTGTCGAAGTCAATCGGCGCATAGCCCTTTTCTGTGATCTTGTCGCAGAGGGCAAGCCATTTCTCGTGATCCCATCCGTCCTTGTTTTCCCTGACGAAGACCTCAAGGATGCTCGTGTTTGCAAGGCGCTGGAGGTTTTCCTCCGCAGTGTATTCAGGAGCCTGCGATAACACGGATGTGCCGGTTTTGGATTTTGAACCTTTTTTCATCTTTACCTCCTGCTTCTTATGTTATCCGTTTTCCAGTAACAATACCTGCTTTTCAGGAAATATCCAGAACTTGTCCTGTGAAACCATACCTGTCCAGGAAAAATAAACGTACTAAACTGACAATCCCTATTGACATCGGATTTTGTTTTTGTTATAATTGGCGTGCCTTCATCTTACAACAGATAAAACTGGACAGCTGATTATGCCTGATAAGGATTTTGATCTGCATCTGACGGAAAACCAGAGCTATGAATTCCTGAACTCCATCAACCATCAGATTATGCTTGCGAACCCGGACAGGGAGATTTTCTTTGCCAACAATGCGGCCATGGAGAACTTCGGGGGCATGGACAAACTGTCCGGGAAGACCTGCTACAACGTAATCCACGGCTCAATCGAGCCTGCCGTGCAGTGCTCAGCATGCCAGATCCGGAGGGGAGGGACAGCGGCATGCTCCCTTGCTGCTCCAGGACAGAACGGCAAAATGCCGGTCAATGTCTTTCCGCTGGGAGCGCCGGCAGGAGGCATTCTGGGCTTCCTCATAGTCATCGGTTCCTCCCGCCAGGCCACCATGACAGAGATCGAACCGTCTGAAGATAGAAACCTGTACATGCGGGGGCTCATCCACGACCTTAACAACTTTCTTACGTGCATCAGCCTGAATATTGAAGTGGCCTGCAACCGCAGCTCCGGGAAGGACGATGAGCTCAGGAAGATGCTCGAAGACTGCCTCCATGCGTCCCGGCAGTCAATCCATCTTGTCGGAAATCTCCTCGCCTTCAGCAGGGGCGGAACTGCGCAGAGGATCATCCAGAGCCGGAAGGAAGTGAACCTGGAGCATATAATTGAAGAGTCCGCCGGTCTGGTCTTCAGGAATACCGGAATAGAATTCTCCATGACATTCGAACTGAAGGACAAGGGCTGCATGGGCGATGAACTCCAGCTGTGCCAGCTTTTCAACAATCTTTTCATCAACGCCAGGGAGGCTGTTTCAGGCGCCGATGGCAGCGTCTCGGCCAGGATATCCAGGGAAGTCCTGCCTGCCGGTAATTCCTCCGGGCTCAATCCGGGAAACTATATCAGGATAGAGGTGTCCGACAACGGCGCGGGCGTCCCTGCTGAAGATCTGGAGAAGATTTTTGGCCCATATTTCACAACCAAGGAGACAGGGACAGGGCTCGGACTTTCGATATGCTCGTGGATTGTGAAGAACCACGGCGGATCGATAACCGCCAGTCCGGGGCCTTCATCGGGGACGGTCTTCACGGTGCTGCTGCCAGCCCTGTGAGGAATAGCCAGGCCTCGAGGGGAGTCAGCTTTTCTTCAGGGAGCCGATGGAATAGCGCGCAAAGTTCAGAAGTTCCTTCTTCCGGGATTCGGGAAGCTTCCCATATATTTCAACAAGTGTTTTCATGTCCTTGCCCCGAGCTTTCAAATCTGCTGCGGATGCGGACAGGTCGTCAACTTCTAACTTCATCTTCTCCATTATCTCGAACATCTTCTTCCTGGAATAGAGTCCGGGGCTTCTCCTGCCATGCTTCCAGTTTGAGACGGTCTGGCGGGACACACCGCACAGCTTTGCAAACTCCTTTTCAGTGACAAGAAGCCTGCCGAGCAGTTCTGAAACCACCTGTCTCCAGTCTATGTTTCCCATGGCTACCTCCTATCCAGAACGGACTGCCGGAAATATGCCTTAACCTCATGGATTAATACTATCACAGCCGGAGTGAAAAAAGAAGTGTTTGAAATATTATTTGACATATAGTTGACATTGTGTTGACATTTTGTTATAATTGGTGTCATAATGGATATGACGCACATTTACACGTTCGTACAGGCGCAGGATGCCGGAGAACTGGCTCAGGCGCACAGGATCCGCTACCAGGTCTACTGCGAGGAGAAGAAATGGCTTGAGAAGGCGGACTATCCTTCATGCGAGGAAAAGGACGGCTATGATCCCCATTCCGTAGTGTTCCTGGCTTTTGATCCGGACGGAAATGCGGTCGGAACAGCAAGGCTGATTATAAAGGATGATTCCATATCGCTTCCGATCGGGCTGAACTTCAAGATCGGCAGACGGAATTTCGACAGGTGCTGCGAGATATCGCGCATGGCCGTTCCAAGAAAGCTCAGGAGGGGCAATGTCGCAATCGGGCTGATCAGGATGCTAACGCGCTACATCCTTGACCACCGGGATGAGCTTAAACATCTGTATATTTCAGTCGAGGAGAGGTTCCTCCTTGCACTGAACCTCCTTGGGCTTGAGTTTGTTCCGGCCGGTCCAGCGGCATTCTGCTGCGGGGACGTGCTGGTTCCAACGAGACTCATCATATCCGAACTTGAATCCTCCCTCATGCGGAACAACAGATCGTTTTACAACTGGATCATGGAAGATAAGCATCTTCTGGACTCCCGTGGCAGGAACTTGCTCAATGTCTTCACAAAAAACGGAGGGGGAGCTCCCGGAACGAAGAGGTCCGGAAGCCACAGATATGCGCGGATCTCACTGGTGAATCCTCCGCTTGACGAGGGTGCGGAAAAATGCGTTGACATGGGGCACTGGCTGCCGCTGAACCTGATGGCGCTTTCGTCATATCTTGTCAAGAACGGTTACCGGGGCGAAATCCAGATCCTCGACCAGCAGGTCTGCGGCAAGGAGGAAATGATGGAGAGGCTTGCCTGTTTCAAACCTGACCTGGTAGGCATATCTCCGAACATAAACAGCTACCGGCGGACCCTGGAGATCGCAGAGAGCATGAAGAGGAAAGGGGCCGACATAGTTCTCGGAGGCGCCTACGCAACGAGGCTTGCGGCGAACATCCTCAGGAACAGGGAATGCATCGACTATGTGATCGCCCATGACGGGGAGAGGGCGCTGCACAGGCTTGCGGAGGGGATGGAAGTTGAGAGGATAAGGAATCTTGTCTTCAGGAATTCCGGGAATGTGCATGCGAACGGGGTTGAGCATCATCATGCCGCGAGCCACGGGGAGATAGACTATTCGCTGTTCATAGACATGGAGGGATACTTCAGGAACTACAGGGATTCATTGAATCCCGGACAATACGCCAGGCCTGCGACGATAATGACGCACCGGGGCTGCGTCTGGCGTGAGAAGAGCGGCGGCTGCGTGTTCTGCTCGAGGATAGAACCGTTCGCCAGGTTCGATCCGGCGCATGCGGTCTGGGACAGGCTGAAGACGCTGAAGGAGGATCACAATATCGATTCGTTCATCGATGTCGGGGATGATTTCACCGGGGATGTGTCCTGGCTCAGGCGGCTGCATTCCTTCAGACCGCCCGACATGAAGGACATGGGGATACGCTTCATGTATTCGAGGTTGAACAACCTTACTCCGGAAAACATATCGATTCTCAAGGATCTGAATACGTCCGAGATCTGCCTCGGGCTTGAATCCGGCGATCCGCGCGTGCTGGGGAACTCGAGGAAGGGACACCATCCCGTCCAGCAGATCGAAGCGGTGAGGAGCCTTTCAGAGAAGGGGATCAATATCATCGCCGCGTTCATGGTCGGGCTTCCCGGAGAGAGCAGGGAGTCGCTGCAGAATACGCTGGACCAGGCTTCAAGGATCATGGAGTTCCCCAACGTCAATGAACTGATAATATCCGTAACGACGCCGCTCCCGGGCTCGAAGTCGTTTGAGATGCTGATGGACAGGGACGAGTCATTCAGGAGGAAGTATGGGAATGCCGATGTGATGGATGTTCCCGAAATACAGAGGCGGTGGATGTCCGGCTTCTGTGAGACGGATTATGATACTGTGATGGAATACGCGGACAGGATGAGGAATCTTTCGGAAAAGGCGTTCATCGAGTTCTGCTGACAACAGGAGTAAGTTTCATGGTCAGGGAAAAAGGATCTTATGATTTCGGCGGTTTCAAGGATAAGCGCAGGGAACTGGAAATCCTGGAGAGGCAGTCCTTGGCGGCCATTGATCTTGAGAGGTCGATATGGAGGAACGCCGGATTGGAAGACGGCATGAAGGTGCTTGACCTGGGATGCGGTCCTGGATTTACAAGCTGCGAGATTGCAAGGACAGCCAGGAAAGGACTGGTGCTGGGGATAGACGGCAGCTGGGAGCTTGTCCTGGAGGCGCAGAAGACCGCCAGGAGGAGGAAATTGAAGAACGTCTCATTCATCCAGGGGGATGCATGCAGGCTGCGCCTGCCGGATAATTCGTTTGATTTTGTCCATGCGAGGCTCCTTTTCCAGCACCTGGAGCATCCTGGAAAGGCGCTCGGGAACATCCGCAGGATATTGAAGCCCGGAGGAAAAGTCTGCATTACCGACATAGACGACCGGTGGCTGAAGCTGCATCCCGAGCCACGGCCGCTGCGGAAACTGCTGGAAGGGACATACAGGATCCAGAAACGTGCAGGAGGCGACAGGCATGTCGGCGGGAAGCTTGGTGGAATGCTGTATGACGCGGGATTCAGTTCGATATCAACAGGAATACATCTGCTGACTTCCAGGGAAATCGGACTGAAGGGACTGCTCGACATCGCAATCGGTTTCAGGGCTGGATTGTTTCCATCACATGGAAAAAATGAGGCAGATGCGATGATCCGGGAGATATACAGCCTGCTTGACAAGCCGGAAGCGGGTGGCTGGTGCGGGATATTCGCCGCAGCCGGCAGGAAGGCCTGATATGCCCCGTATGTGGTTCGCAGTTGTAGCAGATCAAGTTATATTTTCATGAAAGAGGTAAAATACATGCCCGACAGCAACGGCAAATCCAGAATCCTCGTGCATTTCCGGAGGCAGTACCTGCTTTTCCTCGCAGTCATCCTCCTGTTCATGGGTGCGTTCATAGCCCTTTTATTCTACCAGAACCGGCAGTATGTCGAGCTTGACAACAGGATCCTGCTCAGGCATTTCCATGAATACAGGAGCCTGATCGACGAAAAGCTGAAAAGAATCAACGATGAGATGGAGGAGCTCAGGATTGCAGCGGAAACGGATCTGTTCGATTCAGGCAATACTGGAGCCGCTATGCCGTTCGCATTCGGAATGATGAAGGAGGATGGTGGAAAGTTCCATCTCGACGGCATTCCTGACAAGCATAGGGATCTCATCGCAGTCAATCTCACAGGCATCGGGGAGCTGAAGGGACGCGGCGCTGAATTCTACCGTACTTTGCGGATGGGGCTCAGCCTCATGGACGACTTCAGGGGATTCAAGAAGGGTGTGCCGGAGTTGAAGTTCGTATATTCATACACGAAGGAAAAGACCTACGTGCAGCATCCATGGGAGCCGTCATCGTCGTTCTCGTTCAACGAGGGATTGTTCGAGTACGAGATATGGAAGTCCTCCCTTCCGGAGAAGAATTCCGGCAGGAAGATCCTCTGGGCGAAGCTGTATTTCGATGATGGCGGGCAGGGATTGATGACCACATGCGTGGTGCCTGTCTACGACATGGACAGGTTCGTGGGGATAATAGGGGCGGACCTGTCGGTAGACTTCCTCAACACGATTGCCGGGAACTTCGAGCCGGAACGCAGGGGCAGGATGATAATTTACGACCAGGAGGGGAATCTTCTGGCCTGTCCGGGAGTAATATCCTCAAAGGACAAGGCGATAAGGAAGCTGGATGAAGGCCTGCCTGCAGGCCTTCTTGGGAACATCGGAGACGTACTGAAGATTCCAAAGGATATCTCCAGGGAGTCCGGCGGGTGGAAGGTGATGACAGCCGGTCTGGACAGTTCCCCCTTCAGGATCCTGTACGTGGAACCTTCCAGGTCGGAGTTCGGAGTGCTCATGGACCGGCTCGGGTATGCGACTCTCGGCATCATAGCCTGCATGCTGCTGATTATGATCTATACGATGGCATCCGTGCATCTGAACTTTGTCCTTCCTTCCAAAAAGTTCATATCCTATGTCCTGGAGAGAAGTTCCGGCGCCGGATCCGGTTCCGACGAGAAGGTGCCTGGGTTCTGGAAGCCGTGGTTCAGGACGGTCGGGGAGATGTTCGACAGGAACGCAAGACTCAACGGCGAGATCAAGGAGAGGAACGAGGAGCTCGAGAAGAAGAATCTGGAGCTCTCGGAGCATATCAATGCGCGTGACATCGCGGAGAAGGAGAAGCTGAAGCTCGAGGAGCAGCTCAAGCAGTCGGAGAAGATGAGGGTCATAGGCCAGCTCGCAGGAGGAGTGGCGCACGACTTCAACAACCAGCTTGCGATAATACTCGGGTATTCCGAGATACTGCAGATGGAGCTGGCCGGCAACCAGCTGCTCTGCAAATATGCGAAGAACATCTATGTCGCCTCAAAGAGGTCCGGGGACCTGACAAAGCAGCTCCTTGCCTTCTCCCGCCAGGGGAAGTACCAGTCCCTCCCGGTGAACATGCACGACATCATATGGGAGGTGATAACGCTCCTGAACCGGAGCATCGACAAGAGGATAAGGCTGATCCAGAACTTCAGCGCCGACATGCACATGACCATGGGGGACGCCTCGCAGCTGCACAACGCGATTCTCAACATCGCGATAAACGCCCGTGACGCGATGCCCGGAGGCGGCAGCATCCTCATCGAAACCCGCAACATAGCCATGGAGGCCGGCAATTCCATGAACATACCCGCCGGCAACTACATCGAGGTACGCATTTCCGACACGGGCACCGGGATGGACGGGGAGACGCAGAAGCGGATATTCGAGCCGTTCTTCACCACCAAGAAAAAAGGAGAAGGCACAGGCCTCGGCCTGGCGGCCGTCTACGGCACCGTGAAAAACCACAACGGCGGCGTTGAAGTCATCAGCGAACTCGGCAAGGGTACGACATTCAGGATATGCCTGCCCGCGGTCGACGTGAAGTTCCAGCAGAATGAACAGGACGGCAACCTCAGGTCGGTCGCCCCTGTCCAGAAGAAGTTCCGCATACTGGTGATTGATGATGAAACCGTCTTCTGCCAGATGCTGGCCGACATCCTGTCGCCTCTTGGCTATGATGTGAAAAACCTGGGCAACGGCCAGGAGGCGTTGGAATATTACACGGATTCCTGGGACAGGATTGATCTTGTCCTTCTTGACATGCTGATGCCGGAAATGAACGGGCATGACACCTTCATGAAGATGCGGAGCATCAATCCGAAGCTCAAGGCCATAGTCATGACCGGATACAGCGTCGATTCGGATGTGCGGAAAATGCTCGATGCAGGTGCGCTCCATGTGATGCAAAAACCGTTTGATCCGCTTGAACTGCTGCAGAAGATGAAGGATATTCTGGCAGGTTAAAAAAAAATGTCAGAATGGAAAATAAATCAGCCAAGAAAATCGACTGGAGTCTTCTTGTAAGGGACGTTCTCGCAACATGCTTCATGTCCCAGCAGGAGCTCGCGGAATACTGCGGAAAAAGCCAGCAGTGTGTCTCCACATGGCTCAATGGGAGCAGGAAACCGGGCCCCCGTCCAAGGGGTAGGCTGCTCGAGCTTGCAGGGGAAAACCAGATAGATGCAGGTTCTTATGGAATAATTTCCGGAGCCGGCACGCTGCGGAGATATCTTGGCGGCCGGGAATCCGATGAGCTGGCCAGGATTTTCAGCTTGTACATCAAGATGTCAAAACAAAACAGGAAAAAGTTCCTCAAGTATGCCGGTTCAATTACAGGCGGATGATTCTTCCGAAAGCTTTTCCAATATGTCGTCGATCTGCCCAAACTCAAATGGCTTTGGGATGAACTGCGAATAGTATTTCTTAGCCTCGTCGTCCTTGCCGGGGAAGACGCTGCCGGACATGGCGATTATCCGAGGCCTGCCATATTTCCCAGGGTCAAGGCTTATCATCTCAGCAATCTCCCAGCCGACGCCGTCCCCCAGCCTATGGTCGAGGAATATCAGGTCGTATCTGTTCGCCGCGCAGAGCGATGCCGCAATCTCGACAGACGAGGCTTCGGTCACATGGAAGCCTGTCTTCCTGATTATGATATTGGTCAATAGCAGCCTTATCGCCGGAGAATCATCGACTATCAGGATCTTTTTCATGCGGACCCGCCCCCCCGTTTAATCCAGCCCCATAAATAATCCGGTCACACGCGTTCAAGTTCCCAGTATGCTACACGATGTTCTAAAAGATATAAAGGGCTTTCCAGAAAAGGGGTGAACCTTTGTCCGGTGCTTGTAACATGTGGCGATCACTCCATGGACCGGGCACGTATCCTTCCATGAGCCCGGAGGTCTGCCATCCTCCCATGCGTGGATATATTACCCGTGATGAGGGACAAAAGCGGCGGTCCTATAACCCTCCCCTGTGGTGTTGTTTTTACAAAACAGTGCTACAGTATACAGCGGTTTGGTAAACATTAATTTTTCATAGGGGGGTGAAAGATGAAAGCTCATGAAATCTTGAAGGAGAAGGGAAGCAAGGTCCACTGCACATGTCCTGAAGCAACCATCATGGATGCTGTTTCCATCTTGTGCGAGCACAACATCGGGGCACTTGTCGTCGTGGATGGAAGCTCCGCCGTGAAGGGAATCGTAACCGAACGCGATGTCCTGAGGAATGTCGCCGCCTGTTCGAACAGTAGGATAAAGGTGAAGGATATAATGACCAGGGATGTCATAATCGGCCTGCCGGACGATGAGATCGAAGCGCTGATGAAGATAATGACACAGAAAAAGATACGCCATATTCCCATCATGGATAAAACCAGCCTTGCCGGTGTCATTTCCA
>MHBH01000075.1 GCA_001804805.1 Lentisphaerae bacterium GWF2_49_21
GTAAGTTTTCGTGCATCATTTTTTCTCATATCCAATACGATAGCACACAATAAATAAAAGTCTATACTATTATGAGACGATTAGTAACTGCATGACTGCAATAATTCGTATACAATTATCGTCAAGGCTTTGATAAATGATTCCGTAGGGGAAGCGATTTGTAAGACAACGCCTGGAATTTAAAGAAAGCATAGTCCAGGCATTGGGAAAAGTTAAAATTCTTTGGATAGTCGAGTAGACTTTTTCTAAAAACTCAGATCCAAGGCCTTCCTGGCAATCCTCGTAATAGGCAATGGCATGCGCCAGTTCTCTCCTGGCATCCGGATGAAATATATAATTCATCATGAGAGTTTAGAGCGCAGTTCCGAAAAAACTTCTTCTCCACGGAGCCCTTTCACTTTTCCTTCATCAAGATCTTTAATTCTTTTTTCCGCTTCTTTTGCCCACAGTTCATCAACATCTGCTTGAGTAGGCAGATTTAAGCTTATAATGAGTTTATCAATCAAAGCTAATCTTTCATCAGATGGGAGAAGCAATACTTCCCGTTCAACTTTTGGTGATAAAGTTAGCATGTTTAATTCTCCGATTTATTATTTTGGACTTGCTAATCTAATATATAGATTGAAATGATTTTTGCAATTATTATTTTATTCCCAGAACCAGGGGGGTGTTACTCAATACATTCAAAGAAAAGTTCTGTAGCTGGATTTGAAAAATGTGGTACAGCCGTCTCGGCTGTAATTGAAGATTTAAAAAGGCAAAGGCAAATTACAGGCGAGACGCCTGTATCACATTCCTCTAAAGTTTAAACTAATTGCCGGCAAGATGCCGGCGCTCCGTATCAATCATTCAACGTTGGAAGTTCGAAGTTGGATGTTGGACGTTCAGGAATTTACAGGCGGTTTGTCCGCCTATTTCTTCTGCAGTGCCAGCATCTTCTCGGCGTAGCGCTTGCCTAGCTCGCGTGCGGACTCGGCGTTCAGGTGGAGCTTGTCGCCGCCGTCCTTGAGTTTTTCTGCGGAGACCCATGAATACTTGTCGACTTTTCCTTCGAGTTCGTGGAGGACATTGTTGAATTTAGCCGTGACATCGGCACGTTCCGGCTTGAAGATGGCGATCTCCCCGGACACAAAAGGAATATCAGCTGCATCCAGGTCCTTGCGAAGCCTGGCGATCAGTTCGGTCAGCTGCTCCCCATATTTTTCAGAAGAATTCAGGTCGGATTCGCCCTGATGCCATATTATCCCCTTGAACACTCCGGCCTTGCGCGCCTCCTGCACCCTTTTCAGCATGTCGTCATAGGGATGCGTCTTTGTGGCAGAATCCGCTGCGCCGGGAGTCCATAACTTGATCGACGTGCCGCCGACGGCGCAGGGCACGAGACCGATCTTGATCTTGGGATTCGCCTTGGACATGCTCCTGCCGAAAGCGAGGCCTGGGCCAACTCCTGCCGCGGACTTGTCGAAGTGCAGTGGATCCTTTGCCAGTTCCCATGTGAGCTGCTTTGTGAGCATGAGGACCTTGGGGTTGGTTTTTGCGCTCTCCGCATCAACCTTTCCCCTGCCTGCCATGTTGGACTGCCCGATCAGAAGATAAAGATGGAAGTCCTTGTCGGGCGCGGACGGCTTGTCGTCTGCTTTTGCAACAGTGGTGAGAGTCGTTGCCGCGAAGAGGATTGCAATCATTTTCATGAATGGTGCTTTCATTTTTCGTTTGCCAGAAGTTCGTTGATTGATTTTGCGGCGCGGCGCCCTTCGCCCATGGCGAGGATGACTGTTGCTGCGCCGAGGACGATATCGCCGCCGGCAAAGACGCGGTCTATCGAAGTCTTCTGTGTCTCGTCGACGATTATATTGCCCCATTTGGTGGTATTGAGCCCGTTGGTAGTCTGTTTGATAAGGGGATTGGAGTCGTTCCCGATGGCGACGATGACAGTGTCGAAGTCCATTATGAATTCACTGCCTTTTATCTCTACAGGCCTGCGACGTCCGGAACTGTCGGGTTCGCCCAGTTCATATCTGAGGCACTCGACCTGGGTGACGCATCCATATTCGTTGCCGATGAATCTTTTCGCGTTTTCAAGGATGTGGAATATGACGCCTTCCTCCTTGGCATGCGCGATCTCCTCGATTCGGGCCGGCATCTCCTTCTCGGTACGTCGGTATATTATGTGCACTTCCTCGGCTCCGAGCCGGACGGCCGTCCTCGCCGAATCCATCGCCACATTTCCTCCTCCGAGTACCGCAACCTTCTTCGATGCATAGATCGGAGTGTGCGCCCTTTCCTTGTCGTATGCCTTCATGAGGTTGGACCTTGTCAGATATTCATTCGCGGAAAAGACACCGACGAGATTTTCGCCTTCGATGTTCATGAACTTCGGAAGACCTGCACCGGTGCCGACAAATACCGCCCTGAATCCGTCCTTGTCGATCAGATCCCTGAGCTTCCTTGTCCTGCCGATGACGAAGTTTGTCTTTATCTCCACGCCCATCGCGGTCAATGTGTCGATCTCCATCTGGACGATTTTCTTTGGAAGCCTGAACTCGGGAATTCCGTATATCATCACGCCGCCGGGCTTGTGGAACGCCTCGAAGATGGTGACCGCATGTCCTTCCCTTCTGACGTCGGCTGCGACGACAAGGCTTGCCGGACCGCTTCCAATGACAGCGACTTTCTTTCCGGTATCAGGTTTTACTTCAGGTGTCTTCATCTTGCCGTTCTCGCGTTCCCAGTCGGCTACGAACCTTTCGAGACGGCCTATCGAGACTGATTTTTCAGCGTCCTTGAGGGATTTTCCTACCGTGCATTTCTCCTGGCACTGTGTTTCCTGCGGGCAGACGCGTCCGCACACGGCGGGCAGGAGGCTGTTGCGCTTGATTATGTCTATCGCCTTCTGGTAGTCGTCTTCGGCGATCGCCTTTACGAATCCGGGTATGTCGATGATTACGGGGCATCCCTCGATGCATGGGGCGTTCTTGCACTGGATACAGCGCAAAGACTCGAGCTTCGCCTGTTCAGCGGAATAACCGAGGGCCACTTCGGACATGTTCCCGATCCTGGCCTTGGGCGCCTGCGCAGGCATTTCCTGCGGCGGGATGGCAAGCCTGTCCTTCGGTTTGAGAGGTTCATTTTTGGAAAGCAGGGAGGCGAGTTGTTTTTTTGCGAGATCCGCAAGCTCTTCCGGCGTATGCTGGACATGTCCTTCTGTGCTCATTGGTGAGTCCTTGCCTTTTCGATCTCGCTGTCGAGCTTGCATTCCTTCTCGTCAATATGCTTTTCCTGCATCTTGTATGAGTTGAGCCTTTTCATCATGTTGTCGAAGTCGACCAGGTGTCCGTCGAATTCGGGGCCGTCCACGCAGACGAACTTCGTCTCCTTGCCGACCGTGACGCGGCATCCGCCGCACATGCCGGTGCCGTCGACCATGATCGTGTTGAGGGAGACGAGGGTATGGACATTGTAGGGCCTGGTGGTTGAAGCGCAGAACTTCATCATTATAGGCGGACCGATCGCAACTGCCAGATCAGGTTTCGGATTCCGTTCGCAGAGCTCCTTCAGAGGTTCGGTGACAAGCGCCTTCCTGCCATAGGAACCGTCGTCGGTGCAGATGATGAGTTCGTCGGCGATTGCGCGCATCTCGTCCTCCAGGATCACAAGGTCCTTTGATCTTGCGCCGATGATGACGATGAGCTTGTTGCCGGCCTTTTTCATGCCTTGGGCGATGGGATGCATTGGAGCGACGCCGATTCCGCCGCCGACGCATACGACCGTTCCAAACTTCTCAATATGGGTGGGATTGCCCAGGGGGCCCACGAGGTTGGCTATGCTGTCGCCGACGTTGAGCCTGGAGAGGTCCTTGGTGGTCTTGCCGACGGCCTGGAATATTATCGTAATGGAGCCCTTCGCCGGATCTGCATCGGCGATAGTGAGGGGTATCCTTTCCGCGTAGTCGTCGCTGAGTGAAAGTATAATGAACTGGCCCGGGCGCCGTTCCGAGGATATCAGAGGGGCTTCGACCTGCATCATATATACATTCTCAGAGAGCTGCCTCCTGCTGAGAATCTTATTCATTTTCCTTGAGTTCTCTTAAAGTTTCAATTTCTTTCCGGGTATACTTCTGGGCGATGCCGGGTTCGGGCTCGAATATGATCTCGTCCTCGTTCTGCTGTCGTATCTTCCCGCGCATCTCCCTGCCGTTCTCCTTGAGCTTCACATAGGTGTCCGCAATCCACATGTTCAAGGGCTTCGGCCTTGTGATCTGGCCTTTGCTGACCTTGACCTTTATCTCCTTTTCTGCAGGTTGGGCGCGCTTGTGCGCGATCTTGATGGTGTGCTCCTCGCTGGAGAGGCTGCGGATCTCAAAGACCTTTGAAGTAACCTTGTCTTCCCCCTGTTCGGAAACCCCGACCTTCTTGCCGTCGATATAGATCGTGACTCCGGGAGGGTTTACTACGAGATCTATGCCGCCGTAGTTCGTATCAAGCGTCACAGAAACTTCCGCCGGCTCGCCGGCGACAATTATCACATCGCGTTCAATCTGGTCGAATCCAGCCTTCTTCAGTTTCAGCTTGTAGGTCCCCGGCAGCAGATTCTTTATCTCGACTGGAGAGTTTTTGTACTCCCTGTCATTCAGCAGGACGGTCGCCCCTGCGGGCGCCGTCGTGATATTCAGGCTTCCCGGGAGAAGCAGGAGAGTGACCTGGACATCTTTTTTTCCGTCCCTTGCGACGACCACGCTCTGCTCATGTGGATTATGGCCTTTCAGCTCCACCTTGACTTTATGTTCACCCTGCTCAATTCTTTCAGTGTAGGGCGTCTTGCCGCGGGCTTTCCCGTCGATGAACACGTTGGCGCCGGACGGGGTGCTCTTGATGTCAAGGGTGCCCATGTTGGAAGAGAGATTGCCGGTCACGAGCTGTGGGCGTGCGTCTTCGACCGTCCACGAAACTTCCATCGCTATGTATCCCGGCTTGCTGAGCCTGGCGGAATGCTTGCCTATTGTCTGGTCATGGATCGTCAGCGGAGTCTGTCCGATCTGCTTGCCATCGATTTCAACTATCGCTCCATCGGGCTTGGAACCGATCATGACCGATGAGGTGATCGGCTCAAGTTCGACTTCAACTGTCTTAGTTGCGCCCGCAGTCGAAACGAGCTTGCGCCATTCGGACCTGCAATTCAGTTTTGAAACCTCCATGATGTAGGTGTTCGGGTTGAGGGAGACGGTCTTCGGGGTGACGCCCACCTCCTTGTTGTTGATGGTGATCTTGGCGCCGTCGGGATTGCTCTTGATGGTGAACACGCCCCGTGTTTCAACCTTCTTCTCCGGGCCGCATCCGGCCATGAAAAGGATGGCCGACGCAAGCGCTGCAACGATTATTTTATTGATGTTTCCCATGGCGGCCTACTTCTTTTTTTTATCCCTTAAGATGTCCTCAAGCTTGATTATTATCTTTCTCGCCTTGTCATAGTTCGGATCCTTGGGATCCGCCTTCGCCTTGACTTCCAGGTAGAACTTCTTAGCATCGTCATATTTCGAGAGGCGCATATCACGTTCGGCATCGCTCATGAGCGCCTTGATCAGGTCGTCAAGCATCTTCTTCGACTCCTGAGCCTTCTGGTATGCGGTGTCATACATTTCCGGTTTCGGCTCGAAACATTCAAGGTTTTCGACGACCAGGTTGTATTTCCTGATCGCGTCCCTGAGGTTTGAGTCCTTCGCCTGGTAGTTCCTGAAGAGCATCTCGGCATTCCTGAACTCATCCTCGGCAATCGCCTTCAGTTCGTCCGCGGTCTTGGATCCGGTCCAGATCTCCAATTTGGTTTCAGAGAATTCCTCAAGTATGCGCACGGCCTCCTTGAAGGACGTGGGCTCGAAGGTGTTCTTTATCCTTATGCTGTTGAGATTGGTACCGAACGCTATGGTGAGAGTCTTCAGTTCGTCCTTGTCCTCGGATGCGACTCCCGCCTGCTGTTCCGCGAGGTTCATGAAATCAGTCTCCTTGAGTTCGAGCTCGAGCTTCTGGAGGGCGTCGCGGTCGACCTTGTCCTCCTTCTTGAATTTTATGTGGTATTTGAGGTCGTCCCTGATTGCACATATCTTGTCATCCCTGATCGTCAGTTCATATCTGAAGATGTTGTCGGCAGTTGAGATCTGCTTCACATATGTGACCATGAGCGGGGTGGTGTTGGACTTCACTACCGTCTTTGGCTTCCTGTTGGCTTCAGATTCCCTGTTCATCTTTTCAAAGAGAAGGAAGACCATCACCATCAGGAAAGCCATTACTATCACGATTACATAGAAGAGAAGGCTCGCATGTCTGCGCTTGCCGGCCTCGGTGTCCTGTTTCTTCGCGAAGAGATCCATCTTGTTGAGGATTCCAAGGGAAGTCTCCTCCACCTGCGGCTTTTCCCCGTCCTTCTGCTCCTCCTTCTTGACTTCCGGACCGCTGTCCTTGGTCGAGAAGAAGTTGAGGAATGATTTTTTCTCCTCCTTGACGGCGTCCGTTTTCGCGATGTCTATGGAGGGTTTTTCGGAGGAGGGGACCGGTTCAGGTTTTGTGACCGCGGCGGCCGGGGGAGCCTCCGGAACAATGGTTATCGGGGCAGGCGGCGCGGCTGGCGGCGGTGGTGCCACTATCTTAGGCTTTGCATCCACTGTGGTGCCGAAGAGGAGGACTTCCTTGCCGACGGTTATCCTGTCGCCTTCCTGGAGGCGTGTTTCGGCGCTTATCTTGACGTCGTTGTGCTTGGTGCCGTTCGTGCTTCCAAGATCCCTGAGGACCCATTCGCCGTCCTTCAGCTCGAGCTTGGCGTGGTAGCGTGACGAGGCTTCGGAGTCGAGGATGATGTCGTTGTCCTCTTCGCGTCCTAAACTGACACCCGGAGGGGCCAGCTCGTAGGAAGCTCCCTTTTTATTGCCTTCAATATAGAAAAGTTTCATGGATTATTCGGCTTTGTTGATTTTTGAACAATATCCAGATTCCATACCTAACAATACGGTGCACGGATTCGTTTATTATGCCGGTAACTATAACATGCCCCCGGAAAAAATCTTCTGTTGAAAGTTAAATTTTTCAACCTTTGATTTTTCCGGCAATTGGTCTAAGTTATGGCTTTTGCGTCTGATATTGATGGCTTTCAAAATCACCAGATCGAAAATCATCAATCTAAAATGTTCCTGCGGGTGTAGCATAGTGGTAATGTTCCAGCTTCCCAAGCTGGCTATGTGGGTTCGATTCCCATCACCCGCTCCAACTTTTCACATGGTCCTCTAATCGGGCAGATGATAGTGGGGTCGCCCCAGTCATCCGACGGGGCGCCATGCCGAATGGCAAGGCGATTCCCATCACCCGCTCCAACCTCCTCCACAAAAGTTCCGGAGGTAAATTCCAAGTTCCAGACCTCCAAGCTCCAAGCAATCAGGAAGACAAGTAAAATTACAAACAAGTGCCATGCTTCAAAGAGGATTAAAGCCCCTCCGACGGATTCGTCCTCCTGTAAAGCTCAATATTACCCGCCTTGGAGAAAAGTTCCATTCCATTGTCCTTAGGCTTGAATTCGTAAATCCGAATTTCTACCTGATTGAATGGTTCTTCCTTTAAGACAGCCATGTCCTTCTTGTTGATTTTAAATCGTTCCACTGGCCCATATTTCCATTTGCCAGTGAAATAGTGGTATGATGAATCGCTGCCCAGGTAAAAGTAGCCTTGGAACGTCGGGGATGAATTCAAGATGAACGCCTGATCCAGGTCTGACTTCCCTATCTCGGTGAATTCAGTCGCGCATCCAGCGAGAATGAGAGACAAGATCAATGTTGACAATAGTGTTTTCATTTAACCTTCCTTTTAATTGCTTCCAGGTTTTGTCTGTAAAGGATAGGGATTTGTCATCTTCCAGTAAAATGTCTCAATAGTTGATAGTGGCAAGTATAGCCATAATATTCTTTTTCTTTTTATATATTCCTTCTCGTTGGCGCTGTATGTGTCTTGCAGAAGTTTTTTGAACTCATTTTCCGTCATCTTGGATTTATCCTGGTATTTTATAAATGTTGCCGCCATGAATATCTGAGGCCCGTCCGCCATATGCCCCGCCTCAATATAATGATTAGTGGTTTCGTAGTAACCGGCCCGATGAATAAAACATTGTGTTTTCCGCAGATATAGATATGAGCCGCAGTAGGCAATGAGAATAAGCAGCAAAGCCATAAATCCATATAATGTGTTCTTCTTTATTTTCATTTGCTGAATGCCTGTGATTTGCTACGACTGCAAGCCGTCACCTTCACATGCTGGTTTTCAAAAGAATTTTAAGTTGTTTAACACTATAAGGAAAGTCAATCCCAGGAAGAAGATCAAGGAGATGATTGAAAATGTGCTGTCCCAGTCTTCGGCGCGATTTGCCTTTTCCTTTCGAATGCATAAAAGTGAATAACCAATTCCAAATGCCAGGAAAAATGCGGTCATGAAATTATCTATGCCCAAGCTCAGAGCCGTAGTTGGACGTAATATTGCCGGAATAACAATGCTGACAAGTAAATTGTAGCCCTGTAGAGTGAAAATCGATGATTTGCTCAACCCTTTTATAAAAAATGGCAATGATGCTATGACGAAAAGAACAAGCAATCCTGCCCATGGGACATCAGCATATTCCTTGAGCCATATGTTTTGAAAGTGTGTCATTTTATTTCTTTAGAACCCTCACCTGTCATCAACACCGCGGAGTAGCGGTTGGATGCAGGGGCATGGTTAAAGTTCTAAATTAATTTCCTCGCACTAAGCCACTGAGCCACAAAGTCAAAGCTCCAAGCCCGTAGGAGTCGGGAAATGCTTCCACCACGAAGAAGACGGAAGGCCACGAAGAAAGTCATTAAGTTTATTTACCCTTCCCATCCTTGCTCGGGCTGAGACATACCCTTTTGAAAACGGGTTCTTTCTCAGGCTCTTTTACGAAAACTTTTGCTCCATTTATTTGCTTTGTGTCTCTGTGGCTTTGTGCGATAATATCTCTTTGGTTTTATCTATGCCCGAAGTCCGGTATCCTTCGCGAAAAGATGGATTCTTTCCAGGTCGACTGTGGCCGTAACAGCATTTCCAATCTTGATCCCCGAACGGTTGTCTGCGGTGCCGACAAGGATGCCGTCCGGCGTCTTAAGATGGACATGCGAGGCCGGACCGAAGAGTTCAACCAGATCTGCAACGCCCTTGATCCCGGGTTTGCCGGAAGTCTCTTGAGGAACATCGATGCGCAGAGATTCAGAACGGATTCCGAGTACCACCGTGCTCCCGTTTTTTTCGATGCATCGTTTCTGCCATTCTGGTGGCAGCTGGAAGTCCAGCGCTTTTGATCGGAAGAATATTCCAGCCTCCTTCTTTACTAGTTCACCATCGACGAGATTCATTGGGGGCGAACCGAGAAATCCCGCCACGAACAAGTTGACCGGACCGTCATAGATCTCCATAGGAGTGCCGACCTGTTCCATTTTGCCCTCGCGCATTATGCAGATCCTGTCAGCCAGTCCCATCGCTTCGACCTGGTCGTGGGTGACATGGATTGTGGTCGTCTTCAGCATCGTGTGCAAAATCTTGAGCTTCGGGCGGAGGCGTGCACGGGCAATGGCATCAAGCATTCCAAGCGGTTCGTCGAAGAGGAAGGCGGAGGGATTGCGTGCGATTGCCCGTCCGACTGCTACTTTCTGCTGTTCGCCGCCGGACAACGCTTTCGGCATCGCGGTCAGGCGCTCCATGAACTCCACCATTTCAGTGGCGTGCTTGATCTTCTTCTCAATATAAGCTTTTGGCTGCTTCCTCATTTTCAGGCTGAAGCCCACGTTGTCATGAGCATCCAAGTTCGGGTAGAGGGCGTAGTTTTGGAAGACCATCGCCATGTCGCGGTCCTTCGGAGGGAGCTCATTGACAATCCGTCCGCCAATGGATATCGAACCGCTGTCAGGATCATCGAGTCCGGCGATAAGTCTCAGAAGAGTGGTCTTGCCGCATCCCGAGGGGCCGACAAGGACCAGCAGTTCGCCGTCGATGATCTCAAGGGAGAAGTCGTCTACCGCACGGATGTTGCCGGGATGGAGTTTCGTCAGGTGTTCAAGTATGATGGCGGCCATGAAGTCCTCATTTTTTATGAATACGTTTTAGACAACAGAGCTGATTACATAAACACATAACATGGTTGTTGCGGAAATGAATTCGTTGGAGTACAAGCTTCAGCTTGCTTAACTTAATGAATGCTAAGACAAACTAAAGTTTGTACTCCAACGAAAACAATCAGCTTAAATAATACATAACCCATTCACATGTCAAAGATACCCAGAGGCGGAGCGTAAATCAAGGGGAGCTGTATAAATTTGGAATTTGGAATTAAAGAATGTGACATAGGCGTCCCGCCTGTGATTAGGAATTTGGGAGAGAAGAAAGAAAAATTACAGGCGGGACGCCTGTACCACATTCTAAAGAATTGCCTGCGCTCCGGCACAAGAAGAGATTTTGTGTTGCATCCAAAAAGTAACTCGGGCATTCCTGCCCGAGAAGGCACAGGCGGGAAGGATGTGCTACATTAATTAAAAAGGGAGTTTCATGAAATTCACGATAATCGCATGTTGTGTCATTATATGTTTTAGCGTTCTTATAATGCTGTATTTTTCTTTTGGATGCAGTTCTATGCGCAATTCTTCGACGGCGATCCTCGCGTATCCTATGCCTCCCGGACTCGTTACAAGTCCGGATTTTACAATAACAGTCAATGATACGCCCGTCTGGGTTGAGCGGATCGGCAGCAAGCTGAAATCATTTGATTACCGTCTATATGCTGGCAGGGAGATGGAGGATCTTAATGTTGCGAATTTCGCATGTTCCGGACCGATGAAGATTAAGATAACGGTAGCGGAAGATGTCAAATCGGTCATTGTCCGTCCCAAGAGCCGCAAAGTTTCCGCGGAGACAAGCGGACGGGATATCACCTTCAGCATTCCGGGGCCGCAGAAGCTATACATCGAAATCAACGGACTGCCGCATCTTGCGATCTTCGCAAATCCTCCAGAGGACAATCCACCGAAACAGGGAGAGCCGGGTGTGGTCTATTATGGACCGGGCACGCATGACATCGGAAAGATCGTTCTTCAGAGCAACCAGACGATCTACATTGCCGGAGGTGCGCTGGTGAATGCCAATATCAGGGGCGACAAGCTCCAGAATGTCAAGATCCTCGGCCGTGGAATCCTCCAGGGGAACATAAGCATCTCCAACACTTCAAACCTTGAAGTCGACGGGATTTTCATCCGCAACACCAAGGGATGGAGCAATACACTCACCAACTGCCATCATAGCAGCTACCGCAATGTGAAGGTGTTCGGATATGAGGGAATATACTCGGTCGACGGCATCAATCCAGTCTCATGTACGGACTTCACGATCGACGACTGCTTCATGCGGTGCCGCGATGACTGTGTCGCCATAAAATCAACGAATATAGATCTCAAGGTGGATTCGATCAATGTGACGAACTGCGTGATGGTCGGCTGGGCTTGCGCTGATGGGGTAACAATCGGGTACGAGCTGAACGGAAGCCCTGTTGAGAACGTGCTTGTGAAGAACTGCGACATCCTTTATGCGCGGAGCGGGGGAGGGACCGGAGGTCATTCCGGATTCAGCATAGTCTGTGACGGTCCTGCGTGGGTCCGTAACATCCGGTTCGAGGACATCCGGGTGGAGGAACAGATCGAATTCAAGAATCTCGAGCTTATACTCACGAACGGTAAGATATACGGGAAATATCCTCCGGGGCATATCAAAGGTGTCCATCTGAAGAACATAGAATGGGAGAATCCGGGAAAGCCTTTCATCCTGAGCGGTTTTTCCTCTGAGAACCTAGTAGAAGACGTCACATTCGAGAACTGCAAGGTTGGAGGAAAACTGTTGACCAGTACCGCTGATGCCGACTTCAAGGTGAATGAATTTGTCGGGAAGGTGGAATTCAAGTAGTGAAACTGTTGTCAGTCGCCGGTCGTCAGAAAACCCCCAAAAGCATGTTGGAGGTCACAGCTTCAGCGTGTCTGCCTTCACATTTTTTTATGCTTGTAGTTACTAATAGTCTCATAATAATAACAAGTCATGCTGAAGCGTAAATTGTTTCAGGTGCTTGAAAAAAAGAACGAACCAAGGATTGTTT
>MHBH01000076.1 GCA_001804805.1 Lentisphaerae bacterium GWF2_49_21
CCTCCCTGGCCAACGCCAAGTTGTTTGAAGAAATAAATCATTGTTCTAATCAAAGTAATTTTAATTTAAAGTGTCAAATCGAAATCAGGACTTGACATGGAGGTTCATAGTGTCTCCTTTTGCGATATTCGCGATTTCACTGGCGAGCGCCATCATAGGTGCGGCAATATGCTGGGCATTCATGAGACTTAAGAGCCAGCATCTTGTCTCCCAGGCGCAGTCCGACTCCGTCAGGAATATTGTCACCTTGGAGGAAAGACTGAAATCCTTCGAAGGGAATATGAGCTCGCTTAAGACTGACCTCGAAAAGGCCGACAAGAGAAGGGGAGAGCTTGAGAACGACAAGCTCCAGCTTGAGAAGAATAGTTCCATCCTTGAAACCACCCTGCAGAAGGAACGACAGCAGACCGAGGAGAAGATCAAGCTTCTGAACGAAGCGAAGGAGAAGCTGACAACCGAATTCAAGAACATAGCCAATGAGATATTCGACGACAAGAGCAAGAAGTTCACCGAGAAGAACAAGGAGGGCCTTGATGCCATGCTCAAGCCTCTCGGCGAGAAGATAAAGGACTTTGAGAAAAAGGTCTCTGATTCATATGGTCAGGAGGCGAAGGAGCGCCATGCGCTCAAAGGCGAGATAGAGAAGCTCTGTCTCCGCAACGACCAGATGAGCGAGGCCGCGGCAAATCTTACAAATGCCCTGAAAGGCGAATCAAAAGTGCAGGGCAACTGGGGGGAGCTTGTTCTTGAAAGGCTCCTTGAGGACTCTGGACTCAAGAAAGGACAGGAATTCGAGGTTCAGGAAAGCCGTACTTCCGAGGAAGGCTGCAGGCTCCGTCCGGATGTGGTCATACATCTTCCACAGAACAAGCATCTTGTCATAGATTCGAAGGTTTCCCTGACAGCGTATGAGCTTTACTGTTCGGCAACTGATGACAAGGAAAAGGAATCAAGGCTCTCCGAACATGCTGCGTCGGTGAGAAAGCACTTGAAGGAGCTCCATGAGAAGAACTATCAGGATCTTAAGGGGCTCCGGAGTCCGGAATTGGTGATGATGTTCATGCCGATTGAACATGCCTGTGCCGTGGCGATGCAATACGACAAAACCCTCTTTTCCGAGGCATTCGAGAAGAACATAATAATAGTGACGCCTATGACGCTCCTTGCCGCACTCAAGATTGTCTTTACGGTCTGGAGATATGAGCGCCAGAACCAGAACGCCCTCAGGATAGCCGAGGAAGCAGGGCGTCTATATGACAAGCTGACGGGCTTTGCGATTGATCTGACCGAGATCGGTAGGAAAATAGATTCCCTGCATAAAACTTACGATGAAGCAAAGGGCAAGTTGTCAGAGGGCAAGGGGAATCTCATATCCAGGGCTGAAAAGCTCAAGGAGCTTGGCGCAAAAACCAGCAAATCACTTCCTTTGGAGCTGGTCTCCTTGTCTGAAGATGTGATTGACGTAGAAAACGAGAAGTGAATACTATCGGCTTTGCTGGCCGTATTGTTGCTGCGCACCTCGATGGCATAATGAGAGAACTAATCATATGGGCAACGGGCTCCAAAAGTTTGTTGACAGGCATTTTTCAGTCATTGTGTATGTTTTCGCTTTGGCATTGTACTCGATGCTGCTCTTCAATATCCGATCCTATGGTCTTCTGCCGGAACCGATCGAAGGCACCGATCAGCGTGTGATGCTTTTTACTGCCGCCGACCTCTATAACATGAAGCTTCCTGAAGGCGTCTACCGTTTTTCTCCGGGGTACACCTGTTTCCTCGCTGTGCTGGTGGCCATTTCCAGGGGTGATATTGTGATAATGCGCTTTCTGCAGGGAATGCTCTGCGCATTGATTCCTGTAATGATCTACTGGCTCGGATTGCGCCTGAGGATAGGAAGGGAGAAGGCGCAGCTGGGAGCGCTGATATACTGCTTTTACGGACCGGCAACACTTATAAGCCTTGATTTCCTCAGGGAGGCGCCGCTTGCATTGTGTTTTATCAGCTATGTGTATTTTCTGATCCGGATGGCGACTTCCAGGAAGACATTTTATTTTGCCATGGCCGGCGCTTTTGCCGCACTCTGTATTCTTGGCAGGGAGAATTTTATTCCGATAATATGTCTTCCTGTATTGTTTTTCCTCCTGAGGAAATTCAGGACGAGGATTAAGATGAAGCAGATCCTGGCGTATCTGCTGACGCTTGCAGTGCTCATTTCGCCGATTCTAACCTATAACCTTGTAAGGTTCGGCAGTCCAACAATCATCCCCGGAAACCTGAAAAACGTTCTCAGCTTCTATTATGGTGAAAGAGTCAAACAGGACAACACCTTTGCAGTCCAGGTTGTAGTCAAGAACATCCCCTTGCAGATAAAGAAGTTTTGTTCCTCATACGAGATCCCGAACAGCCTTTCTTTCTATTCTCATAGGGACGTGATTGATTTTCTGTGGATCTTCATAGTCCCCTTCAATCTTCTTCTGGCTTTTTCGATAGCGGCGGTCTGGTTGTATAGGCGGAATAAAGGGATTCTCTTAGTCGGGTTCTTCATACTCGCTTACCTCATGACCATGATTTATTTCGAGATGTTCTACAGGTTCAGGATTCCCTGTGTGCCTCTTTTGTGTGTCCTTGCCGGAGCCTCTTTGGGATTTGTTCTCAGGAATGGGAAATCCAGGCTGATCATCCCGGCCGCAATATTCATAATCCTGTTCTTTATCCTCACATATTCGAATCCTGACAGCCATCGCTCAGCACAGGAAAAAGTCGCCACGGCGCATGTCATCATCCAGGCGAAGCAGTTCGGGAAAGCCGGGAAATATATTCAGAAGCTAGAGAAGGATGGGATTGATACAAGACAACTCAAGGCGATCCTTGCCGAAGCTTCAAGCCAATAAAATTCTTCTGCCTGATGAAGCGGTAATACGATGGTTTAAAGAAGTGAGGGAGCAGGGAATGACTCCGCAACTATTAAATTTAAAGCTTTGCAGCTTTGATGCTTATTTGTTCAGAGGTTGACCCATGCATCCCTCGTCCCTATATTACAAAATCTTCCATGATAATGCAAGCGTTGTAAGCAAAAATTGCATTAATATTTCTTCCTTCTCCATTTTTCCCCCTTTTCTGACACCTGACACCTGACACCTGACACCTGACACCTGACACCTGACACCTTCTTTATTATCCCAGCCTTTTCCTGAACATCCAGGTTGCGAAGGGGAGGGTGGCCGCGGAGATGAAGATCATCGGATAGATGTTTTCAACCACGTCGGAGAAGGGCATGTCCTTGAGGAATATCCCCTTGACTATGACTAGGAAATGCTTGAGTGGATTTATCACGACCAGCTGTTGCAGCCATTGTGGCATGTTCTCGACGGGAGTCATAAAACCAGAGAGCAGGAAGCAGGGCATGATGAACACGAAGATTCCGAGGAACGCCTGCTGCTGGGTCTTCGCCATCGATGAGATGAAAAGACCGAATGCGATGATGGACAGCAGATAGAACGGAATGCTGAAATACAGGTAGAAGAACGAACCTCTGAACGGTATCTGGAAGACTATCATTGCAATAACAAGGATGAATGTCCCTTCGAGGAGTCCTATTATCATGGAAGGCGCGGTCTTGCCGATCAATATTTCCCATTGGGTCAGCGGTGAGACGAGAAGCTGTTCGAATGTCCCGAGCTCGCGTTCCCTGGCGACAGACAGCCCGGTGATGACGATGACTTCTATTGCCATAATCGTACCGATGAGGCTTGGTACCGTGAACCAGCAGTAGATCTTGTTCGGATTGAACCATGTTCTTATCATGATTTCCGGTCGTATCACATGTTTGGACGTGGATTCGAAGAGCTGGATATTGTAGCGCCCGATTATCTGCGAGAGATAACCGAGTGTTATCTGTGAGGAATTGGTCCTGCGTCCGTCGAGGATCACCTGGACTGTGGAGCCTTTCCCGGAGGAGACATCTTGCGATAAATTCTGAGGGAAGCAGATTACCAGCATTGCCTTCTGCGTATCAATTATATTCTTTATTTCACTGCGCCCCCTGAGATAATGGTATTTCGTGAAGAAGGTGGAGCCCTGGATGCGCTGGGCCACCTCCCTTGCGACCGGGCCGTTGTCCTCGTCCAGGATCCCGATCGACACGTTCTTTACATCGAGTGTTGCCGCGTATCCGAAGATTATCAGCTCCACTACTGGTGGAAATATAAGGAGGAAACGGGTCTTTTTGTCGCGCCAGACGGCATGGAATTCCTTGACCATCAGCGCCAAAATCCTTATTATTCCAGTTGAATGGCTCATGATGCCTCCAGACGTTTCGGGCTCTTCATGATAGTTATTGTGAAGAGCAGTATGAATATGAGCATCATTATTCCTGTTGCAGGTAGCAGCACAGGCCATACGTCGCCGGCAAGGAAGACCGTCTGCAGCGACGGCACGAAATAACTTGCAGGCACTACCCAGGTTATCGCCCTTAGGATTGCGGGCATGCTGTCGATCTCGAAGATGAAACCTGACAGAAGTGTAGTTGGCAGGAATGCCGACACGAGGGAGGCCTGTGCCGCGACAAACTGGTTCTTTGAGAGGGTTGATATGAGGAGGCCTCCCGCCAGCGACACCAGCAGGAATGCCGATGAAATAATGCATAGCGCGAATACCGAACCCCTGAACGGCATCCCGAACAGTACCATGCATATTGCAACGGAGAAGAGCATCGAGACCATTCCAAGAATGAAATACGGTACGATCTTGCTGATTATGATCTCCCTGATCTTCACAGGAGTGACCATGAGCGATTCCATCGTGCCGCGTTCCCATTCGCGAGCCACGACAAGGGCGGTCAGGAGCGTTCCTATGATTGCAATGATGATCGTTATGCAGCCGGGAAGGATCGTATTGCGGCTGGAGAGCTCCGGATTGAACCAGAAACGTGGTTCAACATCCAGCAATGGGCTTGTCCTGGTGGCGTTCTCATAGCCGTTGGCGATAAGCCAGGTCAGGAATACCCCGCTTGCATAGTTCTCCACGAATGTTGCGCTGTTTGGCTCGCTCCCGTCGGATAACACCTGCAGTTTCGGGCTGACTTCCCCCTTCCTGAGATTTTCAGTGAAGTCCTGCGGGATCACGATGACTCCGCGTATATGTCCGGATATGAGCTCGTTCTCGAAATATTTCCTGCTGTGCCCCAGTCTGGCATCGAAGTAGCTCGTGTTCGCGAATGCATATGCAAGACTGCGTGCATCGTTGCTGAGATCTTCCATGACCACTCCGATCTTTAAATTGTTCGTGTCCAGGGAAAGCCCGTATCCGAACAGGAAAAGCATGATGAATGGAAGCGCGAACGCGATCAGCAGGCTGCTCGGATCCCTGATGATCTGGTGGGACTCCTTTATCATAAGGGCGCGTGTCCGGATCCAGGAGGAACCATTGCTTTTCCCTTTTTGTGTTACCTTCATCCTTGGACATTCCTTGTTGGATATTGGATATTCAATTCTTACACTCTATTCCCGGGCAGGAATGCCCGAGTTGCCTGGTCCCGTTTTCTTTATCAATTCCACAAATGCATCCTCCAGCGTCGGTTCGGGGATTTCAACCGAACGCACCTTGTCCTTTAGCATGTCCGGTGAACCTGATGCAATCATCCTTCCCTGATGGATCAAACCGATCTCGTCGCAGTATTCGGCCTCCTCCATGAAATGGGTGGTCACGACAACAGTCACACCTTTTTCAACCATCGCGTTCATGTGGTTCCAGAACTCACGCCGTGTCAGGGGATCGACTCCGGAAGTAGGTTCGTCAAGGAAAAGGACCACGGGATTGTGCATGATGGAGCAGGAGAGGGCCAGCCTCTGCTTGAAGCCCAGTGGGAGTTCTCCGGCCGTTGAGTCAATGTACTGCGCCAGATCGAACATGTCGACAAGCTGTCCGATCGTCTTCCGCTTGCCGCTTCCGTAGAGCCCGTAGACTCCTGCGAAGAAATCCATGTTCTGCGCCACGCTCAGGTTGCTGTAGAGGGAGAATTTCTGGGCCATGTAGCCTATGCAGGAACGGGCTCTGCCGGGAGCATTTTCAAGGTCGATGCCGTTGACAGCCGCCCTGCCTGCGGTCGGTTTCAGAAGCCCGCACATCATTTTGAATGTGGTTGACTTGCCGGCCCCGTTCGGCCCGAGCAGTCCGAATATCCTTCCTGGAGGGATTGAGAACGAGATGTCGTCAGCGGCCTTGAAATCCCCGAAGCATTTTGTAAGCCCTTCGGCCTGCACCGCCGTCCTGCTGTCGGCATGTACCGGTCTTATCATGGATGCGACGCCTGATTCCTTGTGTGCATGCCGGTGCTGGAGGAGATCCACAAAGGCATCCTCGAATCTTGGTTCAGCGGGAACTGCAGCCAGCTTCCTGCCCGGGATCAGAGATTCTATCAGCGAGCTGTCGGCGCCGGATTTCAAAACGAGCCTGACGCTTCCGCCCTGGATGACTCCATCCCTGACCGAATCGTTTTTCATTGCCGAATCAAGAATGGATCTGCGCCCGGAAGCTGATTCCTTGACAAGAAAGGAGCGTCCTTTCATGCTTGCAGTCAGCTTTTTCGGAATGCCGGAATAAAGGATTTTCCCCTCGCTGAGAAGAATGATTTCGTCGCATCTCTCCGCCTCATCGAGATATGCAGTGCTCCATACGACACCTGTTTCCTGGCCCGCGAGCTCGCGGACGATCTTCCACAGTTCACGTCTTGAGACCGGATCTACGCCGACGCTGGGTTCGTCGAGCAGCAGGAGCTTCGGACGCCTGATCAGCGCGCACATCAGCCCAAGTTTCTGTTTCATGCCACCGGAAAGTGCACCTGCAAGGCGTTTCTGGAACCGTTTGAGGTCCGTAAAGTCGAGCAGGCGGTTGAAAACTCCGGACCTTTCGTCCTGCGAAACTCCCTGCAGGTCGGCATACAGGTTCAGGTTCTCGATGACGGTCAGATCCTCGTATAGGCCGAAACGCTGCGGCATGTAGCCGGCGATCTCATGTATCTCCTCTGGATTATTCACGACATCGAACCCGCAGACAGTCAGTGTTCCCGAACTTGGAATCATGAGCCCGGCAATAAGGCGCATCAATGTCGTCTTGCCTGAACCGTCCGGACCCGCCAGGCCGGTTATGCAGCCGGGCTTTATGTCAACGCTTATTGAATCGAGGGCAGGGGATTTGCCTCCGGTAAAGACCTTGGAGACGTTGCTTATCTGGACAAGCGGAAGTTCATTCATCTGTGGCTCCATGCAACGGAATTTTCAAATCAAATGATAATAGAATGTCCAATATCGAACAAGGAATATTGAATGATGAAGTTGAATTAAAAATAAAATATCTTGGAATTCATTGGTTATTGGAAATTCCTTGTTGGACATTGGATATTCAATCTATTGTTTTTTCTTCTCCAGTTTCACGGTGATGGGCATTCCCTGGAGGAGGTTCCTGTCGGGATTGTCGGCGATGATGCGCAGGCGATATACGAGGGACGACCTGAGTTCCGGAGTTTCCACCGATTTCGGAGTGAACTCCGCCTCAGGGGAGATGAAGCCTATATGTCCGTCATATGGCTTGTCGGGAGCTGAATCAGTGAATATTTTAGCAGGCATGCCGTAATGGATTCTTCCGAGATCCGGTTCATTGACGTATGCACGGATCCATACCGGAGATGTCAGCGAAATCGTATATACTGTCTGGCCGGCGGCTACAATTGCGCCTGGCTCCATGACCCGGGTGAGGATTATCCCTTCGGAAGGCGACTTTATCTCGGTGTCGTCAAGGCTTGTCCTCGTCTGTTCCAAGCGGGCCTCTGCAGCATTGAGTGTCGCCTTGGCGGCCGTTATCTCCTCTTCGCGGTACCCCTTTGACACGAGGTTGAGGTATTCGGTGGCGGCGGAAAGGGCGGCTTTCGTCTCGTTCCAGCGGGACCAGGTCTCGTCATAGGACTGCTTTGAGATCACGTTCTTTTCAAACAGCGCCTTTGCCCTTTCCATATTCTTCTCCTGCAGTTCAAACGATGCCTTCCTTTCCGCGACATTCGCCTTCTCCTTTGCTATTTCCTCGTCGCGGAATCCGGCCTGCAGCCTGGCAAGCTGCGCAGCTGACTCATCGACCTGGGCCTTGTAGAGGTTGAAGGAATCCTGATATGGCTTCTTGTCGAGGACTGCAATCACATCCCCCGGTTTGACTTTGTCGCCTTCCTCGAATAGCATTTTTTCGATCCTGCCGTTGACACGGAATCCGAGGTTGACCTGGCGTATGTCCACATTCCCATAGAGTGTCATTCCGCCGTTTTTCCTGGCGCTGTATTTCATCCAGAGGTGGATTGACAGCCATGCGGCTATAACGACCACCAATGTGAGCAGGACGGGTTTGATTATCTTTTTCATCTGAAGATTGCCCTTACATGCTGTTTCATTGTCTTTTGGAGCAGTTCCGCGTCCGCCTCTGTGAATTTTACCTGTCCGAGACGCCTGAGGATGAGCGCCCGACCCGCGAGGAATATCATGACGTGCCCAAGAAGGGCATGTGCATTTACAATGGCCTCCCTGGAATTGGGATGGATCTTCAGCAGTCTTGCGATTATGGCTGTGACCACGCTGTGCTCCTCCTTCAGCAGGTCGTCGTAGAATATCGAGAAGGCTTTTGTCGGCTGGAGCTGCTCCTGGAACATTATGCGTGCGACATGCGGGGTTTCATCGCTTGTGACAAGCCCGACATAGTTCGACATGAGTTCCTCGAGCATCCGGACAAGCTCTTTCCTTGATGGATTTCCAGAGTCGAGCTTTTCCTTGACCTCCATGATTTTAGGGAATATCTTCCTCCTCCCGAAATCAACAATGCTTCTGATCACTGCGTGGTAAAGTCCTTCCTTGCCTCCAAAATAGTATGGTATTGCGGCGAGGTTCACCTTTGCTTCCGAAGCAAGCATCCTTGTGGATGCCCCTTCATATCCGTATACTGCGAATATCGCAATTCCAGCCCTGATCAGGCGCTCCCTGGCATCATCCGCGGAAAGATTTTCCGCCTTGCTGCTGTTCTTCTTCATAAGCATCCTCCAGTGTGTTCAATCTAAGGGGAATATAGCTAATCGTTAGAATAAGTCAATCGAATGAACTATATAAACCATGAAATACGATGCTGATTCCGGGAAATAGGTTATTTATGCGAAATATTTTACGGAAACCAGAATTCCCGTTCAATTTGCCTTGACACCCTCAATTATTTGTATTATCGTTCGCATGTTATGAAAATCAGATTATCTGTCATAATTCAATCATCATATTTTCACCATATGGAGGTGGGGCAGTGAACCGCAGAATCATCTTTTCCGTCTGTACGCTGATCTTCTCATTAACCGCGGCCATCGCATCATATGCGCAGGCTTTGCCTGATCCGTATGAAGGAGCCAGGAGCAAGGCCCGCCTTGAGATATGGAAGGCAATGTCCTCGGGACTGGCGTCGAGCGCCACTGTGGCCATCATGGACGACGGCAGGATCGTATATTCCGAAGCCTTCGGAATGCGCGACCGGGAGAAATCCCTTCCGGCGGACTCGCATACGCAGTTCAATATCGGTTCCGTGAGCAAGGTTTTTACCGCAACCGCCATCCTCCTGCTGGTGGATGAGGGAAAAGTTGAACTTGACAAGCCGGTGGTCGACTACCTCCCGGAATTCACCATGTTCGATGCACGATACACGGATATCACGGTGCGCATGCTGCTGAATCATTCCTCCGGCCTCGCAGGAACATATGGGAGGCGGGGGTTCGGTGCCGGAAAGAACTTTGCCTACGCCAGGAACACCGTTGCCTCCTTTGCAGGTGAATATCTCAAGCATGATCCTGGTGTGCTCAGCACTTACTGCAATGACGGATTCACCCTGGCCCAGGAGATCGTAGCGCGGGCGTCCGGCGTAACCTATTCCAAATATCTGGAAAAACATGTGTTCACAAGACTTGCCATGAATGATTCGAGCTGTTATTTCATGGTAGGAAATACAAATGTAGCCCGTATGTATGACCCCGATACGGGATCAGCATTGCCGTTGGAGTATGTCAGCGTAATGGGTTCCGGCGGACTTTCCTCGTCCGCTGAAGATCTGTGCCGCTTCTCAAAGGCCCTCTACATGGATATCCTGTTCAAAGCACCCTCCCTGGCAGAATTCAAGGCACCCCAGTACGGGCCGGAAACCGTACCTGAAGGGATTCCGTTCTCCCAGTATGGCCTGGGCTGGGATTCAGTTTCTGTGGACACGTTCCATAAGCAGGGCGTGACAGTCCTGGCAAAAAACGGGGGTACGGCGCAATTCTCCACCCAGCTCAATATCGCCCCGAGTGAGAAACTCACGGTCGCGCTAAGCATGACGGGCGGCAGCGCCGATGTCACTGGAATCGCCGATGTGATCACGCAGGCCCTGCTTGAAGGGAAGGGAATCGTCCCGGAAAAACCGGATCCGGTAACGCCGACTCCCGAGGGCATACCCATTCCTGATGAACTTCTGCCGTTCGAAGGCTATTACGGGTCCGACAGCGCCATTTACAATGTTGTCTTCGACAGGATTGAGAACACAATGGATCTTTCAACGTATGGGGACGGGGTGTTCACGGCCAAGGGCAAGTATCCCTATGTTGAAGGAGGGACTTTCTATTTCAAAAAGAATCAGTCCATGACTTTCTCGGAAAACTTCGGGAGGAAATTCATGCTTGTCCATTTTGCCGGTGCGGATGGCGTAGACATCGTCCTGGAGAACCTCCCCGCCCTGGTGCCCGGAATAGATGGAAGCGCCTTCGATGGCAAGACATGGCTGCCCCGGAACCTGGACTTTGATGAATTCGAACCTGGTATTGCAGAAAGCTCGCTGATCGCGGAACTGCCGGGCTATGTCAATTTCTCCAAGGCCCCATATGCACTTGCCGATGAGAGGACGACGACGATGAATCTCAGTCATATCCGCGATCTTAAGCCACCCCGTCTCTTCGACCGTGAGGGCGGATTATGGCTTTATTCAAGCGGCTTTGAGTATTCAGATGCGTCCCTCACCCGCAACCTGCAACCGGGGGAGACGATCACAATAGGTCCCAAAGGATACAGCGAATGGCGCAAGGCCGCTTCTGAAACAGTATTCTCATCAACAATGCCGGAGTCGACAAGGATCCTGGCATGGTCGCCCGACAGCGAAGTCTTTTACGACAGCACAATGGCCGGCAAAAAGGACATCCTGCTTCCAGGAGGTTCATACGTCGGCTTTGTCGGCCCCCCCGGAGCCGTCTTTACAGTTTCTGGCGATCCCACGGCCAACACCTACGAATTTAACTTCCTTTCCGCTGCCAACGGCAGCATCACAGGAACGACTCCGCAGACGATAACTTACGGCGAATCTTCTGATCCGGTGACTGCGGATCCGGACGCCGGCTACAAGTTTGCGAACTGGACAGGCAGCAGCTGGTTTAAAACGACGACGGTGAATCCGCTGACAATTGCGAATGTGAAATCCGACATGACGCTCACTGCGAACTTCGCGGAGATAGTCGACATATCCGACATTTCCGGCGGCGGAAAGAAGACCATCTCCACCATGGCTGATGTAAAAGGCGGAATGAAGAATATTTTCGTGTTCAGCATTACCACCGAAACGAACTTCAAGCTGGTTGCCTCGGGAGGGACTGGCGACTGCGACATTTATTTGAAGCATGGCGCTGCGCCCGATCTGAGCGACTATTTCAAGAAAAGCACCGGGAAAGGCACGTCTGAGGTGCTGGAGGTGGAGAACCCGCAGGCCGGCGACTGGTTCGTCTATATTTATCCCGCTGCGGATTTCGCAGACGTCAAGCTCGACATGCTCATCAACAGCGAGGTTCCGGACAAGCCGGCGCTTACAGCTTTGATTTCCGGAACGAAGGTCAATCTCGAGTGGACTGACACGGGAACCAGCTATGACATCTACCGCAGCCTGACCGAATCTCCAGCAGGCGCAACCGTGATCAGCGCCGGCATGGAGGCACTGACATATCAGGAGAACTTCACCGGCACCTACTATTATTACTGGGTGAAGGCAAGGAACGGCAGATTCATCGAGAGCGATTTCAGCAACACCGGTCATCCGAGCGGTCCGGATGTGATTATAAAGATCTTAGCGAACGGCATACCCGTCACCGGCATAAGCGGAGCCGTCTCCACTACGAAAACCTACCAGATAGACGTTCCGGCAGGACAGGCCTTGCTTGAAGTAAAAGCCTATGGCGGACTAGGTGGCTACGAGATCGACGTCTGCCTTGACGGAAGCGTGGAGAAGTACCGCAGACTCACGGATTCCGTCATGGAGCCCATCCGCATCGAAAATCCAGAACCGGGTTCATACCTGATACACCTTTATGGGAAAACGGCTTACAGCGGAGCTGCGATTGTCGCAAAATATTTTGGTGCGGCCCCGCTGCCGGTAACCGGACTTCTCGCAGGAAAAGGAGGATTTTCCGACAGGATAATCCTTGGCTGGACGGATTCTCCCGGCGCGACATTCTACGAAATCTGGAGATCCAGGACAGCCAGGATCGCAGATGCCGCCAAGATCGGGAAGGTTCCAGACAACTCCTACGTGGACAACACGGATCTGGAATTCAATGTCACTTATTATTACTGGATCAGGGCGGGAAATTCAAAAGGTGTTTCCAAGGAGAGCGCCAGTGCTTTCGGCTATCTGGTGAAAGGTCCTGTTGCAATTCCGGCAGGGCTGAGCGCAGGCAATGGCCTCCGCTTCGACAAGATCCGGCTCACCTGGCCGAAATATGCGGGAGCGACAAGCTATATCATCTGCAGGAACACTGTCAACAGCGCTGCTGAAGCCATCACTTTGGGTGAGGTGGAGTCTGAAAGCAACCTGACAATATATTCATATGACAATATGGGCGACGACCTCGCCACTGGAACAAAGTACTATTATTTCATAAGGGCGAAAAACGGAAGCGGGACAAGCGGTTTCAGCCCAGGGGCCGCAGGCATGTTGAAGAACAGCGGTCCATCTTTGATCACTGCCAGCAAAGGGACAGTCTTTGGCAAGGTCCGGATCTCCTGGACTGAGGTCCCTGGAGCGACAGGATATGAAGTCCACAGCTACACGAATAAGGAATTGTCACAGGATGAGGAAATATACGATGCCGGCGGCAATCTGACTTACGACGATGCGGCGGCGCTCGCGGACAAGACCTATTATTACAGGGTGAAGGCGAAATACAAGGATCGTTACAGCAGCCTTTTCAGCCTGTCCGCATCAGGATACCACAATTCCGTTGTGGTGTCTCTCAGCGCTCCAGTAATTAAAAGCGTCAGCAAGGGCGATTATGCATATGTCAGGATAACCTGGTCGGCTGTGCTACGCGCCGAGAACTACAAGATCTACAGGAGCATTGTCAATCAGTTCAACACATCGCAGCTGATTGCGACTTCCGCGGACACAGCGTGCAACGATCCTGCAGCTACCCCGGATGTCGTCTACTGGTACTGGATCAGGGCTAACAACGACACTGCGGGAGCGATAAGTCTACCGAGCAGCTCGATGTCCGGATTTGCGAAAACTGCAAGCACCGCCATCGTGGACGGCGGAATTACAAGCGTCGCCGCGGCAAAAGGAACCTACGAGTTCTATTCAGTCGATGTTCCGGCAGGATCGACACGGCTGGTGGTCTCTCTCTCAGGTACTTCGCCTCTGAACAACTGCGACCTCTTTGTAAAACTGGCTTCGTATCCTTCGCTTTCATCATACAATGCCAGGGGAGCCGACGTGGCCGGAGGAAAGACACTGACAATAAGCAATCCGGCACAGGGCACCTGGTACATCCTGCTATATGGAAAGACAGGCTATGCCGATGTGATACTGTCGGCCCGTTCCTATGCCGCCAGCGACATAATCCTAACGGAAGTTCCGGCAAACAACCTTATCCCCCCGTATGTCGCCAAATTCAAAGGTAAAGTCGTCGATAAGGCGGGGAAAGGAATCCCCGGACTCAGTCTCCAGGCAAGGAATCCTATCACCGGAACAACGACGTGGCTCACGGCGAAGACGGATGCCGGAGGATTCTGGACCTTCTCGTCGAATATTGACAGGGAGGGCGCCCACGCATTCGATTTCTTCTTCACTGCGCTGCCCGATGTGGCGAAGGGAACGGCGACCCATACCGTCTATACCAGGAAGGACAGCTGGGAGGCGGAGGAGCTGTTTGACTCCTCCTCGTATATGCCGGGACTTGCGAGTCCGCTCATGTCAGCCCAGACCGTAAATATGCAGGACTATCTCAACATCCGCGGAGGATGGGATGACGGACTGCCGGACGCCTCTTCCGAAGAGCTCTGGATCGATGGGACTCTCGGTAAAACCTCTTCCGATGCGGCCATCCTCAGCAATCTGGACGACGGACTTTATCTGCTCTTCTACGCCTTTGACGGAAGCGGGTGCGGAAACGATCTGCTCCCGTATTCAGCTCTCAGGCCATATCCGTTGCTTGTCCATGTTGCGTCTGACAAAATGAACACTGTATTGGACAACCTTGTAGCACTAGGGGTGGTCGGCGATACGAGGAGAGCTGAAATTCTTGCAGGAAATATCGGAGTCGTCACCATTGCCGCATTGAGCAACCCGGACGAGGACGCCTCCGGTGAATACGATGTTTCGCTGATGGCACGTGAACAGCTCGAGTCACTTGCGAACATCGCAATGAACAATTCCTCGGTCCAGTTCCTCGAGGACAGGCAGATCGGGAATGTCATGGCGAAGATCATAAGGGTTAAAATTGACGGCGGTGCCAGGGAATTCAATGTGGCTGCCGACTGCATACCGGTCGGAGCGCAGGCAGGAATTTTAAAGGCCTCTTACGACAAGCTTGTCAATTCCGGTCTGAATGCCGTTGAGGTCGGCGATGTTGTGCAGTTCTTCAACAGCGAACCTAAGCTTGTCGCGGAAATTTCCGGAGATCAGCTCATATTCAAATATGCCGGCTATGGTGGCGACATGATGATGGTTCAAGACAGGACCACGACCGTGCTGGGGAAATATTCCGATGGGAAGGATGGTTATGGCACGAAAGAAGTTTTGAACATGCCGGAAGGATGTTTCAGCAGGGGCGCCAGCAATCCGAATGGGATAAACATACTGGACATCCCGTCGGCGATCTATGATGCGCTTCTCACAAAGAACATACAGAAATATCTGGACGAGGGCAAGACGCTGGAGGAGGCGACTGCATTGAGCGCAATAGATGGCAAGGAGGAGTTCTGGGTGCTCTATAATTATCCTTTCCTGGAAGAGGCCTGCCAGAGAGGAGACAATATCAGGGTGCTGTCTGACAACACATATTACAAGAACGCCTCGGACGCGGTGGGAGGCTTCTACAAACGTGAAATCAAGGCCATTGAAGACGGCTGGAACGGTAACCAGTCCCTGATGCGGAAATATGGCTATGCCTTTGATACCCAGACATCCACCTATATGGGGATTTGGAAATGATGAACGGATACAAAAACTTTGCGGATGATGTCAAACTGGCATTCGATGAATATTTGAAGCAGGGAAAGGTATCTGTCAGATACGAAAGCTGGTTCAAAGGCGAATTCTGCCATGGAGTGATTCTGGAAAGCGTCAGCCAATACCTTGATTTCCATGTTGATTCCGGCAGCCTTGTCGTATCCATAATTGACAAATCGACATTGGAGTTCATGGAATTGGATGACCTGATACTGTTTTTGAATCCCGGCATCGACCTCAAAGGGGAGAAGAGCAGATATTTCTACAACAGTTATTACGAAGAAGCAAAAAGCAAAGGAAAAAACACAGGAGATTTGGCGGTTATTGCTGTAAAGCATTTATTTCTGGGTGAATTAAACGCATATTCCAAGATCATCGGGAAGTGCATTGGAGAAACAGTATTCACGGACAAACAGAATTGGCCTGAAAAAGTAAAACGGACAGGCAAGGTCCTTTATGTTTCAAAGGCGGAAGGAATTGCAGCCAGATGAAAAGGCTTGATTCTTCCTTGAAGTGCGTGCGACCCGTCGTCACCAAGGCTATGCCGAGCACGGCGGAGTCACAGCTATGTTTTTACAAAGCGCAGACTGCATTGAGTTCTCTCCTTCGCCAAGGCTTCGGAGGGCAGGTCGTCTGCGCCCCGTGATAAACAACGGGGCAGGCACTACAACATATTGAATTTCAATTCTGGCAACGACTGATGATAACTGTTCACCGATTACTGACCACTGATTGCTGATTCTCACGTCGTCCTGGTCTTGTTTTTCGATTTCTCCCACGTCTTCATCAGTACATTGAAGAATGTCTCTCCCTGGTTCATCGGGGCTATCTCAATCTTCATGGTCTTTCCGGAGGCGGATGATATTTCGATGACATCTCCTGTCAGCACTTCCTTCCGGTGGCGTATGTCTTCAATGTCGGAAAGGTTGATGGAATCATTGATGCCGTTCTTGTGGTATATGATGCGTTTTGTGGTCAGGATGGCCGCCTCGGTGCCTTTAAGAGAGACTGTGGCATCGTAATATGCGAGCAGTTCCTCGGAACCGTCAAGGATTTTATTCTCCTTTATATATTTGAGTGCATAGGCTTCCATGTCATTGGACACCTTGACTCCGCCCTCTGGTCCCGAACCAAGCCATATCAGCCCGACAACCACTATGGCAATGATGACCAGCAGAATTACAGAACACCCGATGCATCCGAATAGAAGAATTTTTTTCATGATAGTCCTGTTTTTAAAATTATTTTACATATGCCCCGGAAGCCCTGCGTTCCTCGGCCTTCTTTGAGATATGGGTGTCCATGCTGTATTTCATGCCTAGCCTCTTGATGAGTTTTGTAATATAGGCGAGATTTGGGCATTTCGGTCCGTGATAGTTGTCCTTTGTGATGCAGGATGCGAGCTTGACAAGTATCTCATCCTTCTCGATGTTATCGAACTTCTTCGCCCTATTTGCAAGAAGGGAGAGCTTCCTGTGGATTGCCTTGCCGCAGCAACCGCCGCAGGAAATGCTGAGCTTGCGGGCATCCTTGCCGTATTTGATCTTTTCAAATCCGCCCGTCTTGTTGACGAACGCCCTGTCGCAGAAGAATCCCGGGCATCTTTCCAGCGTGATGTCGCATTGGACAATTGCTATCAGTTTTATCATCAAGGCCTTTCGAATAAATTAGTTTCTTTAAGAATGTGGAACAGGCGTCTCGCCTGTGTTTTCAATTACAGCCGAGACGGCTGTACCACTTTCTTTATTTTGCTTCCAGCCATTCCATAGCCTTGGCCCTGTCCTTGGAATCGAAGTGCTTGACTTCGGCCTGGACGAAATGGCTTGCGATCTTCGGGGCGCATGTGAGGAACTTGCTGTCGGTGACCGCTGCGACCTTCTTTATGTTCCTGTGATGGTTCTTCACGAACTTGAAATGCGCGATCAGTGCCGCGAAATCCTCCCAGCCGGGGAATTTGTCTCCGGGGCAGAGCATCAGCCCGTTCAGCTTGCCGTTCTCCTCGATGTATGGATCGATCTCCTTTGCGAGATTCGCAAAATCCCAGGCTTCAAGCGCACCATGTGGAGTTACAATTAAAATCCCCTTGTCCTTCAGAAGTTCGAATGTGACCATTGGACACCCCCTAAAAATTAATCAATTTCAAGTGCAAAGCATATTGAGACATTAACCTCTTCCATCTTTGGCAGGGGAAGAGATGTGATAAGATTCCCGATCTTATTCTTTGGAACTGTTTGGATGTGATCGCAGTTTATTGCGCATTCCTTGGGCATTCCGTCTTCCCTTGACAGGTGAACTTCGCTTGGGATATCGCGTATTGTCGATGTTATTGGCACAACCGTTATATCATTAAGATAATTAATTACGGAATCTCTGGAAACAATAAGGACAGGCCTGTTTTTGTCGGGAGGATGGAACTTATACCAGCGGATTTCACCTCTTTTCATTCATCACCCCAGCTCTGTTCTTTTTCCCAGACATCAAATTCATTCTTCGAAACAGGTTTTGAAGCATAACCACGCCTATGCCTTTCTTCAAGGCGCATGGACTTCAGATGCTTAAGGGCAAGTCTGAGAGCATCTCTCGTAAATGCTGAACGGGTTGTCCTCGTCTCCTTCGCGATACGGTCAACAGTTTTCACGAGATCATCGTCCAATGTCATTTGAATAGTTCTCATGATGTATATCCTTATGTGTATTAATATGCGTATTGTAATCCACATAAGTGGAATTGTCAAATTTTTGCGTGTGGGAACAATACAGGGTATATTCCCTATCAATGAAGCGCGAATGGCAGAAATACCGAGGACGTCTCGGCGAGACGTCCCTACCTAACAGGAGAAAGGATATTATCATGCAGTCGATAAAGGCGGATGTGATTTATACCGGGGACAGGGTTTTGAAAAATGCCTGTGTGAACTTCACTGGCGACAAGATTGTTTCCCTGACGGCGAAGCCTGCGGCGGAAGTCGTGGGGGAATACAAATGCATGACTCCGGCGTTCATTGACGCGCACTGCCATATCGGCATGTGCCGGAGCGGCGAGCCGTCGAACGAGGACGAGGCGAATGAGAAACTGGACACGATCATGGCCCTTGCCGATGCGCTCGATTCCGTCCAGATGGACGATGAGAGCTTCAATGAGAGCGTCGAGAGCGGTTTCCTCTATTCATGTGTCGTCCCGGGCAGCGGGAACATAATCGGCGGCCGATCCGCTGTAATAAGGAACTATGCCAGCGACACGAACAGTGCTTTCATCTGCCGTGCCGGCATGAAGGGAGCTTTCGGGTATAATCCGATGTCAACCCGCGAATGGAAGGGTACGCGTCCCTGGACGAGGATGGGTTGTCTGTCGATTCTACGCACGGAATTCCTGGACATCCTCAACAAGTCCAAGGGAGGGAAAAAAGAGATTGAAAAGCTGAGTCCGAAACAGAAGGCGCTGAAGGAGCTTCTAGACGGGAAGAACAGGCTGAGGGTGCATGTCCACAAGTCCGACGACATCGCGGCGCTCCTGCGCTTCGTAGACGAGTTCAAGCTGAAGGTGACGGTCGAGCATGCCGGCGACGTCCATGATTTTGCGACATTCGCAGAACTCGCGAAGAGGAAGATCCCGGTGATCTACGGGCCGATGGACTGTTTTGCATACAAGGTCGAACTGAAGCATCAGGACTGGAGGAACATCAAGTTCCTTGTCGACAGCGGGGTGAAGTTCGGGCTTATGAGCGATCATCCGGTGATACAGCAGGGTTCCCTTTTCCTTGTATTAAGGCATTTCCTGAGGATAGGGTTGAGTAAGCAGCAGGCGCTGGCTCTCCTGACCAAGGCCAATGCCGAGATACTTGGAATTGACAAGTTCCTCGGGACTCTTGAAAAAGGCAAATGGGCGAGCTTCGTGTGCTGGAACGGCGATCCATTTGAACTCACATCCTATCCTCTTGCGACCTTCGCAGAAGGAAAGATAGTCTATAAGAGTTATGAGTGAGTTGATACTTGATACTGGAAACTTGTAACAGGAAATTTGAAGGTTCGGAGTATATGAAGAAGAATAAGATTTTGCTCTTCGGCATTCTCTCTCCTGTCATGGTGATTGCGTTGGTGTTCGCGGTATCACTTGGATGGCAGGCGATGTGCAAGTGTTCTATTCTAAACGAGCAGGCAAGGTGGGTAGCTCGATATATTGGCAGCGAAGACTTCGACTTCAATGCGACAAAGGCTGCATTGGGGAAAAGCAGGCCATACAAATATTTGGATTTGAACATCTGGTATCCTGTAGTCTCAAATATGAAAGATGCAACACGAACTGATATTATAATTGGTTGTAGTGAAAATGCCTGGGGCAAGTATCCAGCAATACTACGTGATCAATCAATAGTATGGGTGAACAAGCCACCCGGCGAATTTGTTTTGCCAATCTCGGCACCTGTGAGTGACAGGCCATAGGTCGGTTTTATGGAGAAGATTTACGACACAGGCGAGACGCCTGTACCACATTGCTTTGAAGGTGGGGAAGGATGCGTTTCATGTGATTTGTGTATAAAATCGGAAATTAGCAATCGAAAATGTAAAACTCTCGAACTTCCGCACTCCCGAACTTTCGAACTTCTTTTTATTGACCTGCGGAGAGTCTTTCGGCGAGTTGGCCGGGGAGGCCTGCGGCTAATATCTTGAGCTGTGCCTGTTCGATATTGTATTTCACCCTGATGAGCCTGAGGTCGAGCTTTTTGGTGTCGAAGATCACTGCTGACGCCCTGGAATCGAAGTCCCTGGGCTGTCCGACGGAGCCTGAGTTGAGGAGGAACTTCTCCCCTTTTGCCTTTGCAAGGCTCCTGGAGGTCAGCATTTCAATCGTGACATTTCCCCTGTTCAGGATGAATATCAGCGGAATATGCGTGTGCCCGTAGAAGCAGAACTTTGTTGTCTGCAGGAAGAAGTGGAACAGGGCGCTCTGGGCGCTGAGGATGTACGGCCAGGTCTTGCCGTCAAGACTTTCAAGGGACGAATGGACAAACTGCACTCCCTCGACCTCCAGCTGGTATGGGAGCGTGTCGAGCCAGGCCAGATAGTCTTCGGGAAGGGTGTTCTGAGTCCACTGTATGACCTGTTTTGCGTAGGGCTGGATGTTCCAGTCGGTATTTTTCTGGGTGGTGTAATGGTCGTGGTTGCCGCGGATCGAGAGGATCTTCTTGTCGCGGACGAAATCGATGCATTCGGCCGGGGATGCACAATAGCCGACGATATCGCCTGTGCAGACGATCTTCTGGCAGCCAGCCTCCTGAAGCGCTTCGTAAGTGGAAGACAAGGCTTCAATGTTGCCGTGTATGTCCCCTATAATACCTAACAACATACAACACCCTTTTGTTATATCTTTGAACTATATATCCGGAATACTTTATTCGCACCTCTTTTTTTAAAAAAATGCCAATATTGGGTATTTTCGCCTAATATTCTTGCAAAATTCAACTTATTGTATAAATTGAAGGAAAAATCCGTGTAAAACACAAGATATAGTATATATGAATCAGATTTATGATGAAAGCAAGGTAAAAACCTTAAGCTCGCTCGAGCATATCCGCCTCAGGCCGGGGATGTATGTCGGCAGGATGGGGGACGGCTCGCATCCGGACGACGGCATCTATATTCTCCTCAAGGAGATAATAGACAACAGCGTCGACGAATACATTGTCGGCTCCGGCCGTCGGATCGATGTCGCGATCAACGACAAGGAAGTCAGTATCCGCGACTATGGACGTGGAATCCCGCTTGGCAAGGTGATTGACTGTGTCTCGCAGATAAACACCGGCGCGAAGTTCAACACCGATGTCTTCCAGTTCTCTGTCGGCCTCAACGGTGTCGGCACAAAGGCAGTGAACGCCCTTTCCGAATATTTCGAAGTTATCTCCTATCGTGAAGGCAAGTTCAAGAAGGCCATATTCAAGAAGGGGAAGATTGTAAAGCAGGATGACGGCAAGGCCGGCCAGGAACAGAACGGAACCCTGATAAAGTTCATTCCGGACTCGGAGATGTTCCCGAAGCTCGCGTTCGACAAGGAATACATCGAGAAGCGCCTCTGGATGTATGCGTATCTGAACAGCGGCCTTTCGCTCTACTACAATGGAGAAAGGTTCTATTCCAAGGAGGGGCTCCTGGACCTGATCGAGACCGAGGTCGGCGATGAGAAGCTCTACAATGTAATACATTTCCATGAGAAGACTCTTGAGTTCGCCTTCTGCCACACCCCGAACTACGGCGAAACATACTACTCATTCGTGAACGGCCAGTATACGAACGATGGAGGAACCCATCTCTCCGCGTTCAAGGAGGGAATCCTCAAGGCCGTCAATGATTATTCCCAGAAGAGTTTTGAGGGCAGCGATGTAAGGGATGGAATTGTCGGCGCAATAGCCATAAAGCTCCAGGATCCTATCTTCGAGTCACAGACCAAGAACAAGCTTGGCAACACCGACATCAGGGCGGAAATAGTGAATGCCGTCAAGGATGCCGTGCTCAACTACATGCATCGCCATGTCGACCAGGCGAACGTCATGGTCGAAAAGGTCACCCTCAACGAGAACGTCAGGAAGGAGATCCAGTCTGTAAAGAAGAAGTCCAAGGAGATCGCAAAGAAGATCGCCTTGAAGATACCCAACCTGAAGGACTGCAAGTTCCATCTCAACGACGGCTCGACCAAGGGCAAGGAGTCCATGATATTCCTCACGGAAGGGCAGTCGGCGGCGGGTTCCATGGTGGAAAGCCGCAACGTCTTCACCCAGGCGATATTCTCGCTCCGCGGCAAACCGCTCAACTGCTTCGCCAAGAAGCTTGAGGAGATCTACAGCAACAACGAGCTCTTCTTCATAATGCAGGCGCTGAACATCGAGGAGGACATCGAGAACCTCCGGTACAACAAGGTCATTATCGCGACCGATGCCGATGTCGACGGAGTGCATATCAGGAACCTGCTCATCACTTACTTCCTGCAGTTCTTCGAACCGCTTGTCCTTTCCGGGCATGTGCACATACTTGAGACGCCGATATTCAGGGTCAGGAACAAGGAGAAGACGATCTACTGTTATGACGAGGAGGAGAAGCAGAAGGCCATCAAGGAGGTCGGAGAGAGGAGCGCCGAGATAACCAGGTTCAAGGGGCTTGGCGAGATATCGCCTTCCGAATTCGGGCAGTTCATCGGCGAAGACATAAGGCTGACAAGCGTAACTGTGGACCACATGAGGAACGTCCCGGAGATACTTGAGTTCTACATGGGCGACAATACCCCTGAGCGCCGCAATTACATTATGGAGAATCTTGTTCCATGACTAAAAAAGAAAATAAAGATAAGAAAATCAAAGAACCGAAGCAGCCGAAGGCCAAGAAACATTCTGAGGAAGAGGAAATTAAAAAGCCTGCTTCAGTTGAAGTCGAGAAAACCGAAGAGAAGCCAAAGGAGCCCGAGGCCGAAGCAAAGGAGCCTGAGGTTTTTGTAGAAGACAACATCGGTCCGACCGCGATTCCAAGGAGCGGCAACACCCATCTCCGCCGCCTGATGGACGTGAACTTCCTCGAATATGCATCGTACGTCATCAAGGACAGGGCGATTCCCGACGTCGACGACGGTCTCAAGCCCGTGCAGCGCCGCATCATGTGGTCTCTCAAGAGGATGGACGACGGGAAATTCCACAAGGTCGCGAACATCGTCGGCCACACGATGCAGTACCATCCCCACGGCGATGCCTCCATCTACGAGGCGCTCGTTGTAGTTGCAAACAAGGACTACTTCCTGGACAAGCAGGGGAATTTCGGAAACATCTTCACCGGAGACGTAGCTTCTGCTGCACGTTACATCGAGTGCCGTTTGAACAATCTCGCCCGTGAAGTCCTGTACAACAACGATATCACCGAGTTTATTGATTCCTATGATGGCAGGAACAAGGAACCGGTCGTCCTGCCTGTAAAAGTTCCCGCACTGCTCATGATAGGTTCGGAAGGAATCGCCGTTGGAATGTCCACCAAGATCCTCTCACACAACTTCAAGGAGCTTCTCGAGGCGCAGATAAAGATTTTGGAAGGCGGAAGATTCCGGATATATCCCGACTTCATCCAGGGCGGACTGATGGACGTCTCCGACTATGACCAGGGCAATGGCAAGGTCGTGCTCCGTGCGAGGATCGAGAAGGCCGGACGCAAGCTTATAATCCGCGAGATCCCTGCGGTGACGACTACCGAGAAGCTGATCGCCTCGATCGAGAACGCTGCACGCAGGAACAAGATTAAGATTTCGTCAATCAACGACTATACCGGCAAAAAGCTCGAGATCGAGATCACTCCGGCGAGGGGTTATGATCCCGACAAGGCATTGAACGCGCTCTACGCATATACCGACTGCTCGATCTCGGTTTCGACCAGCCTGATCGTCATAGCCGACAACAAGCCTGTCAAGATGACCATTCCGGAAGTCCTCCAGAGGAACACCGACAAGCTTCTTGAGTATCTGAAGAAGGAACTCGAGATAGAGCTTGGAAAACTGAACGAGGCTTTCCATGACAAGACCCTCGCGCAGATCTTCATCGAGAACAGGATCTACAAGCGGATCGAGAAATGTGAGACATATGAGAAGGTCCTCAAGGAGGTTCATGATGGGCTCAAACCTTTCAGGAAGATGCTCAGAAGGGACGTGACCGATGCCGACATAGAGAAGCTTCTCGCGATACCGATCCGCAGGATCTCCCTCTTCGACATGAACAAGAACAAGAAGGATATCGACGACATCGTCCTCCAGACGGAAGAGGTCCAGAAGAATCTCAAGCGCATGAAGGCGTTCGCGATCAAGTATCTGAACGGGCTGATCGAGAAGTATGGCAAGCAGTTTCCTAGGAGGACCGAGATAGAGCGGTTCGAAAAGATCGACGTCCGCGAGGTCGCGCTCAACAACATCAAGGTCGGATGGGACAGGAAGAACGGATTCGTCGGCACATCCGTGAGGAGCGAGGATACTGTCACCTGCAACGAATACGACCGCCTGCTCTGCATCGAGTCCAACGGCAAATACAAGGTGGTGAACATCGCAGAGAAGGTTTTCGTTGGGAGACTTACATATTTCTGCAAGTTCGACAAGACACAGGTGTTCAATGTCGTCTACAGGGACAAGAAGACAGGATTTGCCTATGCAAAGAGGACGAGCATCGGCGGGTTCATCGCTGACAAGGAATACAACATTGCGCCTGACGGTTCGAAGATTGAAATTATAAATGCCCGGCCCAACTATGTCTATGAATGTGTCTTCGAGCCCAAACCGCACCAGAAGCAGAAGAGCGTCATCCTTGATTTCGCGACTGTCGGGATGAGGACTCCGAAGGCGAAAGGCTTCGTTATCGAGAAGAAGAGGATCGTCGACTACAAGTTCCTCGGAGTGTCTGACGGGCAGGGCAACATTGTCCAGCCTGGACCTGAAAACGAGGAAGGCGCGACTGTAGCTCCTGTTTCTCCTGCACCTGTTGCTGCGCCTGCAGTTGAACCGGAGAAGATCACCGCTGAATCCGATGAGGAGAAGGCTCCTCAGAAGGAAGAGAAGCCAAAGGCCGCGCAAAAGCCGGAAAAGAAGGAATCTCCCAAGGCTTCAAAAGGCAAAAAGGAAAAGAGCAAGGACGACGACGAACTCGACTTTGAGCCTGAAGAGATAGTGCTTTCGAAAAGAGAAAAACCTGCTAAAGCGGAAAAGCCCCTCAAGACAAAAGCTGCGAAGCCGGAACCGAAATCTCCCGCCAGGGAGAATATTTCCAAGCCTGGACCGAAGGCCCCGAAGACGGCGAAGACATCAAAGTCCGGAAATGAAAAGGCGAAACATGTGCCTGAAAAAAAAAGGCCTGGAAAAGACAAGCCGGGAAAAAAGGTAAAGGGCTCAAAAAAAGGTGAACCGGACGACTGGGGCATCGCCCAGCCGGAATTCGGATTCTGATAACATGTGCCTGATGCGCGCTGTCAGGCGACGCTTCCCGCCGCAGATCTCATCTCCGTCCTATCCAATCAACCGCGCGGGCTTCATCTTCTTCTGTCCAGCCCGTGAGGGCGTTGTTGATAATCTCGTGATAGTCGGATGAAGGATTTTCTTTCAGGGCGTAGGAGTTGTCGAAGTACAAGCCGCGCTTGGCCTGGCGCTGGAACTGTGCGAAATTGTGCCTCCGCCACTGTTCCCACGCCTCAAGCGCCGCTTTGCGGTCGACTTCCCCATCGAGAATCGCGAGCAGCTCTGCCGTCTTGTCCGGCTCCTGTTCAATGAGATCGTTCAACTCTCCGGGATCGTTGCGCAGATTGAAGAGGCGCGAGGAATAGCCCTCATGGACAATCAGCTTGTAATCCCCCTTGCGCAGCATCCAAGACATCGTGTTTGAGGTTACACCGGAGTAGCTGGCGAGCGCCCAGCCTCGGCTCTCTCCAGTGTCTCCCCGGGCCAATGGCAGCAGTGACTCACCGTCGAAGCAGTCGCGCTTCTCGATTCCCGCCAGATCGCAGATGGTCGGCGCCATGTCTATCAGCGACACCGGGGTCTCGATACGCTGTCCGGGCTTGATTCCCGGTCCCTTCAGGATAAGAGGTACTCGCACCGAACCCTCAAACAGGCTCATCTTGTAGTACTGCTGGTGCTCAAGTGCCAGCTCGCCATGGTCGCTCGAGAAAATGACGACAGTCTCGTCTGCCAGGCCGGACTCCTGTAGCGCGGACATGATATCCCCGAAGATGGCATCCGCCTCTGCGCACATCGCGAAGTAGATCCGGCGGATCATTTTGACGGTTTTCTCCTCAAATCCGTGCCGCCACGCCTTGGACTTCTTCTGGTATTCGTCGGCTGGATGTCTGCTCTCATCCATGCAGGGGGTATCGACCAGGTCTTCAGGGATCCGGTCTAGCCAGAATTGGTTCGTTCGAAACGCAGCGTGGACTAGGCCGGGATTGAGAGAGATGAAGAACGGCCTGCCGCCAGGTTTGTGGGAACGGATGAATTCGATCGCCTGATCGCCGCTCTTCCAGTCGGACATGTGGAACTTCCGCTCGTTTCCGGGATCGACGCTGTATTCCTGGGCGGGATCCGCGTTCATGACCGGGTGGCACGCGGTGTTCAGCGGTTCCATGAAATCGGCCACGCGGTTCATCACCGAATGCTCCCCGGTAAGATAATCCATGTGTTTACCGAGCAACAGCACGTCGTGGGTTTGGCGGAGGGCGTGATGATAGGTCCACATGCCGCGCTCCAAGCCTTTGAAATTGCTCCAGCTCTCACAGTTGTGGGTGTAGGCCCCGGAGAGCATGTTTGCCCGTGAGGGACAGCAGATGGGATTCGTGCAATAGGCGTTCTGGAAAAGGGTCCCCTGCGTTGCCAACCGGTCGATATTCGGGGTTGCCCCGGCCATTGCAGGATGGATTCCCTGGCACCCGAGCATGCGTCCGTCCCAGCTCTCGGCATGAAATTGTATTATGTTGCGTCGTACCATGTCTCTCTCCTATGCGAACGCTCCACTATCTGCCGACCTGCGAAGGCAGGTTGGCAGCATGGGAATAGTTAAAATTCTAAATTCGTTTTCTCGCACTAAGCCACGGAGCCACAAAGCAAGCTTTCACCACGAAGAAGACCGAAGACCACGGAGAAAGTCATCAAGTTTATTTCCCTTCGCATTCCTGCTCGGGCTGAGACAAACCCTTTTGAAAATGGGTTCTTTCTCAGACACTTTTCCGGAAACTTTTGCTTATCTTTATTCCTTTGCGGCTTTGTGCCTTTGTGCGAGAATATCTTTTCATTTTCAACTGTGTTTATACGAAATTTCGTTTTATCATAAACTAGCACTTTTTTCAGTGCAATACAATGCGCATAAGACAGTTGGAATCTGGCGAAACTAATTCAAGAATTGTCGGGCTTCCGCCGTCACTAAGAAGCTATTGCGGACACAGAAAGCCCAACATACTTATTTCGGAGGATTCGTCAATCGATTGTTCATTTGTTCGTAGTTAGAGCCTCCTCGAAAAGGGGGTAGCACAGACATTCCTGTCTATGACGGAAAATGAAATTTGAACCCACAGACAGGAATGTCTGTGTTACTTTTCAAGACAAATTTCATTTTGAGATTACCTTTTCGAGGCTCTAGTTACACCGTTACCCCGACACTCCGTTACTCCGATACGTCCTACCGGTATTCCCAGGCTGTCTTGATAAACACCTCATAGTTCTTCTGCATCTGCGGCGAGATTTCATTCTCGTAGGGGCCGGCTGACGGCGACAGGATCAGCCTTTTGCCTTTGCATTCCTCCAGCACATCGAGCACTGCCTGTCTCATTTCAGCTTCGCTATATGATCTGAAACAGTCATATTGGATGTTGCCGATCAGTGTTATCTTGTCCTTGGTGACATCAAAAGCTTCTGTGAACGTGCAGTTGCCGATGGGAGGGGCTTCGATAGTGTGAAGTCCGTCCGGCGCCATTTCCAGGAAGTCCGGAATGATCTCCTTGATCTGTCCATGGTAGTGCTGGATGGTCTTTGCGCCTTGCTTCCGGATCATGGAGATGAGTTCCTTGCCGTAGGGGACGATCCAGCTCTGGAAAGTTGAACGGCTGAGGAGGGGGGGGCTGGCAAGTTCGCTGCCGACGAGGAAATATACGTCGGCAAGCTTTTTCTCCAAGCATATCGAATAGACTATCCTGTGATGTTCCATTACCCGGTCAAGGAAATCCTTGATGAGATCCGGACATGTCAGTGACCAAATCGCATATTCCTCGAGATCGGATGAATGGTAGAGGTTGGATATAGGCTCGTCCATGCCCAGCATCATGCTACCGAGTTCTTCAGGAAATTCGGATTTTTCCTTCAGATAATTCGATATTGTATCCTTCATGCTGGCTTCAATTTGATTCCTGTCGGTCATGAGCGGGAGCGAGCAGTAGAAGGAAAGGTCCTCTTCGCTCCTGATTAGTTTTGTTATTGTGGTCTTGTCGGCGGATTGTCTTGTCTCAGAGACGAGTTTCCGCCCTTTGTATTCGAGCGTGGTGGTGGATATTCTAACATTGCCTTCGGTGTAGTTCCGGTTTTCCCGTTTTACTTCAGGGGAGAAAAGGGCCGCGCCAAGATGCCTTCTGTCCAGGGTGATTGCGTATTTTTCGGCAAGGGAGACGATATCCTTGTAGTACGGATTGCTGCGGACATCTGTGTAGCATCCGATTTTGTGGTAGGGAAAGAGGAGCCATATGGGGATCTTGTCGGTAGGCTTGCCTTCGAGGGCCGCGAAGAGTCTTTGATGGGCGTTCATAGGATTGAATTCCTTTCATATTGAATACTTCGGGTGAGTGGATGGTTGGATGACTGGGCGCATAGATGTAAAAAATCCCTTATCATAATTCCTTCTACAGCATTTCCATCCAAAATAAACTATTTGAGACACGCTAAAGCTGTGAACTCCAACATATATCCCCCTGCAACCTCATCCAATTTCAACTCCCAGCCATCCATGCATCCAATCATCCGCCTATAGTCCTTCATGTTGCTATAATAGCAACAGTTCCCGATCTTTCAAGCCCGCAACATGAAAAATCCCTAAAAACATCCTTCCGCCCATTCAATTATCTGACTCCATCAGCTATATTTCCAGAAGTAAGGCGGCTTTTTAAACCGACTGTCTTAATTAAGATAAGAATGATATGTGAGGCAATAATGAAGATGAAATATCCGGCAATCGTTTTAATCCTTGTGGCGTTCCTGCTTGTCTCCTGCGAATCCTCAAGGACCAAGGAGAAAATTGAAACCTTTAAAAAGGGAATGACCCAGCAGGAAGTCATAGCTGAACTGGGCGAACCTATAAAGGGCGAGGTATACTGCAAGCCCAACGTCCTCTTCTATTACACTGATCCCCAATGGTCCGACGGCAATATGACCAGTGATGAATGCACGCCCATGGTCTTCGAAAACAACAAGCTCATCGGCTGGGGTACCGAATTCTACAAGGACTACCGCCAGAAGGACTGGAAATAAATCTGCTGGCGCAGATTTATTAATGGAGAACTATGAGCAAGGAGCAGTTTGAGGAGACGAAATCGTTCTGGAACCGTGCTGCGCGCGACTGGGACATCCAGGTGGGGAACGAAGGGGACAGCAACCGCATCTTGAATTCTGATCCGGTGCTCTGGAGCTTTGCAGGCGATGTCAACGGGCTGGCGGTGCTTGATGCAGGATGTGGAACGGGATATCTGTCACGAAAGCTCCACAAGAGAGGTGCTAAGGTAATAGGCACCGATTTTTCAGAGAAGATGATCGGGATTGCGCGTGCGAAGGCGCCCTTCATTGATTTCCGCATTGATTCATGTTCCGACCTGCAGACCGTGGGAGATTCTTCTGTTGACATGGTGATAGCCAACTATGTGCTCATGGATACGCCTGATCTTGGAGGAACCATGAGGGCTTTCAACCGGGTGCTGAAAGCTGACGGCGTCGTCATCGTGGTGTTCTCGCATCCTTGCTTTCCGCAGGGGCATGCATCCCCTTCCGCGGACGGAGATGGTATTGAATACCGTTGGAGCTTTCCGTATTTCGAACAGCAGAAATGCATAGAACCGCCATGGGGGCACTTCACGACGGATTTCATCTATTTCCATAGGCCGCTTTCAGACTACTGGAAGGCGTTCAAGGCCGCAGGATTCATTGTGGTGGATTTTGAGGAACCAAGGATCACCAAGGAAAGACATCGTCTTGCTGAAAACGTGAGAAGGCTCAAGAACAGCAAGAACCGGCCATATTCGGTCGCGTTCAAGCTCCAGAAGAATAGAATTTTGCCTGATGTTGATTTGAAGGTTTGAGGTAATTTCAAAACTACGGACGCGGCAAGCGCGTCCCTCTATTTTTATGCCCGTTTCGGGCGTGGAGGGTCATGCTTGCCATGACCGATTCTTGAGTTTTGAAATTACCTCGGTTTAAGAAAAACTTAAATATGGGCTAATAGAGGAGAGATGATGTTTGCCTGGTTCCAGACAAAGACGTTCACGGACAGCTGGGGCAGGAAAGAACCGCTCAACCTAGTTGTTGACCTCAAGGATAACTCAGTGTGTGGCGTCAAGCTTGGACACAGCATCCATGACTTTTCGTTTCTTGGCCCCTCTGAAAAGCCGAAGTCTATCCGTAGTGAGAAAACGCTCTATTACCTATCCCTTGGCATATCCCTTGGTTTTGACGAACGAAACAGCAGATTCTGTGATTTCCGCATTGTATGGTCCGATTATCTTGAAGAGGGATTCACCCCGTACCGTGGTTCTCTTTTGTTTTCCGGAAAACATGTTGGCTCGCAGGGGAATGTGTCCAGGCAGGACGTGCTTGCCATTCTTGGAGAACCCTACGGAGCTCATCGGGATTCGGAAGAGGAGATAGTGTTTTACGATACTTCAGAATATGAGTGGCAGTTTGAATTTGATCTCCAAGGCCAGCTTAAACAACTCATCGTGACTGATGCTCCTTTGCTTGCAGAAGATCGTCAGAGAGACTTGTTCGGGATCCGAAAACCGTGGCCTCCATCCGTCTCATAATACTGTTTAGCTATCATCGGTATAGTAATTTCATTAAGTATGTCGGGTTTTAACCCGACGATTAATTGGCGGTTTAACCACAGCCATTCGGCGTGGCGGGAAACCGCCTTACTCTTTGAATGCAACTCGGTATAAGTTAGTGAATGGCGAACAAATCCGTTGAAAATAATGAAGTGGAGCGGATGTCGGGTAATTTATTTTACCAGTGACTTCAGATGGGGAAGGAGGGCGTCGGAGTTCATTTCGGTCTGTGAACCGTCGGCCATGTTTTTTAGGACGACAGAACCCTTTGCGAGCTCGTTGTCGCCGCGGATGACTGTGAACTTCGCATTCACGCGGTTAGCGCCCCGCATGCAGGCCTTCATGCTTTTCTCCTCGACTTCGGCACCGGTGGAAATGCCAGATCTCCTCAGGCGAGCCGCAAGTCCGAGATTTTCATTCCTGGCCTTTTCACCAAGGCCGATGAGGAAGACAAGAGGCGCGGAGTTCTCCTGAACCTGTTTGACTCCAAGTGACTGCTGGGCCATGATAAGGCGTTCGAGTCCTGCGGCGAAGCCGACGCCGACGATCGCCTTGTCGCTTTCCGGAACGTTGATCTCATAGCGTCCGCCTCCGGCGATCGCGTTCTGCGCGCCGAGTCCGGGATGCGTGACTTCGAAGACGGTATGCACATAGTAGTCGAGTCCTCTCACAAGCCTTGAATCAACTTCAAAATGGATCCCCATGGCTGAAAGGGCTGCGCAGACTTTTTCAAAATATTTTCTGCTGGGCTCTCCGAAGAGCGCGGCGATGTCAGGCGTCTTTGAAATCGCGTCGCGGCACTGTTCCTGTTTGCAGTCGAGGATGCGCCATACATTTCTTTCGAGCCTGTTCTTGCAGTCCGGACACATTCCGGAGATCGTGTTTGCGAAATACGCACGGAGGGAGTCTTCCGCGGGCTTGCGATCCTCGCTGGAGGCCCTGGTGTTGAGCAGGAGCTTGTAGCCGGTGATGCCGAGTTCATCGAGATAGTGGAGGAGGAGCGCAATTGATTCGGCATCGAGTTCGGGTGCGACGCGGCCTGCATTTTCGGCGCCGATCTGGTGGAACTGGCGTCTTCTTCCGGCGGCAGGGCGTTCCCCCCTGAACATCGGGCCGATGTAATAGACCCTTTTCTCGTTTCCATTCATCACGTCGGTGCCGGCGAGCGAGCGGATGATTCCAGCGGTCCCCTCAGGACGGAGCGTAAGGCTTCTTCCTCCGCGGTCCTCGAAGGTATACATCTCCTTCTGGACGACTTCGGTTTCATCGCCTATGCCCTTCTTGAAGACTTCGGTGTATTCGAAGACAGGCGTCCGCATTTCGGCGTAGCCGTAGAGCGGGAAAATTCTCCGTGCGGCATCTTCAAGGCTGTGCCAGCAGGAAATTTCTTCGGGAAAGATATCCGAAGTTCCGGGCGGGGGCGAGAACTTGCTCATATGGTTCCAATAATTTACCGCTAGTCCTGGAAACAGCTTCCAGGATTTATTTTAACTTTACAGGCTTGATCTGCTCGACGCGGTCCTTGAGTTCTTTGCCGGGACGGAATTTGACGACGACTCTTTCGGGTATTATGACTTCGTTTTCGGGCTTGTTGGGATTGCGTCCTTTGCGGCTCTTGCGGATCTTGACTTCGAAGATTCCGAAATTTCTCAGTTCGATGTTGCGGGCGCCGGCGAGTTCATCAGAAATGTAGTCAAGAGTCTTCTGGACTACGGCTGCGACCTGGTTCTGTGTCAGTCCCGTTTCCTGGGCGATTTTCACGACAAAATCTCTTTTAGTCATTTTTCTTTCCCTTATTTTTTAAGTGTTTTGTATCAAGTTCAATTAAGCCAACCATATAATAAACAATATGTAATAACTATTTTACCGTTGGCGATAAATACAATAGCCTTATAATAAATTTTTGCAAATTGCCTTGTGGCAAGCTAAAATATAGCGAACCATTAAATTGACAGGATGTTATATTAATATTAATCTTTTAATTTTACATCCCTGAAAGCCAGAAAAAAGTAATTTTATGAGCGATGAGAAAAAAGATTCAGGATTTTCGTTCGAGAACACTCCGGGGAAGATAGGCGGCGAATCCCAGGGTGACGAGTTTAATTTCTCCGACATCCCTGTCCTTGGAAAGCCCGAGAACGAGAAGGAGAAGAAGGGCATTTTCTCATTTGATCATAAGAAGGCTGAACAGCAGCAGGCCGGAGTTCAGTACGACGAGATGAAGGAACAGCCGCCTCCAGGGCAGGGCCAGGATGAGCTTAATCCTGATATGTACCGGCAGGAGGATCAGGCGAAGTGGGACAAGATAGCAATCAAGAAGAAGTTTGCATTCAAATTAAATCTTTCCCCGAAGCTGCTTGTTATTGTTGCAGTGGCGTTCTGTGTCGTGCTGGCAGGAGGGGCATCCGCCTTCTTCCTGCTCAAGTCGAAGGCGAAGGGCCAGGCCACCGGTACTGCCGGCACCCAGGGAGGCGCCAAGCCGGGCAAGAAGGATCCTAAGGCGGAAGAGGAGGCGCGGAGGCAGGCTGAGCTTGAGAAGAAGCTGGCCGCCGCCAACGCCGCCCTCAAGGAGGCAAAATACAAGGAAGCCCTGAAGATGTTCCAGCTTCTTGAGACCGAGCTCTGGAAGGAGAAGGAGCTTGTCATACTTTTCGGCGAGGCGGAATGCTATGAGAACCTCAAGCAGGACGATGATGCGCTGAAAGGCTACACGAAATGCGTGGATGCCGGATGGAAGGAGAATTCGCAGCCTTATATGAGGGCCGCTAAAATACTTTCTAAAAAGGAGAAGTCTGCGGATGCCGTGAAATGCCTGGAAAAGGGCAGGGCGCTTTTTCCGACCGACTCGCCGTTGGTCATCCAGCTCGCACAGACCTATAATGCCCTGGGGCAGACTGACAAGTCGGCCGCTGAATTCAAGAAGATAACCAACAAATCCGATTTTCCGCTGGATGTCCTTAAGCTCTACTGCTCAATACTTCTCAAGAGGCAGGAGAAGGAGTCGGCCAGGGAGCTTTATATCTATGGATCAAAGAAATTCCGCGACCTCGACTGCTTCATGTCTGCGGCCCAGCTTTCCGACAAGCCGCAGGACAAGATCGACATAATGAACCAGGCGCTCAACAATATAGAGGAGAAGAAGAAGAGCATTGCGATAATGTATCTTACCGAACTTCTGATGCAGAACGGGAAAAAGGATGAGGCCGCCAAGCAGCTTGATAAAATACAGCTCGGGGAGCTCAGGCAGGAAAGCGTGGTTGACTTCCTGAAGATGCTCGTTGTAAGCGGCAATCTCACCAAGTTCAAGGCTGAATACAAGAAGGCCATCGGGCTTTTTCCGAAGGATTTCCCGATGCACCAGGCAGTATATGACTCCCTTGTGGAGAACGGACAGGACAAGCTCGCATTTGAAATCTACTCGGAATGGTGGTCGGAAAGAAACGAGACATGCGGGGGGTATTTCTACGGCAAATCCCTGGGCGCCATGCCGGATGAAGTCATCGATATCTACACCAGGCTCGCCAAGAAGGATCCGGATTTCTTCGAGGTGCTTTATGATCTCGGTTATTTCTATATGCTAAAACGCGACTGGCCGAATTCCGAGAAGAACTATGCGGAGTGTGTCAGGCTCAGGCCGAACGACAGGAGTCTGCAGCAGCTTCTGGCTGTCGCCAGGATTAGGAATGGAAAAGGGGATGAGGCCCTTGATGGTTACGAGAAATTACTGTCCGGACTGAATATATCCGAGGAGGAGAAGGCTTCCGATCTCATCGATATCGCATGCAGGCTTCCGTCACCGGCCCGCATGGAGAAGTATCTGGGCGTCCTCAAGGGGAATCCCAAGTATGCGGATGAATACAAGACCCAGCTGATGAAATTCAAGCTCATCTATGGGAAGCCGGATGATTCCGACTTCGCCGAACCTTATCCCAAGGCGGCCAGGATCTACCATGAATATTATCTGCTTTCAAAGGGCAGGACGAACGAAGTGCTCCTCATGACAGTTCCACCGGACGAATTCCCTGACTTCTGGAAGATCTTCATCCTCTGGAGGAACGACAAACCCGGCTGGCAGGAGGGGATGGACGCCCTTGTCGCGAAGAACAAAGCCAAAAAGGACGCGATCTATGGCATCATCGCATCCCTCTGGAACGGGAAGCTGCAGCCTGACGATGCGAAGAAGCATATCGAGAAGATCCATCCGGACAACGAAACACTCTTCTACCTCATGATTGCCGAGAGATACAGGAAGGACAAGATCTCCATCAAGGGGAAAGTCGCGTATCAGAGGGCGGTGAGCGACAGGCTTAATCCGATTGCCGGAGTCGCCGACTACTTTTCCAAATTGCCTATAAAGTAAAAACTTATCATTAATAAAATAAAGCGGAGCCGGCCAATGGAAGATTCAATGATCAATGTCCTGAAAAAATACGGGCAGGACCATCTGCTCAGGTTTTTCGATGAGATGAACATGCGCCAGAAGGAGAAGATACTTTCACAGCTCAGGGAGGTCAACTGGCAGGAACTCGACATCCTCATACACACTTATGTCACTAATATGCCTGAGACTATCATTCCTCCGGACATAAAGCCGGCGCCATATTTCCCCGCTGAACCGGACAACGATGACAGGAAGGAGCTTTACAGGACGGCCAGGAGAAGAGGCGTAGAGCTGCTCCGCAAGGGCAAGGTCGCGGCGCTCACCGTCGCCGGAGGACAGGGGACACGGCTCGGATATGACGGTCCGAAAGGAACCTTCCAGATAACTCCGGTGAAGGAAAAGACATTGTTCCAGTATTTTGCAGAGAAGATAATAAGGACAGGAAGGAAATATGACTGTCCGATGCACTGGTTCATAATGACAAGCAAGGCGAACGACTCCCAGACCCGGGAGTTCTTCCAGAAGAACAATTTCTTCGGGATCAAGCCCTTCTTCGTGCATTTCTTCGCGCAGGGCACGATGCCGGCGATAGGGATGGATGGCAAGGTGCTGCTTGAGACAAAGGAGTCCCTCTGTCTTTCACCGAACGGCCATGGCGGGACTCTTCTTGCGCTGAAGCTTTCAGGTTCCATCGCGCAGATGAGGCAGCTGGGAATAGAATACATATCTTATTTCCAGGTAGACAATCCATTGGTGAGTGTCGCCGATCCGCTTTTCATAGGGCTTCATTTCATGGAGAAATCCGACATGAGCGGCAGGATGCTCGCCAAGACAGGCCCGTTCGAGAAGCTCGGGAATTTCTGCCTCGTGAATGGCAGGTTCAATATCATTGAATACAGCGACATGCCAAGGGATCTTGCGGAGATGCGTGAAGCCGACGGGCGTCTGCGTTTCATTTCCGGGAGCCCGGCCATCCATATGATCAGTGTTGATTTCGTGGAACACCTGACGGAAGGCGACAAGCTCAACCTCCCATGGCACAGGGCGGAAAAGAAAGTGCCATGCATCGATGAAAAGGGAAATCCTGTGAAACCCGAGAAGGCTAACGCCGTGAAGCTTGAGACATTCATCTTCGACGCCCTTCCTCTGGCCAGGAAGGCCATGATCCTGGAGGCGAAACGTGAAGACGAATTTTCTCCGGTCAAGAATCCGGACGGTGTCGATTCCGTTGTTTCCTGCAAGGCTATGATGATCGACAAGGACGCACGACGGCTTGAAAAGGCAGGAGTGAAAATACCGCGGAATGACAAGGGCGCGCCGGACTGCGTAATCGAGCTTTCCCCTCTTGCATACCTTGACGACGAAGATATCTCAGCCGCAGCGGCAGCCAGGCCATTCAAAGTTCCAGAACGCGGGGAGAAAGTTTATTTCGGGGACCTCTGATATGATTAAGATCCTGAAATTTTCCGTAAATGAGATCCTGATTGACAGGGAAGCGGTCTCCGAGGCCGTCAACAAGGCCTGTTCCAGAGGCGTTTCTGCGAAAGTCGCAGGAATATGCCAGATTGGAGACACGTTGATGATTCCCGTGGAGGAGACAAAAGAGGCGACGAAATTGGAATATGTCATTGCACCGTTCCCGGCCGTCAACGAGGATGAGATCGCCGGCGAGATGAAATCACGCTACTACGCAGGATTCTCGACGATAGGAGTCTTCATGATCACCGACAAGAGATGGGCACTGTTTGCGAAGGGGAAGTAAGGATGGTTGGATGAATGGATGTAAAGATAGGCGATAGCTTTGTTTAGGAAATATATTCCGTTGGAGTCCAAACTTTAGTTTGTCTTAATATTCAATGAAAACACGCAGTAATTCGTTCGTAGTAGCGCATGTTTGCGCGTTCTTAAAAGTAGGGACGGGCTTTAGCCTGTCCCTTTCTTAAAGCTAAAGATGGTACATGCTTCCTTCGACAGGCTCAGGACAAGGAAGCACGTACCTACTTGAATAACGGCGTATAAATTCGCCTACTACAAACAAAATACACAAGTAAGCTGCTGTGAGGCAAACTGGATTATTGGTATTTATCCTGTAAATCCTGTTATCCTGTCAAAAAGAAGAATTAGATAATTTAATGAAACGATTCAAGAAGATATATGTCGAGATCACCAACGTCTGCAATCTGAGCTGTTCGATCTGTCCTGGGACAAAACGCAGTCCGTCCCACATGGAACCTGCAAAGTTTGAATCAGTATTGGAAAAGATCAGCCCTTTCAGCGACTACCTCTATCTGCATGTCATGGGCGAACCTCTCCTGCATCCGGAATTTCCTGATATACTTGGGCTCTGCGAACTTCGCAAGTTCAAGGTCAATATCGCGACAAACGGCGTGCTGATAGGAAAACACAAGGATGCGATCCTCGCATCGAAATCTGTCAGGCAGGTGAACTTCTCCATCCATTGCCTCGACATCCAGAAGAACTCAAAGCTGCCCAGGAGCTACCTTTCCGATATCCTGGAATTTATAGATGAAGGCAGGAGGAAAACTAAGATCTATTTCGCCCTGCGGCTGTGGAACATGAAACCCGGGGCGGACGCCAACCCGGAAATACTCAGACAGATAGAAAAATTCTTTTTACGATCTGGGCAAAATGAAGATCCTGATAACTTTGCAATAAAACGGTATTTCAATACAAAGGAGGGCGGACATTCCTGTCCGCCGTGGCGCAGCTTCCCAGCGAAGCCTGGTCCGCCAAAACGCGGGTTGGAAAACCCGCGCTCCCTTGAAGAGAGAGAAGTTCAATGCGATTATAAGACCACGAATAGGAACTTAAAAGAAAAGAAAGGCGTGGAACTGGCACCTAATGTATTCCTGAATTTCGCGCAGGAGTTCAAATGGCCTGACCTTCATAGTAAAACTTTTCCTGAGGGAAAAGTTTTCTGCCGGGGGATGCGTGACCATTGCGCGATACTTGTCGATGGAACGGTCGTGCCATGCTGTCTTGACAAGGACGGCGTAATTCCTCTAGGGAATATTTTCGCTGATGACTTTTCAAAACTGATATCCGGGGTGAGGGCGGAGAAGATCGTCAAGGGATTCTCCGAGGGCCGTGCCGTTGAAGAACTGTGCAAAAGCTGCGAATTCCGCAATAGGTTCAGCAAAGCAAATATTGCAGGAACGCCCAGGCATCATGACGGTGTACTCGCCGTTCTACGAATGCATTAGTTATGGTTTTGAGTATGTTAATATTAAAGTTATGGAGGCCAAGACAAGTGATAGCCCCATTATAAACAAATACATCTCGTATAATTTCGCAAGTCTTGGATCAATCTGCTTTCTAAATTCTTTTCGTTTGGCCGAGTCTTGATAATATTCTTTATAATTGTGTATCCCATAAAATTTACTTCTGAACTCTAATTCCGGTGGATTGGGATCTTTTCCGTCTTTATAAAGCTTCTGCTGCAATTTCGAGTTAATATTTACAAAGCCTATAATTCCAACAAATAGGCCAATTATACTTATGCAAAATATTAATATTCCAATTGTGACCATAAACTATTTTATACGAAATTTCGCTTTTTTGTAAATTAGCACTTTTTTCAGTGCAATACAATACGCGCAAGGTGCTTGGAATCTGCTGAATCAATGCCGTTAACTATATATGAGATTTAAATTGTTCTTGTCTTTACGCATGGAATGCGTTGAATAACATAGGCTATGGTTTCAACCCTGTCTACTATACGCATTTTTGCATATAAAAAGCATCCTGTCGGCTTCTGTCCCAGAGGGACGAAATGGAAATAGGCAGGGGCTTCAGCCCCTGTTGAGTGGATTATATGTATCCAGGCGTGCCATAGGTACGCCGTGAAAACCATAAACTCGGACATTAACATCGCGTACCTATGGCACGCGAACACAACCACGGCAGTAAACAGGGGCTGAAGCCCCTGCCTATTCTCATCCTGTCCCAGCCGGGACAGGCAATTTCTAGGATCCCAAAATTTATTTTACCCTGAAGGGGCAGGGTATACTCCGTCCCTACAGGACGAATCATTTTTTCATATATGTCCTGTGGTTGAAACCACAGGCTGCATTACTCAATCCCTTCAGGATTCGCATATGCATGTAACTAACATAAAAAGTAAAAAGCAGTGGAATATCGGGAAAACTGGTGATTTCCAGCAGGTCTGAATTTTCTACGTATATCGCATCCAAGTTTAGAAAAAACAGGGAATAGAGTGTATATTTAACTGTACGATAGAAATATAGTGGAATTCTTTCCGGAGGCTGAGATGAGGTTGTTTCTCGGATTGGACAGCAGTACACAGGGCCTGAAGGCCCAGGTGATTGATCTTGACAGCGGATCCATAACTGCTTCCGCCGGCGTCAATTTTTCCACTGAACTTTCCAAGTATGGCTGTCAGAACGGCGTCCTGCCCGACAAGGATCCGCTTGTCAAACACTCAAACCCGCTCATGTGGCTAGAGGCGCTGGACCTTGTTTTTTCAAAGCTGAAGGCTGCAAATATCCCACTCGACAAGATCCTTGCAATAAGCGGTTCCGGCCAGCAGCACGGCTCGGTATATCTGAACGATAAATTTGAAGAGGTGATATCTGGGCTTGACGCTTCCAAGCCTCTTGCCGAACAGATCAGGCCCGCCCTGTCAAGGAAAAGCTCCCCGATCTGGATGGACAGTTCAACGAGCGCCGAATGCGAGGAAATTGCAAAGGCCGTCGGGAAGAAGAAGCTTCAGGAGATCACCGGCTCTCCGGCGATCGAACGGTTTACGGGGCCGCAGATAAGGAAATTCTGGAAGACAGAACCTGGGAACTATGAGAAGACGGACCGCATACATCTTGTCAGTTCCTTCATGGCGTCCGTTCTTGCAGGAACGAGTGCTCCCATAGACTACGGAGACGGGGCGGGGATGAATCTTTTGAACTTGAAGACGCTTGTCTGGGATTTCAAGATATGCGAGGCGACGGCGCCGGGGCTTGTGAAAAAGCTTCCCATGGCCGTACCTTCAGCAACTTCGGTCGGAAAGCTCTCGCAGTATTTCAAGAAATATGGATTGAAACCCGGGATACCGGTGATCGCCTGGTCGGGTGATAATCCGTGCAGCCTGATCGGTGTCGGAGCAGGAGAGCCGGGAACTGCAGTGATCAGCCTTGGCACGAGCGACACATTCTTTGCGGCGATGTCATCCTCCCGCACCGATCCGCAGGGATACGGGCATGTGTTTGGAAATCCTACTGGCGGCTTCATGAGCCTCATATGTTTCAAGAACGGTTCTCTGGCTCGTGAGAAGGTGAAGGACGAATGCGGAGCGGACTGGGATGCATTTGAAAAGGCGCTTTCAGAAGGCAAGCCTGGCAATGATGGCAACATGATGCTCCCGTATTTTGTGCCCGAGACGACGCCTCTTGTGCTCAAGGCGGGGGCCCGGTATTCCGGGACTAGGGAGTTCTGCAAGGGCAAGGCGTCGGCTCCGGTGAAAATACGCGCAGTGGTGGAGTCCCAGATGCTGGGCATGAAGCTCCATTCAAAATGGATAGGCGAGGATTTCAAGTGCATAAGGGTGACGGGAGGTGCTTCGAAAAGCCCCGGCATATGCAGGATATTGGCCGATGTGTTCCAGGCGAGGGTTGAAAAGATATCTGTTGCGGATTCCGCAGCTCTCGGAGCCGCTGTACGGGCTGCGCATTTCATGTGCTTCGGCAAGATGGGCGGATATTATGCGAAGTTCGCAGCTGCGGTGGAAACGATAGAGCCGGATCCTGCGACGGCGGAAACATATGCCGGCATGCTTGATAGATTCGCTGAATTCGAGAAGGAAAAAGAATAAACCGGGTCCCTTCAATATGAAAACTGACGGCAAGATAAAGCAGGAAAAGAAAAGAACGCCTCTGGTGAAGAAGCTTGGTCTTCTGCTTGTTTCGCTTCTGCTTGTCCTGCTGGCGCTGCGGATCTGCGTCCCCTTCTATATAGAGAACAATCTCTGTGCGAAAATCGCAGATGCGTTGAAGGTCAATTCCGTCCACTGCGATGTCCGCAGTTTCGGGATCACCCATCTTGACATATCGGACATCCGTGCGGGCGACATCAAAAACCCGTTCGTGAAGATCGATTCCATGAGGATAAATTATTCTTCGGTAGGAATCTTGTTCGGGAAGATAGAGTCGGTTGCGATATCCGGGCTGGATCTGAAAGCGGGGCTGGCGGGCGGGAAATTCTATATCCCCGGCCTTGACCTCGACAGCTTGATAAAGGGGGGCCAGCCGAAGAAGGGCGGTTCGAAGAATCTTCTTCCGGTAACTATAGAATACTGCGTAATCCGCAATTCGGAGCTGGATATTGTCTTTGATGGCAGGATACAGAGGATCCCCTTTGAGATGGCGATGGTGTTCCGCCAGGCCTCGCCGGATGACAGGAAGAAGTCCGACTACGAGATGAGCCTGTCTTTCTATCCCCGCGGCGAGCCTGTCCGCGTGTGGGGAGGTTTTGATCTCAAGGGGGCCAGGGCTTTCTGCGGGATGAAGACGGAAGACATGACCATTGCGAGGTTCCAGGATCTTACGGACAGGATAAAGGGGCTTAAGATTTCCGGAGTCGTCGGCTTTGAATCGGCGTTTGACACTTCCGGAAACATCGGATTCAGTGTTGAGATCTCAGAACTCGACCTCCAGTACAAGGGAGTGAATATAATCAATGCGACCGACAATTCCGGAAAACTCCTGCCCCTTGTGATCCAGATGGGCATAAGGAAGGATGCCCTGCCGTTCACCTTCAATACTTTCAGGATGCAGGCGCCCCTGCCGATCGATTTCAGCATGGATGCGCCCGGAGGGGAGATCAAGATCACAAAAGACGGCATAAGCGTGGCCACTGAGATAAAAGCGTCCATCGACAAGTCCTATTTCAACAGCAGGCACAGGAGTTCCAGCCTGAAGCTCAAGGAGTCTGAATACTGCACTCTTCTTTTTGATGCGGACGTTGACAGGAGCCTGAAGTGGCATTTCAATTTCAGCGCGCTCCATGACATAAGCGAGACGGTGGAGCTGGAGAGCGACACGCAGCAGATTACGTGCAGTCCTATGATACTTTCGGTTTCAGGCGACGGCAACAATCATTCAGGCGTGATCAGCTATGTCATGAGGATTGCCGACATTGAATGGCAGAAGGAAAGCGGCGAGTTTTTGGACCTGCCGGATCTGGAATTTGCAGGAGACCTGAGGTTCGACTCCATGGCGACACCGGTTCTCATCGGGAACACGATAGTATCTGCGGACAGGCTTTCAATAGGCGGCATGAACTGCGGGAAAATAGAGGCGATGATTCCTTTCCGGTGGCCATTGGTCCCAGGGCAGTCAGATTTCGAGGAGAACAGGGGCACTCTCAAGACAGGCACTCTCAAGTCCGGTAACTCAAGCTTCGGATACTTCGATGCCATTCTCAGCCAGTCCGACAGCCTGGCCTGGAGCATAGGCGGATTCCTGAATACAGTCTTTGACAATTTCAGGGTGGATTTTTCAGGAGAGGCGGGTCTCGACGAAGGTGGAGGTGTTTTCTGCAACATTGACTTTGAAATCCCGAACTACGCCTCCAGCTCAAAGATGGATTTTGGAAAGGTCAATCCTGATTTCTCAGGAATCATACTGGAGGGGACTCTTAAGACAAAAGGCAAGATCGCCTGTGAAGGCGGTGTTTTGAAGACCGGTGCAGGCGTGAGCCTGACCGATTCCACTCTTTCATCATCTGAAAGGAATTTCAAGATCGAAGGGCTCGAACTTTTCCTGTCCATGCAGGATCTCGCCCTTTTCAAGTCAATGCCGAAGCAGACCCTCAAGTTTGCCAGGATGACGGCTGGAACCCTTTCGGTTGAATCGGGAGAGATTGAATTCCAGATCGAATCGCCGAAGAAGTATTTCATCGAGAAGAGCGGCTTCTCCTGGTGCGGCGGACATGTGTATTCCCACGCCATGAGGATCGAGCCCGGCGAGGATCTCGAGTTCATCCTGTATTGCGACCGCCTTAATCTTCTCGCCGTGCTCAGCCAGCTGCAGGCCGCCGGCGGTACCGGCGACGGAACAGTGAATGGACGGATACCTGTGAAAATCAAAAACGGGCGCTTGAGATTCACTGACGGCTTCCTGTATTCCTCTCCGGGACAGGGGGGCAACATAAAGCTCGGGAATTCGCAGGTTCTCGATACCGCCTCCGCCATCCAGAAGCAGAATGCACAGATGGCGATCGTTGTTGAATCATTGAAGGATTTCAAATATGACTGGGTGCGGCTCGCTCTGAACAGCGAGAACCGCAAGCTCAACATCGTCCTGGACATAAACGGAAAACCAGCCAAACCTCTCAATTTCTGGATTAATTCTGAAGGGGAGTTCTACCAGACCGACGAGGGAAGCGGGCTCACTGCCAAATTCGAATCTATCCTGTTTACAATTAATTTCTCGCTTCCAATTAACAGGATGTTGCGTTATGGTAAGGATTTTAATGAGATGATAAAGGGAGAACAAAAATGAAACCGGGAGGAATTATGGCAAGAGCCGTTCTAGCTGTCATGTGCCTGTCCATATGCATATTGGCAGGCTGCCTTTGGACCAAGCATGAAATCGAAGTCAAGCCGATGCATGTAATAGTCGATGTGAACGTGAAGATACAGCAGGAGCTCCAGGAAAAGTTCAAGAAGACGGATGAGGTTTCCAAGGAGATCAGCGACAAGGAGGCCGAGGAGGCCCTGAGCAAGTATCTTGAATCGCAGAAATAAGAACCAAAAATCATATGGAGGATTTGATATGAGGACTTTGATTGGAAAGCTGGTGTTCATTCTCATGCTCGCGGGTTTTGCATTCTACGCCGCCGACGGATTCGGAATGGATTCCAAGCAGAGGCTTGCAATAATAAAGGGATTGAAGATCAAGGGCATTGTCGGCGAAAACAACAAGGGGCTTCTTGAGTTCAGGACTGCTGACAAGTCGGCGGCGGCCGTCGTCGATGAGGAAAATGCCGAACGGACCAAGGCCTACAGTGAAATAGCCAAGAAGACAAAAGTTGAAGTTGCAGATGTCGGAGCCCAGCGCGCCGCACAGATCGCCAAGGAGGAGTCGGCCGGTGTCTGGCTCCAGGACGCCGAAGGCAAGTGGAAGAAGAAATAATTTAACCAGCCTTGGGATATGCAGTATGTCCGATCGCGGGGGGCTTCTTGTGTTTGCAGAATACCCCCGTTCCATTTGCAGTTCCGACAACAGGGGATTATAGATGATTTTGCAGGGTGCCAGGGATACCAGGTCTGGAATAACGACCAGGGAAGGAATTGTCCTTGCAATCCTGCTCGGGATAATTTTCCTGCTGCCTCTTGCCTTTTCCCATTTGTCAGTGAAGATGTGGAAGGAGCTGATCTGGCATAATCCTGTTGATATTTCGATGATTGAATGGACTGGCGCCTTCCTGAACATCTTCCTCTTCCTCCTTCTCATCGAGCATTACAGGCAGTCGGAAAAGAAAAGCCTGATCTTCATAAGCTCCGGATTCCTTGTGATGGGTATTCTCGGCTTCGTCTATGCCCTGAGCAAGCCGGGGACGGAGACGGCCGCATGGATTAAATGCATGTCGCTGCTTCTCGGAGGATTTTATTTCCTCCTGGGCATAACGGCCAGGAAACAGACAGGGAAGGATCTGCCGAGGGCATTCCTGTGGATAATTCTTCCATCCATCCTTGTGGCGGTCACATGTGCCTGGATACCACACGGACTCAAGCCTGTTCTGCCCAAAATCCTTTCTTCTGCAGGGGTGTCGACGGTCTTCGGAGAACTTTTATTCTGGATACCCGGAGCCTTTTTCTTTGTGGCCGCCCTGCCGTGGCTGCACGATTACATGAAGAAAAGAAGGAAGGAGGATCTGATTTTCGCAGTCCTTATCCTGATATACGCGCAGGTCTCCCTTACGGTGAGATATTCAAATCCGTGGGGCGTCCTATGGTGGGGCTGGCATATAGGCCTTCTTGTCGCAGGGATAATCGCGGCCCTGTATCTTCTCGTCCTCTGTCTGCGCTATTCCCTCATCTGGAGGCTCCTCCTTTCGATGGGATTCTGCTTCGGACTTACAGTGCTGATATCCTCATCGGTGATGCAGAGCTATTTCGAGAAAAGGACGAATGACGAACTCAAGAGGAGGTTTGCAGTCCAGCAGAAGAACATCCTCCTGGAATCCAGGGACGCGATAACATTCAGTAACCAGAACCTCAAGCATCTTGTCAGGGATTTCTTCCTGTCCGGAGAATACCTGGACAATCCCGGGAAGGTCGCCGGGGAGCTCTGTTCAAAAAACAGGGCCGAATGGCCGAAGTATCTGCTTGAGGTGGGGTTCTACTCGGACGACGATGCCTTCGCCAGTTCGGATCTGGAGGACGAAGGGGCGGAGTTCCGCGAAAAAGCTCTCGAGGGGCTGAAAAATGCGGCATTCAAGAACATCAGCGGGAAGACCGTCTTCAGCGAATTCTATTTCGACAGCACTAAGAACAGGTGGGTATCGGCGGCCACGCTTTCATTCAGGCTTTCCAGCGGCGCCAGATGCTTCTTCTACAATGTGCTGGACGTGACCAGGCTTAAGAACAGGAACATAATTAGCTCTTCCGACAAGAGGATCAAGAATTCCATCGGAAGGATGATCATCTGCAGCAGGAGCGGAAGATTCCTTGAATGCAGCCTTCCTAAATCCTATACCGAGGGCTTTGACACCAGGATACCTGAGACAGAACTTCCGCTTGCGAAGAAGATAGCCATACAGTTTTCCGATATTCCGGGGGCTAAGGCGAAGATTGTCCAGCTCTCGTATTTCGGTCGCGATTATCTTGTCTTTGCGAATTATTTTGCACCGGCTGAATGGACGGTGCTAGATCTGCTCGATGAGGAAGGTATCCCGATCGTCAGCTACAACCGGTCGAAGTATGTTTTCGAAGCCACTGGAATGATCGTCCTGCTGCTTGGATTCATAATGCTTCTGTTCCTCCTGAACTACCAGATCGCCAGACCCCTGAACCAGATTGTGAAGGCCACTGAAAAGCTTGAGGAGGGGGATTTCTCCGTGCGAATCAATTCCAGGGATACGAATGAGTTCGGCATCGTCTCAAAATCGTTCGACACCATGGTGACGCAGCTCCAGAAAATATATTACAAGCTCCATAATACCATTGCGGAAAGGACAAAGGCCCTTGAAGATGCCAGGACTGCGAACCACGCCAGGACCTCCTTCTTCACAAATGTAAGCCATGAACTGCGTACGCCGCTGCACGGCATACTCAGCTTCTCGAGGCTGGGGATGGACAAGGAGAGGCTCAATGATGAGAAGAAGATGCTCGAGTTCTTCAAAAGCATCAACGACAGCGCCCAGCGCCTGCTCAAGATGATTAACGAGCTCCTTGATTTTGCCAAGATCGAATCCGGCCACATGGAATTCGAATTCACGGATACGAGCCTTTTCATGATTTCGCTCCAGACATATGAGGAGCTCAAGGCGAACTTCGAGGAGAAAAATGTGAAGTTCATATGCGTCAAGCCCGAGTTCGACACCAACGCATGCATAGACAGGGAGAAAATTGCGATGGTGATGAGGAACCTGATCGGGAATGCATTGAAGTTCTCTGAAAGCGGAACTGAGCTCAAGGTCTCCTTTGTCAGAGGCCTGGACATGCTGTCAGTGACCGTCACCGACAAGGGCGCCGGCATACCCGAGGAGGATATCGATATCATATTCGACAGGTTCTTCCAGTCGGACATAGCGAAAGTGAAAGGCGGAACCGGGCTTGGACTTTCCATCTGCAGGGAGATTGTCAAGCGCCATAATGGCACGATTTATGCTCGTAACAACTCCGGAGGAGGGGCTTCGTTCACGTTTTCGGTACCGCTCACGAGAGCCGCCGGCAAGGTCAACCCGGACAAGAAGATGTCATGAAAACTAAGAAAAACAGGATACTGATTGTCGACGATGATCAGATGAACATACTGATTCTCGAGGAGATCCTCGGGAAGCAGTTCGAGATCAAGTCCGTCTGCGGAGGCCAGGCGGCCCTTGATTCCGCAGTGGTCTTCCGTCCCGACATCATCCTGCTCGACATCATGATGCCGGGCAAGGACGGATATGAGATCTGCGGGAAGTTCAAGCAGATGCGGGAGCTCGCCTTCACCAAGATCATACTCCTGTCCGCCAAATCCATGCTCAATGACAGGCTCAAGGGGTATCAGGCCGGAGCCGATGATTTCATAACGAAACCCTTTGATTCCGAGGAGCTGCTCGCAAAGGTCCGGGTTTTCATACGCCTCAAATCCGTGCAGGAGATCGACAGGATGAAGGACGATCTCATTGATCTGTTCTCCCATGAGACGAGGACGCCTCTAAATGCAATCGTAGGATTCGGAAAGATCCTGGGCGCCTGCGACAAGCTCGGAGAGCACGAAAAGGAATGTGTAAGGCATATTGTCAGTTCCGGTGCGAGCCTGCTGGAACTGGTTAACAAGACAATCCTGCTTTCCAACCTCAGGAATGGATCGAGGATCGTCATAGAGAAGAAGACTTCGTTTTCAGATATAATAGAAATGGCGGTTTCTGCGAATGAGGAGAAGACCAGGGCGAAGAATATTATCCTCCTGAAGGACTGCAAGGGCGACAGGGCGTTCAGGGGCGACGAAGAGCTGCTGGTCGCCGCCCTTTCCTACGTGCTGGAGAACGCCGTCAAGTATTCACCTTATATCGGAACAGTCGAATTGAATGTCAGACAGACCGAAAAGGGGCTGGAGTGCGAGGTGAAGGACAACGGCAAGGGGCTTGGTGACATCAAGATGCTGGAGATGGTGTTCAGCGAATTTTACGTCGAGGATGTCGAACACCACGGGCGCGGCCACGGGCTGAGCCTTGTGATAGTGAAGCATATCATGCTCCTGCACGGCGGAACGGTTTCCGCCGCGAACAACAAGAATGAGCCCGGATGCACCTTCACCCTTGAAATACCATCCGGACTTTTCGTCTGAACTGCGCGTTTTATCCGCTCCCTATATTGCATTTTATGAAACATGATATAAATTCTGAGCCTGCTTGAAAAATGGGCATATAGCTCAGTTGGTTAGAGCGCCACGTTGACATCGTGGAGGTCGTTGGTTCGAGTCCAATTGTGCCCACCATCCTTCGCCCGACTGCCCTGCAGTCGCGCTACGGATGGCACAGCCATTTTCCGCCTGCGGCGAAAAATGCCGCGGCGAAGCTTCCCTGCGGAGCCGGGCCTGCCATCCATAACAATTTCAGCCCTTGGACAAGCGGTTTCCCAACCGGAGCTCCTCCTGCTTAAATGCATTTTTTGCCATCCATTTATGCGTTCAAGGGCTTTTTCCGGTCTCTTTTTAGTTTATCTCTTTATCTTCAATTACTTGACCCTTCCCAGATTATGCCCAGATTACCTAAATACCTGCTAGCAGTGCCCCAACAAGATGATATCTCTTGGCTTGACAAGCACTTCCCTTGAAAACCAGTCTAGGTTGTATATAGTAACATGTTTACCATGGTGGTATCCTGAAGGGAGATTGATGAAGTCCGAAGAGTCAGCACGCCAGAACATTGATCAGATGCTGGAAAAGTCCGGCTGGCAGGTGCAAGACTTCAAGAAGCTCAACCTCGGCGCCTCAACAGGCGTAGCCGTCCGCGAATTTCCCCTCAAAAGTGGCTTTGCCGACTATCTCCTCTTTGTCAACCGCCAGGCCGTAGGCGTCATTGAAGCAAAGAAGGAAGGCATGACTCTGGCCGGTGTCTCCGAACAGACCGCCTCATATTGCGAATCCCTCCCGTCAGAAATACCCCATGTGAATGAGCCTATCCCTTTTGCCTATGAATCTACCGGCAAGGAGACGTATTTCAGGGATATCCGCGATCCCCAGTCCCGTTCCCGGAGAGTCTTCTGGTTCCATCAGCCGAAACAGCTTCAGGACTGGCTGAGCCAGCCCGACACCCTTCGCGCCCGTCTTTCAAAGCTCCCGCCTCTTGTCTCGGAAGGTTTCAGGGACTGCCAGATTGAGGCAATCGCCAAACTAGAGGAATCTTTCGCCCAGGACCGCCCAAGAGCCCTCATCCAGATGGCTACAGGCTCCGGCAAGACCTTTACAGCCGTCTCCTTCATCTACCGCCTTATCAAGCACGCCAACGCCAAAAGGATTCTCTTCCTTGTCGACCGTAGCAATCTGGGCATCCAGACATCAAAGGAGTTCCAGCAGTACATCACCCCCGACGACGGCAGGAAGTTCACAGAGCTGTACAATGTCCAGCACCTGACTTCAAACACACTCGATCCTGTCTGCCGTGTTACCGTATGCACCATCCAGCGCCTTTATTCGATGCTGCGCGGCGAGGAACTGCCGGAGGATCTGGAGGAACTGTCGGGATTCGAGGTTTCCGCCTCTGATGACCGCCCGAAGGATGTCGAATACAATCCTTCCTTCCCCATCGAGTCATTTGACTTCATCGTCACCGACGAATGCCACCGCTCCATATACAATCTCTGGAGGCAGGTGCTAGAATACTTCGACGCCCATATAATCGGCCTCACCGCCACCCCATCGAAGCAGACCATCGGCTTCTTCCATAACAACCTGGTCATGGAATACAGCCACGAACGCGCGGTCGCCGACGGCGTGAATGTCGGCTATGAAGTCTACCGCATCAAGACCGAGATCTCCCAGAAGGGCAGCAAGGTCGAAGCCGGTCATTATGTGGACAAGCGTGACAAGCTTGACCGCTCAACCCGGTGGGAACAGCTCGACGACGACCTCGAGTATTCCTCGGAGCAGCTTGACAGGGATGTCGTCTCCATCGACCAGATTAGGACAATCATACGCACCTTGCGGGACAAACTGTTCACCGATATATTCCCCGGCAGAACGGAAATTCCCAAGATGCTCGTATTCGCGAAGGATGACAGCCACGCCGAGGACATCACCCACATAATCCGCGAGGAGTTTGGCAAAGGCAATGATTTCTGCAAGAAGATAACCTATCGCACATACGATCCCGACAACAAACGCTACGAGAAGCCCGAACATCTCCTCCAGAGCTTCCGTAACTCATACAATCCCCGCATAGCAGTGACTGTCGACATGATTTCTACAGGAACAGACGTAAAGCCCTTGGAATGCCTGCTCTTCATGCGGGATGTGCGTTCAACTGTCTATTTCGACCAGATGAAAGGACGCGGTACCCGGACAATCGATCCCACCGACCTTAACAGTGTCACTCCTGATGCGATGAACAAGACTCATTTCGTGATAGTTGACGCTGTTGGCGTCTGCGAATCTCGCAAAAGCGGTGACACTTGCTCCCTCGAACGCAAGAAGTCGATTTCGTTCGACAAACTTCTTCAGGGTGTTGCACTGGGCAAGCGTGACGAGGACACCTTGACCACCCTCGCTGGCAGGCTTGCACGCCTTGACCGGGAGATAATGCCTAAAGATCGAGAGAAGATTATAGAAGTGTCAAAGGGCAAAAACCTGAGGATGATGTCCAACGCTCTTCTTGATGCCGTGGATCCCGACAAGAAGATTGAAAAGGCAAAAGAGCTATTCAAAACCAAAGTTCCCGACGAGAAACAAATTGCGGAATCCGCAAAACATCTCGTTGACACCGCCTGCACACCTTTTGACGCTCCCGAACTCCGGAATATCCTGATTGAGATCAAGCGGACAACCGAACAGGTGATCGACAATGTCAGTATTGACAAGGTCCTTGTTGCGGAATTCGACGAGAAGGCAAAGGAGAAGTCCCAGGCATTGATCAGCTCGTTCAGGAGATTCATCGAGGACAACAAGGACGAACTGACAGCCATCAAGATCATCTATTCCATGCCCTACGGACAGCGCCATCTGTCATATCAGCAGATAAAGGAGCTTGCCGATGCCATTGAGAAACCACCATACAAATTTTCCACCGACCAACTCTGGCTGGCGTTCAAGAATCTGGAAAACTCAAGGGTAAGAAACATGGGACCGCAGAAACTCCTAACCAACATCATTTCCCTGATTCGTTTTGCGCTTGGCAAGGAGGCTGTGCTTGAACCGTTCATTGACACTGTCGAACACCGTTTCGAGAAATGGCTTGAACATCAGCAGGTATCCGGACGCAGTTTCAGCACCGAACAGATTGAATGGCTGAACCTGATAAAGAAGCACATTGCTGCGAATCTCGCAGTCGAGATGGAAGACTTTGAATACGCGCCGTTCTCCCAGAAAGGCGGCCCGTTGAAGGCAAGCCAGGTATTCGGTCAGGATTTGCAGAATATATTGAAGGAACTAAGCGAGGTGCTGGCAGCTTAGGAATTAAGAATATCTCGTGCAATACATATGGAGTGCTGAAGCTTGCTTCAGCCTTAATTAGCGGAGCTTGCTCCGCGTTATTTGCAGACAATGAATCTTGTCCGTCGAAGCCTTTGCGAAATCGGAAGCGTGGAATTCGTTGGAGTTCAAACTTTAGTTTGTCCTGGTCTTTTGGAATCGGAAACGCAGAGGCGCAAATTTTAGAATTGAGTCCGAATATTGCCAGATGGGCGATATTACAGAGTTGCAATGTTACCCATACAGTAATAATTGAGGGTAATCCAGGTAAGATATTGAGTTGATTGTGCAATATTGACTTGATTTTACAATATTGACTTGACTTTGCAATTAATAAATGATATAATAGGGTCATGAAGCTAAGAAAAACAGAACATAAAAAGGGTTCAGGCCGCTATCAACCTGATTGGGAAGGTGATGGGGTTTGGGTTGAGGTGAAAAACCACCTTACAGCCTTTCGTATTGTAAGAGATGCGCTTTTCCAACTTGCCTGTGCCGTTCACGAACAGGCTTGCCAACGGGCAATTTTGCTTCTTATAGAACCCAACATGTCCGACAAGGGCCTAGGTGACGAATGGCATAAGGTGGAAACGACTTTCCGTCCGGATATACTTGGACGTTTATGTATCGTTATTTTTCGGGATGGGCGTCTTATCGGCATCCCAGACAAGCAGGAACCCGATTTGCATGAAGAGTTGCTGAAAGTATCTGAAGAAGAGTTGGCGATAAAGAAGAATCCTTTCCCGAAACAGGACTACCAGTCTGAAATCCTCAAAATCCTCATATGCCAGTGGCTGAATCGGAAAGGTCCGTTGACATTGGATTGGCTTGGCAATGCCGCAGGCTGTAATTATCGTACGGTGGTGAACGCACTTGAATCCCTTGGAAATGCGCTTGCCAGGCGTTCCGACAGGAGCGTCGAACTCAAGTACTTCCCCAAAGATGCATGGGAATGGCTCCTTGTGAACTCGGGCAGATCGCGGTTGACAAAAAAATATTCCGATCGTTCCGGACAACCGCGCTCGATTGATTCATTACTTGGCAGGTTAGCAAAAATGCAACTTCCCTATGTGGCTGTTGCCGGTGTTCTGGGCGCAAGGCATTATTATCCTGACATTGACCTTATCGGCGCTCCACGCCTTGACCTCACAGTGCACTGTCCGGAAAAATATCCTGATATTGATTTCATCGGAAGACTTGATCCTGCTCTGGAACAGGAGGATGATCCCGGCAAGCCTGCGTCCGTTGTCCTGCATTTCATCCGCAGGGAAACGCCATTCTTTGAAACGAATTCTGCTGGTGTTCCCTGGGCCGATCCAGTTGAATGCCTGCTGGATCTTCATGAGATGCGCTTGGAATCTCAGGCACTGGGGTTTCTTAATGCTTTACAATCCAGAGGAACATCCCAATGATTGAAATCAACGATGTCATGAAGACTGTTTTCCCAGGAGAGGTTCTCTCGGAGATTTCCGGAGCTATCCCGGAAGAGTGCAGGAAAAACATGATAATCATCGGAAGTCTCGCCGTAGGATATCATTTTTTAGCTGGAAAAGAAGGCATGGCCGTCCGCACGAAAGATGCCGACTGTCTTCTATCGCCGCGCATTAGAGCCGTTCCTGCAGGGGAAGCAATTGCTGAGAAACTATTTACTTCCGGCTGGACTATCAAGAAAGATGGAGAATGGAATAAGCCTGGTGATGAAAATACCCTTCCCAGCCAGCTTCCAGCAATCCGTTTGAATCCTCCTGGGAACACTGATTGGTTTATTGAACTTCTAACCGTTCCGGAATCTTCGGAGGTGCGTGAGAAAAAATGGCTTCCATTTAAGACAAGCCAAGGGTACTTTGGCCTTCCGAGCTTCGGATTCTTGTCCTTGACTAATTTTGAGCCAATGGAAACTGAAATGGGAATCCATGTCGCTAGACCAGAAATGATGGCGCTTGCAAACATGCTTGAGCACCCTCGGATAAAGCCTGATTTAATGTCAGGTTATATCGAAGGCCGTCGGATTAAACGCAGTAACAAGGATCTGGGACGGGTTCTGGCAATAGCTTTTCTTAGCACTGGAGAAGATGTGGACAGTTTGGAAAAATGGCCTGACCTTTTCAGGAAGGCCATGGAATCTTGTTTTCCTGCTGAATGGCAATCTCTCGTAAAAAACACTGGTTCAGGATTACGTGAGCTGCTCACTAGCGACTTGGACATGGATGAAGCTCACCATACATGCAGATATGGTCTGCTTGCTTCACAACCTCCGACTTTGGAGCAATTGAAAATAGCCGGCAAACGTCTGTTACAGGATGCCGTTGAACCCCTGGAGAAAATGGGAAGCAATGAAACCTAAAAAGAAATACTCTTACAATCCCGACTATGCAGTCCCTCCGGGAGATACAATACGCGAAGTCATGGAAACATTCGGGATAGCTCAAAGTGAATTCGCAATCCGTCTTGGAATTTCCGTTCAAACCCTGAAACGTATCTTCAAAGGGGAACAGCCTATAACATCCGAGACGTCCAATCGCCTTGAAATGGTTACCGGTACTCCTGCAAGCTTCTGGAACAAGCTGGAGTCCAATTACCGGGAACAACTTGCGAAATCCGCAGAGGGGAAAGCCTCTCGCAAAGTCGAAGCTCCCAGCCCTTTGGCGTCGGGAGCACAGAGTCGCAAGGGAAATATTAAATAAGCATATGATAAAAGAACTAGAACAACCTATTTATTTTGGAAAGACAAGCTTTCCTGCAGAAGTAATTAATGCTCTTGAGGATGGAGATATCGTGTTTTTCTGTGGTGCGGGAATATCCATTGGAGAAGGATTGCCGAGCTTTAAAGGCTTGGTTAAGAATGTTTTCATAGAGTGTCATGAAAGCATGAATAAAGAAGAGGAAACATCATTTAAAGATAACTTGTATGATAGAACACTCGGATTGTTAGAGAATAGGATGAATGAAGGTTCCTCTGAAATAAATTATGCAGTTAGAAATGCAGTCATTAATATCATTGGGAAAGAACACAAAGGAGATTTGGCTGTTCATGAAGCCATTTTGAAACTCGCCAAAGACACAAATGATAACTTTCGTATAGTAACAACCAATTTTGATAATTATTTTGAAAAAATACCAAATGCTAAAATAAATCAAGTGCATGAGGCGCCTTTTCTTCCGGTTCCAAAACCACATAAGTGGAAATGGCCTGTTTATCTTCATGGTAGGATTAACAAGGAAAATGATCCGCATGGGGCAAATCTCATCTTTACAAGTGCTGATTTTGGGAATGCATATTTGGTTGAAAGATGGGCCAGCAGATTTGTCTCCGAGCTCTTTAAAGAATTTAAAGTAATATTATTCGTAGGTTATGGTGTTGACGACCCAATTATGAGATATCTGGTTGACGCCATAGCTGCTGAAAGACGTGTCTATCTCCATGATGGAAAATATTCAAAGATAGCCCAAGCTTTTGCTTTTGATGGATTCACTGATGAATCATCTAAGAATGAGCGCATGGATCAATGGAGGGCTAAGGGGATAGATGCAATTTTATATGAAAAGGAAAATGATACTGACTATTCTCAATTTCAAGCAGTATTATCCGAACTGGCAGATTGGCATACGAGGCAGCATAAAGACAAGAAAATTCTCCTTGAAGAATATGCATCAAAAAGACCAGTATCTAAATTATCCGAAGAGGTTATAAATAGCCAAGTAATTAGATTAATATCCAAAGATATCACATTGGCTAAGTATTTTTCTGAAATTGACCCATTGCCTTCGTCTGAATGGTATGATGTATTCTATAAAGCAAATTTATTTAAATCAAATAAATTTGCCTCCCAGCCATCTGAACTTGAACATGCTTTGTATTATTGGTTAACTCTTCAAGCAAAAGACGAAAGAGGCAGCTTGAAGTTAATAGAAATCATTAATTCCGGTGAAATCTCAAATGAGTCATTCAAAATCAAGATTAAATATTTTCTTACAAATAATAAACCCGTTGACAATAAAATTAAAAAAATACTTATTGCTTTCGCGTATTGGAGCTATCAGAATCAGGAGTCTGACGAGCAATTATGGCTTACTAATAGATTGGGGATGCTTCAAGAAGCAAATTTTATTAAACCAATTCTTCTTGAACTTATAACACCGTTTATTGTTTTAAAGACACCATATAACTATTATAAAAGCAACTCCAATATGCTACTAAGCGATATGACTGTTCAGGATTTGATATCATTTGATTTGGCAATTCAGTTAGAAAAATATCAACTTGATGAGTTAATGACTTCATCTTTAGATTTAATGCGCAACATATTGCCAGCAATGACCCATGAGATAACAGAGACTTTAAGGAAATGCTTGTCGATATGCAATTACCTCGAATCATATGATCCGACGTTGCATAGGCATGCAATTTCAGCTCATGAACAAGATGAACACAATCCAAATTGGATGTTGATAATTACTTTATTACGAGAGGCGTATAATTTATCAGATAAAAAAGATCAAGAGTTAATACTAGGATATTGGAAAAATATTGATGAGATTATATTCAAGAGATTTGTTTTATATGCCTATTCGACAACAATCCACTTTTCAGTTGATGAAAAAATTGATTATCTGCTTTCGTTAAATGATCAAGATTATTGGAAAGGATCACTAAAATACGAAAAATGCAGATTGTTGGAATCACTTTCTGGAATCTTATCATCATCTAAAACAGATATGCTTTTTGCGAAGATCTTAAGTGGTCCACCTATTATTGAATATTCATTTTGGGATAAAAGAGAAACTACAGCTAAGGAAAAAGAAGATTTTAAGAATAGGGGAATATTTGAGGATTTAGAATTATTGATTCGTTATAAGTATAAACTAAACAGCGAAGCAGGCAATCTTCTTAAGGAAATTAAGGAGAAGTATCCGAAATGGGAAATATATGATGATTATAAGGCGGAAATGTCATCTTGGTGTGAAACTGGACGAGGAAACCGTTCAGACCATTCGGCCGATCAACTATTAAATATGCCTGATAATAAATTAATTGAAGTACTTTTAGGAAAAGATATTAATAAAGAAGAAGACAATTTTAATATCAGCATGCCTGGGCGTTTGGCGGAATGGCAAAGTGCTGTCAAAAAACAGCCGGAACGGGCTTTGCGGTTATATAGATACATGCTTGAGGAAGGTGTACTTGATGATAGAATAATTGAAAATACACTTTATGGGTTAAATACAGATAATTTATTTAACGCAAGTCTTTCTTCAGAGTTTATTTATCTTATAAGCATTACGCCTGAATCTAATATTAAGACTAATATAAAAACAATATCTTTTGTCTTAAATAAGGCATACCAAAATATAGAAAAAGAAAGCAGTTTTTGGGAGATATGGGATAAGTTACAAATAATATCTTTAGAAATACCTGAAAATGATGCACTGCCAGCAGGTGACTTGTTTTCTAACGCTATAAATCATCCTGCAGGTATATTGGCTGAAACTATTTTATTATCGCTATCAAAAAATAAATACAAAGCGGGGGCCGGATTAGAAGAAAACACAAAGAAAAGAATATCAATAATACTTGATACACAAACAGCATCTTCAAAATATGCAAAAATTGTCATATATAGAGGAACATATTGGTTTCAAGTAATTGATCCGCCATGGGCCGACATGAAAATATTACCCAACTTCAAGATAAATAATTCAGATGCATTTTATTCATGGAGTGGTTTTCTTCATTCCTCTAATATTAATCCTGAATTATTCGATAATATTTATGACGATTTATGTGAGCTTCTAAATAAATCCGGCAATCTTGGTTTATCATCTGAGAAAGTTGGTCTTTTATACCAGATATTTGGACTTGGACTCCTTTACTATCAAGAATCCATGAATGCTGAACAAAACAAGAAAGTGTTTTCTGGAATTAACAATGAAGGCTTAATATCATTGCTAATAGTATTTGAACAGGAAGTAAATAATACAGACGGGCTATGGGGCAAAGCCATAAAAGATATCTTTCATAAATATTGGCCTAGAAGCAATTTATTCAAAACGCCGGAAGTTTCTAAAAGAGTCGCGTCTTTGATCCTTTTATTGGATGATGATGCGGCAAATGCATATTCAGAATTAAAAGACTATTTAATATCTCTTGAAGGTTTGAAGCACTCTGCGTTTAGCTTGATACATAAAATCGAAAAATCAACTTTGTTGGAAAAAGATCCTAATTTAGTCCTGAACATTTTGAGAAAAGTATTATATGCTAATTGTCAATCATATGATATTCATAGCCTGCCCAAGATTATAGAACTGGCAAGGAATCATGGAGCAGATGTTAAAGGAGAGTCCTATATATGGCTGCTTAACTTGGTAAGCACAAAAGCGATATAACTCAATTAATTGAAATGAATAAGCGGGATTTGCAGAAAATATTGAAGGGAATTAATGATTAACGATAAAAATCAAATTGCCTTAAACTGGCAGAACCCTTTTCTCGGTGATGTTGTAAGTTCAATAAAGGGGAAAAAACCTAAATCTTTAGGTAAAAAATCCCAGTCATTATCAATCCCATATATTAATATAAAAGCTTTTGAGACTGGCGTTGTTGATGAATATACAGATGGTGATAAATGTCAGATTTGCGGAAAAGATGATGTGTTAATGGTTTGGGATGGAGCCAGATCGGGATTAGTTGGCAGAGGTATATCTGGGGCGATTGGTTCAACTCTGGTCAAACTTGAAACTAAAGGATTGGATTCGTCTTTCCTTTTTTATTACTTACAGGGAAAATATAAATACATCAATAAAAATCCCAGAGGAGTTGGGATACCTCACGTTGATCCCAATATTTTATGGAAACTACAAATACCTGTTCCAACTCTAGCCGAACAGAAGCGGATAGTGGCGAAGATTGAGGAATTGTTCACGCGCCTGGATGCCGGAGTTGAAAACCTCAAGAAAACCAAGAAGTTGCTCAAAAACTACCGGCAGGCCGTCCTCCGTGACGCCTTCACTGGGAAGCTGACAAGGAAGGTTAACCACAAAGACACCAAGGCGCCAAGGGAATTACCGGATGGTTGGGAATGGAAACCACTTGAGTCAATATCAGATGCTCTTGGCGGATTTGCCTTCAAAAGCAGTGATTATTCAAATAATGGTTATCAAATTGTGAAGATGGGAAATGTCCGGATGGGGAAATTATTACTTGGCAATAATCCATCATACATAGAAGATGTTCCGGAAGACATCATTCATAAATACTTGTTGAAAAAAGATGATATTGTCATAACTCTCACAGGAACTAAAAATAAGCAAGATTATGGCTTTGTTTCCATGATTGCCGATGAAAATAAGTTACTGCTAAATCAGCGTGTGGCAAGATTACGTTGCTATTCATCGGTAAGCTCGAAATACGTTATGCTTGCAATGCATACAAAAGAATTCAGAAATCAGTTTTTTGCAAGTGAAACAGGAAATGTCGGACAAGGTAATGTTGGGATGAAATCAGTTAGGGAAGTTAAAATACCTCTTCCTGAATTAGAGGAACAAAAGCAAATCGTCTTAGAAGTTGAGCGCCATTTTACAATTGCCGATGTCGTTGAGAAGGAGATTGATGAAGCCATGAAGAAATCCGACAATCTCCGCCAGAGCATCCTGAAATCAGCATTCGAGGGGAAGTTGGTAGACACAGAAGGCACCCATTCGACAAGCTCAGGGCAGGCGAAACACGCGAAAAGCATAGAATATCCCGATGCCAAGCCTGAAAGGAAACTGATGAAGGCCGCTGAAGAAAATATGGGATATGGAATCCCTGGGAGCCCCGAGCCCCAGCTCGGGACTGAAGAGATCCAAGCTGGGGCTTGGCGTTCCCGGGGTAAGATCCAAGCTGGGGCTTCCCAGGAAAGAGAATGGTACTCAAGAGGCTATTTGCCGCATCGCGACAGGATATCATTGCTGCAGTCAATCACATTCAGGCTGGCAGACAGCCTTCCGCAAAGTAAATTGGAGCAGTTGGAAGAGGAATTGAAAGACTGGCAGGAGAACCGAGCTGGGGCTCGGCGTTCCCAGGAGGAGATGGAAATCAGCCGAGCTGGGGCTCGGCGTTCCCAGGAGGAGATGGAAATCAGCCGAGCTGGGGCTCGGCGTTCCCTGGAGGAGATGGAAATCAGCCGAGCTGGGGCTCGGCGTTCCCAGGAGGAGAAGGAATTTGACGTGGAACGGCGTGAAAAAATTGAACACTGGCTCGATTCCGGGCTGGGGTGTTGTGCACTGAAGCATCCTGAAATGGCCGACATAGTGCAGGAGACATTGTTGACGTTTGATGGAGAAAAATACAGGCTTATCTCATGGGCGGTCATGCCGAATCACGTCCATGTATTGATAGAGCCGCATATTTCCTTGAGCAGGATTGTGCAATCCTGGAAATCATTTACAGGAAGATGGGCGCTGGCACATAGTGCCAAGCTGGGGCTTGGCGTTCCCGGGAACGCATTGTGGATGCGTGAATACTGGGACAGGTATATTCGCGACGGAAAACATTTGGCGAGTGTGATAGAATATATCCATATGAATCCAGTCAAAGCCGGATTATGCGAAAACGCAAAGGACTGGAAATGGAGCAGCGCAGGAATACACCCCAAGGGAACGCCAAGCCCAAGCTTGGCATAATTTTAGCCGAGCTGGGGCTCGGCGTTCCCAGGAGGAGATGGAAATCAGCCGAGCTGGGGCTCGGCGTTCCCTGGAGGAGATGGAAATCAGCCGAGCTGGGGCTCGGCGTTCCCAGGAGGAGAAGGAATTTGACGTGGAACGGCGTGAAAAAATTGAACACTGGCTCGATTCCGGGCTGGGGTGTTGTGCACTGAAGCATCCTGAAATGGCCGACATAGTGCAGGAGACATTGTTGACGTTTGATGGAGAAAAATACAGGCTTATCTCATGGGCGGTCATGCCGAATCACGTCCATGTATTGATAGAGCCGCATATTTCCTTGAGCAGGATTGTGCAATCCTGGAAATCATTTACAGGAAGATGGGCGCTGGCACATAGTGCCAAGCTGGGGCTTGGCGTTCCCGGGAACGCATTGTGGATGCGTGAATACTGGGACAGGTATATTCGCGACGGAAAACATTTGGCGAGTGTGATAGAATATATCCATATGAATCCAGTCAAAGCCGGATTATGCGAAAACGCAAAGGACTGGAAATGGAGCAGCGCAGGAATACACCCCAAGGGAACGCCAAGCCCAAGCTTGGCATAATTTTAGCCGAGCTGGGGCTCGGCGCTCCCGGGGAATAAAAAAATGAATGTAAAGCAAGACAACAAAAGAAGTTTGGACAAATCTTAAAAACCTGGGAATCTGGTGGAAGCATATGAAAACAGAAAAACCCGACAATCCGAACAGCATTGATGCGATTCTTGATTCTCTCGACAGGAAGGAGCTTGTCAGGATTATCAAAGAACAGGCTGATATGGATGAGAACGTAGAATCAAAAATAATAGCCAAGTATTCCATATGCGATCTGACGAAGGGCGAATACAAGAAGATTATCTCTTCCGCCCTCAACAGATGCATGAACAGGGGTTTTATTCCATACAATGCTTCATCTTCTGCATGTTCCGGAGCGGAATCTGTCCTTGGAAAGGCACAGGATAATCTTAAAGCCGGCCGCGTAGCACAGGCTTTGACTGCCGCGCAGGCGGTTCTTGAAAAGATGGTGGCGGCCCTGCAGTATGCCGACGATTCGGGAGGCAGTATCGGATCATGCATCGAGTCAAGCCTGGAAATTTATCAGGACGCCTCAAAACGGAAGCTTGATGAAAAGACGAGGAAGGATTTCTTCAATTACCTCGTCAAGGACTGGGACAACGAGCGTTACAAGGGCTGGGACTGGGGACTACAGTTGCTTGAAATGGCGATAGATATCCATGTCGGGCAGAGCGAGGCTGAAAAAGTCCTTGCCGCCATTGAAAGCTGTTTTGAGAATAGTGCGCCAAATGAAAAGCATAAATGGCATGACGGCACAGTTTACAGATTGAAGCACAAGGTGCTGTTTAAGACTGGAAAGACCGGAGAAGCGGAAAGGTTCTTCAATGAGAATCTTCATGTCCCCGAATTCAGGAGAATTGCCATTGAAGAAGCTTTCAAGAATAAGAATTATGAACGGGTGATTGAACTTGTCGATTCCGGGATTGAATCCGACACGAAGCTGGCCGGGCTGGTACACGAATGGAAGAGATGGAAGCTGAAAGTCTATCAGGCACGCAACGAGAAGGATAAAATACGGACTTTGTCTTTGGAGTTCTTTCTCGGAGGCGGTACGGACAGCTATGAGGTTTACAAGGCGACCTTCCCGGAAGATGAATGGCCTGCTGAATACAAGAGACTGACGGGACGTCTGCAGGAAGCACTCGACCGCTCACATGTCGCCTTTGGTCTTCTCGGGTTCATCTTCGTGAAGGAAAAGGAGATCGGCAAGCTTCTTGAACTGGTTAAGCGCTCTCCTGGCAGTATTTCCGGATACGAGAAGATTCTCCTTCCCGTGTATCCCGATGAAGTGATAAGCATGGTTGCGGAAAAGCTGAGGGAAGAGGCAGACGATGCCGGTGCCAGAAACGAATACTGGCGATTATGCAACTACGGGCTTAAACATCTTTTAGAGATAAAAGGCCGAGACAAGGCATTAGAGCTGATAGAGGAATTCAGGCAGAAATACCCGCGCCGTCCAGCCATGCTGGAGGAAATCAATAAATTCATGAAGAAAAAGGATCTCGCATGAGCAGGGGAGTTGCAGTGAAAAAGAAATAATATATGAAAAACATTGGCGGAACATCAAAATACATAGCTTTTCTTGACGAGTGCGGAGATCACTCGCTGCTAAAGACGGATAATGATTTTCCTATCTTTCTCTTAGCTTTGGTACTAGTTGAGCGAAAGGAATATTCAGAACATATAATTCCGGAGATATCAAAGTTTAAATTGAGATATTGGAACCATGAGGGTGTTAATCTTCACAGCCGCGATATTCGCAAACAGAATGGCCCGTTTGTTTTTCTCACAAGAAAAGATATTAGAGATAAATTCATAGATGAAATGACATCTCTGATGGAAAATTCCAAATTTACACTCTTTATCAGCTGCATCCACAAATTGAAACATAAGGATAGATATGGTGACAAGGCCGGAAATCCGTATAATATAGCTTTAGCATTTTCAATGGAACGAGTTTTACATTTTATGGAGAAAGCAGGAGAAGCCGAGTTGCCGATCATCGCCGAAGCAAGAGGAAAGAAAGAAGATGAAGATCTGGAACGGGTTTTCTATGCAATAATGTCCAATGGTACTTCCTATATTGGCGCAGAGCGATTTAAGAAGCTCAATTTCCCTCTGCTTTTCAAGTCAAAACAGTGGAATATTGCAGGCATACAGATTGCTGACTTGTGTGCGCATCCATGTGCCCGGCATATTTTAAAACCTGATCAGGCTAACAAGGCATATGATGTCGTAAGCAAGAAAATATATAAGAATGGAAGCGTGTCCGGAATGAAGGTGTTCCCCTGAAAATGAAAATGGATATTTCCGGTAATACCAGAAACATCCACCGACCGAGATATCCCAGTCCAGAGATAAAATACTTGGAGCATATAAATTTTGCAAGAGGAAAATATAAATAATAGGGAATTGCTACGTTTGACAGTAATAAATATAAAGGGAATTCATGACTAATTCAGCCCAACTCGTTCAAAAACTTTGGAATTACTGTAATGTTCTCAGAGATGATGGACTTTCGTATGGCGATTATGTGGAACAGTTGACTTATCTCCTGTTCCTGAAGATGATGGAAGAACAGTTCAAGCTTCTCGGGAAGTATTCTCCAATACCTAAGGCATTCAACTGGCAGAGCCTCGTTGAAAAGGATGGTGATGCTCTCGAAATCCAGTACCGGCACACACTCGAAGGTCTCGCCAAGGAAAAAGGTCTGCTTGGAGTCATTTTCCGTAAGTCCCAGAACAAGATCCAGGATCCCGCAAAACTTAAAAGACTCATAAAGCTCATTGATGAGGAAACCTGGGTAAGCCTCGACATTGATGTAAAAGGCGAAATATACGAAGGTCTCCTCCAGAAGAACGCCGAGGACACCAAGAGCGGAGCCGGTCAGTATTTCACGCCCCGCGCCCTCATAAATGCCATTGTCAAGGTGATGAAGCCTGAGCCAATGCAGACCATCTGCGATCCAGCATGTGGAACCGGCGGATTCTTCCTGTCAGCCCATAGCTACATCTCGAAGAATTATAATCTGAACCGTGACCAGCAGCGTTTCCTGCGATTCAACATGTTCCGAGGCTGGGAGATCGTCGACAATACCGCGCGCCTTTGCGTTATGAACTTGTTCCTGCATGGAGTAGGAGAAGACGAAAGTCCGATAACCGTTTCCGACAGCCTTCTTTCCGAGCCCAAGGACCATTTTGACATTGTCATGACCAATCCCCCGTTCGGCAAGAAGAGCAGCATTACGATTGTGAACGAGGACGGCAAGAGCGACAAGGAGTCAATCACATACCAGCGCGATGATTTCTGGGCGACGACCAGCAACAAGCAGCTGAACTTTGTCCAGCACATCAAGTCATTGCTGAAAATCAACGGCAAGGCGGCGGTAGTCATCCCTGACAACGTCCTTTTCGAAGGCGGTGCCGGAGAAGTCATCAGGCGGAAGCTACTTGACGAATGCGATGTTCACACTCTTTTAAGACTTCCGACAGGAATCTTCTATGCGCAGGGAGTCAAGGCAAACGTTATTTTCTTCGAGCGCAAGGTTGCACGCGAGGAACCGTGGACGCAGAAACTGTGGATATATGATCTGCGGACGAACATTCATTTCACCCTGAAGACAAACCAGCTCAAGGAATCCGATCTTGACGGATTTGTTGAATGCTACAATATTGAGAACCGACTGAAACGTAAGGAATCCGAAAGGTTCAAGTGTTTCACCTATAAGGAGCTTCTCCAGCGTGACAAGGTGAGCCTCGACATTTCCTGGCTGAAGGACGACTCCCTTGAGGACAGCGAAAACCTTCCCCCGCCCAGCGAACTCGCCTCCGATATCATAGACAATCTCAAGAACGCCCTAGAACAGTTCGAGGAAATAGAAGAGGAACTGGAGAAATGAAAAAAGAAGCCAAAGAGGAAAAGCAGATCAACATTCCGGTAAGTAAATTCTTTAAAAGAAATCTCAAGTGCAAGATTTCAAGTCTTTGAGGATTTATGGATATTTATACAAAATCGCACTGTTTGTCGTTTGAAACTCTAACCTAAAGTGGTAAGACATGGTTCCAGTTATTAAATATATCGGTAAGAACAATGACCAGTTGCTTGAAAGGAACGCGTAGATAAATTCGCCTTCTGTTTCAAAGCAGAACGCCATTCCGCAGCAGCTTTTGCCGGTTGAAACTGGGGATGGAGACAGGAAAATCGCACCCCCCCGCTGACAGTTATGCTTAAATACAGCGGCTGTCAAAGCACTGTAAAATAGAACCTCCGGGGCCGGAAAGTCAAGGATTGGATATTAGACAAGAAGAAGATCGAAATAATTTAAAAGCTCCAAGAGAATATGTTAAGCAAAGAAAGCAAAAGAACAGCCCTTACGGGCTTAAGAAACAGTTCAATCAAGAACACGTCTTGCGACGTTGATCCGCCGTCGCTGGGAAGCTATGGCGCGACACGCTACAAACGGATTGCAAAATCAATTGGGAACCCGTTCGTAGCCTGTACTCCGTAGCTCTCTTGGCGACTGTGTGCACCATAGCTTCTTAGCGACGGTGCAAGGAGGATTAAGCTCGCAAGAGCTGTTCTTGGTTTGGTTTACTTATTGCAGCTTTTAAACTCGTAGCGTCTTGTCCATTTCTCCGAAGCGCCGGGTTTCAGCGTTGACTGTGCGAAGACCTCCGGACACACCGCGGCCTGATCTACATAGAGCGAAAAACGTGTGGCGGCGAAATCTCCGCTTGCGGTCACCGAGCGTCCAGTTCCGCTGTGTGACAGCTTTATTCTGTTGGCATCGGCCGGCACTGATGCATCCGATGGATAATAATGCGCCCGGGTTATTTTCTTCGACAGATTTATCCGGCCTTCCTGCATCTTGAACCATTGCGGGATATGATTGCCTATCGGGAAACTGTGTTCCAGAGTGTAGGATTCGTCGACGTCCTTCCCGCCGAAATTGAACCAGTTATGGTTGTACTGTTCGGCATTTATGACGTGGGTGCCGGTGTTCTTGAGGAAGTAAATTATTTCAAGGACGGCGTCTTCTGGATTGATTCGGATTATTTTACGGTATTCGTACCCCCAGCCATTTTCGGTGCGGAATCTCTGTTTCAGTTCAATCTCGTTCTTGCGCCGCTTGATCACGGCAGGAGCGATCTTCCTGATGTCATAGGGATGGTGGAACTTATAGATTTTCTCGTCTGGGCGTACAAGTTCGCCGACCCCGATTTTCAGGAAGGGATCCCCCGGTTTTGCATCGTCGTAGCCGGGCGGTGAAAGCGGGGCCTGGATATTGAATTCGTCTATCAGGCCTTCCCTGGCGCAGAACTCAACCCCGCCGAACCTGATGCTTGTGATGGCGCCGAGAGTGTCGAAGCGCGGACCGTAGTCATCCATGCATTCGGTCATAGGCGCCGTCACCGTTATATTGAATGAAGATGTTCCAAGACTTATTTCCATGTTATTTATGCCAACCGCAAAACTCCGGACGCGGTAAGCGCGTCCCTCCATTATTACGCCCGTTTCGGGCGTGGAGGGTCGGACTTGTCCGACCGCAAATTATAGTTGTGCAATTACCTCATTTCTTTTTAATTTTCATTTTATATATTCCAGGAGGGACGTTCCGGAATGAACCATTCTTGCCGGCGCGCAATATGCTTCCATCCGTCTCCTCGACAAGTTCAGTTGCCTTGTCCCACGGGGCGGGCAGCTTGAGTACCGGATAAGTTGCAGTTTCTTTCAGGAACGGTACTACCAGGAGTTTTTCAGATTCCATGATGGCAATATCTCCGGGGAACGGAATGAATGTGTCGCGTCCGCCTTTTTCGCGGAGAAGTTTTACCATATATTTGTTCTTCGCCGCGGAACCGGGGATTCTCAGCGCCGTCATGAAACCTGAAGCCGCTGAAAAATTTGGTCCCTGGTCGAGGACAATCCGTTTCCCGGGATATTTGTTCAGCTTGAGGAGGTAGTCGCGGGGGCCCATGCCATCGATCGCCCTGACGGGATTGTGGTTTATCGAAACAAGATCGTTTGGCGCATCGAAGGTCGTGCCTTCGCCGAAGAATATCGCTTCAGGATCAAGTTCCTTGATGTATGATCCGATCTCCTCGATGAACTTTATCGCCATCCTGTTCGTGTCGCCGGGATATCGCATGAAATCCCTCTTCGTGAAGTCCGGAGGGAAGGCCCATCCAAGGCAGTCGATGAAGAATCCCTTGACGCCGCATTCCTTTATATAGAAGCGTATCCATTTCTTCGTATATTCGATATAGCCCGGATGACCGGGATTGATGTGGCAGAGGTGCGGAGTGTCTTCGGTACCCCATGAGGCGCATGTGCGGCCATCGATCCCGGTGATGAACCAGTCGTCGCAGATGTCGGGACCGCCCCTGTGCATGAGCCCGCTGTGGCTCAGCCATATCAGCATCGGTACTCCCTTGTCGGTCAGTCTCCTGCACATGCTCTTGAATTCGTCAATGGTTCCATGGTTCGGATCAGGCTCGTATCCAAGCGGCGTGGTTCCGCTCATTATCGGACGGTTGGTGACCAGGCTGTAGCTGATTCCATTGCATTCGCCCTTGTCAATCATCTTCTCCCAGTAGTCGGCCTGTTCGGTCCAGGTCGGCTTGTTATCCCAGCCAAGGCCGGTGGTCCAGAGCGTCTTATAGACCCATTCAGGCGCCTCCCTGAAATAGAATTTCACATAGTCGGACATGAAGCTCCACATCTCCTCAGATGTAAGTCCGAAATAAATCTTTATTTCAGGCATGGTGAGCGATTCACCGAGACCGAACTGCGAGTGAAGAGTGTAATCGTATGCGATCCCTTTTCCTGCGTCGGCAATGTTGAGGATGTATCCGACCTGCGGGCGGCGGCAGGTGATGGCGAGCCAGTGTCCGGTCTTCGCGTTGTAGAAGACTCCTCCGTGGATCACCATTACTCCGGGATATATCCGGCGCCAGACATTCTGCATGAAATTCTTGCACTTTTCAGGAGTGTCGTGCTCATATCCGATGTGGCCGAATTCGTCGGCCGGCCCCGAGGAATGTGATGACGGGAAGATCATCCTCGTATCGTCGCCCCAGAACTTCCAGTTCCAGGAGGGAAGAGTGAACTTGTCGACATAGAGTGGAGCCTCTACCACCGGTCCGCCGGGACCAGGGCAGGGGAGATCCGTCTGGTCGGCCTGTTCCCTGCGGATGTGGTAGTGTATGCCCAGGCACTGGTGTTTCATATACGTGCGAAGTCCCATCGCGCGGTGTACGACAAGACCCCAGCCCGAGAAATGATCCACGAATGATTCGCCCTTCATACGGATGTTGGAAGGATTTTCATTGGGGTGGCGGTCGCTGGGGTATGCTCGCAGCTTCAGCGGAGCGCCGTTTACCAGGAATTCGCCCGGGGAGGGATTTGCGGTGTCGAGAAGCTCCTTCCCGAACAGCTTTATGGAGCTTACGGCACCTCGTTTGTCACATTCGAAAAGAAAATCGTTTTTCATTATAATCTCCTGCAGTCATTTATTAAAAAAAATAAAAATCTTGTTTTTTTACCTTGACTATGTTATCTATAATGGTAATATAATTACAGAAATAAACAAGTCAATAGTGTAACAATATGATTTGTAAAATAAATAATCACCTGCCAGGACGCCCCGCCGAGAGGCGCAACGAGATAATTGACTTCGTCCACGGGAAGATACTTTCAGGACAGATCAAGCCCGGTGGAAGGCTTCCCATAAGGCGCAGCCTCCAGAAGAAATTCAATTCCAGCATGGCGACGGTCCAGCAGGCGATTGACCGTCTGGTCGCGGATGGTTTTATTGAATCCAGGGGAGTGGGCGGGACCTTCGTATCTGCAAATCCCCCGCATCTCAACCAGTTTGCCGTAGTCATTTCCGCAGCTTGTCTCGATGATTCGACCCCGCTTTTCTGGAAGACCATGGCTGATGCGTTCTCGGAGATGGGACGGGATCCGCGCATGAGAATAAAAGTTTGCTACTGGGCTGCCGAACAGAATCTGACTCCCGATGCCGTGGAACTGATCAGGAACGTGTCAAGACGGAGCATAGCCGGACTGGTTTTTATCACGCCTCCGCTTTCATACGAGAACGAGAAGACCCGTCTGATCAACTCGGGGGATATCCCCTGCGCTGTGGCGCTCATGAAGGAAGTTGCCGGGAAGTTCAATGCCGGGACACTGGTGCTGGACGAGATTTCATACATAAGGAAGTCCCTGGAATATTTCATTGGGAACGGGAGGAGGAAGATCGCGGTTATCACCAACTTCAGGTATAACAACTGGTGGGAGAATTTTGAGAGCAACGCCGGGAGGATGGGAATAGAGACGAGGCCTTACTGGAAAATATGCGTTTCAAACGAGGCCCGTGGCGGACTTGCGAACATCGCAAACATGCTGATGCAGCTGCCGAAGGAAAAGCTGCCTGACGCGCTTCTCATAGCCGACGACAATCTTGCGAAGTCCGTTGTAGACGGGCTGGTTGATTCCGGAAACAGCGCGGTGAACAGGCTCAAGATTGTATGCCACTGCAATTTCCCGTACAAGATCCACACTCAGCTGCCGATGAAGTTCCTCGGATATGATTCACGCCAGGTGGCGGGGACGTTCATGCATATCCTCGAAAGACAGCGCAAGGGCGAGAAGGCGATCAGCATAGTTGAGAATGTAAAACCGGTGTTTGACGATGAAATAGGAGGAACGTTATGAAAAGAATTGCCAATTTTAAGGTTACTAATAGTCTCGAAATAGAATGGAGTGCTAAAATAACGGAGGGCGGACTTTCCAGTCCGCCACTTCGCGGGTTGGAAAACCCGCGCTCCTTTGAAGAGGAAATACCTCGAAATTATTATGAGAAGACTAGCAAGGGGAAAATCGGAAATAAATTCACTCTTATCGAGCTTCTGGTGGCCCGTTCGACAAGCTCAGGGCGACGAGTACTTTTTTCTCTGTTTACTCTTATTGAATTACTCGTCGTAATTGCGATCATCGCAATCCTGGCGGCGATGCTGCTGCCGGCGCTCAAGAACGCCAGGGACTCCGCGAAAAAGCTGCTTTGCGCCGCCAACATCAAGCAGATCTCACTTGGTTCCATCACATATGCCTACGATTTCAACGAGGCTCTTCATCCCATGGGCAATTACAGCTATCTGGCCATAGGACAGTTCGCATATGACAGTACGGATGCGTTCTATACGCTTTACGGGGATTATGTAAAAGGAAACCTGAAGGCTGGATCCTCCAATTATAACAGCGTGCGGTTTTTTACTTCGTCGGTCTTCATCTGCCCTATGAATGTCAAATTCAAGACGAATCCTGCGGATCCCGGAGAATACAATTATGGGACAATTCCATATATGATGTGCGCCGGTTCATCATATGACCGTCCGGTGACCCTTGGCAAGCTTGCAACCGCCGCAAACTCATTCCTCCCCGACAAGATGTCGGCGCTCTGGGCCGACAGGTGCAACATGTATGATGGCGGGAACAATGGAGGGCTGGCCTGGACGAACCATGACACCAACAAGCTTCCGCCAAAGGGTGGGAATGTCGGAGCGGCTGATAATTCGGTGCAGTGGTTCCCATACAAGATAGGCAATGACATAAACAGAGGGATCACTGGGGAATATCTGACCAACGGAAGCAATCTTGGCGGACACATAGCTGTCCCTTCGAGTGCCATGTGGCCGATGTGCGACGGCGACGGGAAAGTGTATGATGTCGGAGGCTTTGGTTCTCCAATGCTTACCGGTGGAGTGGCGCGCGCGCTGTCTCCATGGTTTTAAGTTGTTTTGTCATGAAAAAACTGTTGATTTCGCATTTTTCAATGGATATAAAATCAAATAACATAAGGGAGATATGTCATGAAGCTGGATTGTCTGAAGATGTTCGGGAAGGCGCTGATCGCTTTTGCGATGTTCGCGCCGGGGGCTGTAATGGGCATACAGACTGAAACAAGAGGGGCGCATGCCGTTCCTGCTGCGAAGCCGGTTGCCATCGATGGAAACCTTGATGACTGGGATCTTTCGGGACAGTATCTCCAATGCTACGATGTCGAGGCGTTGAAGGACGTCTACAGCGGGACCATCGCCTATATGTATGATGCGGAGAACCTTTATATCTCCATCCATTGGAAGGATCCGATCCCGATGGGCAACTGCCATGATCCGCGTTTCCAGGCGCACAAGGGCTGGGCGGGAGACTGTGTGCAGTTCAGGGTGAAGACGGACAAGATCAGCCATGTGACAGCCTGGTATTATGCGGCGAAAAAGGAGCCGACGATCCAGATCGAATACGGAAAGACCTTGACGGAACCATTCCATGGCGGCAGCAAGGTCCTGCTTGGAACTGAAGGATCGGCAAAACTGACCGAGGGCGCCGAGATGGCTTTCAAGAAGGACGAGGATGGGAAGGGATATGTGCAGGAGATCAAGATTCCCTGGAACCTGATTACTCTGGAAAAGAAATACAAGGCCGGCGATAAATTCAATATTGGCGTTGAACTGCTATGGGGCGAGGCTGACTGGCCGGTGCACCGCTACGCCGACAACCTTATGGAAGGCACGAGCAGCCGGGAATTCTTCTGGACCGCGCACAAGGCCTGGGGTGAAGTGATTTTGGAACCGACAGGGAACCTGAAGCTTCCCGAACCTTCCTGGATGAAGGCGACGGCGGCAGATGAGGCGACAGGTCCGGTGGATATCGCATACGAGCTTCCGAAGGACGCCCGTGTGACACTTGCGATCGAAGACAAGAGCGGCAGGCGTGTCCGCAATCTTGTAGCTGCTGCTTCGCGCAAGGCCGGCAAGAATACTGAAAAATGGGACGGGCTTGACGACGGCGGGAAACCTGTTCCGGCCGGGGATTATAATTTCAAAGCGATATACCACGACGGCATCCACGTGAATTATGTGATGTCATTTGCAAATCCCGGAAATCCGACCTGGGACACCTCCGACGGCAGAGGCGCTTTCTATGGGGATCATACTGCACCACATGCCGCCGCGGCGGCCGGAGATTATGCGGCACTCGCATGTCCGATGGGGGAAGGCGGAAAATATCTGATAGGACTTGATCTGAACGGACAGAGGCTGTGGGGGCTTGCCAACCGCGTGGCGTTCGACGGCGGACGCGCATCCCTTGCCACTGACGGAAAGATCCTCTGGATTTCCAACGAGGGAAAGGAAGCCACAATCTACCGCGTTGATATCGTGACAGGAAAATACGCGCCATGGAAGAAGATGATGAAGGATCCGGCCGGCAACGATGCGCCGGTGCTGGATCTGCAGGTTTCAAACTACAAGACGAAGCAGGATGATTCGACAAAGCCTGCAGGTGCAGGTGGCGAAGGCAAGCCGTTCAAGGTCAATATGACGGCCATCGCCCTTGGCAAAGGCCAGCTGGCTGTCTGCCTCGCATGCGAAGATCTCGTGAAGGTACTGGATGCCGATACAGGCGATGTCAAGTCGGAACTCAAGGTTAAAAGCCCGGCTGCCGTAACCTTCTCCGGCGACGGATGGATTGTGTTGTCGGACGGGAATCTTGTTAAAATTGGTGCAGACGGGAAGACTGCGAAGTTCGCAGACGGCGGGTTCGCAGACGGATACGGATTGGCGACCGATTCCAAGGGTAACGTCTATCTTTCGGTAAGAGGAAAAGATCAGAATGTGAAAGTTTTTTCTCCCGAAGGCAAGCTTGTAAGGGAAATTGGGAAGAAGGGTGGACGTCCGTTGCATGGCGCTTTCATCGCGGACGCGATGAGGAAACCCGGGCAGATTGCGGTTGACAGCAAAAATCGACTTTGGGTGACAGAAGAGACGATGAACCCGAAGCGTACAAGCATCTGGGATGCGGACAGCGGGAAGCTCGTAAAGGATCTGGTCGGTACAGCAACATATTCAGGGACCGGCGCGATCAGTCCGTTTGATTCTACGATGGCGTTTTCCAATGATACCGTCTACAGGATCGATCTGGACAAGGGGACCTATGAGCCGACATATTCCCTGGATGGCAGCGATAATCCCAACGACATCTTTCCACCAAGGATACACAATTATGTCACGAGCAAGATGGTGAAGCGCGATGGAAAACTCTATGGCTACACTGGCGGTTCTGCACGCGGGGCGACTGCAGTGCACTGCGTGCTCTGGGACGGCAAGGACTGGAAGTCGGTTGCGAATGTCGGTATCGTGCCGAAAGGAAAGAAACCTACGGACCTCAAGGAGGAATGGGAGAAGTTCAAACATGAGTTCTTCGCCGACAAGGGCGGTCAGATCTATGCGTGGGTCGACAAGAACGGCGACGGTCTTGTGCAGAAGGAGGAATTGAGTTTTGCCATACCGGAGATCGATGGCAAGCCTATCGAGCTTTCCAGTTTCTACTGGGGCCAGTTGCCGGACAACGATGGTACTCTCACATATCTTGCGAAAAGCGCAAATGCCATTGTTAAAGTTCCGGTGACCGGAATCAACACTGTAGGAGCTCCGATATATGATGTAGGCAAGCTGCAGGTCGTCAGGGCCGACCAGCCAGTGATTGGCAAGGGCAACGGCGAAGGTATGATCATCGGCGGAGCCAATGGCCGAGTATATCTCAACCAGGATCCGCTTGTTGCAGTTGAGAAGGACGGACATGTGATCGGCGGATATCCGAACAGGCATACGTCAGTGCACGGTTCGCATTCCGCGAAGGCCTCGAAGCCGGGTTATCTGATAGGACCGTCGTCATATCTCGGAGTTGCAGATATCGGCGGAGATGTCGGTGAAGTCTTCGATCTCAACGGCAATCTCGGCGAGAACTATCTTTTCACGAACGATTGTCTCTGGATACAGGCGTTGTTCAAGGATACGCGCGGCGGATTTGAAATTCCGAGCCAGGCCGTGAAAGGCATGTCGATGGATGCGATAAGCGCAGGAGGCGAGAGCTTCGGCGGCAACTTCATCAAAGGTACGGACGGAAAGATCTATCTGACCATCGGCGGAACAGACGCACGTGTCATGGAAGTGAAAGGACTTGAGACTATCAGACGGTTCGCAGGAAAATTCACATACACCCAGGAACAATATGCGGAAGCACAGAAGCTGCTCCAGGAAAAAACCGCCCAGTCCGGACAGGCGAAAGTCTACACGGTCGCCAAGGCAAAAGCAGGTGTTGCAATAGACGGCAAGTCCGACAAGTGGCCTGAGCTTATGGATGACAGCAAGGCATTGCTTGAGATCCAGGAGAGCAAGAATAAACGATATGGACGCGTCCAGGCAACCTATGATGACAACAATCTTTATCTTGCGTACCGTGTATTTGCTCCGCGTTCGCAGATGAAGAACGTTGGGCAGGACTACAGGCTGCTGTTCAAGAGCGGAGACGTGGTCGACATAATGGTCGGATCCGAGCCGCAGAAGGCGAAAGGCGAAGGGGATGCAAGGGTGATTATGACAGTCAAGGATGGCAAGATGGTGGCAGTGCTGAACCAGAAATGCGCACCTGGCGCCGCAAAAGGCGAAGGATTCGGATTCGCCTCTCCGGCTCGCACAATCCCGTTCGACCGTGTCGTGATGGCGCCGGACGTGAAGATCGCAAGCTCTGGAATCAACGGCGGATATTTCGTGGAAGCTGCAATTCCATGGAAGCTTCTCGGAGTGTCTCCGAAATCAGGACTCAAGCTCAAGGCGGACTTCGGTGTCCTCTTTGCAGATGACGGCGGGACCATGACCGTTTCGCGCCAGTACTGGAGCAACAAGGAGACCAACCTTGTGAACGACATCCCGGGCGAAGCCGATCTGGCTCCGAACCGCTGGGGAGTGATAACCCTTGAATAAAGGGTAAATTGAATATCCAATAACGAACAAAGAATTTCCAATATCCAAGAATACATAATTGAAAGCAAAGGAACAGCTCTTGCGAGCTTAACTACGAACGAATACAATTCGAGGATTGAATTTGTTTGTAGCATGTCGCGCCGTAGCATCTCAGCGAAGGCGGATCAACGTCGCGAGACGTGTTCTTGGATTGTTTTCTTAGTTTGGAATTTGGAGTTTCCTGATAATCTATTCTCAATATTTATGGAAGGAGCTTATGAAAAAAACAATTCTCGCCTGTTTGCCCCTGGCTTTGATCCTTGCGTACGGATGCACCGATTCTTCCCGTACAATGCCGGCGTCAAAGGATGTCAAGGCATCTCCGGCTGCGGCAGTGGAAGCAAAGGAGGACTTGACTCCCGGTATTACGCCTGATGAGGACATGCTCGTCATTTCCAATGCGACTTCACCTCGTGTCGCCTATGCCGCGTACAAGAAGAATAAATTCCTGAATGCAGCTGTGTCCGTGGAATCCTTCGTGCCGCTGGACAAGAATCCGGCAATAGCGGTCAAGATGGGAATTGCCGCCGATAAGACAGTCGTCCTTACCGAAAAGGATGCGAGTATCCGCAAATCGGGAAATGCTTTTGTCTACGAATTCAAGGTTCCCGCCGAGAAGCTCGTTGCAGGAAATGAAGGATGGGAGAAGTTCAGGATGGGTATTTCTGTAGACTGGCCGGGAGGACCGTTCGGACAGTCGCGGCAGCGCGAAACCTACCTGCAGGATGGAGGCGCCAAGGCTACGCATGCAGGACTTTCCTCCTCTCCCGATGACTGGCAGCTTGTGAACCTTAATGAATTTGAGAAGACGATCGCCGACCGCAAACTGCAGATAGCATTCGATTTCAACCAGCCGGTAGAGGGCAAGGCGAGCATAGTGATAGAAGATGAAAAAGGAAACCGCGTGCGCAACCTCATATCCGGACAGGCTATGGCGAAAGGCAAACAGCGCATTGTCTGGGATGCGACGAACGACAAGGGCGATCTCATGGCGCCCGGCAAATATCAGTGGCGTGCAATTTCACATCCGGGAATTAAGCCCGAATATATGTTCTCCTTCTGCGATGGTTCCGGATCAAACCACGGCACCCAGCATTCCGCCGCAGCTAACGGTAAATTCCTGTTTTTCGGCACATCAGTTTCCGAAGGCGGATACGAAATTGTCCAGCTTGATCTCAATGGAAAATTTGTACGCGGATATAATTCGCCGATGGGGCACGGACTTGCGAAAGTCGCAGTTGCCGCCGATGATAAATTCCTCTACGCGGCATATGATGGCACAGGTTGGACTGAACATGTCGACCGCAGCAAGCCTGACTGGAAAGCGGAAAACAAGATCACCCTGGTCCGCTTTGCGCTGGAAAACGGAAACGTCGTGGATTACCCGCAGAACAAGCGCTTTGCAATTGTCTGCTCATACTTCGTCGGTCCTGGCTCCCCGGGTAAAATGCCCGATCGCACCGCCTTGTCAGGGATGGCCTTGCTTAATGGCCGGCTTTATATCGGTGACAGCGTCAAGAATGTTGTCATGGATGTTGATCCTGCGACAGGAGTGGCGTCCCGCTCATTCCCATTGGCGAATCCTGTGACGCTTGCGTCCGGTGGCGGAAAACTTTACGCCGTGTCCGGCAAAAGCCTGCTGGAAATAGATCCGGCAACTGGAAAGACTCTCAGGGCTATAAGTTCTGCACTTGAAGGAATTCCGACCGGCCTCACGGTCGGGCCTGACGGGAAATTATATGTCAGCGATACAAAGTCCCACGTAGTGCGGATCTTGGACAATAAAGGAAAATCAGCAGGAACGATCGGCAAACCGGGAGGAATTACATATGGTTCCGGTGAAGTCCGCGCGAAAATGGGAGGATATGGCGAGGATACACAGGAGAAGCTGGTGACAGCCGGTCCTTATGATCCGCTGCGCCTGCACAATCCCTCGGGCATGGTGATGTCACCGGACGGACATCTCTGGGTGACGGAGAATGAACGCTGGAAACCAAAACGCCTGGCGGCATATGATCCTGTCAAAGGGACGATGTGGAAGGAATTTTTCGGTCCTACCGCATATGGAGCTCCGGGCTGTGGATTTGATCCGGAGGACTCGACGCGCTGGTTTGGGCAGGGCACCTTGTTCAAGCTTGATTTCAAGGAGAAAGCATCGACGCCGATATCCACTCTCGGAGGGGAGGAGGGGATGCATTACAGGTTCTGGAGGCAGGACGGCCGCACCTTTGTCATCGCCTACGGAAAGGTGACCTACATCGAGGAGCTTCTGCCGAACAACACGCTGAAGCCTCTTGCCTTCCTGAGTTCTGCGCACCAGTACGCCTACGCGAATTCATGGAAGCCCTGCAAGGAATTCGTCGACGCCTTCAAGCGCGACTATCCGAACGTAAAATATGAGTGGGACCGCAGCGGACAGCCGAATCACGGATATGGAATGCTCTGGGTCGACAAGAATGGTGATGCCAGGATGCAGACCGATGAAATTGAGTTTTCCACTGCCGCGGATGCTCTCGCCGGTTCAGGATGGGGACATGATTTCCATGATCTGACGATCAGAGTTCCTGCGAAAGTCAAAGGCAAGAGTGTGATGGTGACATTGAAGCCCGATGGATGGTGGCCGGGCGGAGCTCCGAAATATCCCGCTCTGAATGCTGCTGTAAATGCAGCCATTCCAATCAACGGTCCGGAGTGGACCGGACTCGAAACTACAGTCGACCGTTTCGGCACAATGATTATCAACAGCGATCCCGAGATGCGCGCCTTCTCGCCTGAAGGCAGGATGCTCTGGGGTTATCCGAACCATTGGACGAACGTGCATGGATCCCATAACGCCCCATTACCGAGCGCCGGCGAACTTCAGGGGATATTATTCTTTACCGGTGTTGCCCCGCTGGATGACAAATCGGACGTGATGGTGATGAATGGAAACCATGGGCGGGCGTTTGTGATGACCACCGACGGACTTTACATCGACGAGATGTTCCCGGACTGCAGGTTGATGACGAACCCGCAGGCAGGCGGAATCGGAATACTCGGAGGCGAATGTTTCGGAGGTGCGTTCGGACTTTCAAAGACTGATGGCAACTATTATTTCCAGGGCGGCGGAATCGAGTACCGCATATATCGTGTCGACGGATTGAAGGAAACGGTCCGCAGCGGCGGATCTCTGACAGTCACGCCCGAACAGGTTGCGGCCGCAGAGCGCAACAAGAGCCGCATGGTTGCTGCTGAATCCAAATTGCTCAGCACAAAAATCGCTTATGTGAAAACTCCTCCTAAGATAGATGGAAAAGGAGAAGATTGGACGGGCGATCCTGTTGCGCAATGGAACAAGGGCAACCAGTTCCCTGTCACAATACGCGCATCCCACGACGACAAGAATCTCTATCTTTTCTATAATGTAAAGGATGGTTCGCCATGGGTGAACAACGGCAAGGACTGGCAGATGCTGTTCAAGACTGGTGACAGCGTCGACCTGCAGATAGGTTCTGATCCCAGGGCGAATCCCAGGCGCAGTGGTCCGGTTCCCGGAGACCTGCGACTTCTTGTGGCGCCGTTCCAGGGAGGGAATATTGCAGTGCTCTACCGCCACCGCCAGCCGGGCGCTGCCGACAGCGTGGTCTTCCAGAGTCCGTGGAGGAACGAGAAGGTTGATTCAGTAAAGAAGCTTGAGTCGGCGCAGATCGCGGTGACAAAAAGCGGAGACACATACAACGTTGAAGTCGCAGTGCCGTTGAACGAGCTTGGATTGACATCGTTCGGCAAGACTCTGCGTGGAGACTTCGGCATTATCTACGGGGATGCTGAAGGGACGACGAACATTTTCCGCAACTACTGGTCGAATCAGGCGACAGGTCTCATAAACGATGTTCCCGGGGAAATAATGCTCTCGCCTAATCTGTGGGGCGATATCACTATGGAGGTGCTGCCATGAAAACAGCCAAAAAGTATTTTTCAATTGTGTTGGTATTGTCTATAATGTCCATCCAGTCCATGGCGGACGTGATCACCTGCGAAGGCGTCCTGGGAAATTCAGGAGAGCAGGGGGCGTCGCTTGTCCGACTTGAGGATGGAGTGACAAGCGGCTTCGGCATCGTGTGCGACCGATATGGTTCGTTGTGGGACCGTGGTGGTTCCAACTTGAACCGTTATGCGGTTGATGGGAGGCTTCTGGCTTCCTACAAGCTGCCCAAGGTCCAGGTGGACCGTAACTCCGACATGATCGCGCTCATCGGAGATACGCTCATCCTGCGCCTTGGCAACCAGCTTTATTCGCTTTCAATCGATGCGCCTGCGGGAACTGAAGTCCAGCCCATGAAAATTGAAGCGAACAAGATGTCGCCCTCATCAAAGGATGGATGGTTGATCGCTTCGAAGGGCATGGATGTCTTCCTCGTGAATGCAACCGGCGAGAAAAAACCTGTTGCCACATTGAAGAAGAATCCCGAAGGACTGATCTTCGGACCCGACGGCATAATCTGCGTCGTTGTCGACTGGAAAGTTTTCAAGGTTGTTCCCGGATCTGCGGATGGGATTGAACTTATCGCTCCAGTTCCCGGGGAACGGCCGTTGTACCTCGATGGCAACTGGTATGGAAGCGCATGGCACAGCACCCTCCGCCGCTTCGATAAGAATCTCCAGCCTGCTCCAGGAGTCGTCCTCGGCGGAAATTCGGGATCGTTCATTGGCCATGTGGCGGAACAGTCCGAGGTTGTCAATGGAAGAGGTCTTGCCCAGATCAGCCCGAACCTGTTTGCGATTTCTGGATTTGGCGGCGTAGCCCATCTGCTTGAGTGGATAGGTGCGGACAAGCGGTTTGAACCGATCAGGAGAATTGGTTCGGTACAGGTCTGCAACGCAATTGGCCTTGATCGCGAAGGCCGCGCATGGTGCATTTCGGGCAATTGGGATTGGAAGGACAGCCCTTCGACGCCGCAGCACTGGGGCGTTCCCGCTCCGGAAAAAGTGTTCGGCATTGCAATGATGGATTCAGACTCTGTCTGTGGATACGGCATCATGTGGGGGAAACCCATGGTGATGTTCGGCAAGATGGACAAGGAGCTCAGATTGGGAAGGCTCGATTCACAGACAGCCCTGCCAAAAGAGGCGGTCGCTGCAGCAGTCACTGAAATGAACAAGAAGCGAGTACTTCTTGTCCTTGAATCCAATGGCAAGGTTACCGCGGTAAATATCAATCCTGACGGGGCGTACAACAGCGATGGTGCGCCTGTCCAGCTGATTACCGCAATACCCGTCAAGGAATGGACTTCTCTTGCGTCTTCAGGCAAGGACTTGCTGATAGGTGCTGGTGATGGATTCGTGATCGAGTTCGCCAAGGACGGAGAAAACTTGAAGGAGAAGCGCCGCTGGAATTCATTCGGACAGGACAACGCAGATAAATTCGGCGCGGCGATCTGGCTGGCAGTGGATTCAGGGAAACTCTGGGTTTCAGACAAGACGAGGAACCGGGTGGTCTGCTTTGAGATTGCTTCGGGGAAGCATCTGGCAGTATATGGAATTGCGGATTCCGCAGGAACTGAAATTTCAAAGTTGAATTCTCCGACAGTCCTCGCAGCACGCGGAACAAGGGCGGTTGTCTACGACAGCGGCAACCAGCGCATATTAAAACTCGAGCTGCAGGACAAATGACTTTGCGTATGCAAAATCAGGAAGGCGATAGGCGGTTCACTCTCATTGAACTCTTGGTCGTTATTGCGATCATCGCAATTCTCATCGCATTGCTGCTGCCGGCGCTTTATTCAGCGAAGGAGACAGCCAAACGGGTCGACTGCTGCGGGAATGTCAGGCAGCTGGCATTGGCGACAATCCTGTATACGACCGACTACAATGATACCTTGCCGACACAGCCGGTGTGGGGCCACGCAATCTACGGCGATTCAGTTGCACCGGTAAATTCAAGTTCGAATTCAGCAATGCAGTCCCTGTTCTTGGATTATGTCAAAACTCCGAAGCCGCCGATGTGCCTGTCCCGGACAGGCGCCGATTTCTGGTGGATGTATACTTATGGATATTTCAGCGGAGGTTCTGCGGATCGTGGAATGACAGTCCAGCAGGCTATACGTGGACTGGGCATGGCCAGGCAATGGAACTGCGGATCGGCCGTTGGTGGCAACATGTTTGCGATGTGGGGCGACGTTGTCATTCTCTATACTTTTGCCGGAGCATATCCGATGAGTCTCAACAACCATTGGCGGAACAAACGACAGGCGGGAGGCAATGTAGCCTACAGCGACGGTTCAGCCCGATGGCTTTCGATCATGGAAGGCGACGCCCGAGATGCATACGTCAGGGATGACACAGGCCAGCTTTCGGCTGCAATTCCGTTCAATGCGGTATATGTTATAACTGACGGTGACGACAATGCACGCAGTCCATATTTATATCCGGAAGGCTTCGTCCAGATCGGAAAAGATGGTGTAAGGCTGACAACACTGCTTAATTAATCAGGAGAACAAATGAAGAAGGTTTTCGACTTGTCGCAGCTCGAATGGCGGCTCGCAGGATATGCGCCGTTCGGTTGGACATTCATGAAGAGCATGGAGATAGGAGCGGACTCAGCATCGGAGATTCCAGCTGTGAGGGCAAGCGTGCCGGGTTCCGTCCAAGGCGCTTTGCGGGCGGCCGGGAAACTGCCTGACTGGAACATGGGCATGAAGGCTAAGGAATGTGAGTGGGTTGAAAACCGCCACTGGATCTATGAGACGCGTCTGCCCGACAAATGGATGAAAGGGAGGAAAGGCAGGAGCTGCCGTCTGCACTGCATGGGGCTCGATTATTCCGGCTGGGTGATCCTGAACGGTACGGAGGTCGGCACTTTCAAAAATTCGATGATCCCCCATTCGTTCGATCTGGCAAAATCATTGAAGAACTCAAAAAATGTCCTGAGGATCATATTTGACTGTGCACCGAGATGGCTTGGCCAGTTCGGATATACTACCCGGATGACGGAATGGAAGCCTCGTTTCAACTACACCTGGGACTGGCAGCCTCGCCTCATGCAGATAGGGATATGGGATGGTCTTTTCCTGGAATTAGCGGATCCGCGTGGAAGCATTTCTTCTTTCCGTAGCCAGCCGGATTACGATTTGTCGAAAAAGTGCGGTGTGCTCAAATGCAATGGAAGGATTGACAATCCGGCAGGATGCAAGCTCAGGATATCCCTGCTTGATGGAAAGCGCAGGATCACCGTTAATGAGTTTGATCCTAAAGCCTTGGCGCGTGGGATTAAACTTGGAGATCTTGATGTTTCACCATGGCAGACTAATGGAGAAGGTAAACATCCGCTGTATGATCTCAAGGTGGAGTTGTTCAATCGCAAAGGGAGGCTCCTTGACGAACGCCGCCAGCGTGTCGGTTTCAAGCATGTTGAATGGACACAGTGCAGGGGCGCCCCGAAAAATGCCGATCCCTGGATCTGCAATGTAAATGGCAAGGCGACCTTTTTGCAGGGGGTGGACTGGACTCCAATCCTTCCGAACTTCGCAGATGTCAAGCAGGGCGATTACCGGAAACAGCTAAGGATATACCGTGACCTTGGATTCAATGTATTGCGTGTATGGGGCGGGGCTGCCCTCGAAAAAAAATGGTTCTACGACTTGTGCGATGAATTTGGAATACTTGTCTGGCAGGAGTTTCCACTTTCATCATCTGGTACTGAGAACTGGCCGCCGGAGGAGCCGCGACTGATGGATGAACTTGTGGAGATTGCACGCTCATACATCGAAAGACGTCAGCATCATGCCAGCCTTCTTCTCTGGTGCGGTGGAAACGAGCTCCAGGGAGATCTGGAAGGCAATAAGAAGGGGACAGGCAAACCAGTCACGCTCAATCACCCACTGATGAAGCGCTGGAAGAAACTGATTGATGAAATGGATCCAGGACGCCGATTTCTGGTAACTTCTTCTTCAGGTCCGAGATTCTTCGCGAACAAGAAGGATTTCGGCAAAGGGCTCCACTGGGATGTCCACGGACCTTGGAAATGCGACAGTGATCCGGAGAAGGAATGGAAGGATTACTGGGAGAACGATGATTCATTGTTCCGTTCCGAGCTCGGATGCCCCAGCGCCAGCCCAGTCGACATCATAAGGAAATATTCCGGTGGAATGCCGGTCATGCCGCCAAACATGGACAATCCGCTCTGGCGCCGGACGATGTGGTGGGGGCAGTTGCCCCAGTTCATGAAGGAGCACAATCGTGAACCTCGCAATATCGAGGAGTATGTCAAGTGGAGCCTGGCACACCAGAGCCATGCCCTTGAAATCGCTGTGCGCGCCTGCAAGGATCGCTTTCCTGGAATAGGAGGTGCCATCATCTGGATGGGGCGCGACGCCTTTCCATGCATGGCGAACACGTCGATATTCGATTTCCATGGCCGCCCTAAGCCTGCGGCGCTGGCGGTCGGAAGAATATTCAGGGGACAATTGAAAAGTGACATAAACGGTGGCTCCAAGGCAAATGAAAAATAAAAGAGGGAATATAATGAAAATCTGTCTATTGCTTGCCGGCGGTATCATGGCTGATGGATCCGCTTCCGCACAGGAAAAGGCGGTTCCGGAAGGATATAAACTTGTCTGGGCTGATGAGTTTGACAAGGATGGCGCAGCAGATCCGAAGAACTGGAAGTTCGAAAATGGTTTTGTGAGGAACAGGGAGGCGCAATGGTATCAGGAGGAGAATGCATTCTGCAAGGACGGAAAACTTGTCATTGAAGGCCGGCGCGAAAAGAAACCGAATCCCAATTTCAAGGAAGGCAGCAAGGAATGGAAGGAGAACAGGAAGTTCATTGAATATACGGCTGCGAGCCTGAAGACCGTTGGACTGCATAGCTGGCAGTATGGACGCTTCGAGGTCAAGGCGAAGATTTCTGCCAAACAAGGATTGTGGCCTGCAATATGGTTCCTGGGTATTTCCGGCGAATGGCCAAGTTGCGGTGAGATCGATCTCATGGAATATTACAAGGATGACATCCTTGCCAACGCCTGCTGGGGCACGGAGAAAAGACATCAGGGCAAATGGTCCACCACCAAGAAACCTGTGAAGTCCTTCAATGATCCGGACTGGGATCAGAAGTTCCATGTGTGGCGCATGGACTGGGACAAGGATTCGATCAAGCTCTATGTCGATGACATCCTCCTCAACAATGTCGATGTGAACAAGACTGTCAATCCTACCGACAAAGGTCCGAAGAATCCTTTCCGCCAGTCGCACTACATGCTTCTGAATCTTGCAATAGGCGGTGACAACGGGGGTGATCCTTCGAACACGGCTTTCCCGACACGCTACGAGATAGACTATGTCCGCGTCTATCAGAAGGTCGATTCTTCAAATAAGGATACGGAGAAAAAATAACGACGGATTCCCTCTATTCCCTTGCCTCATTAAATTTACACATTCCAGCTTGACAATTATACTGATATAAATATATTATAAATATATAATAAGCAGGGAGGGGTATGAAACGCAGCAAGACGAATTATTCGGTTCCGGCGGTCGACCGGATGCTCGACATAATTGAATTCCTGTCATCTAACAGGAAATCGTGCGGCATAACGGAGCTTTCAAAGGCGTTGAAGATCAATACGAACTCGATCTTCAGGATCATGAAGAGGCTCGTGGAACGCGGATATGTCGAACTTGATCCCAGCGGAAAATACCAGCTCAGCACGAAATTCTTCACCATCGGCATGAGCCTTTACACGAGGTTCGAACTGCGGCAATGCGCCAGGAAACATCTCGAATGGCTGAGCAGCGAGACAGGAGAAACGACGCAGATCCATATCCCCGATGGAGAACAGATGCTGGTCATGGACACAGTCGTTCCGCATGCAAGCTATTTCCTCCAGGTCATCCCGGGATCCCGCGTCTATTACCACAGCAACGCGTTCGGGAAGGCCGTACTGGCGTTCATGGATGAGAAGGAAATCAGGGCGATACTTCCGAAGAATCTCCCTTCTCTCACAAAAAATACAATTACTGATATAAATGTCCTCATATCCCAGCTGAAAAATGTCAGGAAGACCGGCATTGCGTTTGACGCTGAAGAATACAACTATGGTGTTTTCTGCATAGGTTCGCCGGTCTTTGACATTGAGGAGAAGGCTGTCGCAGGACTCGGAATAACCGGGCTGACCGGCAGATATCACAGTTCCGACAGCAAGAAGATCATCAATGCCGTGCTCGAGACCGCACGCAGGGTTTCTGCGGAAACCGGATATGAAGGAGATTATTTTGCAAAATTCAAATAACTTTAACGCAAAGGCGCAGAGGCGCAATTATGATTTTATTCTTAAAAAGGGGAAATCCCATTATTACATTTCAGAATAGTATTCCCAATATTTACTTGGCGTCTCTGCGCCTTTGCGTTAAAAATAATTAAGGAGCCATGCAAATGGATTTCAATATCCTTAGGGAACTCGGTGAATGGGCCGCACTTGGTTTCTATGAGGCGGTCGAACTGGAGCTTCCATGGCCGGTCAACTATGGCAGGGCCTACAGGCGCATGTATGAGAACATGGATGTCAGGGTTCCGGACGGAAGATATCTGATACCTGTAGAGCCTTTCGCGAATTCAAGGACCAGGGAATCACACAACATATGGAGCGCCGCCGGACTTATCCTGGACTTCAACCACCATTCCGGACTCAAGGTCAACCAGGACATTGCCGATGAAAAAAAGAGCAAGTTCCCCAGGCATGCAAAATTCATAGATGAACTCTGTGCCGACCTTAATAAGCGCCTTGTTCATTTCGGTGGATACACGCACTCGAATCCTGACATCCGCCGTGTCGTCGGCGAAGGATTCCTCTCAATGGAAAAAGAACTCGACAAGGAGCTTGCTGCCGTCAAAACACTGGGTGGAAAAGCTGTTCCCTCAGAATTGAACCTCCTTCTGGCTCTCAAGGAATACACGACAGGAATCAAGGCATATTATTCCAGGACGCTTAAAGCTCTCATAAATTCTGTTGAAGAGGCAAAAGGCGAACGTAAGAAAAAGCTCGGAATAATCTGCGACTCGTTCTCCGACTGTTTCATGACGAAGTCCGAGACATTCATCGGAGGATTCCTGGCTGTGAATTTCGCGTGGATGCTTGACGGCTGCGACAGCATTGGCCGTTTTGATCAGGCGCTGGGACCTCTCTTCGAAAAAGATTTAAAAAGCGGAAAACTAGATCTGCAGTTCGCCAGGGAGCTGCTCGATGAATTCTGGCAGAACTTTGAACGAATGAACGGCTGGAACCTGCAGATAGGCGGCTGGACACCCGATGGTAAGGATGGATGCAATGAACTCACCAGGGAATGCATCCTCGCTTCCGGGCGCAACAAGCAGCGCAGGCCCAATGTCGCGTTCAGGATAACTGGAAGCACACCTGACAGTCTTCTGGTCGAGGCATTGAAATCTATCTCCAAGGGAAGTGGAAAGCCGGCCCTTTACAATGATGACCTATATGTGAAATCTCTCAAGTCCATGGCTCTCGGGCTTACCGACGAGGATTCGCGTGAGATCGGATTCGGCGGATGCACGGAGACCATGATATCCGGACTTTCAAATGTAGGTAGTCTCGAAGGGTCAATAAATCTTGCGAAGGCAATGGAGCTTGCCATCTTCGACAGTTTTGATCCTGTCCGAAAAGTCCAGGCTGGACCGCACACTGGACGCTTTGAAAACTTTAAGACATACGATGAATTCCTTGTGGCGCTGAAACGACAGATCCAGTTCCAGACTGATTCGTTCATCGCCTGGGATCATGCTGAACTCCGCAGAAGGTTCACTGCCGGAGATCCGAAGCTCTACAGGACTTTCTTCACAGGGGACTGCGTGAAAAACAGGAAATCATTTGAAGCAGGAGGAGCCAGATACAACTGGGCGGTTGTGTCATATCAGGGGATTGCTAACACGATCGACGGCGCAGCGGCAATAAGAAAAACTGTTTTTGATGACAGGAGCATAAGCGCGGAGGAGCTTGTCGGGGCTTTGAAATCGGATTTCAAGGGCTTTGAGAAGATCCGGCGGAAATTGCTTTCTGTCCCTAAATTCGGGAACGATGACACCTATGTTGATGAAACAGGAAAAGATATAATCAGCTATGCCTGGAACGAGCTTTACAGCCATGAGACACCGAGAGGCGGGCGCTATATTCCATCCTGCATACTCTTCGTAACCTATCTGTGGGCCGGCCGTGAAGTGGTCGCGACTCCTGACGGGCGCCATGCATTTGAAGCCCTCGTCGATTCCGTTGGAGCAGCGCAAGGCTGTGATGAAAAAGGACCGACTGCGCTTCTCAAGTCCGTCGCGAAGCTTCCTCTCTGGCTTGCCGCAGGGACGCCCGTCCTCAACCTCAGGTTCCAGAAATCCCTTTTCAGCAGCGAAGAGAATCTTGCGAAAATCGCAAAGCTGATCCGTTCGTTCTTCAAGCAGGGAGGAATGCAGATACAGATCTCGGTCCTGGATACGAAGGAGATGCGGAATGCGCAGAAGACACCGGAGAAATACAAGGATCTCATCGTCAGGATCGGCGGCTACAGCGAATATTTCAACGTCCTGGACAAGGAGCTGCAGGAAACGGTCATTGAAAGGACAGAACACGGACTTTGATAATGAACGTCGAACGTACGACTTAAGTTCGAAAGTTCGGAAATGCGGGAGTTCGGAAGTTTTGTTGGAGTTCACAGCTTTAGCGTGTTCTTAATTATGGGTTCAGAACTTTATGGAGGAATTAAATTATATGAGTATATCAAAAACAATGCCTGAGATATCAAGAAGGATATCAATCCTCCGTGAGAGATGCCTCGACAGGAAGGCCGTCCGCGGCAACGTCCCTAACTGGAAAGCCGTCATAGACGCGGAGAGCCTGAAAGAGAGCGAGAACGTAAAATCATGGCAGCTCCGGATGGGGATGAAGACTAAGGCGAGGCTGCAGAATATCAGGTTTGAAACGGATGAGCTTGAACTTCTTGCCGGCAGAGTCTCGTTTAAAGGCCACAATTATTCCAAATCGGAAATATCGGAATCCGAGAAATATCTTTCAAGTTATAAGTGGCCCGGCGGTCAGACCGGACACTGCGCAATGGACATGTCAAAAATCTTCAAGGTCGGAATAAAAGGGATTCTTTCAGAACTGCAGAAAAGACTTGAATCATCCTCCGGCGAGACAAAGAACACTTATCTGTCGTTCATTTATGCGGTTGAAGGTTTGTCCGACATGATCGCAAATGCGAAACTCGCAGCTGAAAAGGCAATGATAAAAGCTCCTGAATGGCGCAAAAAAGAACTCTTGGAAATGGTTGAGTCCTGCGAGCGTGTCCGATCGGAACCGCCGAAGACATATCGAGACGCAATCCAGTTGATCTGGTTTGTCGACATGGGGATCTCCTATTCGGAAAATGCGTACCTTGTCGTGCCGGGCCATCTCGACAGGGAACTCATAGCTTTTTATAATGCAGACGTCAAGAAAGGCATTCTCTCAAAGGAGAAAGCTTTGAACCTCATAGAATGCCTTTACATATTGATCAACAATTATGTCGCCGACGGCGGCGCAGTTTCTGTGATGGTTGGCGGAACGGATTCCGGGGGAGGGGATCTGACAAACGATCTTTCATATCTTTCACTTGAAGCTCTCAGGAGGACAAAGCTCGTATATCCGACGGTGGGGATCTGCTGGCATGAAGGAACTCCGGAAACACTCAGCATGTTTGCCTGCGAACTTATTTCAAAAGGATATTCGACTCCTGCATTCTTCGGCGACAAGATCATCCAGAAAGGGCTCAAGTCATATGGACTCAACCGGAAGCAGGCGTGCAACTATATAAATTCCACCTGCGTCGAGATCACGCCGGTGGCATGTAGCAACGTGTGGGTTGCTTCCCCTTATTTCAGCCTCTGCAAGATACTGCTTGAGGAAATTGAAGGACAGGTCTCGGCGTCAAAGCCATCAAAGAGTTTTGAATCATTCCTCTCGTCGTATTACAAACGTCTAGGGGAAAAGATAAAGTCGGCTATTGAAGTGCAAAACAAAACCCGTGATGGAAGAAAAACATATGGTAGGAAACCGCTCCAGAGCGTATTTACAAAAAGCTGCATTGAGTCTGGACGCGATATCGATGATGGCGGAGCCGATGTTAACTGGATAGAATGTTCCTTCGTGGGAGTTGTGAACCTCGCAGATTCACTGCATGTCATCAACAACGAGGTTTTCATAAGCAGGAACTTGGATTTCAGCGGTCTCAAGAGGATTCTGGATTCAGATTACAAGGGGCAGGAGAATGTCAGGCTCCGCTTTCTCGACAACTATGAGAAATACGGGAACAACTGTGGAAATGTCGACAGCATCGTCCACAAGACGGCTGATTTCATAAAGAAAGAATGCGCCAAGCACAGGGTGAATCCAGGGAAAACCCATTTTATTCCGGGAGCCTTCTGCTGGATCATGCATGAACGACTGGGATCCGAGTGTGGTGCAACGCCGGACGGAAGGAGAAAAGGATTCCCCTTCGCAGATGGCGGCGGACCTGCACAGGGACGCGAAAAGAACGGACCGACTTCCTCAATCCTTTCAGCGACTTCATGGGATCATTCGTTCCTTATCGGAGGGCTCGCATATAACATGAAGTTTTCCGGAGAGCTTTTTGAGTCATCTGAAGCCGTGAAAAGGCTTTATGCATTAATAGCCACATTTCTCAAGAGAGGTGGATTTGAAACGCAGATAAACGTGGTAAGCCGTAAGACGCTTGAGGAGGCGAAAAGGGATCCTGAGCAATACAGGGATCTCGTGGTCAGGATCGGAGGATATACTGATTATTTCACGAGGCTTTCACCGGAAATGAAAGAAGAGGTCATGCTGAGGACGGAGTTCAGCCGGCTATGAAGGAAGATGCTGCAAGAATAAATTATTAAGAGAACCACAGAGGTCACTGAGAAATAAATCTGTGTTCTCGAAAACAAATAAAGGGGAATTGGTTTAGTTGTTAAGAGTGCACAGAGAATAGGGACTTGTCTTAATACCACACGCCAACTGAAAGTCAGTCTTGATATATTTATATAAATATATCTTTCTCTGAGGTCTCTGTGGTTATCTTTTAGAAGGCGAAAGGGAAAAGGAAATGTGATGAGTATGAAGAATGTTTCCGGTATAGTTTTCGACATCCAGAAGTTCTCGATCAACGACGGACCGGGAATCAGGACGACCGTGTTCCTGAAAGGCTGTCCTCTTGATTGCCTCTGGTGCCATAATCCAGAATCAAAAGGCAAAGAGCCTGAGATCTCGTTCATCTCCGAGAAATGCATACTGTGCGGATACTGCGCTGCGACATGTCCGAACAAGTGCCACGCGATCGACGGCAAGGGGCACTCGTATGATCGGGCGAAATGTCTGAGATGCGGGAAGTGCACGATGGAATGCTATTCGAAAGCACTCGAGCTGATTGGGAAGGAAATGACCGTGGAGGAAGTGATGTCCGAGGTGCTGAAGGATGTACCGTTCTATGAGACTTCAAACGGAGGGATGACAATTTCCGGCGGCGAGCCGATGGCTCAGTTCCAGTTCACGAAGGCACTTCTTGAAGATGCAAAGAAACACAAGCTCCACAATTGTCTTGAGACAAGCGGGTATGCTCCGATGGAAAGATATAAGGAAGTGCTTCGCAACGTTGACATTTTCCTGTATGACTTCAAGGAGAGCGATCCGGCACGGCATCTGAAATGCACAGGCGTGCCGCAGGACATCATCGTGAACAACCTTGTCGAACTGGATTCCCTTGGAGCGAAATCCGTGCTCCGCTGTCCGATAATACCGAAGCTGAACGACCGGAAAAACCATCTCCTGGAAATTGCGAAGCTCGCAAACAGGCTTTCTAATATAATTGAAATCAACATCCTGCCTTATCATCCGCTTGGAAAGTCCAAGAGCTCCCGCATCGGGAAGGAATATCCGCTTTCATGCAAGGAGTTTCCTGACGAGGACGAGGTCAGGAGCTGGATCGAGATGGTGCAGAATTCAACACGAGTTCCTGTGAAGAAGGGATGAGGTTTTGTGTTTTGTATATGGTGTTGCTAATGTGTGCATCAAATAGTTTACATTGAGGAACGCCGACCTCCAGGTCGGCATCAAGAGCCGGTCTGGAGACCGGCGCTCCTTAAATTTCAATTTGCATCTATTATATGTAAACTATTTGATGATCCTCGTAGTAAATTAAGACAGCCTAAAGGCTGGACTCCAAACTAGGGAGTTTTGCAATTTACTGTTGCCGTTAGGATAGACGCTTTTGGAGTACAGGCTTTAGCCTGAATCATGATTTCTGCATACATGATCACAAGGAGGAATGTTATTGCCTGAACTTTGGAAAGTCATCTAAAAATGCCGTAGGGGATTTCACTTTATAGGATATAGTGCTATTTATAAAGTATATCATGAAATCAACTATAATGGTGACTATGAAAATCAAGATTCCTTTCGTCTTGTGCTTTGTGTTTTATGCCGCAGTCATGCTTGCCGCCCCCAAGGAATCCGTCCCTGTCAAATACTATTTTACAGATGAGACGGCGGAGATTTCGTGTAAGGCGCCTGATGGCGAAGCGGAATATGAGCTGAAGACCATCACCCGTGGAGGTTGGGGGCCGTCGGAGAGCGGAAAGGCCACGGTCAAAGACGGGAAGATCCAGCTGAAGCCACTTGCGGAGGGGATACACGTCCTGACCTTTAAGAATGACGCGAAGTCCGACATCCGTTTCCTGGCTATGAATCCTCCGCCAAAAATTGATCCGGAAGTGATGCGGCTTGCCCTTCCAAGGGCAGCTGATAAAATTCTAAAAGGCGAACCATTCAAGATCCTGGCAATGGGAGATTCAGTCACGAATACCGGCGACTTCGAGAACATGCTTGCAGCGATGCTTTCAAGAGCCACGGGCAACAGGAACATTACCGTTGTCGACCGCTCATACCCTGGACGCTCCATTGATGCTTCCGTGAGGAATTTCAAGGAGGATGCCGTTACCCTCAAGCCTGATTTTGCAATGATCATGTACGGGCTCAACGACCAGATATGCGGATGCTCGCTTGATGGTTTTTTGGAACAGTATGAATGGCTGGCGAAACATCTTGCCGACGAATGCGGCTCCGACACAATATTCCTACAGCCGACTCCGCATATAGACATCCCTGTAAAGAAGGATGATTCAAGACCTGATCCGAATCCTCCGGAATACGCGTTCCGTACGGTAGGATTTGCGAAATCGGTTGAACTTCTCGCAGCTAAAATGAAAATCCCATGCGCTGAGACATTCACTGCGATCTGGGGTGATGGAGGCGCAACGATTGAGGAGTCCGCCTTAAAAATGTGGCCACTGTATCCGCCTTCATATTCAAAGCAGTTTGCTTCGATGATCGAGACTGACGGAAAAGGCGATACGATCCATCCGAACGCACTTGGGCATCTGATGATGGCGAAAGCGGTCTATAATGCAATCGCCTGCAGGAAAGTTCCGGAACTGCTGGAAAAGAAAGCTGTCAGCGTCTGGACGGATTCAGGAGTGAAAAGCACGATCTCGATTACGAATAAGTCAGATAAAGCCATGTCTGGAAAGCTTGCCGTCTATCCGCGCCTGGAATGCGGGCCGGTCGTTCTCCAGGGCCCTGGGGAATACAATCTGAAACCCGGCGAAGCTGCAGAATTCAAAGTCGAATGGCCTGATGTGTTGAAGCCTGAGGATCTTTTGAAATATCCTGCGATCACCTGTCTGGCTCCTGGAAATCCTATAATCTCCACGCTGATATTTTCTGATGGGAAGATCAATGCATTCGGCATTTCAGCTCCGTTGGGAACTGCTACTTTCGTCCGCGAGTGCATGGTCGCGGAAAGTCCAAAAATCCAAGTCCGTCTCGACAATGGCGAAAAGATGGAAGTAGATTTGCCTGCAAACCGGGACAACGGCAGGATTCCGCTGATCCGAAAAGTGCCCAATGGATATGCTGTTGCGGAACTCGCATTCTGCAGATATTCATCAGCAGTGAAAGATGAGGCTGTTGTCGATGGCGAGGACAAGGAATGGACAGAGAATAAATGGTCTGTGGTCGGTGAGCCGTGCCAGGCGCGCTGGGTTAAGGGTGCAGATGATAAGCGGACAAGTCCAGATGAATGCATGCTTCAATGGTCAACAAAGGTCGGCAAGGACGGGATATTCATGGCCATCAGGGCGAACGGCTCCGTGGAAAACGATAACTTCACAATGTTCTTCGATACTCGCAAACCGGAACTCCTCGGTACGCCGGGACCTTACTATTGGGTTTCGGGAAGCAAAGACAAGAACGGAATCTTCAAAGTATCAAAAGGCGAGACTTCAAAGAAAGCAACAGGACTTGCCGTGAATTGGAAAAAGACGGATTATGGAGCGTTCCTAGAGCTTTTCATTCCTTATGATCTATTGGATATGTCCTCGTGGCCTGAAAGCTCTGACCTGGGATTCTCCCTCTGGTGGAATCATAAAGGACCGAACGGTGTCACTCATCTCATGTGGTCCGAGGACGGACATCCCTGGAACACTCGATGGTATGGCGTAATACGCCTGGCGAAACAGCCGGACGAAATGATGCCGTGGATGGTCAGGATAAAATAAATATTAAGAACAGCTCTTGCGAGCTTAACTACAAACAAAGCCGGCCGGAGGCCAGCGCTCCGTGGAACAGCTCTTACGAGCTTAATCCGCCTTCGCTAAGATGCTACGGCGCGACATGCTACAAACAAATTCTCATTGATTATATATTTCGTTTGTAGTAGCGCATGTTTGCGCGTTCTTCAGTCCTTTATGGTTCCGTTAAGAACGCTCGAACACGAGCTACTACGAACAAATTCCAGTGATTTTGTATTTCGTTTGTAGTCAATGCCGCAAGGCATGTTCTTGATATTATCCTTTTAATTTTACTTTCCTGCCGGAGCAAATTTCATCGTTCCCCAGGTGTGCGGCAGGAGTTCGGAACTTCCGGGACGATCGACCACTTTACCCTCGCTGAGACCGGCCCAGTGTGCCGCGCGTTCGCGCTGGTCTCCTGCGGAATTCGCAATTCCGACCGACGCATCGAATCCGATCGTCTTGCCAGCGACATCACTCAATCCCAAGCTCGCAAGAGGAACTGCAACTTCTACAGTGTATTGAATTTTTCCAGAACGTCCATCCTTCGGATTTACCTTGTAGGCTGCCTGAAGGCCGGGGACGGTGGTGATCTGATCGAATTTGATTATTGCTGCAGGCGATGAAATGGTCCGAGGATTTGTTCCTCCGGCCTTCTTCTGCCAGAAACCTTGGTTGAAGTTGGATTCAGCGGTAGTACCATTGCTGACACGGGCGAGGATGACACGCAAATCTCCTTCGCGGACTTCGCGACGTTGTTGCTTGGACCAGTCGGGCGCGATGGAGAAGTCGACATATGCTCCGCTGACGAATGGTGCGTAGGGCAGTTCGCTTCCGCTGTTCGACGGGCCGGCCGAATGCCAGATAGTATAAGCTAGATAAAGATTCTTTTCATCATACATCGCCCTGACTGATGCCAGTGCCTGTCCGTCAAGCAGGATGAGCATCTGCGGATTCTTTGAACCGTTCAGTCCGAACCATCCTTCACGTCCGTCCAAGTTGCCATCAACTTTGACATTTACTGCGCCGGAGACATTTCCAGGAGCAGGGGTGACTGCGATCGTCGGTTTTTCTGTCGGTGCTACGCCATCGGGATCCCAAGGTTGAGCATCCTTTGCCTGTTCGGCGCTTAGTGTGACGGAGCTACTTGCCAGCCGTTGAACTGTAGGCAGCGTAACTTCATGAATGCGAGTTTCGCAGCCAGCGCCGATGTGATAGATCTTTTTGGACTGCGGATGAGTAAAGGCAAATGTAGATTGGATTTCACCATATTGTTCCTGATCGATTGGGATGTCGGTTTCACCGGCAGGCTGATCCTTGAAGAGGTGTCCGAGGAAAAGTCCGTCCGTGTGCCAGATCCAGACAGGACCGAGTGTGTCGGGAACGAAGAGCGCATCTCCGCCTTTGCCTGACAAGGCTACGGGATGATACATCTGGCCTGGTTCCGCAACGCCGGGTGCGCGGCGGCCTACGGCCCAGAGGACTTCACCTGTCTTCTTATCGAACTTTACGAGCTTGTTGCGCCAGTTGCGGCTGGCCCACCAGCCTGCGCCGTCGATTCCAGGAAGATCGAGTTTCGTCTTCGCCTCCGGTCTGACCAATGCGTAAAGGCCATCATCGGCCTGGAGCGGAATCGGCATCCCAAGATGACGGACTTCCTTTGTACCGTCGCCACCGGCGAAGCTAGGCTGCGATGCGGGAGTCTTCTGCACCATCGACCAGTCATATACCGGAATTCCGCCTGGCAGGATTTCCTTGGGCGGGAGCAAATAGTCATAACGGGTTTTGCTGTCCTTGGTGAGCATCTGGAGGTGGACATTGAGATTGGTGTCGAGTTGTCCAGAGGCGACTCTGATGACGCCTTCGAGAGCAGGTACGTTTTTTACGTGCGTGATTTCATCGGCGGACATTTTTCCGTCGCCGTTCCGATCGGCCCAGGTCATCCATTGATTCTGGCCCTGGTCATAACTGCCTTCATACTTGCCGTCGTCACGCTTCGCGACGTGGTGGTAGCCGACAAGGGCGACTGGTTTGGGCTTGTGGTCGGCTGAATATTGGAAGATGGCGCCGTCGTCGTTGCCTCCTTCGTTGATGAAATAGTTCTTGCCGTCATGGGAGACGAAATCTCTTCCTGAGAAGTGGAAGATGGGCCATGGCGATTTACCGCCGCGCGGCTTTGTCAGAGGATTTCCGCCATGCTCGTAGCCGAGGTAGACGTCGGTGCAGGAAAACATTTCCGCCCATGTATTGTCATAGAACCAGCTTGGGCGCCAGGTTTTTTTGGCCCAGTCAACTTCATAGGTGCGGATGCCGGGTTCGTCGGCGAATGCGCAGCTTGTTGCGAGGATCTCGTTGGGATTGGCGGGATTGATGGTCGGGGCGTAGAGATCGAGCTTGAATGTGAACCACTCCTGTTTGAGTTTGCCATCCAGCGACCAGCGCGAAGTCCGAGGGAAACCAGTATTGACATCCTGCACCCACAGGGAATCGTCCTTGGGGCCCAAAGTCATTGCGGTGATGCTGCCAAACCCGTCGGCTTGATAACGGCCAGTCTTTGGAGAACCGCCTTCCTTGCCGAGTTTTGAAATAAGTTTTCCTTCAGGGCTGAAACGGGCGACTTGTCCATTGGCGCCGCTCGAGAAGAAACCGCCCTTCGCATCCACGGCAAGTGCGCGAGGATCGGTCAATACGCCTTCGTCAACAAGAGTTTTTTCAACTTCGCCAGTCAGCTTGAGCCGGATGATCTTATTGCCGCTCTGGACGATGAGTCCGCCATTGGAAACTTTCACATCGCGCGGTGATGCAATAGTTATCTGCTTGCGGATCTTGCCGGTTGCACGGTCGACAATGAAAAGTGCGTCGTCGGCCTTGATGGTGGCGAATACCGTATCTGCGTTGAGGGCCATGCCGTCCATCGTCGCGGTGAAACGTCCGTGCCAGCGAGTATCTCCTTGTTCCTCGTGAGGTTTTGTTGGAAGTGCGACAAGTATCTTACCGCGTGGCTTGCCAAGTTCATAGACGGCGATCTCGACTTGCTTTTTCTCGCCGTTCAGGATTCCAAGGTAGAAGTTGCTGTCGTCCATCGCTCCGGCGAGACGGCTGTCCCAGGGATAGAACGAGAAGTAGCGCATCTTGATGTTGCCGTCAGCATCCATCTGTTGGATGCCGGTGACCTGGTTGTCCTCGACACAGCCCCAGACCATCATGACGCTGTCGGAGTTGGAGCAGATCGCCGAAGGTCCACCGAGGTTTCCACCCCAGTCGCCTTTGCCATCGGGTGTCCTATAGGGAGGATTTCCGCTTTTACCGAGGGTCATGACATATTCAAGCTTCGGTTTCTCCTTGAAGAAGATCGACTTGGTCGAGTAGCTGCCTGCAGGCTGTGGAATACCGAGATCGCTCGTGCCGTCCCACGTGATCGAACCAGCACCGGCCTTCACGGACTTGCCATACAGCAGGCTGCGGACGAGTTGGCCGCGGTCGTTGAACAGGGCGAGACTGAGGAATCCGTCGGATGGCGCGGAATATGGGACGTTGAGCACGACCTCCTTTGGGGGAATAGTGATTTTTTGTGCTTCCTGGGCATTTATCGACGACAAAAGGATGATGGATGCAAACAAAGAGAGTGACCGTTTCATGTTCATAATATTTTCCTTTATAATATTTGTCCTTATCTCTGGAATATGAAATCTCCCCAGTTCTTCGGAAATACAATCTGCGCGATCCATCGTTCATGAATTCATGGGACAGGCTCGTCCCTACTTCCCGGACGGCTGGGTCACGACCGGCCAATTATCGGTACGGAATGGATTGGCTGGCAATCCTTCCTTGTTATAGAGATTACAGCCATCGGGATTGTTCGCCCACGCGTAACGGACGGCAACGGGCGCTTTCACGCCATCTGCCTGGACCACGATCGAGTCGCCATCTATTTTTGCCTTGGCCCAGACGAAATTCTTGCCTGCCTCGGCAAGCGCGAAATGCTTAAGTTCACCGCCCTTGACTTCCAGGCCACCACCAATATTGTCAAAGCGGATGCGGATCGCGTCGCCCTCGACTGTCATCGACTTGTACGTCGGGCCGGCATACACCAGTGTTTCGCCGTAAGCTACTTTTTCCGCCGCCAGAGCCAGGCGCCTTCCAACTTCCTGCTTGTTCTTCGGATGGATATCTTTGGCGTCGCCGATATCTATGGCCAGCGCGGTTCCAGTATTCGGCAGAGAGAGAGTCTTGTTCTGCGATTCCCGCACAACTGGCCAGTTGGTGTTTTCTGGTTTCTCGGGAGCTTTCATGAAGTTTGCAAGCTGGACCCAGAAAAACGGAAAATCTCCCTGTTTCCAGCGGGCGCGCCAATCGTTGATCATCGCCGGGAACCGGACACGGTATTCATAGGCATTACCTGCGTTAGACTCGCCCTGGTACCATATGCCTCCCTTGATAGCGTATGGAATCAAACCATTGATCATGCCATTATAAAGTACGGAAGCGGTGTTGGGATTTGATGGATCGCCAGGCTTGTTGGGTAGCGCGAACGCAACATAATGACGCCATTTGCCAGCCATGGAAATGCGTGACTGAAGATCACCTTTTGCATCGGCAGGAGAAAGGAACATGTCCTTGGCCTCTCCGCCCCAGGGGCCGCCCTGGCCCATCTGGTCGACAATGCGCATGGCAATTACAGCCTTGCCTTCCTTCACCAGCCGGCCCGGAACCGTGTAGTGGCGAGGCTGGCTCCAGAAACGGGTTTCCAGAGGTTTGATCGTTCCCATGCCACCGACCTTCTCGCCGTTGAAATAGGAGGTGTCGATCTCGTCGATTGGTCCAAGTTCCAGCGCCAGATCTCTGCCAGCCCAGCCTGCAGGAATATCTACTGTCCGGCGATACCACACTTCGCCATCGAGCCCAGGATGCCCTGCGACTTCCCAGTTCATCGGCGTATCTATCTCTTTCCAGGTGCTGTCGTCCAGAGCCGGATCGGAATATTTCTTAAGATGCGCCTCGTCTGTTTCCAGTGCTTCAAGCTTGCGGTATTCGACCAGGAAGGACTCCGAATTCTTCTTCTGCTCCTCCTGTATTTTATCGAAATTATTATTCATCCCGTCGAGTTGCTTGAGATCGCCCTCCGTGCCCGGCAGGGTGGCGAGGACCTCGCGGCTGATCCATGCTTCGACACGTGTTCCTCCCCATGAAGTATTGATGAGGCCGATGGGGATTTTCAAATGCTTGTGCAGTTCACGGCCGAAGAAATAGCCGACCGCCGTCCATCCGGACACGGTTGCGGAAGATGCAACCTCCCAGTTGCCGTTGACGTCGCTGGCTGCGGCGGGAAGCATCGTGTTGCGGACCTTGAAATGGCGTATTTGAGGAAGATCGGCCGACTTGACCTCAGCCTCGGAGTTGATGCAGTTTGCAACATGCATCGCCATGTTCGACTGTCCCGAGCAGATCCAGACGTCCCCGACCAGGACATCTTCGAATTTCAGTGTATTTTTTCCCGTCACCGTCAAAACCTGCGGCTCGCTTTTTGCAGAGGCCTTTTCCAGATCGACCCGCCAGTTCCCATTAGCATCGGCTTTCGTCTTTACGCTCCTGTCTCCCAGCGTCACAGTCACGTCTTCTCCAGATTCCGCCCAACCCCATACCGGGATCTTGATATCCCGCTGGAGTACCATGTGATTCCCGAAAATGGTGGGCATCCTGACATCTGCGCGGAGCTCAAATGATGAAAATGATAGAACTGCAATAACAACGAATCCGATCCCGACAATGTTTTTTTTCATTTCCAATTCCTGTTTAATTTTCAGATTACTTGTCAATTTAATTTTAATTCCCAAGCACTGAAGCAAAAGAAGCACGCATTGTGCTACAGTCGTTGCTTCCTTGGAAAGCAGACTTGGTCCCACCGTTTCCAGGACCGGCCATGATGCGCGAGCCACCGCTTGAATTGTATGAATGGGAGGTGGTTTCCCCGGGACGTTCCCCTCCGCCATAACGCTGCCACGTGTTGCTGTTGTATGGATACCAGGCTCCGCTGCCATCCAGATGCCCGACATTGCCGCCTGTGGGATTATAGTAGCTGCCATGATTATTGTATAAGGTCGGATCTGCGGGGAACGGTGCCTTGTAGACCTTTACACGGTCTATGAACAGGATAACTGGATAGCCGCTCCCTCCCCAGTTCTGCATTTTCAGCAGGTGTTTTATGCGGAATTCCGGATATGGAGGCGGGCTGTATGACGGGTTGTCCGCGCACATGCAGAAACCGCCGAAGTTGTTGCCATGCCATATGTATGAGGAATCCATATCCCACCAGTTGGCCAACCAGTTGTCAGGCTTTTTCCCCGAGGGGCAGAGCAGGATGCTGTTATAGGGATACGTGTTGGTGTTAAGATAATCCGTCATCATAGTGATTACCGCTGGAGAAGCACGCCATGCCGGGCATCCGTGCCCCATGTAGTGGGTCAGGCAGAGCAGGGGGATCAGTTCATCAAAATCGGTGGTATATGTGGCGAATGCAAGATTCAGCTGCTTGATATTGCCCAGGCACACGGCACGCCTTGCGGTCTCCTTGGCCTGCTGGAGAGCAGGCAGCAGTATGGCCGCTAAAATTGCGATGATCGCAATGACCACGAGCAATTCAATCAAAGTAAACTTTGTTTGAATTGGCCTACGTCCCCTAACGGGTAACTTCGGCTGGCAGGCCACGAGTAGCTCGATAAGGGTAAAATGCGACCTGTCCGCCGCAGGCCTTGCGCAGGAGGACACTGGATGGCGGAAAGAGAGGACAGACGACTGATGACTGACGACCGATTGGAATTCGATGCCGGATGCTGGATGCCTGCGGAAAAGATCCCGGAGCTTAGATCCGGCATACTGAATCCCGCATCGTGCCGCTGACATCCTGGTTTCCACAGCGCCTCCAGTTAATGTTATCGTATATATCTGTTGTTAATGTAACAATAAGCCTCTTGCATTTCAAGCCGTATGGCGCATTTTTATGATTTTTTATGGACTTCAATCGAAGAACAGCTCTTGCGAGCTTGATCCGCCTACGCAAAGAAGCTTCCGTCTACGCAAAGCCTACGCCGTGACAGGACGGCGCGACAGGCTACGAACAAATTTCCAATGATTTTGCATTTCGTTTGTAGTTAATGCCGCAAGGCATGTTCTTTTATATTTCATTGAACAATAACGGAGAACACATGAATAAGAAGATCAAAGTCGGACTGTATGGCACCAACGGGCATCAGATACATAAGCTGCTTCAGAATCATCCTCTGGCGGAACTGCATGCCGTGGCAGGTTTCGATGACAAGACAATTGCAACACTCGGGAAATCTGTAAAAATATATTCCAGTCTCGATGAACTGATCGCCGACAAGGACATCGACCTGGTTTCCCTCTGTTCGCCAAAACGTTCCAAACAGAAAAAGCATGCGGTCAAATGCATGAAGGCCGGAAAGCATGTTTATGCTGAAAAGCCCTGCGCAATGACGGTAAAGGAACTTGACAAGATCATCAGGACATCAAAATCCACCGGCAGGATCTTCCATGAAATGGCTGGTACGGCCTTCGAACAGCCTTATCTGGAGATGAGGAAAATTGTTCAATCCGGGAAGATCGGAACTGTTGTCCAGGTGCTCGCACAGAAGTCATATCCTTATTTCGATACGCGTCCGCAGGACGAGGATGTCGACGGCGGACTCATGCTGCAGGTTGGGATACATGCGATGCGCTTCATCGAACATGTCGCTTGTGCGAAGATCGCAAATATTGAAATTGCCCAGACAAAACTCGGTAGTACGAAAAAAGGAGATCTGCGTATGGCGGTTTCATATCTGATAAAGCTTGAGAACGGAGGCATAGCCTCTGCGCTTGCCAACTATCTCAATCCCCGCGCGTTTCCAAGCTGGGGGAACGAATCCCTCAGGATCTTTGGGACAAAAGGATTCATAGAGGCGGTTGACGGTGGAACTCGGACTCGGCTTGTGTTGAATGAAAAGGACTGCGGACCGATTGAGATCAAAGGTGAAGCCAAGGATTACTTCGATATGTTTGCAGCTTCTCTTCTCGGTAAAGGCAAGATGCCACTGAGCCTTGAAGACGAACTCCATCCGCTGAGGATGCTGCTGAAAGCCCGTGGATGAATTTTGGCCACAGACCTTCACAGACTAAACAAGAAGATTATTCTCTCACAAAGCCACAGAGGCACAAAGTTTATTTTAATTCATTTTCTGCTTGATTCGGCTCAGGCGAACATGTTCGCCCTGTGATACGGGAAATGCATGAGAATAAAAACTTGTTCTTATTCTCATGCATTTCCCGTATATTCCCTCTGCCGGAGCAGAGGAGAGCCGATTCTCCAAAGAGAATTTAACTTCGCCTGTCCTGAGCTCATAGTCGAAGGATGAGCTTCTGTATTCCCTGGCCGTCCCGGCACGGTCAGGCTTCGTGGTGAAAAGCTTTCTTTTTACTTTCTCTGTGCCTTTGTGTTCCCGACGCCTGAAAGGGCCGGGATCTCCGACTTGAGCGAAGCGGGTGCGAGAAATCCTAAAGCTTATATGGCGGAGTCACGCATGGGATTTGTCCGCCATCGTTGCGTACTGCCGTCGTGAACGGATGGCACTCCAGCTTTTTCAATCCCGGTACCGCCTGAGGTCCGCATCCGCACACGTAATCTGTTGCCGTCATTCCCATTTTCTTCGCGAACTGTGTCCACATCTGCCAGCTTTCCGTCGAGAGGGAAACTGGGATGGACTTGTCATGCTTCCGGATCTCCGAAAGATAGTGGGAGTAGATCTCCGTCCGGACATCGTCTGGAAATGGCTGGGTTTTCGGATTCTCAGCCTTGCCGCGGTTTTCCTCCGCCTTTTTGAGGAATTCCGGATCCAGAAGATCTATTACGGGCGCCAGACGCTTTTTCATTTCGTCCACGTTCATCCACATGAAACAGCAGATGCTGATCACGTCAGGATGCGTCTTGGAGAAGGCGAGATCAATGGTCTCAGCGGCTTCGCGCCGCCAGTTGCGCACAGGTATGATGGGCTTGAACTTGTAGCGGATCGGATAGCCTGCCTCCTCGGCGATATGCGCCGCTTCGATGCGCTCCTCGGTCGTACCGGCGTTAGGTTCGATTTTACGGCTCTGCGTCGGACCGCTGAGGCTCCAAACAATGATGGTGTTGCCGTTGTGCTTGAGATTCCGGAGCCAGTCGGTGTTCCAGGTCTTCGTGTGGATTATAAGATACCTGTCCTTGAGCGTGCCAAAGAATTCGATCAGTTCGCCGAGACATCCGAGTTCGGGTTCGAGCCCTGGCGGATCAGCATCGTCGTCCAGCAGATAAGTCTTCTGCCATGGATGGAGGTCCATAAGTTTTTTAAGGTGAAGGCAGTATTCGTCCACGTTCACCATGCTCACCAGAAGTCCTCCGAGTCCGCAGTACATGCAGCGGTGCAGACAGCCAGCCTGGAGATGGATGCGCCAGCAGGGACGGCAGACCTTGTGCATGCGGTCCGGATCCCCGTCAAGGTTGTAGTTGGACCAGTTGAACGCATTCAGACCGAGAAGTTCGCCCCGTACATCGATGTCTGCGTCCTTGAGCTTTTTGCCTCGGGCCCGTGCGGCGGCCTCGTCCTTAAAACGGAAGGTGTTGAACAGCAGGATCGGATCCTTGACCTCGGAAAGAGTTCCCATAGGGACACGGTTCTTGAGCAGTTGCCGCTCCTTTATCAGCATAGGCAGCTGGTCGTCGGTGTATGTTTCAATTTGACGCGGTTCCACAAGCGCCTTGACGAGACGTTCGACACCGGCCCGGTACTTCCTGTTCTTCATGACGCTCTCATGTGCGAAAACCGCAGGCGGATTCATTTTGTACATTTTTTAACTCCTATCCGTTTTATCCTATAATATAATATAGTTACTAATCGTCTCATAATAGTATAGACTTTTATTTATTGTGTGCTATCGTATTGGATATGAGAAAAAATGATGCACGAAAACTTAC
>MHBH01000077.1 GCA_001804805.1 Lentisphaerae bacterium GWF2_49_21
TATATATCTGTAAAAATTGCAATAAATCATTTAGATTTAAGCTCTAACTATATGGCATTATGCGAACGGAGTACCGTCGCAGATGCCTGAGCGTTCGGCCAATGACTCCAATTGAAGTTTTATTATTTGGAATTAGATTATTCTAAAATTCTAGAGGTTCCAATGACAGTTTTACAGGAAATAGAAAACAAGGCGTTTACACTCACCCTGCCGGAAAGAGGCCAGCTGATCCATGACCTTATCGTAGGCATGGACGGAAAAACTAAATATTCCGGAGACTTTGAAAAGGAGATTCAGAAAAGGATCAAGAAGATCAAGTCTGGAAAAGCAGTTGGAATACCTGCCGTTGATGTTTTCTCCAGGATAGAGGCAAAGCACAGATGAGAAAAGTGCTCTTCCTGGAGGAGGCTGACATTGAGCTTTCAGAAGCTGTATTTTGAGCACATCTACCCCGGCCTGGGACTTGATTTAGAGCGTGAAATCAAAGAAGATGTATTTAAGATTGCAGAGAATCCTGAGATATGGTCATTACGAGATGACGGGACAAGAAGATTTTCAACCAAAAGATTTCCCTACCAAATAGTCTATTCCATTCATGAAGATTTCATTTGGATTATTGCCATAGCCCACCATAAGAGATTTCCCGAATATTGGAAAGAGCGATTATAATTTGAACGATTTCCATGCATCCAACCCCGCATCCCTTCGACAAGCTCAGGGCAGGCCGCAGGGTGGATGACAGATGAGCGTTAAGCGCAGATTGAAACTGGGAAACCATTGTTCTTTGTCGTGGCCGGCTTGATTTATGCCTCATTTCTGACTATCTTCCCGACTGTATTTCTTAAGGGAACCTTAACCATAATTGACCACTGTCTCAAGAATGCAGGAGTACTGTGATCGCTGAGCATTTTCAATGGAACTTCCCCGGGGGGGTTGTCGGGCTTCTGGCGACAGTCCTGGGAATGCTGTTGCTCACAGGACTGTCCTACCGGTACACTCTCCGGCAGATGCCCCAGATTCCGAAGCTCCTCCTCTCTGCCCTGAGAGGCGCCTTCCTGCTGCTTCTTCTCTTCTGCCTCTGTGCACCAAGTTCGGTAAAGGAGGAAAAGATCAGGGAGGACGCCAAGACAAAGCTGGCAGTGGTCTTCGACGAGTCGGCAAGCATGAAGATCAACGGCTCAAAAACTGGCAGCCGTATCGACGAATCGATAAGGTCCTTCCGGGAATCCGTGCTTCCGCAGCTGAAAAACTGCGAGCTGAAGTATTACGCCTTCGCCGAAGGGCTGCGTCCTCTTAAAATACCCGAAGAGATATCCCCCGCAAACGTTGATGCCGCACCGCTCTCCACCGCGTTCTACCAGAACCTTTCAACGTGGTCGAAGCAGTTCGCGGCGGACGGTGTCCAGGCTGTGATCTGCATGACGGACGGCATTGACACCGGCGGCGAATCGATCGATCTTGCGGCCGAGGCACTCAACAACGGAGCTCCGCCCCATCTCTTTGTCCCGGCGGCGATGCCTCTCAAGTCCAAGGAGTCCTTTGAGTTTATCAGGGTGGAGGCGCCTCCCGCGGTCCGTGCAGGTTCGAGCGTTCCAGTGACACTAGTTGCGAAATACGCAGGCCTGGAAGCCACACAGCCGCTTGAAGTGAGCATCAAGGAAGGCGACAAAGTACTGTGGCAGGAAAAAATGGCGCACAGCTCAAGCAGCGGCGCAGGCAGAACTGTCAGCTGCGAGCTTCCTATAAAGGACAAGGGGCCCCATGTATTCGAGGCGACTGCAAGCTATGGAGGGAAAAAGGCGGCGTCCGTGATCTGGAGCGTATACGGAGTCAGCAAGGAACGCACGAAGGTTCTCCTGTTCATGGGATCGCTCGATTTCGGGGCGCGCTATCTCAAGAGCGCATTCGAGCGTAGCGAGCACGCAGAGATAGCTGTGCGATTCGCCCCCGACGTGCTGGGCTCTAAGACCGGAGTGCCATCGAAGATAAAGGCGCAGTTTGTTTCTCCAGAGGAACTCGCGGAGTATGACGTTGCGATCCTCATGAACTTGCGCAGGCATCAGATCACCCCGGAGATGGAGGCCCAGCTCAAATACTACATCTCCGGCGGCGGTTCGGTCCTCTTCATCATCGCAAACACCGAGGCGGCCTCGGAATATGTCAACAGCCCCGTGGAAAAATTCCTGCCGGTGAGCTTCGTGGATCCAAATACGGGCAACAGCGGACAGCTCGACGGGAAGACCCGGAGCTTCCTTGACAAGATGAGCCGTTACAGGGCCAACCTCGCGATGGAAAAGAATGTGCAGGCGGCACGCGGCAGCATGGACGTACCACCCATGACAAGGCTTCTGGCTACGGCGGCAGGCGCGGAATCCCCTCTCTTCGAGTACGCCCGGTTCGAAGGCAAATTCAATGCAAAGATGCTTCCGCTCTTCGAGGACTGCGCACTGGTGGAGAAAGCCAAGCCCGGCGCGACAGTCCTGGCTGTGCATCCCGAGTTCTCCACGCCGGAAAACGGACCGCGCGTCCTTCTGGCCGTACAGCCTTTCGGGCATGGGCGCTCTGCAATACTTGCGACCGATCCTCTCTGGCGCTGGCGCCTCTCGATAAGCTCCAAGAGCAAGGACTTCGACAGGTTCTGGGAGAATTTCGTGTCATGGCTCGGTGGAGGGCACATGCGCCAGCCGCATTGGCGCCTGGCATCCTCGCTTGTTCCGGCGAACACTCCTGTGCCCATCTATTTTTTCATTCCTCCGGGAACTGTCAAATTCGAGGAGATCTCGTTCAGCTCCGAACGCAATGGCAAGCAGCAGGCCCTGATCCTAAGTCCGTCAGGCAAGCCCGGTGAATACAAGGGCGAAGTCGCACTGACGCCAGGTTCGCGCTGCATCCTGAAGGCCTTTAAGGGAAAAGAGCTGATAGCCGAATCATCGCTCGCCGGAGGCGAAGCTCCTGCATTGAGGGAAATGGCGATATTGAAACCGGATCTTGCGGGACTCAAGTATCTTGCCTCCCTCAACAACGGACTCTGCGCCGACAACCTTTCCGGGCTGAAGCTTGCGGGCTGGCTGCCTGAACCCGGAGAACAGCTGCTCAAGAAGGACGAGCGTCCGCTCTGGCACGAGGCATGGATCTTTGCAGCCCTTATTGGTTTCCTGTGCGTGGAATTCTGTGTCCGCAGATTTTACAGGCTTGTTTAAAATGGAGGTTTTCATATGGGATTTACAAATGTTTTAGTCCGCATCCGGATGGTATTGCTGTTCACTGCAGTGCTGGCGTTGTGCTGTTTCCTGCAGGCGCAGAATCCCAGGCAGGATTCGAAGAACAGCGCCATCAAGGCCGCCGCGCCTTTCCACTGGGGCAGGGTGAAGTTTGGAACCGAGGAGAAGGTTGGCGACGTATGGGACGCCCATCCGTGGGCCGATGCGCATTTCCTGACAGCGCTCGAGAAATACACGAACATCAATGTCGACAAGCTCTGGCGCGAGGTCCCTCTCGAAGACCTTGATGAGATGGTGAAGTTTCCGTTCCTGTTCATAACAGGTGAGGGCTGGTTCAATCTCAGTCCATTGCAGAAGAAAAACATCAAGGAGTATCTTGAGCGCGGAGGATTCCTCTTCGGCGACGACTGCGTGATCGGCAACACCGGAGACCATTTCTATATTTCATTCAGGAAGGAGATCGAGCAGAGCTTCAACACCGAAATGGTGAAGCTGCCGGCGGATCACGCGATCTACCACTCGCTCTACGACTTCAACGGTCTGCCATATATGCAGGGGCAGAACCATGGAGGGCACGCCCTCTTCATCGGCAAGCGCATGGCGATCTTTCTTTCACCGTCGGATCTCCACTGCGGCTGGGGGAGCCAGTACCTGCGCACGACCAAAGGCAATGGATGGTTTACACTTGAGAAAGAAGAAGCCGCTGTCAAAATGGGTATCAACGTAATAGTTTATGCAATGACAAACTGAGGCGGGCTCTGCCCGAAATACAAAAGAAAAACAAGTTGCAAACAATATAAAATAACATGAATAAACTAAGAAGAATAACAGCCCTCACGGGCTTAATCCTCCTTCGCCAAATGAGCTACGGAGGACAGGCTACGAACGGGTGCAATTCGACATGGATTGAAATTCGTTTGTAGTTAATGCCGTAAGGCATGTTCTTGGATTATAAATTAGCAAGGAACATATAAACATGACAAAGTTCAGGCGCATAATTTTCTGTCTGCTGCTGCTGGGCATAGCCATTCTTCCATCTTTCTCCCAGGCGCAGTCTCCAGCCAGGCACGCAGTTGTAATCGGAGCCAAGTCAGGGGAGCAGGAGCTCTTCGACGAAAACCTTTCCTATTGCAAACGGACCTCCGAGCTGCTGCTCAAGAACGGTTTCGCCAAAGATCGCGTACTCGTATTCTTCGAGTCTCCGGAATCCCTGCCGGGAAGCACGGAGGCGAGTTCAGATGCGATCCTCTCCTCCCTTGCAAAGCTGGCCGGAAGCGTGCGCGAAGGTGATGAGCTCTGGATCTTCATCTACGGCGATGCCAACATCAACCAGCGCGGCCTCTCGCTGGCCACGAAAGGAAAACGCCTCTACGACAAACCGCTTGCCGAGGCACTCGACAAGATCCCCGGCAGACAGTTCGTCTTCGGCCTCTGCCGCCAGAGCGCAGGGCTCATGGACAGCATGAAAAATCACCCGCGGGTCTTGTTCACCGCCACGAGCGATCCCAATGAACTCAATCCTCCGCGCATGGCGAAACATCTCATTGACACATTTGCCGCCAATCCTTCTTCATCGCTCCTGGAAATATTGAAGTCTGCTTCAGAAAAGACAGAAGAGGAATACAAGTCGAAGGGACTCGCCATCTCCGAAACTCCTCAGCTTTTCGACGGCAAAGACATCCTCTCCTTCCCTTATGCCGGGTCCGATGCAAAAATGCTGGCCGTAGCGATCGCCGCTCCCAAGCCGGAAAAATCCACCCTCACGGAGAGCACTCTCTCAGGAACCGCTCCGGTCCCTGCGGTGAAGACCGAAAGACCGACTGCATCTGCGAAAGTCGCAGAACCAGCAACTGAAGAGACGAAGGCGCTTCTGGCGAAAGGACAGGCCCTCGCCGCAAAGCATCCCGGCTTCAAGGCTGTCTTCCTCTGGGAAAAGAAATCAATGACCGTAAGCCAGGACAATGCGGTGCAGACCACCTCCGATACCGCCATCTTTCTTGCGGACGGATCCGCCTCGGAAATTTTCGGTTCGTTAATATTGGAAGACTCGCCTCCATTCGTCGAGAAGGAACTCCTTTCCGCAAGGATTATCCTCCCCGATGCAAGTTTTCTGAATGTGTCTCCTGAACCTTCCATCACCGACACAAAGATGCGCCGCCGGCTTGTCCGACTGAAATTCCCTGGCGCCTGCGCCGGTGCGTTGCTCGAGCTCAAATCAAAGACCTCTGAGAAGCCTGAGAACCAGATGCCCATGTTCGAGGAGGAGTTCCAGATCCAGCATGAATTTCCTGTAGGGGAGGCTGAACTCGTCATCCAATATCCGAAGGACAAGCCATGCCGCATCAAGGTCTACGGTTCGGAATTCAAGCCCGTACAGACGCAGACGCCCTACAGCGCAGTGAGCACTTTCAAGTTCGGTGAAGTTCCGGCATTCGAGCCGCTCGCAGGAGATCCGCCGATCGCCGATTGCGTAGTGCGCATGAGGATAAGTTCGTTACCCTCCTGGGATGAGTTCCTGAAATGGGCGCTGCGGATCACTGAAAAGAGCATGGAGCTGGACGATCCCGTCAAGGCGCTTGCCGTCAAGCTGACATCAGAAGCAAAGACCGACACGGAAAAGGTGAAGTCGATCTACGAATTTCTCTGCGAACTTCGCTACGAGACGACTCCGGTGGGTGTCCGTTCATTCCGTCCGCGTCTGCCATCCGAGGTCTGTTCCTCGAAGTACGGCGACTGCAAGGACAAGGCTAACGCGCTCGCCGCGATGTCTCGCTCGCTCGGTATCGACGCCTATCTTGTGCTGCTCAACCGCGGTGGTTTCTCCGACGTATCCTTCCCATGCTGGCAGTTCAACCACGCGATTGCATTCTTCCCGAAGCTCGAGGGCTATCCTAACGGACTCTGGTGCGACGCCACCGACGGTTCGACGCCTTTCGGCACATTGCCTCCAGGGGACATCGGCCGCGCGGCATTAATTGTAAAGCCGGGCAATTTCGAATTCAAGACTGTCACGCTTCCCTCAGGCGCGGAAAATATACTGAAGCAGATCGTCTCGCTTGAGGAGCAGACTGATGGTACCGTCAAGGGCTCGATGGTTGTTTCAGCGCTTGGTCTTGCCGACTACGAGTTAAGACAGCAGTTCAAGAGGCTCAGCCCGAAACAGGCGGAATCGCTGGCACAGCACATCACCAATGATTCCTTTTCAGGGCTCTCTGCAAGCAAGCTGCAATTGAGTCCGTTGCACGAACTGTCAAAGCCATTCGAACTGCGCGCCGTACTTGCAGGAAAGTCTGCCAGGCTCAGTTTCCGCAGCATAAATTTCCCGGTTCCGCTCTGGGCCATGGTCGCCGCCGAGACGAGGGACCGTCCGCTGCTGATCAACGACGGCCAGCCTTTGAAGGTCGCGCAGGAACTGAGCTGCAAAAGCACATTGCCTGAGCCTGCCCTTCCAGCACCGTTCAAGACCGAAGCGCCGGGATTCAAAGCCAGTGTTGTTTTCTCGAACAAAGGCGGCGTGCGGGAGCGCATCGCCACCATAGAACTGAGCCAGCCGATGCTGAGTCCATCCGACTATCCGGCCTTCCGTCAGGCGGTGCTCGAAGTGCTCAAGGCTCTTGACACGGATTTTTGAAAAGTGTCATCCCGGAGGATGACGGATGAATGGATTGATGGATGTATGGATGATTGGGTTTGGGTTAAAAAACACAAACAATTTATAAATAGCAAGAAATAAAGAACAGCGAGGTAAACGATGTCTGGAAAAATTGCGGCGAAGGAAGCGGCTCTCCTGAAGGGGATGCCTGAAAAACTCAAGCTGATCAACAACGAGATACACAAGAGGATCATCGGCCAGGACGAACTGATCGCCGGACTCATGGCGGCCCTGCTCTGCCGTGGCCACTGCCTGCTGATCGGTGTGCCCGGACTGGCGAAGACACTTCTCGTGCACACGATCGGTGAGATCGCCGAACTGCAGTTCAGCAGGATACAGTTCACGCCCGACATGATGCCGAGCGACATCACCGGCAGCGAGATTCTCGAGGAGGACCACGCCACCGGCAAACGCCAGTTCATGTTCATGAAGGGGCCGGTCTTCGCACAGCTCGTGCTGGCGGATGAGATCAACCGTACTTCACCGAAGACACAGTCGGCCCTGCTCGAGGCGATGCAGGAGCACCGCGTGACAGTCGCCGGCAAGAAGTACCAGCTGCCCGATCCGTTCTTCGTGCTCGCAACGCAGAATCCCATTGAGCAGGAAGGGACCTATCCGCTGCCCGAAGCACAGCTCGATCGTTTCATGTTCTGTCTCAATGTCAGCTATCCAAAATTCGACGAGGAGGTGGATGTCCTGCTCTCGACGACACAGGACGGACAGCAGGAACTTTCGAAGGTCGTGACCGGCGAAGAGTTTATCGCGCTCCAGGCCGCGGTGCGACAGGTGCCAGTGCCGAAGTCCGTGGCGGAGTATGCGGCGAAACTTGTCCGCGCAACGCGTCCCGGCGAAGGAAGTGCGCCTGAATTCGTGGAGAAGTACCTGCGCTGGGGCGCGGGTCCCCGTGCGTGCCAGTATCTGGCGCTCGCTGGAAAAGTCTTCGCAGTTCTCGACGGACGCCTCAACGTGGCGATTGATGACATCAAGAGGGCGGCCCATCCGGTACTGCGGCACCGAATCATATTGAACTACCGCGCCGAGGCCGACAAGCGCAGTCCCGACGATCTCATAACTGAACTCATGGAAGGAATCAAGTAGTGCGCACAGGCCTCTCCATATCTTCTGAATTCCTCGATTCGGAACTGCTGAGCAGGCTGCCCAGCCTGGAGCTTCAGGCGAAATTCCTCGTGGGCGGATTCCTCAGCGGCCTGCACCGGAATCCGCTCAGGGGAGGCAGCATAGAGTTCAAGGAGTACCGCGAATACCAGATCGGCGACGAACTCAAGCTTATCGACTGGAAGGCCTACGCACGCAGCGACCGCCTCCACGTCCGCCTCCACGAGGAGGACACGGACATGACAGTCTATCTGCTTCTCGACCGCAGCGCATCGATGAACTACAAGAGCCGCAGCGCATCAATGAACAAATGGGATTATGCACGAGCACTCGCGGCCGCACTCGTGTTCTTCCTGCATCGGCAGAGGGATTCAGTCGGGATGGGATTCATCGGTGCGGATCTCGAGGATTTCACCAAGGGCGGTTCGAAGGCGTCCCATATACATCAGCTCATGACGCAGCTCCACTGCGACGCGGACACCAAATCCTCGGGAATCGCCGAATCGCTTGAAACCATCATAGGACTTGTCCGCAGGCGCTCGATCGTAATTGTGATCTCCGACTTCTACAGCGATCCTGACAAGATCGCGAAACCGATAAGCAGGCTCAAGCATCTCCACTGCGAAACAATCCTGATGCACGTCCTCGATCCACGCGAGCTCGAGCTGGACTTCGACGAACCGGTCATACTGGACGAACTCGAGAGCCAGGCACGCCTGCCTCTGAGCCCGGATCTGATCCGCAAGGACTACCAGGCGAAACTTGCCGCGCACATAGAGGGGGTCACAGTCGCGGCCGGACAGAGCGGCGGCGACTACATACTCCTCTCGACGGCGGAGGTGCCATTGCGCGCGATCGGAGCATATCTTCACAGGAGGGACCTGATGCTATGATACAGCTCGCGTTTGCAGGTTTTCTCACAGGTCTTCTGGCGCTTTCGGTGCCGCTGATCCTGCATCTGCTGCGGCGCAAACCTGTCGAAGTCGCGCCATTCCCGTCGCTGATGCTGCTTGGTGCGTCCATCGCGCGGCTGCAGAACCGCAACAACATCCGCAAGTGGATCATCCTGCTGCTGCGCTGCCTTGCGCTTGCCCTCCTCGCGCTTGCATTCGCCTGGCCCTACATACCAAATTTCTCGAAGCAGCCGGACAGCGCGACGGTCCTACTCTGGGACGACTCATTCAGCACGAAGTCCCGATCCTGTGCAGCAGAACTCAGCAATGCATTATTCGATGTGATATCGAGAGCCGGAGAAAAGAATCCGGTGCTCGCGGGCTCGGTCTCGAACACCGTGAAGTGGAGCGGGAATTTTACTGGCGACTCCGTTGCCCTGGCCCAATGGCTGAAGGCAAACATGGACGGTGAAGGTTCAAGCTCGTTTGAACGGGCCATTCGCGAAGCGGACATCAGGCTCCAGGCGATCCCGGTGAAGAAGCGGAAGATCGTCATTGTGAGCGACCGTCAGGCGCTGCCATGGAAGAGCGTGCGTCTCAATACTCAGCTTTCTCCTGGCACCGAGCTCGAGATGATATGCCCCGAGACTCCGCTTCCCGGCAACGTGGCGGTCACATCCGCAAAACCTGTCACGCGCTTCACTGCGCCGGGAAACAAGATAGGCTTAGATGCCAGCATCACGAACTTTGGCGCAAAGGACGCAAACGGTGAACTGATAGTCAAACTCGGTGATTTTATAACCGAGAAGAAGCAGGTGACAATAAAGGCCGGACAGAAAGAAGACTTCAAGTTTACGTTGGTTCCGAGACTGCTGAAGCCTATAGAATGCTCCGTGGAATTCGAGGTATACGACGACATCGCCCTCGACAACCGCCGTTTCTTCGCGTTGAATCCGTCCGATCCACCGCTGGTGCTCATGACCGCGCTGCCGCCCAGGCAGGAGGATTTCATCAGGGATGCCTTCGAGCCTTCGCCGGAACGCAGTGCTGCGCGCGTGAACTACTGCGACATCAGGAATTTCAAGGGCGAACTCGCCCAGGCTTCCTTGATTGTGCTGCGGGAAGGGACGTCCATGAACTCTCCGTTCGGAAAGGAATTCGAGAAATATCTCCAGGACGGCGGTGCAGCCGTGCTGGTCTGGCGCGACAGCGCCGAGATGCGCGGAATGCTATTGCGCTTCGGCGTCAAGGCGGCTATCAGCGGGAAGAAAGGCAAGCAGCGCTTCGGCGAGATAGACTTCGAGCATCCGGTCTTCAAGAAATTCATGCAGGCGAAAGTGGGCGGGCTCTTCAACATATCCTTCTTCAATCCGCCGACGCTGGTGCCTCCGGAAGAGGCGCGCGTGCTTGCGTCATTTGGCGACGGCCGGCCGGCCCTGCTTGAGATCTCATGTGGAAAAGGAAAAGTATTTGTCTGCGCAACTTCGATGGAACGCTCCGGAAGCGACTGGCCTGTCAATCACAGCTTCCTGCCATTCTGGCGTGAACTTCTGACATACTGTTCCAAGGCAGGGAATGACGAGCTGCTGGAGCTTGAAGCCGGGAACAAGCCCTCCAAGCTGTCTGAGCCGCAGAAAAAGAATTTGACAGGAGGAAAGCCTCGCGCATTTGTACCGCGGAAGTGCGGAGTCTTCCCTGTTTCCCTTGACGGCAAGGAAATACTCGCCAGCGTAAATCCTCCGGAGGATGAGTCAAACCCGGCGCGGCTGCAGAAGAATTTTCCGCTGCAGAATCTGGTGAACAAGGACAAGGAACCGCAGAAGGCGGTGGCCGGCCTTTCGTTCTTCAGCGGTGAACAGGGCCGCAGCTTCTGGCGGATATTGCTTGCACTAGCGCTCTTCTGCGCCTTGTGCGAACTTGCTCTGGCAAACAGGACGGCATTATGAGAATGGAAAGAATATTGTATAAGAAGATTCATATGATGATGGCTCTCGTCATGGGGCTGGTGTTTTTTGCCTCAGCAGGAAGCATTGCCGCCGATGGAGAAGCTCCTGTCCTGCCAAACGGCCAGGATCTGAAAACAGAAAAGGACTACTCGAAGATTGCGCTGGCCTGGATCAAGCGTAACACGCTGGAATACTTCCCCGGCAAGGACAGCAGCCTCGATCCGGTACAGATTCAGTTCGGGCAGCAGTTCCTCTACGAATCCTGCCTGAAATTCGCCGATGACAAGAATGCACTCTCTGACACAGAGCTTGACAATAAGACACGTTCTCTTTTTACTATTGCTGGACTGAAACATCCTGTCTTGCAGGCGTGGACGGGACGCACGCTCGTAAAGAGCAGGAAATACAAAGATGCCGAACCCTCGCTGGCCTCGGCGGTGCAGGAATTCAACAAGGGAGACTTTCCCCTCATCCATAAAATCACCGCGTGCATGGCCTATGTCAAGAGCCTTGAGGAGCAGCGCAAAGGGAAAAGCAAAGAATGCCAGCAGGCGTTGTCCGCAATCCCGGAATCCTTTGCAGAATCTGTTTCCAAGGGAGATTTTGGCAAGGATGAGCTCTCCATTGCATTCAGGCTGATGGACGAATGGGTCAACGATGACATAAAAGGGCACGGATGGAAGGATGTCTTCAAGGCCCTCAAGTCCCGCTCGAAGATCGATCCATGGCTGATGAAGACGATCGAGGGCAAGACCGAGATCGAACTTGCCTGGGATGCACGAGGCGGAGGATATTCCGGCTCTGTGACAAAGGACGGATGGAAGGGGTTCGAGGAGCATTTGTCCAAGGCCCGTGCCGTCTTGCAGGAGGCATGGAAGCTGCGGCCGGACCTCCCTGAGGCACCCGCATCCATGATCACCGTGATCATGGGCGGAAAAAACGGCAATGGTGAAACGGAAATGCTCTGGCTTTCCAGGGCGGCCAGCGCCCAGCTCGACTACATGCCAGCTTACAGGAAGGCCAGCCTGGCCCTTATGCCAAAGTGGGGAGGCAGCATCAGGAAGCTCCACGAGCTCGGACAGGCCTGCCTGGCGACAGGACGCTTTGACACCGATGTTCCCGTCTTCCTCCTCTACTGTCTCAAAAGCATATGCACCGAAGCACCTCCCCGGCAATGGCGCTCGGTATTCGCGCAGAAGGTTGTACAGGACGAACTGGACGACCTCTGGCAGGGAATGATCGACGAACCCGGCCGGGCCAAGGAACGCAACAGGATTTTGACGCAGTGGGCCATTTGCAAGATGTGGGGCGGAAACTACGAAAGGGCGCAGGAGCTTATGTCGGATGCCGACCTGACTCTGAACCTCAACAACGGTTTTGCGCACATGAGCATCACCCGCTATAACAATACTCCGAGGGAAAGGATAATGGCGGAACTCCGCCTCTTTACCGGCCCGTCGAAGGAGTCCGCAGTCAAGTGGGCTGCAGCTGTCGCAACGGGTAGCGAGAGCGATGCGGTGGACGCCGCAAAAGTGCTTCTCGGGAAGAACAAGGACGACGTGGATGTCAGGAAACTCATACTGGCGGATACCGCATTAATGGTCCTTGATGATGCCAAACATTCGCCGGACATCACCGATCCCCTCCTCTTTTCCCTAGGAAACGGCAAACGCAACGTGCTCAATTTCATTGCTGACAACGGCTGGCCTCTTGATGACGCCAGTACAAGCGGCTGGAACGCGCTTACAACTTCCCTGTACTATAAGAAATTTGACGATGCGAAGATGCTCCTCTCAAAAGGCGCCGACATAAACTACAAGAACAAGTCGGGGGAAGCCCCCCTGCACCTGCTGGGCCGCATGGGCAGCCTGGAGGCAGTCACCTTCCTTGTTGAAAACAAAGCCGATCTGGAAAGCATCGTCCCCCCTCACAATACAACGCCTCTCCTGGCCACCATATATGGGAACAAGGAGGCCAGCGCGTTGTATCTCATCGACAATGGAGCCGGGCTGGATGCCGCCGATGTAGACGGAGACACGCCATTCCATAATGCATGCAACATGAGGCTTTTCTCAGTGGCGAAACATCTGGTTGAAAAGGGGGCAAATCCCGGCAAGGCAAACAAGAACGGCAGCACCCTCATCTTTTATGCGATAAATTTCAAACAGACTGAGATTGTTGCGCTGCTGATTGAAAAGGGCGCGGAGCTCTCAGTGAAAAACCAAAACGGCGATACTCCCCTCCATGCCGCGGCGATGCAGGACAACCCGGATGTAGTTTCCCTCCTGCTTGAGAAGGGCGCGGACAGGAACGCCGTCAACAACAACGGCAGGACACCGCTTGCGCTCGCCAAGGAAAAGAAGTTTGAATATAACATAAGACTCCTGTCTAAATAGGAATAGTCGGCTCATTATGGCAACTGAGAAATACAGCTTGTTCAAGAGACTGGAAGTGGAGCATCAGGCAAGGAACTGGCGCAGGCCCCTGCTCTGCTTTGCGCTCTGGCTTGTGCTTGGCTCCATAGCCGCAATCGCAATATCCTGTTTCGCACCTCAGTCGCAGTCCTTCAAACTCTGCCTGCAGGTGCTCTGCTCCACTTTTGCGGCGGGATTATTGAGCTTTGCACTAATGGCGTTTTTATCGCGGCAGGAAAAGCCGGCCACCGCGAAGCAGCTCGACAGCGAAACCAAGGCGAAGAACCGTCTCGAGGCGTCTCTGGAAATGCTCGACGGAGCAAATCCGCTGCGCGAAGCACAGGCCGAGGAGGCCTCTGGGTTCTATTCACGGCAGAGGGCGCCGATATGGCCTCTCCTGCTTGTCCTGCTGCTTGCGATCATAATCTTCCTGCTTGCGGGCCAGACGGCGCTGCTGGTCAAGCAGTATGGCGTTTCCAAAAAAGCCATCGCAAAGGAGCAGGAGGAAAAGAAGAAAGTGGAAGAGGAGAAGAAGCTCAAGGATAAAGCTCCGGATTTCGCGGAGATGGCGCTGAGTGCGCCGGAGTCCGAAATCCGGGCGAAGCCCATCGACGAAATCATCTGGGAGGGGAGCACCAACAGTTCATGCGGCTTCACCTCGATTTGCCTGGAGGCGTCGGTAAACGGCGCCAAGCCTGTCTCCCTGGCCATGGAGAACGCACCGCTGAAGAAGACAGGGGAAAGCCAGGTGACAGGTGAAATGCTTCTTGAAGAGCTGAAGGTTGTCCCCTTCGACGTAGTCAGCTACAACCTGCGCGGCACCGCACCGCTTGACGGCAGGCCGGACGTGGAGATCGTCAGCGTACCGCAGTTCATCGAGGTGCGCCCGTTCCGCGAGGAGGCGATAATCATGTCGGCACAGATGACCGGAGAAGGAGCCAAGCTGATGAAGATGCTGAACATGCTCTCGCATTTCCTCCGCATGCAGCTTGCCTTGAACAAGGCTGTGTTCGTAGCACGTGCATCGGGACTTCCAAGCGACAGCCCGGTGCTGCGCGAGCAAGTCGAGCTCATTGCCGGCGAACAGCAGGACCTCCGCAAGGAACTCGATAAATTCCTGACAGAGACTCCCGCCGAGGAGATAAGCGCCAACGCATTCGACTGCCTGAAACAGAGCCTTGCTGCGATGGACGAGGCTTGCCGACGCTTCGGAGTTACGCCCAAGCCGGCTTCAACCACAAAAGGAAAGGCCAACAGCCCATGAAAATCAAAATGACAGTTTTTTTCCTGCTTGCACTTCCACTGTTCTATATTCCTTCAGAGAGCATGGGGGCGGATCCGGAACTCAAACAGGCAGGTGAATCCCAGCAGCAGGCGATCAGCGGAATAGTCGCCGCGATGAAGGACGTGCAGAAGGCCATCATGGACATGAAGGGACAGGGCACCCCTCCCCCAAAGGAGGAGAAAAATCCATTCGACGACAAGCAGAAATATAAGAAACCCCCGATGCCGCCCGAGGAAAATCCCGAAAACCAGCTGGCCGCACTCAGCAAGAAGGAGACCGAACTTCTGAAACAGCTGGATGAAGCGGAGAAAGAATCAGGAGAAGGAGAAGATCAGCAGCAGTCGGATTCAGGCGGCCAGCAGCAAAAAGATGGCAAGGAAAATAAACCACAGCAGGGATCTGGACAGCAGAAGGAGTCCGGCAAAAAGCAGGAGTCTGGACAGGGACAGGGTTCCGGAGAACAGAAAGATTCCGGCAAGAAACAGGAATCTGCCCAGGGTTCTGGACAGCAGAAGGAATCTGGCAGCCAGTCGCAAAAAGATGAAAAGGAAAAGAAATCACAGCAGGGATCTGGACAGCCGAAGGAATCCGGGAAGAAGCAGGAGTCTGCACAGGGAACTGCTCAACAAAAAGATCCTGGCAAGCAACAGGCCGGACAGCAGGAGTCCGGGAACGAAAAGTCGGAAGGCGAGTCTGAAGGAGGAAAGCAGTCTTCGGGCAAGGAATCCGACCAGTCTTCCTCAAAGAAGGGAGGAGGCAAGCCCTCCATGAAAGATCTGGTTCAGCGTCAGGGGGAGATCTCACAGGGCATCCAGAAGCTGGCTAAGAATGAGGACCTCGCGCCGGAGGTAAAACAGGATCTCGACCAGGCTTTACAGTCGAGTGCCCAGGCCGAAAGCGCTTTGGACTCGAACAATGAACGCGAGGCCAAGGCGAAGGCGTCAAAGACCAAGGCGAACCTGCAGGAAGCCGCGAAAAAACTTCGGGAGAAGAGTGAAGAGGCCGCCGAACAATCCCTCGCCGACTCCCAGAAGGATCTCAACGAGACCAGCGCACAGCTTGAGGCGGGCAAGAATGAGAAGGCTGCTCAGAAGCTCAAGGAAGCCATGTCCCAGATTGAAAAGGAGGCCGCGCAGCAGCACAAGGCCGGCAGCCAGAAGACCGCTGAAAATCTTGCGGATCTCGCAGAGAAGATGAACAAGGATGCGCCCAAGGGCGAGGAGATGAAGGCTGGAGACCAGAAGAGCCGCGAGAAGGCCGAGGCAGGTATTGAGAAACTGCGCGAGGAGGTCGCCACTGCCCGTGAAAAGGGAAAGGACGAACGCGCAAAACTCACTGAAGCGGTTGAGAAACTGGAAAAGCTGGGTAAGGAATTTGAATTCGTCAAGAAGAACCCGGATGCGGCACGGGCGGAGGAGAAAAAGGCGATGATGTCCGATGCCGAACTTGCCATGCAAGATGCGGCGAAGGCAATCTCCGAGTCAAGCCGCGAGTCTTCTGAAGGCTCGGAACCCGGAACGGCCAAGGGCAAGAATCCGGGCGGCAATGTTCAGGCTGGCGGTGAAACCTCCCCGAAGAAGGCCGCGCAGAAACTCATGACACAGGTCGGATCCGTCTATAAAGAGCACGTCGAGGAGTCTCCGGACGCCAAGGATATCGACACCGTACTTTCAGGGATGCGGAGCATGCTGGAGCTTGCGCGCGGCGTGCTCAACGGACTGCAGAAGGAATTCCTGGTGCACAGCTTCGATCCGGAAGAGGTTCCTGAGGCCTATCGCGAGGATGTTTCAGAATATTTCAAGCGACTCTCGGAAGGCTCGAAGAAGGAACGGCCAAAATAAAAATGGCTCTTTCCCAGATCGAGCGGGTAACTCGATTAGAAAGACTGAATATCCAATATCCAACAAGGAATATCCAACCGATGAAGGGAAGAAAAGACGAACTCATCCAACAGTCAGAGAAAATTAAGTTTTCCTTAAAAAAATAACTAATTGAGCTCAATATTATTCAAAAGCACAGATGCGGCTAAAAAGAAGAATCCGATAATTTCCTTGGACATTGGACATTCCGTGTTGGATATTGGACATTCAATTATTTTATATTTTGTGTGTTTCCCCACTCAAAATGTAAACGAACCATAAAAATCACAGGCGTTTTCAATCATCGCTGTCGAAGCGCCTGTTCCTTTTGATTTCGGATCTCCTGTGCTTGGATTCCATGCGGATCCTTTTTGCGGACATTTTGATCCTTGTCTTTTTGCGGAATTTCGGTTTGATCGTGGCCGCCCTTATGAGCTCCACGAATCTGTTCATTGCCTCCTCTCGGTTCTGGAGCTGGGTCCTGTGGATGTCGGAGTTCACGGCAATGAAACCCTCATTGCTTATCCTGTTGCCGTAAAGCTGGAAAATCCTGTGCTTGACATCGCCTGGGACGGACGGGGAACTCCTGACATTGAACCTTATCTGGACGGCGGTGGAGACTTTGTTGACGTTCTGTCCGCCCGGGCCGGAAGCCCTGACAAACTTCTCCTCTATCTCGCACTCAGGTATGCGGATCCTGTCAGTTACGTAAATCATGTCATTTGAGCTTGTTATGCTTGTTTTATTTCTACCGTAAAATATAGTTTTCTTCATATAATGAAAGCTCATTTATGAAATTATCCATCCGGAGCAAACTTTTCATAGGCATCTGCACGCCGATCGCGGTCATCTACCTCTTCATCCTGTTCGTCGAATACAGGATAAGGAGCAATGAGGCGGCCGGTTCCATGCAGACATATTTGAAGGGAGTCACGGAAAGCGAGGCCGCGGAAATCGATGTACAGCTTTCATCCATCGCCCAGACCTGCCAGACGGCCGTAGAAATATTCGCTTACTACCATCCTGACACCCCCGAGGACACCACGGAGTACCTTCGCAAGTGCATCACAAGCAACAAGAACATCTACGGAATGGCGATCGCCTACGAACCTAATGCCGTCTTCAAGGACAAGAAATATTTCTCCCCCTATTTCTGCCGCGATGCGGCAAATGGAAAGCTGAAGTTCGTCGATTCAAGCCTGGAGAACTACAACTACACTGCCGACAAATGGTTCTCCCTGCCGAAGGAAAAGGGACATGCTGTCTGGACCGATCCTTACTTCGATGCGATATATGGAAAAGTCCTGATGTGCACCTACAGCGTCCCTATCTTCCGGGACGGTTCATTCATCGGAGTCCTGACAGCTGATATTTCCCTGGAGAAATTCGCCGATGATGTCGAGGAGCTCAAGATAATCGGCGGATATTGCACAATTGTGAGCAATACAGGCATGATCATTTCCCATCCTGAAAGATCATATATCATGAGCGAGACCGTCTTTTCACTTGCGAAAAAAAACAATAACAAGGATCTCATTGAGGTGGGAAGGAAAATGACAGCAGGCGAAAAGGGTTTCTTGAAGTTCAAGGACTTCAATACCGGCATGACGAAATGGATTGTCTTTTGCCCCATACAGTCTCCCGAGTGGTCGATCGCCGCCGTGATATCCGAGGACACCGTAATGTCTCCTATCTATGCACATATAAAAAGAAACCTGATCTTCTTCCTCTCCGGACTCGGGATAATCGTCGTCATCATCTTCATCATGTCATCAAGAATCACCCGTCCGATCGGAGTGCTCGCGGAGGCGGTCGACAGGCTTGGCAAAGGGGATCTTGAAGCAAAAGTCACCGGATTGAAGAACACCGACGAGATAGGAGTCCTGGCAAGAGCCTACAACAAGATGCTTGGAGATCTCAAGGAGAATGTCGAGTCCAGGATCAGGGAGGAGACGGCCAGGAAGTCGGTCGAGGCCGAACTTAATGTCGCAAGGGAGATACAGCTGTCGCTCCTTCCCCGCAAGTTCCCTCCGTTCCCGGACAGGAAGGAGTTCGAACTACATGCGCTCAACCTGCCGGCAAAATTCATGGCTGGAGACTTCTTCGATTTCTTCATGCTTGATGACAGCACGCTCGCGTTTGTGATCGCCGATGTATCAGGCAAAGGAGTCCCGGCTGCCATGTTCATGGCCGTCACGAGGACCATGCTGAGGAATATCTCCATCTCCCGGAAAAACCCTTCAGCCATAATAAAAAATGTCAATGATCTGATCGTGATGGACAACGACAAGCTGATGTTCGTAACCATATTCTACGGGCACTACAGTTTCCGCACCGGCGAACTCTGCTATGTCAACGCCGGGCACAATCCACCATACCTGATACGCAGGGACGGAAAGATGGAGGAGCTTGGACCTACCGGCCCTCTGGCGGCTGTCTTCCCTGAAGCCGGCTACACGGAGAGAACGGTCCGCCTTCAGCCCGATGACACGCTTGTATGCTTCACGGACGGCGTAACCGAGGCGTATTCGGACGAAGGCGAGCTTTTCGGAGAAGACAGATTTACAAAACTTCTTTCAGGGATTTATTCCGATGAAGTCGAAAAGGTTAATTCAAGGATATCGGACGAAGTGATGAAATACAGCGCCAATGACCTGAAGGATGATGTTACACTGCTGGTGTTGAGAAGAAAGACTGCGTGACCATAATCGTGGCTTTGCAATTACTTGAATTATGTCGCCATCCTGCGGAGGCTTTTCTAAATTATTAATTTCTAATTTACCCCACGCTTTCGCATGGGGCTAAAATATGCCAGCCACTGCGTGGCCTCCATAAAGGATCAATCTTCAAATTCGACTGAAGATGCAAAAACACAAGGTTTTTACTCTTAGCCCTCGAAGAGGGCGGTATATTGTAGCCACATTTTAAAACTTGTCTTCAACCTGTCTTCACCGTCATTTCCAGATGGTTCTTTCCGTTCCTGCGGCAGTATGACATGTTCTGGACCATCTTTCTCACAAGATGGATGCCGAGACCGCCGATTTCCCTTTCATGTATCGGCGCGTCTGTTTTCTTTTCCGGCACGGAAAGGGGATTGAATTCAACACCTCCGTCCTCGATGGAGATCTTCAGCTTTTTCTTTTCCACGGATATTCCCAGGGCTATGTCATGGTTGGCGAAGTCCTTGAATGCATATTTTATGACATTCGAAAGCATTTCCTCAAGAACAAGGTGGACCGTGAAGACGACATCCTCGGAGATTCCCTTGTTCTCCAGGAAAAGTTCCACCCCTTCAGAAATCCTCTGAAGTTCCTCCATGTCATTCTTGAAGATTATATTGAGTTTATTCATTGAACTGACAAGAACTGATCCATTCCGGCGATCTTGAAGACCTTTTTGATCTGAGGGGAGGCGTTTGCAACCTGGAATTTTCCAGGTCCCGTCTTTTTTGCGGCGGATATGCAGAGCCTGAGGAAGGCGGAGGATACGAAATCCACGCCAGTGAGATCGAATACGACTGGCTGTCCGGCCTTCTCAACCTGACCGGCCACCTCGTTTTCGATGCCCGAGCAGGCGGACGTGTCCATCCTGCCTTGAAAATTGAAAACCTTCTTCCCTTCTTTCTCTTCCATCTTATACATATTATTCTCTCCTGTTTAATTTTTTGCATGTGCAAAAAATTAGAAATTGCGGTTATAGATCTTTTCAATGGCCCCTGCATCCAGCGATTCGTCGAAATATAGCGACTTGTCGAATTTCTCGAGGCGCTGGTTCTCCCTGCGGCGCGCTATGCGCTGGATGTTCAGCAGGTGCTTTGCGGTGACATTGTCCGTCGTGATGTTCTTCCCTCCAGTTCCGCAACCGAGGGTCAATGACGGGCTGAGCATGTTGTAGATCCCGCCTACCGCGCCCTGGGAGGAAGGCGTGTTCACTACGATTCGTCCTGCATTCATCAGCGTCGAGAACTGCTTTATCTTTTCATCGTCGTTGGAGAACATGCTGGCGGTATGCCCTATTCCTCCATGGTAGTTCAGATCGATGCAGATGTTCACGGCATGTTCAAAATCGTCGGCGACGTAATACGCAAGCACAGGAGCCAATATCTCCGAGGAGATCGGGTATTCATTCCCCACGCCCTTGAGAGGGGCGATAAGGAGCTGGGTGTCAGGAGGAACATCAAGTCCGGCCTTCTTTGCGATGGTCATGGCGGGCTGGCCTACAATATCCGCGTTCATCAGCTTCTTCTCGCTGTCATAGACCGCCTTTTCAAGCAGTTTGACCTGCTCCGCCGTGAGGATGCAGGCCTTGCGCCTACGGAATTCCTCCTCGACCTTGGAGGCGACGCTCTTCTCGGCGACGATCGCCTGTTCGCTGGCGCAGATCGTACCGTTGTCGAAAAGCTTCGAGATGCAGATCTGCTCCACGGCAAACGGGATGTCGGCAGACTTCTCTATGAAGACCGGGACGTTGCCCGCCCCTACTCCGAGCGTCGGCGTTCCCGAGCTGTATGCACTTTTGACAAGGCCTGTTCCGCCGGTCGCGAGGATGAGAGAGAGGGACTTGTGGACCATCATCGCCTGGGTTGTTTCACGGCTGGTGTCCTCAACCCACTGGATGCAGTTTTCCGGGGCGTCCATCTTGAGAGCTGCCTCATAGCATATCTTCGCGGCTTCGCAGCTGCATTTGCGCGCCTTCTTCGAAGGGCTGATGATTATCGGGTTGCGCGTCTTCAGGGCTATCAGGATCTTGAAGAGAACCGTGGACGTGGGGTTGGTGACTGGAATTATCGCAAGGATCGGCCCCATGGGCTGTGCTATTTCAGTTATGCCGGTCACATGGTCCTCATGTATGATTCCGACTGTCTTGAGATCCTTGATATCCTCGTAGACGAACTGGGTGGCGACGACATTCTTGATCACCTTGTCCTGCCATTTCCCGAGCCCTGTCTCCTCCGCAGCCATTTTTGCGAGCATTATCCTGTTCTTGAATCCCGCCTCATAGACGGCCTTTACGATGGCGTCCGTCTGCTGCTGATCGAGCTGGCTGAAGACTGCCGCAGCGTTTTTTGCATTGGTGAAATACTCGTCAACCTTCTCGGTAAAAGTGTTTTTTTCTTCCATATGTTCCCCTCTTGTTTTGGATGTCCCCGGATTTGTTTATTTAATAAACAGTTGAATTGTGAAAGTTCCAAGCAATTTCCGGTTTTCAAGCGGAGAAAATTCCAAACATTCCCTCTATAGGCTGATTGCATTAATTTTCATCTGGATCTGTTTGTAGCTTGGAGCTTGAATATTGTTTGATTATTGGAATCTGGAACTTGGAATTTAGGTTCTTCCTCCCGATATCTTATCTATGGCCCTTATCCAGGAATCCTTTTCCTTCCCGAACTTTTCGCCTGAAAAGCGGTAGTCGAACTTCCTGATGAACTCCTTGAGCTCTGCATCAAGCTCCTTGAGCTTCACCGATTCGACTTCAAGGTAGGAGGATATTGTCTTCGAATTCCTCCATGTCCTGACAGCCATCGCCATGTGGTTCAGGCATAAACCCTGTGATTTCTCGTATGCTGCTTTCACCTCTGGCATGTCAAAGTTTCCGGAAAAGACTTCCAGATACCGTTTCTCGATCCCTCCCACATGTTCGCAGAATATGCATTTCCTGTCTGCAAGCAGCCTGTCAAGAGCTTTCCGGGTCTTCTTCGGATCCGAAGGGGATAAATGAATCTTGTGGAATGTCTCAACCAGATCCTGGTAGATGATCCCCTGTCCAAGACAGTTCTCGCTCTTCTGGAGCATCCAGGCATGGGCATGGCAGAATCCGAAATTCTTCCTGATCCTGAGGCGGGTGTCAACGTCCGTCACTGTCTCGTCGAGGAAATTGTAGAGGAATTTGTCGAGTCGCTCCTTCATGATAAAGCACAAGGGGCAGCCATTGGCATTGAAGGATTCGACAAGATTGAAATAATTCAGGTCTTCCATATACAGTTCCGGATTTCTTTCTTATAGTGGTTTCCACCGTATCCAGCAAATATCCGGAGAACCTATCTTCTGTGCATCGGGTTTTCAAATTTGAAGCCATTGGATTCCATGAATTCGGCAATTTGCTTGCAAGAGGCTTTTTCCGTACTAAGATATTACACCTAAATAAAGGAGCTTCGCCATGAAAATTACATTTTCATTGAAACTGCCGTTCATTTCCGTACTGGTCCTGCTCGCCATGTATTTCAATGGCTGCACCTCGGACAATTCCCAGGACTTGAAGTCATTCCGCGAGGATATCAAGAGGGAGGACAGGCTTACCAACGACATGATGGAGGCCGACCTCGATGACGAATTGAATCCCGTGGAACGCCGTGCCGTCCACTCGATATTCGAGAACAACGAGAGGTCGAAGGAAAGAATGGTCGATGACGTCTTCCAGGACGAGAAGAAGTAAAAATTTTCGTCTGGTCGAAATTCATTACCGCATAGGATGAAAATTTTTACAATTGGAGGTGCTTTTTATGATCAGGCTCTGCGTGCTAGGAACCGGCGGAATGGCAAATGCCCATGCCCGCGAATTCAAGAAGATCAAAGATGTGAAAATTGTCGCCTGCTGCGATATTCGCAGGGAGGCGGCTGCGAAATTCGCGGAAACCCACGGAATTCCTGCAGTATATGCCGATCTCGGAAAAATGCTCGACAAGGAAAAGCCCGACGCAGTAACGAATGTTACAATCGATGCGGCGCATTGCCTGACAAGCCTGGAAATCATCAAAAGGAAAATCCATGTCCTCTGCGAGAAGCCGCTGGCTACAAATGCCGGTGATGCCTGGAAGATGGTCGCTGCTGCAAAAAAGGCCCGCGTAATCAACATGGTCAACTTCTCCTACCGCGGTTCCTGTGCGCTGCAAAAGGTCTCGGAAATTGTCAGGAAGGGGACCATCGGCGAGATCAGGCATGTGGAGGCCAGCTACCTTCAATCATGGCTCTCAAGCGCCGACTGGGGAATATGGCATAAGAAACCGGGAATGCTGTGGCGCTGCTGCAAGAAGGCCGGAAGCAAGGGCGACCTCGGCGACATCGGCGTACATATCTTCGATTTCATGACCTTCGTCTGCGGTGACATCAGAAAACTCGACTGCAGGCTGAAGACTTTCGACAAGGGTATCGGTACCGACAAGATCAACGGCATGAAGCTCGATGCCAACGATTCCTTCTGCGCGCTCGTGGAATTCAAGAACGGCGCGATCGGCACCATCCATTCCTCCCGCTGGGCGACAGGCCACGCCAACAGCCTCCGTCTCCGAGTGTTCGGAACAGAAGGAGCTGTCTGCATAGATCTCGACAAGAGCTGGGGCGAATATGAAATCTGCGCAGGTGAAAAGGATAAAACGGCGTTCAAATGGAAGACTGTGAAGGCTCCTAAGACTCCGAACATCTACCAGCGGTTCATCAGGAGTATCAGGACCGGCAAAAACGATCTGCCGGATTTTGCGACAGCCGCAAAAGTGCAGGACTATCTCGACAGCTGTTTCAAATCTGACGATACCGGGAAGACGATTAAAATATAGCAGCCAGTCAGTGGCCAGTTGTCAGTGGTCAGTTGCAAGAAAAGAATGCAGAACAGGCAGAATTCTTGTGAAAGGAAAGTGGTACAGGCGTCTCGCCTGTAATTATGATATAATCCCAATTTCCTCAACTGACGACTAACTACTGGCAACTGTCTACTGTTTCCTCTGCGCCTTCATCTTCTCATAGGAGTTTTTCATTACAACCAGCTTGTCTTCCTTCTGCTGGAGCTCTTTTTTATCGGAGTCCAATGTCTCCTTTGTTTCCGCAGCCTCGTCAGTTATCTGCTTGATAGCTTCCTTTTTCCTGGCGGTCTGTCCGCCACCTGTGGTCAGGAATCCGCCGTTCCAGCAGAAGTTCCCTCCGGTAGAGGTCTGGTTCATTACGGCATTGTCGATCATCATCTGAGATGATTTGTTGAGCAGGCTGCTGTAGTTCTGCTCCAGTCTTGGAATCTCAGCCTTCAGATTGGCGATCCTGTTCTGGTACTGCTGGATTTCGATGCCCAGCTTATCGAACTCCATTTCCGCAGTCCTTTTCTGCTGCTCTTCAAAAGCCTTTGCCTGCTCCACCTTGCGGCTTGCCAGTTCCTTCGCGCGCTGTTCCTTAAAGCCTGCCACATCAGCCTGGTACTGCGCAGCCTTTTCAAGGCTGTAATTGTATTTTTTCTGGATGTCCTTCGGAAGGTCCGTGAAATTAACAAATATCACACCATTTTTATGCCCGATCTCAAGCCCGTCCGGCCTTTCCGACATCACAAATGCATTTTCAAGCACTCTTCCGTCCGGAAGAGTCACATTGCCGGCGGAAACCGCAAAGCATATGACCATCGCCATTGCCAGCAGGCTGTTACGTAAGTATCTCATATTTGAACCTTTCTTGTTTGATTATTTGATTTCATCCGGAATGTCGAACGCGGTGTCGGTAAGATCCTCGTTCCAGACAATCGACTTGACAGTCAGTTCTATGATCTTCCCTCCGACTTCTGAAATTATCTTCATAGGAAAATTGATCCCGTTGGTCTTCTCATAATTCAGGAAGTATCTAGTCACTTCTATTGGTTGTTTGTCAGGCCCGACATGGATTTCTTCAGTCTTGGCCACCAGATAAGTCTTCTTGTCGACATAGATGTTGATTGGCTCGAGGCCATAGGCCGACTTGGGTTTGCATATGAACTTGTAGCACGGCTGTTTTTTGACATTCTCTTCACCGGCAAGAGTGATTGATTCAAATATTTCCTTGGTCTTCTCTTTCGGCGAGAGGAACATGATCTGGAACTTCAGGTTGTCAAGCTCCTTGTCTTTTATCTCGCGCAATCCTTTCTTGGTGGAGAACTCCCATCCGACTTTTCCATCGCACCCCTTCATAAATATGGCGTCCTTGGATTCGGCCCTGATACGCATTTGATTGGGATATTTGATTTCCACGACCATGCTTCCTTCCTTGAGATCGGGCGTGTCAATCCTGGATGTAACAACCTGTGTAGTGATCTTGGCAGAGGCGCCATCTGGATCCATGGCCTTCCTCATCTTCGCAAGAATGCTGTCTACGTCCCCGTCCCCCATGGAAAGGCATCCTGTGATGAACAGAAGCCCCGACATGATTCCACCTAGTACGATTTGCCTCATCATAGTTCTCCCTCTATAGATTTAATTTACATGAATTATCTTTTTGGCTGGAAAAGAAAACAATTTACGCTTTTTAGGCCTAAAAGCAAGGACTGACGTTAAAACATTCGCACAGGCAAAGTCCGGAATTTCCAATAGACCTGTGGAAGAAAGAGCATAGGCAGATTATATTTGAGGGAACCTTTAGTTTTGGGTCTTAAACATTTAATTCCGGAGCTGCTGATCTATGAAGACAAACGCACAGGTTGCAATAATAATGGGAAGCAAGAGCGATCTCCCCAACCTCAAACGCGCCTTTGAAATACTCAGGGATTTCGGCGTGCCTTGCACCGCAAGGGTGATGTCCGCCCACCGGACGCCCCACGATGCTGCGAATTTCGCATCGGAAGCCGAGAAGAACGGAGTCAAGGTGATCATCTGCGCCGCCGGAATGGCCGCACACCTCGCCGGAGTCGTCGCCGCCCACACAACCCTGCCTGTCATAGGCATCCCGATGGCATGCGAGCCCTTCAACGGACTCGACGCCCTCCTCGCAATGGTACAGATGCCTCCCGGAATCCCTGTTGCCACGGTCACCGCCGGAAAATCCGGAGCCGACAACGCCGCTTTGCTCGCAGTAGCCATACTTGCGCTTTCAGACGCCTCCCTCGCCAGGAAGCTGAAAGATTTCCGCGTCAAACAGTCGGAGAAAGTCAAAGCCGCCGATGCAGAACTCCAGGAAACATTGAAGTCCGGCGGTATTCCACAATGAAAAGACTTTTCTCTTCCATAGTCTTTTTTCTTTCTCTTGCTGTTTCCGCCGCCGATGACGACAATCCGGCAGCAGACCAGGAAAATACCGACCAGCCCGCCGCCGTGGAAAAAACCGAACAGAAAAACGGTACTGACGAAATGCTTGGCAAGGCCACCCCGTTCCGCAAGGACGTACTCTTCAAGGTCAATGAGGCCATTTCTGAAATTGAAAAGAACTGTCCATCGGCAATAAATAAATTCTCTGCACAGGACCAGGAGAAGATCATCAAGTCCCTGATCTCCTCGATGAACTCCGGAATGGAATATCTCCCTGCGAACACCGCCGTCCCTGAAGATGTGAAAAAGAGAGCCAAGCCTCTGCCTTCAATAATAATCTCGGCGCAGAAGATCCTCTACCTCAGGCTGGACGAGTTCAACGCCGAAACATATGCAAAGCTCAAGGATGACTGCACCAACACCTCCAAGCTCGCAAACAAGCCCGTCGGACTTATAATCGACCTCCGGGACTGCCAAGGATTCGACTATGAAAGCTGTCTTAAATCAGTCGCCCTGTTCTGCGCACCCGAGAAACTTCCAAAGACTGAAAATCTCGAACTGCCTATCCGGATCCTGAACATCCCGGTGATGGTGCTTGTCGGGAACAAGACAAAGGGTGACGGGGAAATCTTCACGAGGCTGATGCTGGAGAACGGCCAGTGCCTCGTATCCGGAGGCGGAACAGCGGGTTCGCCTTTCAAGAAAGTGAAAGTCGTGCTGAAATCCGGAAACATACTTCTCATCCCGGCCGTACCGGAATGTCTTTCAAGCATCCCCACCTCGCAGCTGATTCCCGCCTTGAACGTTGTGCCATATCCCCAGGTGGAATATGAAAAGCTTTCCGCAACTGCCGGAAGCGAAGATACCGACAAATGCCTTCTAAGGGCGATTGACCTCCTTATCAGTCTTGAAGCTCTTCACAGGGAACAGAAGAAACGTTCCAATGAAACTCCTAAAAAGTCAAAATAGCGCTGACCAGTCCCTGATAATCGGCGAATGCGCCGAATTGCTATCCGGCAAAGGGGTTGTCCTGCTCCTCCCGACTGAAACCGTCTACGGCTTCATGTGCCGCTGGGACGATTCAAAGGCTCGCGACAAGATTTTCCAGATGAAGAAAAGAAATTCCGACAAGCCGTTCCAAATGCTCGTATCTTCAATTGCACAAGCTGAAAAGGAAGGACTTGTCTTTGAGGGCGAATCCCGGAAAATAGCTGAAAAGTTCTTCCCCGGCGCAATGACGCTGGTGGTTAAAAACAAAAATGGAGGGACAACCGGACTCCGCATCCCCGACCATCCTCTTATATTGAAACTGATTGAAAAGATAAACGCCCCCCTCGCCGCGACAAGCGCAAACATTTCCGGGGAGTCTGCGGCGCTGACGCTTGAAGACGCACTGAAAAATCTAGAAATCCTCCCGGACGTCGCGGTCGACGGCGGAAAAATAGAAGCAGGTATCGCGTCGACTGTCGTCGATGCCACATCAAGCCCGTTCAAGATTTTGCGTGAAGGCCCGATAAGCGAAGAAGGAATCAGAAAGGCAATAAGATAGGATTTTTCACCACGAAGGTCACGAAGAATAACTGCTACTATGGAGATGTACAATGAAGCGGGCTCTTCTTTTCTTTTTCCTTCTAATGCCAATTACATTTCCTGCTGATCTAAAAACTGCTCCAGATGTAAAAGCCGTTGAGCAGGAACAGAAGCCCCCTCCACATCTAGAAACGGAAGCCAAGCCGACAGGGTCTGAAAAACTCAAAGAAGTTCCTGATAAAACTAAAAAGAAAATAGAATTAATAAACAAGAAACTGGACTCAATTGTTTTCGACCTTGTAGATCTCGAAAATGTCACACCCTTTACGGCAGTAGATTATTTTCATTCCAAGAGCTTTGGTTTTGATCCGGTAAAAACAGGAATTAATATCATGTTGCTCAATGATTTCAGTAAACCTGGCACAGTCACACCTGTAATTACCATCAGAGAAAAAAATATCTCCGTTGGCAGCCTACTGAAGAAGTTATGTGATCAAGCGTCACTGAATATGAAAATTGAACCTTATTCTGTTGTTATAGGTCGCAACATCCCTGTATATGACATGGCTATGAGTCCCCTTTCTAAAGGTAAATGCTCAAAAATAATAATCGATGAAATTAACTTGAGAGGGGCAAAGATAAAAGACATAGTAGTTCATCTAACCGAAAGAAGCATAGAGCATGATGAAGACGAAGAGAATAAAGGTTTGAATGTATTTGTTGATGAAAAAATAGAAGTTCCGGGAGTATCATTGACTCTTGACGATATCCCTATCGGAGAAGTTATCAGGTATATATGCATTCTTCTTGATTTGAAATATGAAGTAAAAGAAAATACCGTCATATTATACAAGGATAAAAAAACTCAGCCGTGATATATTACTGTAATTAAATAAAAGTTGAACGAATTTAAACATCATGAAAATCCTGTTATCCTGTCAAAATATCCGAGCATTTAAATAAACATGCAGAACATAATAATTGACAAGCCGTACAAGTTCGTTCCGCCGAAGCATTACAGTTTCTGGGCGCGGATGATGATGCCGTTCCTGACGGGAATCGTAAAGAGGGATCATGGGATAGAATCCTCCGAGTTCATCGGTCTTGAAAAGCTCAAGGCTTCGCTGGAAACCGGACACGGCATCATCCTTACCCCGAACCACTGCCGTCCATGTGATCCAATCGTTGTCGGGCTCATGGCAAGTTCATTCTCGCAGCCTTTGTACATAATGGCGAGCTGGCACCTTTTCATGCAAAGCACGTTCATGCGAAGGCTTCTCACCCGGATGGGCGCCTTCAGCATGTACAGGGAAGGACTCGACCGTGAAGCGATAAAATGCGCAGTGCAAATCCTCACTGAAGCAAAGCGTCCGCTGGTTATATTCCCAGAAGGCGTGGTGTCACGGACGAATGACAGGCTCAACCATCTCATGGAAGGAACAGTATTCATAGCCCGCAACGCCGCAAAGCAGAGGGCGGCACTTCCAAAGCCCGGCAAGGTTGTCATCCATCCAGTCGCTATCAGATATCTCTTCAGGGGCGACATCGAGAAGGCACTGAAGCCAGTCCTTGAGGATATCGAACGGCGTCTTTCCTGGAGGCCACAGAACGATCTGCCCATCAAGGAAAGGATATTCAAGGTCGGCGACGTCCTCCTTTCACTCAAGGAGATCGAATATTTCGACAAGCCACAGCCGGGGGGCATCGGAGAACGCACGAAAAGGCTTATAGACCAGATTCTCGATCCGATTGAAAAGGAATGGATTACCGGGAAGAAGGAGGAGGTTGTCACAGCAAGAGTCAAGGCATTGAGGGCCGTGATACTTCCGGAAATGATCTCCGGCGAGATCGACGAGAACGAACGCGCGCGCCGCTGGCGCCAGCTTGCCGACCTGTATCTCGCGCAGCAGCTGTACTTCTATCCTCCCGACTATTTCAGCGAACCGCCGACTGCAGAACAGATGCTTGAGACTGTCGAACGTTTCGAGGAGGATCTCACGGATGTCGCCAGAATCTACAGGCCTATCCATGTTGTCATCCAGGTAGGCGATGCAATTGAAGTCAGTCCGGTCAGGGATCGCAGCGCGGAAACGGATCCGGTGATGGCGAAGCTGCGCACGGACTTGGAAAGGATGCTGGAGGAGACGAAGAAAAGAGATAAGAAAGAATCTTAACGCAGAGGCGCAAAGTCGCAAAGAATGAATTTATTTACCACGGAGAACTCAGAGTGAATCTTCTCCGTGATCTCGAATAAGATGAGCTGATTTCAAAAACACAATAAAACGGTTGTTGCGGAAATATGCCCGTTGGAGTCCAAACTTTAGTTTGTCTTGGCATTTCCCGACACCCGTTGGGGCCGGGATCTTCGACAACAGGTTACGCAAGCTGAAGCTTGTACTCCAACGAAAGCAATCAGCTCAATAGAGGCAATTTTGAAATTGCCTCAAGATAATAAATGATTTATTTTTTAGTTTTTTGCGTTCACAGAGCAAAACTATTTTCTTTTGTCAAAATATTTAGCTAATCTCTGTGCCCTCTGTGGTTGAAAGAAAGAATTATAATGTCTAATAAAACACGTGGAAAAATTATTGTAAACCTGATTCTCCTACTGCTTCTCCTCGGGGGCATCGGCGTCTGCTTTTATTTCCTCAAATATGCCGGGGATATCTCACCGGCAAAAAGATACGGACTGCGGATTGGAATAGTCGTGCTTGCACTCATCGCGTGGTTCAGGAGCCAGTCGATGATTTCCGGCAGGGAATGCAAGTCGGGCCTGATCGCGGACCTGATCCATGACGTCTCAGCCGGCGCCAATGCATATCTCAAGGCTCATCCGAAAGCCGCGAACGCCCTTCTGATCACAAGTTCCATGTTCATCGACATGTTCGGGATATTCCTGATCCTGGCGAGCGTCTTCGGTCCGAGCATGAGGCCGTTCGTCGCTCTTCTGATACTTTTCATGATGCGGCAGATCTGCCAGGCCTTGTGCGCCCTCCCGATCCCTCCCGAAATGATCTGGCGGAGCCCGGGCGTGCCATCGCTGCTTGTCACTTATGGCGTAGCGAACGACTTCTTTTTTTCCGGACACACGTCGATTGCTATGCTTGGCGCAATTGAAGTCTTTCGAATGTGTCCTCTATGGCTTGGAATAATTGCGGCAGTTGTGGCCGTCTTTGAAATGGTAACGGTACTGATCCTGAGGGCACATTACACGATGGACGTGTTCACTGCGGTAGTCGCGGCGTTCTGCGCGACATGGCTGGCTGGTTTGCTCTGCGCGGTATTGTAGTGTAATTCCAAATCTAAAACGCCTGCAGGCCAAGTATATGTCGCCACCCTGCGGGGACTTATTATTAATTTCTATCCCGTTTTCCCCACGCTCACGCCTGGGGCTACAGGATGCCGCCCTCTGCGAGGGCTAAGATTAAAAACATTGTGCCCTTGCATCTTCTGTGAATTTGAAGATTGAGCCTATTTTTTAGGCCACGCAGTGGCTGGAATATTTTAGCCCCATGCGTAAGCGTGGGGAAGATTAGAAATGAAAAATTTAAAAAGTCCCCGCAGGGTGGCGACATATGTTTATCAAGGTGCTAAAATTCCGCTTCGGAATTTTATTTTATTTCTTTTTCGGGATGTACAGGGTCTGGCCGACGCGGAGATTGGTATCCTTCATCCTGTTCGCAGTCATGATATCCTGCACGGAGACATTATATGCTTTGGCGATAGCACCGAGAGTATGGCCTGATTCGACCTTGTGCACTAGGAACTCGCCGGCCCCGACGGGTCCGCCGCTGGAGGAAGCCGATGCTGCGGAAGCCCTGCTGACTTCCTTTGATATCTGTTCGATCATCTTGTTGATCGTGATCTGGCGTTCCTTGCTTTCGTTGGCGATCTGCTGCTGGAGGACCGCTATGTTCTTCTCGAGATTGGCGTTTTTCTGTTCGAGGGCGGCGATCTTCTGGTTGAGGTCGTTGACGACCCTGATGATCTCGCCGTTCGTATTCTGGAGGTTGACCACGGTGGCGGAGAGCTGGTCGGTCTGCACCCTAGCCGCGTCATACTGCTGCCTCTGGTACTGCGAACTCCTGCCGCCGCTAAGTTCCTCGCATCCGCAGAGCATCAACGAGAGCCCCGTCGCCGTCAATAGAGAAAAAATAATCTGTCTTTTCATTTTATGGCCCCATGTTATTTTATATTTCTGCATATTATATTATTATTAGAGCTAATTACAAAATATTTATCAATCTATGAACGACTTAAAATTCAGAGAAGCCGTAAACCAGATCGTCAAGGAAGACCCGAGGTATTCCCCGGAAGCCTATGAATTCATAAGCAAGGCGGTAGTCTTCACGATGCTCAATCTCGGCAGGGACAAGTCAGCCAACCACCACGTCACCGGCAGGGAACTGCTCGAAGGATTCAGGCAGTACGCCATCCAGGAGTTCGGTCCGATGGCCGGCGAGATCCTGAAGAGCTGGGGGCTGACGGACAGTACCGCCGTAGGAAATGTCGTGTTCAACCTGGTCAACAGGCAGCTTCTGGGAAAGAGCGACAATGACACCATGTCTGATTTCAAGAACGGTTTCGACTTTGAAAAGGCTTTTTCTGAGCCTTTCAAGACTGACAATTCAAAAAACATCACCCCACCTGTTATTGTTTAGCATGACAATCGCAACATCATCAATCGCCGCGGACAAGCCTGAAATCAAGGGCATAAAATCGGAGACGCTTGCCAACGGCATGAAGATTTTCGTCTACGAGAACCATGAGGCTCCGACGGTCAATCTCCAGGTATGGGTCAAGACCGGCAGCATCCACGAGGGCGAATATCTCGGATGCGGCATGTCGCATTTCCTCGAGCACATGATGTTCCAGGGCTCGTCGAAGTATCCCCACGACTCAATCGTTGAGACAGTGAACCGCCACGGCGGCGACATGAACGCCTACACCTCCCTCGGCAACACGGTCTATTACATCGACATCCTTTCCGACGCCTCGGAAAAGGCCATAGACATCCTCTGCGACGTGATCAGCACACCTAACTTTCCGGAGGAATCTTTTGCAAACGAGAAGGAAGTGATACTCCGCGAACGCGCCATGAGCTCCGACAGCCCTGAAAGATGCCTGAGCGAAAGGCTGTGGCTGGACATGTTCCTCAACCATCCGATGCGCCATCCAATCATCGGCTACCAGGACAAGATAAAGACCGTGGACAAGGCAATGATGGTGGATTATTACAAGAAACGTTATTCTCCTGAAAGGACTTTCTTCGTGATATCCGGCGACATCGACGCGGAAAAGGCGTTCCTCCTGATAAAGGACAAGCTGTCAGGCTGGTCCCGCGGCCAGCTCTCCGATCCGCCCCTCCAGTCAGAACCTGAACAGGTCTGCGTCCGGAAATCCCTCTATCATTTCGAGGATCCTCTTGCGAGAATCGCAATCGGTTTCCATATACCTGATGCGTCGCACGAGGATGTCCCTGCCCTAGACGTCCTTGCCGCAATCCTCGGTTCCGACAAGAGTTCCAGGCTGATAAGCCGGATACAGGATGAAAAAAGGCTGGCGATAAACATCGATGCCTTTTGCTACACCCCCTACTTCTCCGGTATTTTCGGAATCAGCGCGACTACGCCTCCAGAGAAGATCGAGGATCTCAAATCTGCGATATTCGCAGAAATCAAGAAGCTCTCGACCGATGACAGGGTCAGGAAGGAAGAACTCGACAGGATCGCCAACCAGATAAGCACCTCCTACTGCAGGACAATGCGTTCGAACGGCAACATATCCAGGCTCATCGGCAACGCGGTGATGACCTACGGTTCGACAGAGTATATCAACAAGTATATCGACCATATTTCCGTCCTCACTCCCGAAGACCTGATCAGGGTCGCGGGAAAATATCTTACGGAGAAGAACTGCACCGTCGTCGAACAGCTTCCCAACGACAAAAAGGCAGACACAGTTTCAAAGGATCAGCCCTCCACCTCCACGGAAACCGCTGAGCTTGTCAAACTCAAGTCCGGACAGAAGATCATAACTTACAAGGACACGAAGCTTCCCCTTGTGGACATCTGCATTATATTCCCAGGCGGGACGATCAGGGAGGACATCAATAATGCCGGAATTACACGCATAATGGCCCAGCTGCTTACCGCCGGCACAAAGTCCTACAGTGAAAAGGAGCTTGCGCGTCTCATTGACGACAATGCCATAGAACTCGGTATAAGCGGCGGGAACAATTCACTCGCCATCTCCCTCAACTGCCACAAGAAAAGCCTGAAGCCAGCCATGCAGGCCCTGAAGTCGATCCTCTCCGAGCCGGTTTTTCCGGAAGAACAGTTTGAACGGGAAAAGGAGAACACTATAAAAATGCTCGCCAGCAGGAAACTCGCACCGCAGAACGCCGCCGAGGACAAGACCTGCGAACTACTCTACGGCAAGCATCCATATTCCCATAATGCCGCAGGCCTCGAGGAGAGCGTAAAGAACCTGACCGTCGGACAGGTCAGGGATTTTTATTTCAAGAAATGCCTCATCCCGGGAAAGGCTGTCATCGGTGTTGCCGGAGATTTCGACAAGAAAGAGATCCTGAAGGAGATCAACGGCATCATCGAAAGCATCAAATGGAACTCTGATGGCACCGACGATATCCCTGCAAAACCGATATTCCCCTCCAAAAGACTCCGCGAGGAAGTGAAAGTCCCGAGGGAGCAGGCCGTGGTTCTTCTGAGCTTCCCCATCTGTGACAACTCGAACGAAGATCGCTTCGCCCTCAATGTCCTTTCAAAGATCCTGAACGGCCAGTCATCAAGGCTCTTCAAGTCCGTCAGGGAGGAATCAGGCCTCGCATATTATACCGGCATCTCGACATTCCTCGGCATCCACGAAGGCTTCATGTCATTCTACGCCGGCACGCGTCCGGATGCGGTTGAAAAGGTGATCTCGTTGCTCGACAAGGAACGCGTCCTTCTCCTGAAGAACAAATCCGTCACAAAGGACGAGTTTGAATCGGCGAAGGCCAGGATCCGGGAGGATCTCGCGGAACAGAAACTCGACAAGCACAGCCTGATATTCAACAGCGTGCTCGACGAATACTACGGCAACGGCTACATGGCGCCATGGACGAACGAGAAGAAAATCATGGCTCTGTCCCTGGACCAGCTAAATGCAGTGGTCAGGAAATACTTCGAAACCGACGCCTTCGTGACCGTGGTATCAGGACCGCAGTGAGAAGAAGAATAGGTAGGAGCAGGTGTCGGGTGTCAGGTGTCGGGTAAGAACAATTTGAAGTTTTCTTTCTGAAACCTGCATTGCCCTTTGATTCAATAATTGCTTGTAGTTAAGCCATTATTGGCTGTGGTTTACAAAGCCAAAGAAACACGCAAGAATGCGTTAACTACAAACAGGAAAAATCTTCAAGAACATGCCTTACGGTATTAACTACAAACGAATTGCATGTCCAATTGAGAATCTGTTCGTAGCATGTCCTCCGTAGCTTTTTAGCGAAGGAGGATCAAGCCCGTAAGGGCTGTGTAATCTGCCGGCTTGACCGGCAGGAACAGGAGATCGCTCAGGCTAACACAAGAGAATCCATTCACTTCTATTTCAGCAGAATAATGATTTATGGTATGGTTTATGGTACTTCCATTACCAAGTCGCCATCAAATTCAAACACGTCAGACTCTGTGTATTTCTTCTTTAGCGCACTTGCTTCCACATCGTTAAATTTTGAAGAAAAGCTAATAACAGGAATTAAAATTTCAATATGTATATTAGAATCTAAATTGTATTTGACGATTTTCATCAGGGTAAATTTTGAATTTCTTGGCACAACTCCAACGATTTCTATATTATTGATTTTGTCACCAATTCTGTTTTTATCCAATTCTTGAGGTAATCCATTTACTCCGCAAAGACGAATAGTTGGCTCAGTACATCCAGTAAGACTTACAAAATAACAATCTTTGAGCACAACATAATGTTTCCCAATTAACTCTTTATATGGTGCTTGATCACTTACATCTGTATATGTTAATGATGTTCGACAGCCAGCCATTAGCATAATTATGATGGCACTAAAAAGAAAGAATGCATTCATTTTTTTCATGAATAATCACCAATTCTAGATCTACACATCAGATTTTCTCCAGCGGCTTGATGTATCTCTCCTCGAGGGAATGGAGTTCCTTCTGCCAGGCTGAGAGGCGGAAGATCTTCGCGTGGATGCACTGTTTCCCGCCGAATTCGCATGTGCCGTCGATGTGCGTCCCTCCGCACGGCCCGTTGGCGAGGCCTTTCGGGCAGGTTTCCGGACATACGAACTGTGTGAACGGAATACGGCATGTGGAACACCTCCTGCATCCGACGAATATTTTCTTTGCAAGAAGATGTTCATTGGCCGCGTGCCGGTGCACCTTGGAGAAGAAAAGCCTGCATAGGCTGTAATGGAGCTTCTCGAATTTACCGCCCACAGGAAGATCCGCGCTCTTCATTGTTGCAAGCTCTGGATAGGCGCGGGTGAAAAGATTGTTGAACATGTAGAACCGGTACGGATACGGCGTCATGTCGGCGCGTGAAAGATAGTTGAGATATCCGTCACGCCATTCCTCGAACGATTTGAACTCGTTCATCGCCTCGGCGACCTTGCTGCAGGCCGTAGCGATATGTTCCTGCCTCTCGATTCCCGAGATCTGTATTCCGCTATATCCAAGGAATTTTGCGCCGGCCGCGTATATCTGCAGCCTCCTCCACTGCGCCGAGGCGAACTGCGCATATCCGTACTTCGCCTCGTTAAGGAGTATCTTCCTGAGTTCGGCGGAAATGATCATGCCCGGCTTCTTCCCGGAGAAGATCTCCTCGTAAAGCTCGATCGTGAGAAGCGAGAACCTGGCGATCGACGGGAAATGCAGTTCTCTCATCTCCAGATACCATCGCAGTTCCTGCAGCTTCATCATGTCCCACCCGCTCTGGGTGACAATGAATTCCGCGCCCTGTTTCATCTTCTTGACCATCTTGTAGTACTGCGGAAAAATATCCGACGGCGTATATTTGAACGGATTCATCGTGCATCCGGCAAAATGGAATCCATCTTCATCGACTGATTTCAGCATGTTCAGAATACAGACGCTGTCAACGAAATTCAGCTTGTGCCTCCGCTTATAGCCTTCCGGGAAATATCCGTCGCCGGTGACAGGTACAAGATTCTGGAAGCCCGACGACCTGCAGCGCGCTATAGTGTCGGAAACGTCCTTGATGGTTGCATTCCTTCCGCTGAGATAGAGGACATGACGGTCCCTTCCCTCCTTTGAAAGTTCGTTTGCGAAATCCGCAACGTTCCAGGTGTTCCAGCCGGCGGTCTTGTCGGTTATGGCAAGCCCGGTGCCGATGATGTCATATTTCCCGAGTGAGGATTCGACGGCCTTCAGGCGATTTGCGGCGATCGCGAAGTCCTCCTTCTTTTCGGGAGTAATGGCCTCGATGAGCACGTAGAAGGACCCCTTGTTGAGCCTCTCCCTGAAGACATTCTCCCTCTTCTGCTTCTGGAAGTCTATTTCCATCTGTATTGTAGATTTTGATTCAGACATATTTCATTTTAATTTTCCTTTGAGGCATGAACTATGCCTCAAAGGAAAATTTACATCAACAAATAATAGATTGCGAGTTTTTTTCAATAATGCCTTTGTGTCTTTGCGCCTCTGTGCGAGAAGGAAGCTTATCTTGCCAGCTTCGGGCTGTTCATCAGGATCTCCAGCAGGACAGGAAGCGTCGTCGGCCTGTCGGGCAGCGATTCGAGCTCGTCGATCCCTTCAATGAGATTTTTCACTCCGTTCGGGATGTAATCGAGATATTTGCTCTTTCCCTTGACCAGGGAAAGGAAAGTAAATGCTCCCAGCGCCTGCATGTTCCTCTGAAGCCCTGCTATCACCGCATGCTTCCTGAACTGTTCTTCAGAAAACGTAAGCTCTTTAACTCCTGTCTCCTGTGTTCTCCTATAATAATATTCCTGCATCTCCCTCCTGAGAGGTGCAGGAATATCAACATAACCGTCCTTGAGCAAGGACATAAGATCGTATGCCACTGGACCGAATCTCGCCCCCTGGAAATCGACTATGCGCACCTTGTCATCCTTGATCATGATGTTCTGCGACTGGAAATCGCGGTGTACCAGGACCTGCGGCTGTTTCAACGCCTCCTGAGCGATCAGGTCGAAGCGCGGCTGGAGGCCTGAACATTTCTCCTCCGGAACACCAAGGTATCTCTTCAGGAAATTCTCCGTGAAATATTCCGTCTCCCAACGGAGCCCCGGATAGTCGAAAGCCCTGTCAATCTCCTTCCGGCACTCATCACCAAGCTCACAGGTCCTCTTCTGGAAATCAACGAGCCAATCTATGACCGTCCGGTAGACTTCACCTTTGTTTTTCTTCTTCAGCAGTTTATATACGGTGTCATCGCCGAGATCCTCGATTAGAACCGCAAGCTGCGCCTTGTCATGGCCAAATATCTCCGGAGTTCCGAGTCCGTTCCTGAAAAGATAAGTTCCGGCCTTTATGAACCTGTCAAAATCCTGGTCCTCAGGATAAGAGACCATGACCACCTTGGAGGAATCAGGATAGCTGAGCCTGTAGAATTTCCTGTTGGACCCCTGCTCCGCAAGCGGATAAACCCTGATCGGGGACGCAGCCGGAGTCTGCGGCTTCTGTTTCACCGGAGATGAAATCAGGGAGAAATATTTTGCCACGGTCCCGATGTCGTTCCAGAGGATTTTCTCGGGCAGATACGCGCCGACCGATCCCGGTTTCTCCCTGAGCGCATCGAGGATCGCAGTTATTATCGAACAGTTCACCGGCTTCTCAGGCAGATATTTGAAGATGTCCCTGGAGAAGACTGCAATTCCGGAATATGTAAGAAGTCTAGCTGAAGGGGAAGTCTTCCCTATTTTCCCGAGGATGTCGATCACTGTCCCGGATGTCCTTGAATCGGGATGCATCAGAACCCTGTTCTCCGGACCGTTCAGAAGCACCATTGTCACCATCTTTCCGGAGGTCATGTGGAAATCGACGAGCTTACCGATGTCGAGATCCGAAAGAATGTCACCATTGTAGAGGACGAAGCAGTCCGTCTCCGACAGAAGATCTTTCGCATTGACCAGAGGTCCTCCGGTGCCGAGGATCTCCGTCTCATGGTAGAGGGTGGCATAGCTGGCGTACTGGGAGTTCTTCACAAACGATTCCATGCGTTCCGCCAGATGGTGCGTGTTGACTGCGAGTTTCGCAATACCGGCGGACTTCATCTTCTGGATTATTGTTTCGAGCAGAGGCGTACCGTTGACAGGCAGGAGAGGCTTTGGGATGAAATCGGTGACCGGCCGCAGGCGCGTCCCTATGCCGGCCGCCAAAATAATTCCATTGACTTTGAAATTTTCTTTTTCTCCGTTCATAAAAACTTCCCTTGGAACAAGAACAGCTCTTACGAGCTTAACTACCAACGAATTCGAATTTGTTCGTAGCCTGTCCTCCGTAGCTATTTTAGCGAAGGAGGATTAATGCCGTAAGGCATGTTCTCAAATATCTTTGAATTAGACTCGAAACTCTTATATATTCCAAATTAATGTCTTATTCCGCCTAAAATACATTAAAAGAACGCCGGGACAATATGAATATGCCCTTATGGGTGAAGATTTATGTGACTATATATCTGCTCTTCGTGATCTCGAACATGGGGTATCTGCTTTACGTCCGCAGCAAGCTTTGGATAATCACCTATGATTTCTTCAGCGGGCTTTTCATGGCGTTCCTGATGACTGCATACTGGAACGCGAAAATCACTCCGGCGATAGGCCTTGCACATGTACCTCTCTATGTTGCCGTCATAGCGATGGAGTTCTATCTGACGATCTGGGGGAACCTCGATGACATGGGGGTCAAGCTTCCCGAGATAGGTGAAGAGGATGCGGATATCGCAAAGACGGTGTCAATACTTTTCAGCGCTCCTGCCTATCTCTGCGGCGGACTCCTCTGTTTCGACGTGGTGATGAAGGCGGTGAAGTAGGGAAAAGGTGGTCAGTGGCCAGGTGTCAGGTGTCAGGTGTCAGGTGTCAGGTGTCAGGTGTCAGGTGTCAGGTGTCAGGTGTCAGGTGTTAAGTGTTAAGTAAAGCTTTTCTGAAAATATTGTCTATTGCTTAAAACTTAACACCTGAAACTTAAAGGCATCTCAAAAGATAATCTAATAAGCGCATGAAGGGATATATGAAAGTTAAAAATATTTTGAACGTATGGGGAGCTGGACAGCTCCTCGCTTTTTCGGGAGTCGACGGCAAGACCGACTACAATGATGGACTCCTGATGAGAACGTCGGCAGGTTCATCCGGACTTGATATAAAATTGCCCGGTGCAGGGAAAATAAAATTCACAGGAAAGCCTTCCGACATTGTCCTCGCCGGAGATTTCTTCATCTTCAATTCTGGGAAAGTGAAAGGAGCCTTCATCGATGCACACCACTTCCTGATTGAAGGCGACTGCACGATAGATCATACGGACAATAGCACGATCAGCTTGAGGATAGGCAATAAGGCTCTCCTCGGAACAAATAAGTTCTTCAATCCCGCGCTGATAGGCAAGGACATTGACAGCCTGATATCAGCGCGAGCAAAATGGATCAGAAGTATTTCAATCCCTAAGGAAATATCTGGCAAGAGAAAAAGAACTCTCTTCAAGGCTTTTTCGCAGATGAAGACGCAGGTCTACAGTCCGGAAGGAGTCATCAGGCACTACTGGACTACACCCGACCGCTGGCCGCACAGGCAGATGTGGCTCTGGGACAGTGTATTCCACGCCATCGGATTCCGTCATTTTGACATAAGGCTCGCACGTGAGGCGATACTCGCCATTTTCGATACTCAGAAAAAGGATGGGATGATATGCCATATGATGAATCCGTCTTCATCCTCCAACGTTACCCAGCCGCCGGTAATCGCACTCGGAGTGAAGCTTCTAAATGATTCACATCCATCGCCCAAGTGGATAAAATCCCTTTATCCGAAGTTGAAGAAGTATATCGAATGGGATCTGGCGAACCGCGATACCGACGGAGCCGGCCTCTGCGAATGGTTCATCGAGGGCAATGTGAACTGCAGGTGTGGTGAAAGTGGAATGGACAATTCTTCGCGCTTCGACTGCGCAGCGCCGCTCGACGCCACCGACTTCAACGCGTATCTCGCCATGGAGTGCGAGATCCTTGCGGAATTCGCAAAAATCTGTGGTAAAGGAAAAGATGTCGGGCTCTGGAAGAAAAGGCATGCCAATATCTGCAGGCTTATCAATGAGCGGCTCTGGTCCGAAAAGAAGGGATTCTATTTTGATTATAATCTGAATGACAAGAAGCTGTCGGACATCTACGCGGTGTCAGGATTCATGCCTTTGATCTGTGGTGCGGCTTCGAAACAGCAGGCGGAGAAGCTTGTGGCGCACATGAGGAATCCCAGGACATTTGGAACTCCGTTCAGAATCCCGAGCGTCGCGAAATGCAACGGAAAGGAATATTCGAAGGACATGTGGCGCGGTCCGACATGGATCTCCACGAACTGGCTTATAATCCTCGGCCTGAAAAGATACGGTTACATTGCCGAAGCAAAACGGCTCGCGGACGAGACGATGAAGGAAATCGAGGATCAATATATGAAGTATGGAACATTCTTCGAGTTCTATGACGACCGCAAGAAAGTCGATCCGCCGAAGCTCCTCCGCAAAGGGCAGAACGCCCCGGAGAAAAGCCCCTATCACCAGGTGATAATGGACTACGGCTGGACCGCCACGCTGTATGTCGATCTTGCTTTCAAAGGACTGCTGGGTTCGAAATAAAGTTTTTCTGACTTAATCAAGAGATAATTTCCAATTATCCCGGAGGAAATTGCTAATGACATCCAAGGAAAGAATGGAGCTGTCGATGAGTGGTGGGAAACCCGACAGGGTTCCTGTGATGTGCCAGCTTTCCCTCGGCCACATCTACAAGCATGCCGAAATCACTCCCGATGAATACTGGTACTCTTCCGAGGGTCTCGCAGAAGGCTATATCCTGAGTTCGGCGTGTTCCGTCTCGCCGGTCGTCCCTCCGGAGAACATTGAGATCCTGTATGAAGCGGTTGAAAATAAATATTAAAACAGCAATAATTTAAGCGTTACTCATTAGCCAAATGCTACTTCGGTTTATCTTTACGCATGAAATGCGTTGAATAACATAGCCTATGGTTTCAACCATAGGTATAGAATCCGTAAAAAATGATTCGCCCTGAAGGGGCGAAATATATTCCGTCCCTACAGGACGTATCATATTTCATATATGTCCTGTGGTTGAAACCACAGGCTATATTATTCCATCCTTTCAGGATTCGCAGGAATGTTACATATACGCCATTAATGAGCAATGTCTTAAGTTAACGGCATTGGGCTGGAACCTTGACTTCAAGACCTCTTATGGTCTATTTTAACCGTATATGGTGACAGGCTTGAGGCTAAATACGGGACGGGGCTTATAAAATTGTATTTTCGCCCCCTTGCTTATGGGGAATCCCATAATAAGAAGTTAGAAAAAATGATTTTTGCACAAATAAAATTACATGAGCTCTACTATAGGATTGTTGTTCTTGGAGAACCGTACGAGAAAGCAACTCCTAAAGAAATAAAATATTGGATGTCGTTTTTATGCTCAATGTGCGTATATACATTGACAGCCTTCCATTTTTCTGATGTTTTAGAAAAATATCTCGACAAGCTTGATAAAATTAATTTATATCTGCCTGCGATTCCAGCTTTATTATTCATAGGGATTGTTTTAGTTTTATTCTATCTCATTAACCACCGGATCTTACTTGTGATAGGACCATTGCTATTTATTATAACCATAATAGAAATAATAATAAGAAGCATAAACATCTAACAAGATTTGGGTCTGGCAAATCAAATATCTTTAAGTGGAAATCCTTATATGATTATGCTCTCGAACATATAACTAACAACAGGATTTTCAAAGCTCATTGATTCCCTTATTGATGATTCGCATCGCGAATCATTTGGACTGCGGTTGCGAAGTGAAACGGCCTGTCGCGCCGTAGCATCTTAGCGATGGAGGATTGAATGTTTAAAAATCCAGCAGCCACAAAGGCAGCGGGATGACAGGATGCTTTTCAATTTCAGCGACAGTCTTCTGCTTTGAAAGGATGACGCCTTTAGGATATTTCAGCAGCTGTCCAAGCTCGGAGCTTCTGATCTGATTTGTCCATTTGACCTCGGCCTGGCAAACTTTCCTGTCCTTTATGTAGGCCAGATCAACTTCCTTTTCAGCTTTGATGTAGAAAGATCTGTACTTGCGACGGCAGAGGGCGATGGCTATTCCTTCAGCCAAAAATCCCGCTTTTTCGTTGTCGGCGACAAAGGGGAGGACGGATTCCTCATAAGGTTGTCTGACCGGTTCAAGCCATGCCCTTACGCTGTGCATGATGAACGGATCCGTGAAAAATACTTTTCTTGCCTTTTTAGGAGCCGCGCAGAGCTTATGCTCAATGATTGCATGATTTACGAAAAGCACCTCCATGTCGCACAGGAGATCGATGTAGTCCGAAACCGTGGCATGATGATCAATGCTCGTCATGGAGGCAATTGAATGCCAGGTGGTCTGGCTGCCGTATTGTCTTACCAGCGCGGACAATATTTCATGGAGGAGATTTTCCTTCTTGCCCCTCTTGAGCATATCACCTCTTATCCAGTCAGAGTATGTGGAGAAGGTTGCGGGCTTTATCCTGCCATTCGAAGCGATATCGTTTATCGCTGTCATGTATCCGCCATGGATCATATAGTTCTCGAATTCAGAGAAGAGGATATCCATCTTTTTAATGTTGATATCATGGAGCCGGGCAAGCGATACCAGCTCAGGCGTAGAAAAGATTTTCTTCACGGCGAGAGTTTCCCTGAACGAAAGCGGGTGGAGAAGGAATTCCGGAGAATCCGCGACGCCATGCCGTCCGGGAAAGCGCTTCCTCGCCTCCTTTATGAAACTCAAGTCAGATCCTGTGAGTACGACAACAGCCTTGCTGATGATACCGCTGTCAGCAAGGTATTTGACGCCCTTGTCCCAGTCTTTTATGTATGTGACCTCGTCGATGAGCAGGTAAGACATCTGAGATTTTTTCCTGTCCTCGGAAAACTGTCCTGCAATCCTCACAAGCTGGTGATGATCATTGATCAGTTCCCCTGTGACATACCAGATGTCTGAAGGATTCTTCCCCTCCTCAAGAAGCTTCAGCATCCATTGCTTCAAAAGGGTGGTCTTGCCAACCTGTCTGCCTCCTCCTACCGTGTAAACTCCCGGAATGTCGGATGGGATTTCGTCAATAAGATCGCTCCTATGGACAAAAGGGCAGGACGCAAGCTTCCTCAACTGAGGATCGCTCTTCCTGAAAAGCTCAATGCTTTCATGATGAAGATTGTTTGGTGCAAATACAGTATCATCCATTGCATTTCCCTTGTGTTATGAATATAAAATAGCATTCCTCCAAATTTGGTCAATGGCCATTGACCAAATTTGGTCATAAAAGATATTTAGCCTCATTTATCTGGCTATATCACCTATGGTTTCAACCCTACTATACGCATTTTGGCCATACTGAAAGTTGGCCTATTGCCGCTACGAAAAATTATACCAAATGTTTTTGTCGATGTTTTTAAAGTAGCTTGCGATCTTTCACCCCGTCGGATGACCCGGGGCCGAGCGCAAGAAACAGGTTGCATGCGACATCCTGGAGCATGAAATAAGATTTGGAATTGCCTATTGCGCTCCGCCGTCGCTCAAAGAGCTATGTCGGACACGGCAGGGATGTCGCAAGCTACTCCATGCGTAAAGATAGAACAATCTAAACCTCATATTTTTAAGATGGCGCGCTTAAGGTCTGGAACCTTGAATTCAGGCCCTCTTGTGGTCTATTTTAAACTGCATAGGCTGTTTCACACTAAGTCTTATATACATATGGTGCCAGGCTTGAGGCTAAATCCGATGCGGGGCTTACATAATTATCATTTCATCCCCCTGCTTACGGGGAATCACATAATAAGAAGTTATAGGGAGGAGAAAATGAAAAAGATATTATTAATTCTAATCTTGTCAGGTTTGGTAGGAGTCAGTTTATGCTATGCAAAAAGAAATGCGTGGAAAAATACTGAAATTCCCCCGGTTAGATTGGAAGAAGCCATAAAAATTGCAAAGGGCGCCATTCCCATGAGAGAACATATTGATTATTACTGTATTAACGCATCTCTTGCGAAAACATTTTCAGAAGCTGATTGGGAATTGCATTTTTCGTCAGAGCAAGGCAAAGAAATTTGGGTCAGTGTAAGCTCAGACAAACAAGCCCGTATTTCTGAAGATGGTTTTAAATATTAAGAAACCTATAACAATAATGCTTATCCTAACCTCGCATCCGCTCGGTAGGAGACCATAGTCGTTAATTTCACTCAGCGTGGAATCCAATCTTCTTCTTGGGCGGTGGGGGTTGCGGTTTTGCAGTCGACCCTTTCAGGAGTTTCCTTAGCGTCTTCATTATTAATCTTGCATATTTCCTTACAATCCTGCTTGACACATTGTGCAACTGTTGCATATTATTGGCATAACAGTTGTAATAACACCTGAATGGAACAGGAAATGAACAGGAATATTGAAATAATGCTGCATCCGGACGCCCTGTACGACCAGCCATACCAAAAGTCGGCTCTGGATGTCTCCCAGTTTTCAAGACTATCTTTTGATTCCGGATTCAAAACCAGCCAAATGCCCAACGGCATCGAGATCCGTACGACATCAGCCAGAATCAGAATAAGCTCCCCTGCCGACGGCATCCTTAGAATCCAGGCTGTCCCGGAAAACAAGGAAATCCCGGTACCGGTCACTGAAGAACTCGGACTCGTAGAAGTCCCATCACGAAAATCTGGTTTCAAATGTAAAAAGTCCGGCAGAAAAATAGAATTCGGAACTTCAAAGATGTCAGGATCCCTCGACACTGCAACTGGAAACCTTGAAATCTCCGATGCAAACGGGAAGCAGCTTCTGAAAAGCCTTGATGGCGGACTCCGCTTCAGCAAGGTTCCTGCTGAATACTCGGGCTACAGGCAGATGGCGTCATTCTCGCTCGAGGATGAAAAGATCTTTGGGTTCGGCGGACGCATCATGCCGCCCTGCCGGAACGGAACATCGGTGGACATATTCACGATGAAGGTCGGGATCGTGTCAGGCGACTACGGCGGATGTCCTGTTCCTTTCTACATCAGCTCGAAAGGATACGGATTCTTCCTGAACAATCCCTGGCCGCATGTTTATTTCGACATGGGGAAGACGGATCCGCGCAAATGGTTCTATCACGCTCCGGGAGGGGACTGTGACATCTTCATCTTTGCCGGCCCTTCATTCCGTGAGATCATTGGACGCTACACCATGCTAACTGGCCGTCCTCCATCCCCTGAGAAATGGTGGTTCGGATTCTGGTGTTCGAGTCTGACATTCAAAACCGCAGCCGAAGTGATCGAGAATGCGGAAAGATTGCGCAAGGAGAAATATCCGTGCGAGGCGATCGTCCTCGACGGACCATGGCGTGGAGGACCGGACTTCGTGAAGATCTACAGCGAGGGGAAGGATTATATCAGCAGGGATTTCGACTGGCATGCGGGATTCGGCGACGGCGCTGCCATGATCAGGAAGCTGAAAAAGATGGGATTCAAGACCATCCTGCATGTGAACTCACGCAACTTTGCACCGGACACTGCGGCTGAAGGAGTTTCAAAAGGGCTTCTGCGCCAGGAAGGAAAGGAGGTCGTAGTGAACGTGGGGAACAGGAAGGCGGAGAAATATTACGAGTCGCTGATGATGCCGCGTATCTCCGAGGGCTTGGAACTCTGGTGGACGGACCATGCGGACCGTGTAAGCGGAGAACTACGCAAAGGACTTCCTTCGAGAAATCTTTTCGGTGTCCTCTGGAACCGTCTTGTCTACAATATAATGAAGAAAAGCGGCAGGGACAGGCGTCCGTGCCTCACACGCGGCAGCGGGATTGGGGGGCAGCGCTGCGGGCTTCCCTGGCCCGGTGATACACGTGTTGGAGTTGATGCGTTCAAGGATGACATCTGGTTCTGTCTGAACGCGGGGCTTGCGGGATTCGCATATACGAGCGCGGATCTGGCGGGATTCACGCTGCGCACGGAGAACTACAGCACATATCCTAATGAGAAAGCAAAGCTTACCGAGGCGTTGAACGATGAGAACATCTGCCGTCGTCTCTGCCAGAGCATCATCCTGATACCGATCCCAAGAATACACAACAACTGGTCGACTGTCGCAAAATTCCCATGGAGGTGTTCCGCAAAGGCCCGGAAGCTCTACCGCGAATCACTCGACTTCAGATATCGCCTCTCCCCATACATCTATCACTGGGCCGTCCACGCTTCGCGCACAGGCGAGCCGATACTGCGTCCGATGGCATACCATCATCCGGATGATCCAAGATGCCTGCTTTGCGACGATCAGCTTTTCATAGGGGAGAACATAATTGCCGCACCGATATTTGAAGCGCGCGTGAATTCCAGGAAAGTCTATCTTCCGAAGGGGAAATGGCATGACTGGTGGACCGGGAAGATTTATGAAGGACCTGTCGAAATAAAGGTTGAAACCCCTCTTTATAAACTCAGCGGTCTTCCGCTTTTTGTGAAGGACGGATCTGCAATACCGATGCAGAAGAAAGTCCAGCTGCTGGGAGCTAAGGGCAAATGCGAGATTGCAACGAGAAAGTTTTCCAACAGATAGGGTAAGCGTTAAGCTGGGTGTTTTTGGGGCTGAATGTCCTTAAAAGTATGTCGGGTTTTAACCCGACGTTTGGTTGGCGGTTTAAAAACCGCCCTACTTATGAGGCAAAAAGTTGAGCTTAACGGTAACAGGACAACTGACATCAAAAATGATTTTCACATGAAAGAGCACAGGGGAATAAAATCAGAATGACAGAGATAATAGACATCCGGATCCTCAGGCAAGATGTATGCAGTGAACTGCCGTATCGGCGGATCGATGAAGCCGCTGGCGTGTATTCTCAGATCAGAGGCGGCAGAGCCGAGTTATATGGCACAACTGCGGTCGTCAATATCCGTGCCATCCTGGGCATGCCGTTCAGCTCCGCATCGCAGAGGCGGAAGTGGGCTGCTGCAATACTGGGCTATCAGCGTGAGGACGGGATATTCGTGCCTGAAGGAAAGGGATTCGGCCCAGGACATGCACTCATCATGGTCCTGCAGGCGTTGAATCTCCTGTGCGAACCAATCCCCTCCAATGCAGGTCCATTGGCCCCCTTGGATCCCTCGGAACTGTCCCTCTGGCTCAAAGGCCACGACTGGAAGAGCACCCACAAGGAACTCTGCGGGAGTGCCATGCCACTGCTGGCTGACGGAGCAGTTTCTTCAGAATGGATCCGTGTTTTTACCCGGGAAATATCCTCCAGATTATCCGCGGAGAGGCCGTTGGAGACATGGTGTGCCGCAGATGCTCCTCCATGGCAGGTGATCAGCTGCATATATCACGTTCTCGAATCCTATGATGCCGGATGCATATCATATCCGGAACCGGATCTTCTCCTTGACCGGCTTTTAAAGCTGGGCTGGCCCGATAGAAGGAAAGCCGAGCAGCAGACAGAATGTACAGATGGTGACTGGGCGTGGCTTCTCATTGAGCTGTGCAAGCTCAGGCATGAACGCTACGTGAAGGCCATGCAGCAGATCCGTTCAGTCAGTGTCCAGCGCGCCGGGGAATGGAATGGCGGAAAGATCAAGCTTTCCGAGATGACCACGCACGGCATCTACTGTTTCCTGTGGGTTACAGCCCTGTTCCAGCATCAGACAAGAGATCTGTTCAGCGGTCCCTGGATGTACGATACGCTGAACGATCCCACCCTGTTCCGGCTCGGGCGCAACATCATCGGACAATGAGTGAAAGATAATCAATTATGGGAACCTTAAAGGAAAAACATCGGAGGGCATATACATGAACCAGGAATACCAGCAGTCGCCTGAAGAACCGCAGCTGCCGCAGGAGCAGCAGGTGATAAACGCACCGAGCTACGAGGAGATCATGGCTGCGCAGAAGATAACCTTCGAGGACATCAAGGCGCATCTCACTGGTCCCGTCCTTTCATTCATAGGCCACATCGTAATCATATCATTGCTCTGTTCGCTGATGGTCTACAACGACAAGCCCGAAGTGCGCGAAGTGCAGGTGACAGTGATGGAGATCGACACCAAGGAGCTTGAGAAGCTTCCCGAGCCTCCGCCGCCACCGGAAGAACCTCTGCAGAACGTTGATCAGCAGATAGACGTTGAGCGGCCTACGACGAATTCGGTGTCCACCGACGTGAATGTCACCGTGGAGAGCAGCGTGGCCACCGGGCAGATCGGCGGGGATGTCATCGACGGACCCTCCGTGCAGCTGCCGAACGTGCTCATGGTCGCTCCGTCGAGCTCCTCATTGATAATGCCCGGCCTGATGGCCGGCAGGGGTACTGCTGGCAGGAGGAACGCCATTGGAAAATACAACCGCGGCGGTGCATCATCGTCCTCGATAGAAAGATCTACGACGAAAGGTTTGAACTGGCTGAGGGACCACCAGAACTCCGACGGTTCATGGGGTGAGACTCCGGACAGGATCCCGGCGTTGACAGCGCTTGCAACGCTTGCATTTCTTGCACATGGAGAGACCCCGAGTTCCCAGGAGTACGGCACATGCGTTCTCAAGGCGATTAGGAAACTGATCGAGTTTGCGAACAACGCAGATGCCAACGGGCTTATCAAGAACGGCGGCAGGGGATATGGACATGCGATGGTCGCATATGCCCTTTCCGAGGCATTCGCCCTGACAAAGATCCCGATGATCGAGGAGGCGATGAACAAGACTATTACAAGGGTGGTAACCGGACAGAACAGCCTTGGCGGCTATGATTACAACTACAACAGGGATCCCGAGAAGGAAAGCGGCGGAAAACCCCGTACGGACCTGTCAATAGGCGGCTGGAACTACCAGGCCCTCAAGGCCGCGTTCGCAGCAGGCTGCACGGTGAAGGGACTTGAGACGGCGATAGAGAGCGGAATCAGATGTCTCCAGACTGTCAGCTATCATCCGGCAAGCGGCGGATTCTCCTATACGGCAGGCGCGTCACCGTCGGGCAGGCCCGCGATGCCCCCTGTCGGAACTCTCTGTCTCCAGCTGTTCGGACAGGGCAAGTCGAAGGAGGCGCTGAGCGGACTCAAATGGATCGAGACAACCAACAACGGGCAACACATGAAATGCGACTGGCAGGCCAACACCAAGGGGATGGAGGTGTTCCATCTGTACCAGTGGTACTACCAGACGCAGGCGATCTTCCAGGGATATTCCGGTACCGGCGCAAGCTGGGATGCCTGGAACAAGGAATTCCAGAAGGCCCTGATGAAGGAGCAGGAATCCGACGGGCACTGGTCTTCTCCGAATGAGAAGTACGGCGACAAGAAGGGGGTTGAAGGTACGGAAGGGCATCTCAAGGGCAAGTCCCCGCTAGATCTTTATATCTACTCGACCACGCTCTGTACGCTGATGCTCGAGGTCTACTATCGCTATCTGCCGACATTCAAGGTCACCAGCTCCGATGATGGTGGCGGTGCTGCTCCTGCAAAGAAGGACGGTGGAGATCTTAAGATAGAGTAGTTGATTCCATACAATAAAATGTACTAATGGACACAGGGAAATGAAATCCACATGACAGAGATAGTAGACATCCGGACCCTCAGGGATGCTGTATGCCGTGAGCTGTTGCACCGGCGAATCGACGAAGCTGGTGGTGCATACGCGCAGACCAGAGGTGGCAAAGCCGAATTATACGGCACAACGGCAGCCGTCAATATCCGTGCCATCCTGGGCATGCCGTTCAGCTCTGCATCGCAGAGGCGGAAGTGGGCAAACACTATCCTGAGCTATCAGCGGAAGGACGGAATCTTCATTCCCGACGGAAAGGAGCGGAAGATGTTCACTGAAATGCTTTCATATCATAAATAAAATATAAACCGTGGAGAATTTGAACATGAATGAACATAGAGAAATAAAAATCGCATACATCGGGGGCGGAAGCAGGGGCTGGGCAAAGCATCTCATGATGGATCTGGCGCTGGCTCCGGAACTGGGAGGGGAAATTCTGCTGTACGACATCGACATGCGCGCCGCAAAGGCGAATGTAAAAGTAGCCGCAGACATTTTTGGGCACAAGGAATCGCTCACGAAATTCAAGGTGCGGGCCGTCAAAACTCCGAAGGAGGCCTTGAAAGGCGCGGACTTCGTCGTGATGTCGATCGAACCGGGCCCGACGAGTCTAAGGTATGCAGATCTCGAGATTCCTGCAAAATACGGGATAGTCCAGACTGTAGGAGATTCCACCGGACCCGGAGGAATATGCCGCGCGCTAAGGACAGTTCCGATCTACACCGACTACGCCAGGAAGATTATGGAATACTGTCCGGACGCCTGGGTGATCAACTACACGAATCCAATGACGATCTGCACAGCGTCGCTCTATGCGGTCGCTCCGCGCATCAACGCCTTTGGATGCTGCCATGAAGTGTTCGGGACCCAGCGGATGCTGGCAAAACTCGTTTCGAAATGGTTCAAGGTCCCGGTTCCTGACAGGAAGGAGATCATACTTGACATTGCGGGCGTCAACCATTTCACGTTCGCGTCTTCAGCGAGATGGAAGGGCCATGATCTGTTCCCCCTGCTCCGCAAGCATGTCTCGGCAAAGGGATTTTTCTCCGCCCGCAGCAAAAAGGCCCAATGGAGGAAAAAGAAGGAGCTCTGGTTCGAGAGCGACAATCTCATCGCATTTGATTTCTTTGCGGGATTCGGAGTCCTTGGAGTAGCCGGTGACAGGCATCTCGCCGAATTCGTGCCCTGGTATCTGACGAGCGAGGATGACATCCACAGGTGGGGGGTCGTCCTCACACCTTTCAAATGGAGGATGGAGAGGATCCGCAGCCTGCCTTCATTCAAGCAGGAGAAGCATCTTCAGAAATCCGGTGAGGAAGGAAGCGAACAGATGATCTCCCTTCTCGGCCTCAGGAACCTGTGCATGAACGTGAATCTTCCGAACGTAGGACAGATCGCCTCGCTCCCGAAAGGTGCAGTCGTCGAGAGCTACGCAAATTTCAGCAGCGAGAGCATAAAACCTGTTGTTTCAAAGAGGCTTCCCCACATGGTGGAAAACCTTGTGAAGAGGGTTTCGGAGGTACAGTGCATGACATTGAAGGCGGCGCTTGAAAAGAACAAGGAGCTCGCCTTCCAGGCTCTCCTGAACGATCCTCTTGTGAACATCCAGACCGACAAGGCGTGGAAGATGTTCACGGAAATGCTTTCATACCAGAAATCAATGATGCCGGGATGGAAGATTTGAGGAATGGATTAATGGATGGGTGGGTTGATGGATGAATGGGCATTGACTCGTATTTCCTTATCAAGTTTTTCAAAGGAGACAGACTAAAGGTTTACTCTCCAAAGGAGCTTGTCGGACTTAGAAATGAGTCCAAGAAGAGCTGAATTCGTTCGTAGTAGCGCATGTTTGCGCGTTAAGTAGGTACGTGCTTTCCTGTCCTGAGCTTGTCGAAGGGAGCATGTACCATCTTAATTAATAATGGGACAGGCTAAAGCCCGTCCCTACTTTAAGAACGCTCGAACACGAGCTAATACAAACAAAAAACCTAAGGATTTTAAAGAATATTAAACAGGCGGGTTAAAACCCACCATACTTATAAGGCTGAAAGATTATTATGGAACAAGAAAAAGAACAGTTTTCGCAGTGTCTTGCGGGAGTGAAGATCTCGCAGGTTCTGCCTGGAACCGAATGCCATACGATACATACATATTTCAATATCTCTCCTGAGAGTCCAGATGGCCGTCATGTCCTATATTTCGCATCCTCGACTCCGGAAGGACATCTTGGAGAAGTGAGGATCATCGAGCGCGCCACTGGCAGGGAAAAGACTCTCGCACGGAATATAACCACCGAGGACGCGCACAGGGTCGCCTGCCAGCAATGGTCCAACGGAGGAAAGGATGTCGTCTATCATGATTTCCGCAAAGGGCGATGGACAGTTCTGTCGGTTGACATTGGAACCTTGAATGAAACCGTGCTTGCAGAAGACCGTCAGCTTGGATTTGGTTCGGCAAAGGACAAATGGATTCCCTTATATGGCTGCCACTGGAATCCCGGTCCGCACAGGAATCTGGAGATGGTGAATGTCGAGACGCAGGAGATCAGAACTCCTCTCAAGATTGAGCAGGTCTGCGCCGAATATCCAGATTGGATCCGCAAGGAGTTCGGCGACGGGAAAGTTTCCATTTTCTTCCCGATCCTGAGTCCTGACGGGAAGAAGGCGATGTTCAAGATGGCATGTGGCGGCGGTGGAAACGATTTCAGGAGCCCAAAGGCGAGCCATCGCAACGGCAAGATAATATTTGACATGGAGAGTTCACGCCTGATCCGGCAATATGACACCTGGGGGCATCCCTCGTGGCATCCGGATTCAAGGAGGATTTTCGGTGTTTTTCCTGATCCTGGGACAAATGAGAACCGCAATATACTCTTGGATCCGCAGACCGGTGAAGACATAGAAGTGCAACCTTCATCACCGTCGGATCATCCGTCCTACAGTCCGGACGGACGCTATTTCGTGACTGACGCCAACATCTTTTGGAGACCCTATGGCAAACCAGGTGAGAACGCCATCTTCATGGCTTCCACATCGGGAAATGAGTATGTGATGATTGACAGGTTTATAAATACCAAGGGGGCGAAATCATGGCGCAGGCCGGATCCGCATCCTGTGTTCAGTCCGGACAGTCGCAGGATCTACTATAATGTAAGTGCTGACAAGTGGACACGTCTTTATGTCGCTGAAATTCCGAAATGAGGAGCAAGAATGAAATCATATGAAGCAGATGTCCTGGTGGTCGGCGGAGGCCCTGCAGGGATCGGAGCGGCAATGGCTGCTGCGAGAACTGGCGCAAAAACTGTCATCGTCGAACAGGGCGGAATGTTCGGGGGGACCTGGACGCAGGGTCTCCAGAACCATGTCACATGCATGCATGACCACCGGAAATTCGTCATCCGAGGGATCATGCTCGAGATCCTGAACCGGCTCCACAAGGCCGGAGATGCGGAGAATCCCGAGGAAAAGCTGAAGACAAATCCGAGAGCCTGGTGGGTTGGTTTTGATCCCGAGGGGTTCAAATGGCTTCTTGATGCAATGCTTCTCGAATGCGGAGTAAAGCCTCTCCTGCACGCCTTCTGCATGGGGGCGCTGCTTGAAAAGGGAAAGGCAGATGGCGCTGTGATCATGAGCAAGAGCGGAAGGCAGGAGATACATGCCAAAGTGACGATCGACTGCAGCGGGGATGCGGATGTCGCATTCCATGCCGGCGCCACAACTTTCAAGGGGCGTGAGAAGGATGGACGCATGCAGCCTGTGACAACGGCGTTCTTCCTGATGAACGTGGATTACGCGAAGGCGAATGATTATCTCAAGGCGCATCCTGGATATCTCGAACAGTGCGAAAAGGAGGCACGGACCGCCGGAAAAGTTAATATTCCGCAGAAGCTGTGGCTGGGATTCCCTTCGATAATTCCGAACGCCACCTATCACAACATAACGCGCATCCTAAATGTCGACGCCACTGGAGTCGAGGATCTGACACGTGCCGAGATCGAGGGACGGAAACAGGCCCGGCAGATGCTTGATTTCTATCGGAAATATATTCCCGGCTATGAGAATGCCAGGATACTTTCAACCGGTTCGCATGTCGGCCTCCGCGAAACGCGCCGCATTGAAGGCGAATATACGCTTGGCGCAGAGGACGTGATGGGATGCCGCACCTTCGAGGATGCAGTGGCGTGCCATGCGTATTACATTGACCTTCATAATCCGGACGGGCTGGGCACAGAGGAAGGATCCTCTCCTGACATGCATCCGGAGGAAGGGAAATTCTACCAGATCCCATACAGGTGCCTTGTTCCCCGGAAGATTGACAATCTACTTGTCGCGGGCAGATGCATTTCAGCGACAAGGCATGGGCATGGTTCGACAAGGACAACGGCATGCTGTACGGCGCTCGGGCAGGCCGCAGGGATTGCGGCTGCCTTGTGCGTCAAGGACAATATAATTCCAAGACGTCTGCCATACACAGTTCTCCGCAGGGGACTGGAGAAGGCGGATGTGTTTCTGGGATGAGCAATAAAAGCAGGAGTTAATTAATGTCAAAGGAGTTTAAAATGTTAAAGACAGTTTCAATCCTGTTGATATCGATATTTTTCTCTTCGATTGTCCTGGGCAACGTGAAACTTCCGGCAATCATCTCGGGCAATATGGTTCTTCAGGCGGACACGAAAGTAAAGATATGGGGAAAGGCTGAAGCAGGAGAGAACGTCACAGTGTTGTTTGCTGGACAGGAGAAGAAAACTTCCGCCGACAAGGACGGAAGATGGATGGTTGAGCTTGATCCGATGAAGGCGGATGCTGAAAGCAAAGTTTTGACAGTGCAGGGGAAAAACAAGATTGAAGTGAAAAACGTTCTGGTCGGCGAAGTGTGGATAGGATCCGGGCAGTCGAATATGGAGCTGACAGTTGCGAATTCCGCAAATCCGGACGCGGAGGCCAAGGAGGCCAATTATCCGCTCATAAGGCATTTCACGGTCACGAAGGACATTTCCGGGAAACCCAAGGATGATCTTGAAGGCAAGTGGGTGATCTGTTCGCCTGGGACAGTTAAGGGTTTTTCAGCCGTACTGTATTTTTTCGGGCGCGACCTCCACAGCAAGAGCAAGTTTCCCGTCGGACTGATCCATTCCTCCTGGGGCGGGAGCACGATACAGCCGTGGCTGCCGAAGGAAGTAATGGCCGCCAATCCGGATTTCCCGAATGATTTCAAGGTCCCCGAGGACAAATATGCGGATCTGAAGACCTACGCCGAGTTCAAGAAGGATGAGATAAAGAAGATCTCGAAGACCGATGCCGGCAACCAGGGTGAGAAGGAAGGCTGGGAGAAGCTGGCGGATTTCAAGGACGGATGGAAGGAGACGGTATTGCCGCAGCCGCTCGAAAAAGCCGCCGGTGCCGAGATGGACGGCGCTGTATGGTTTGCGCGAAACGTTGAAATACCGGAAAAAATGGCAGGCAAGGACCTTGTCATCGAACTCGGTGCGACATATGACGCCATGACCGCATACTTCAACGGTGAGAAGATCGGCTCACGTGAGTTCACAATAGATTACGGGAAGACCAAGTTCACGGTGCCAGCCAAGACGGTCAAAATCGGAAAGAACACGCTTGTCCTGAGATTCTTCAATCCATACGGACCCGGCGGCCTGTTGAGCAAGAACGGAGATGAGCTGATCCTGACAGGAAACGGCGGCAAGAGCGGTCTTGGGGGAAAATGGTACTGCAGGGTCGAACAGAAATATGAGCCGGGCGAGCTTCCCATGAAGATTCCGCATCCGAGGAAAATCCCTTCCGCGCTGCATAATGCGATGATCGCGCCGCTCGACAGTTTTGCAGTCCGTGGAGTTCTCTGGTACCAGGGCGAATCAAACGCAGGCGATCAGACGTATGGGAAGATGCTCTCATCGCTCATCAGTTCCTGGCGTGAAAAGAAAGGATTGAAGGAAATGTCATTCATGATCGTCCAGCTCCCGAACCACGGTAGCAGGCCTGCAGAACCGTCCGATTCGCCGTGGGCGGTCGTGCGTGAAGGACAGAGGAGCGTACTCGTGCTGCCAAATACCGCGATGATCACGACCCTTGACATAGGCGAGGCGCACAACATCCATCCGTTGAACAAGCAGGATATAGGCAAAAGGCTTGCGCTCGCGGCACGGAACATCTGCTATGGCGAGAAGGATCTTGAATATTCCGGTCCGCTTTTCAGTTCGATGGAGATCAAGGATGGTAAGGCTCTCATAAAATTCACCCACATCAAGGGCGGACTTGCGGTGAAGGGTGGAGCAAAGCTGAAAGGCTTTGCGATAGCGGGGGCCGACGGCAAATACTTCTGGGCCGACGCTGAGATCAAGGGTGATGCTGTCGCCGTCTGGAGCGAGAAGGTGAAGGATCCCTTATCAGTCCGCTATGCCTGGGCGGACGATCCGGACTGCAACCTATTAAACGGTGAAGGATTTCCGGCATCAACGTTCCAGTCGGGCAAGTGAACCTCGGAACAGATTTGCGTATGACATAACAAACAATTGCAGCACTTAAAATACAGAAAGGATCCATGAATATCTTCCACGAACCATCCCGCGACATCCCATGCGTTGAACACGTTGACGTTCTTGTGGCTGGCAGCGGTCCTGCCGGTATCGCCGCCGCTATGGCTGCGGCCCGCCTCGGAGCCTCAGTCCGCCTGATCGAGCAGAACGGCTGCCTGGGCGGCATATGGACGTCCGGTCTGCTATGCTGGATACTCGATATCCGCAACAAGCAGGATGGTATCCTTCGTGAAATTGTTGATGCGCTGGATCGGCGTGGTGCGACCTGGCCGGTCAAGGTTGCCGCCTGCGCCTTTCAGCCGGAGGCGATGAAAATCCTGCTCGAAGACACATGTCTCGCCGCTGGCGTGCGTATACGTCTGCATACCCGGCTATGTGCGGCGGCTTGCGATCCAGGCGGCCGGCTGGCCACGGTGATCACTGAGTCGACGTCCGGACGCGAGGCATGGGGGGCCACATGTTTTGTCGATGCGACCGGCAATGGTGACCTCGCAGCCATGGCTGGATGCAGTTTCGACTACGGACGGCCGGAGGACGGCAAGGCCCAGCCGATGTCCCTGCTTGCCCTGGTTAGCGGTCCGTTGGCGTCGGAAATCCCTGAAGTGATGCACGACGGCTCTCAGCCTGGGCGGGCGGACAAGGAGCGTCTGCTGGCGCTGATCCGCGCCGGCGGATTCGAACCATCGTCGGGAATGCCGATGCTGATACCCCTCGCACCGCGGCTATACGCGCTGGGCAACTGCAATCATATCTACGGGGCCGATGCCCTCGACAGCCAAGCGCTGACAGATGCTACCATCCGAGCGCGCACAGAGACCCGCAACGTCGTCACCGCCCTGAGATCTCACGGCGGTCCGTGGTCGGAACTCCAACTCGTCGCCACCGCCGAACACATCGGCGTTCGCGAGGGCCGTCGGATTCATGGGCTCCACCAGGTCGTGGTCGGCGAGATGGAAGGCGGAGTGCGGCATCCTGATCCGGTCTGCCGTGCGACCTTCGGAGTTGATGTACATGCTATAACAGGTGGTCCGGGCGCTACATGCGAACCTGGCATCAAACGGCACGTGCTGCCCTATGACATACCCTTGCGCGCGCTTATCGCTGCAGATCGCGACGGGCTGCTCCTCGCCGGGCGCTGCATCAGCGGTGATTTCCTGTCGCACTCCAGCTATCGGCAGACCGGCGATGCTGTTCCGATGGGCGAGGCTGCAGGAGCTTGCGCCGCCCTGGCCGCGCGGACAGGGCGCTTGCCACACCAGGTTGCATGGTCGGAACTGGCCGCTGCTTTGCCGCAGCTGGGCAGGTTGATCGAGGTGCAGTGAAAAGACGCGTACCGTATTGGATTATCACAAGGAGTCCATACATGAACACAGGAAAAATATTTCAGATCTTCACCCTTATCGAACTGCTGATTGTAATCGCAATTATCGCGGTGCTTGTCGCATTGCTGCTGCCGGCCCTGAGCGGGGCAAAAGAGGTGGCGCACAGGCTAATCTGCGGGTCCAATATAAGACAGATGGGCATTCTGGTCCTGGCATATGCACAGGACAATGACGGCAATTTCCCCGAGCACAGGAATTCCGAGAACAGCTGGCCATATGCGTATTCATACTGGGGGAGGAAATACACAAATTTCCATGCTGACTATGTGATTCAGAGTTCGAAAAATCCGGACATTGCATTCTGCAAGGACTCGCTTGAGGCATATCGCTCGGATCCTGCACATGTCATCCATGAAAGCTACAAGCACTGGAGCAACACTTCCCCGGCGGCCAATTATCCTTCGCACATAGGATACTGCTATTATTATGGCGCGGATGAGACACATGGCACCAACGGACGAAGCGGATATACCATGCTGCAGAAAGTTCCAAATCCTTCCTTGTCCACAGTCCTCGCCGATTCGATGCGCTTCGGGGGCAGTTCCATGCCGTCGCCACGCATATTGAACCAGGACAAATGGCCTTGGAACCATCGAGGACAAAACAGAACAACGTTAGGCAACCGCAGCGGGGGTAACATGTTCTACTGCGACGGGCACGTCAAATGGATGCAGGGTTTCGAGACGCTTATGGCCCACAGGCAGTTCATGGAAGGAAGTCCGGACAACACATACGCCGCTGAACAGCCTGGAGATGCGGTCCATTGAGGAGACGGATTTCAGGTGTCAGGTGTCAGGTGTCGGGTGTCGGGTGTCAGTGAATTGAAAATAGAAATAAGGAAGGTTGAGTAAATGTCAAAAATCAGGAACTTATTGATTATCATTGCCGTAGTGATTCTTGCTGCACAGGCACATGCCAAACCTGAAATCACCATAGAGAGACACAAGCCATGCAATCTGTTCTCCGTGGATGAAAAGGTCCTGATGAATGCGAAATTCGCAGGATTTCCGGCGGGAGATTATGAAGCCCGGGTTTCTCTCACAGACTATTTCGGAGAGAAGAAGGATTTCAAGTTCCCCTTGAAGATAGAGGAAGGGAAGGCACTGCAGCAGGCTCTTGATCTTGGTACCGCCGCACCGGGATATTATGAGCTGAAGGTTTCAGCGCAGATCAAAAAGTCGGACGGCAAGACTTCTGATGTCTCATCGGAAACGATGAGCGTAGGCGTGGTGCATTTCGTGAACAGGACTGCGTCAGAGGCACGTAAGGAGGGATCGCGCTTCGGACTGAAGTCATTCCAGATCGGACCTCCCGGCATCTGGTGGAGGAAACCGCTGGTCTGGAATCTTGATGAGGTGGTTGACGCATGCGCTCGGCTTGGCCTACAATGGACCAGGCATAATTTCAATATAGCAAATCCCGAAAAAGAGCCGGGCATCATCAGCACGACAGATCTGATCACCAGGCATCCGATGAATGTGCTGTTGAAGATCGAAGGGATCCCCGAAAACGCCTATGATGCGAAGCGATACGGGCCTATCGACAAGTTCAAGGAAAACAACAAGAACAAGAAAGGATGGAGCAGGACAACCGTCCCGCTCAAGGAACCATACCAGGAATGGCTCAGGAAAGAGATCGCGAAAATTCCTCAGGAGCAGAATGTCTTCGAGATCGGCAATGAGGTCTGGGACTACATGTCGGGAAAGGAATTCGCCGAATGGTGCCAGATGGTCGTCCCTGTTATAAAGGAAATGCGCCCCGGTGCCGTAGTCGGGGCGGATCCGGGATCTACTTCCAGGATGGATTTCACGGAAGCCTTTCATGAAAACGGAGGCATGAATGGAATGAATGCGGTCTTCGTCCATCCATACACTTTTGTGCCCATGCCGGAGACACGGACGCGCATGGAACTCCGGAACGAGCGCGATTATCTTCGGATGAAGACTGGCAAGGATTTCGATTTCTATGTGAGTGAATACGGCTGGTCCACGGCTCCCAAGCCAAAGAACGGCCGTTCAGTGACGGAAGTGGTGCAGGCGAAACGGACCGTACGCCAGTCCATGATGCTTTATGCCGAGGACATGAAGACTTTGGTCCCACACATGATGGGAGACCGCGAGGAGGATCCGGAGAACTGGGACCACTGGTTCGGATTCTTCCGGCTCAACGGACAGCCCAAGCCAGTATTAGTAGCCCACGCGGTTTCCGCCAGGATGATCGACAGCAGCAGGTATGTGGGCGAATTCCATTATGGATCTGGAATCGGCGCGATGCTCTTTGAAAGGAAAAATATATTTACTCTGGTCCTATGGTCAGGAGAAGACAAGGATCGGGAACTGACCGTAAATTTAGGAGTAAATGAAGTGACAATGGTTGATATCATGGGAAGGGAAAAGAAGCTCACAGCTGAAAATGGAAAGCTGTCATTGACCTTGACCCCGTCCGCCGTCTATCTTGTCGGTGTCAGTCCGAAGATGGAGGAGCAGGCTCTGAGCCGGGCAACGGAGCTTGATCCGGACCAGTGGTGGACGCGCAGCGGATCCTATCCGTTGCCGCAGATGAAGCAAAAACTTGAAATCGACGGGGCATTGGCCGACTGGCAGGTGACTGAGACGGTCGTGAAGAATGGTTCGCGGATATGGCTGGCATATGACAAGGATTTCCTATACATCGCAGGAGAAGTTCCTGACACCAAGGTGATCAATGATTATGATCCTTCCGACAAGAAAAAGGATATCACCAAAGGGGATGCCATTGTCGTTCAGATCGGAGCCAGGCCTGCCCGTCAGATCGATATGGCCGTCAGGAATATCTATGACTACGAAATCAGTCTGGCACCTGTTTCCGGCAGCGGCAAGCCAGCGCTGTTCGTAAACAACATCCTGTGGAAATCTCCGGTATTGCATCCAGCAGGCGGTGAATCCTCGGGCATCCGCCTGGCATCAGGAAAAGCCGATTCCAAGTGGACGGTGGAAGCGGCGATCCCTCTGAAGCTGCTGTCGGGATTTCCGGCAGCAGGGGAAAAGATCTCCGGATCAATAACGCTCTGGAATGCCGATACCGCTGGAAAGTCCAAAAGTTCCATGCTGCTGGGAGATGAAGTTCCAGCACGCTGGCCATATTTTATACTGGAGAAATAAACATGCGCATTCTCAAACATGAAGAAATACAGTCCTGTGCGACCGGATGCCTGGACTGGAAATCCGATTCCAAAGGATTCTCAGCTGTCCGTTTTCCACAGCCGGTCATGGATTTTTACGGTCAGAGCGAAGGTTCGCGGATCAGGGCTGAATGTCCGGCCGGCGTCGTTCTCGATTTCACCACCGACAGTCTGACGATACGGGTCTGCGGGGAATTTGGCGAAGGCGCCAGGAAATACGCCAGCATCGATCTGATCGAGGATGAAGAACTGGTCGACATCATTGAGATTCCCGAAAATGCGCCGATGGCCGACGGCGTATTGCGCGGCAGCCGGGCTGGTCTGCGCCGTTGCCGTATATACTTGCCGCATGTCCGGTCATTCCACATCCGGTCCATTGAACTGGAGGAAGGCTCGCAGTTCAATCCTTCTGCGCACCGGCCTGTTCTTCTTGCGCTGGGGGATTCCATCACCCAGGGCATGAACGCGCTTCACCCGGCCCTGACCTATCCGGCACTCACCGCCCGTCTGATGGACATGACGCTCTACAACGGCGGTATAGGTGGCGCACGCTTCAATGCGGCAAGCATTCCCGAAATACTTGTAGCAAATCCTGAGCTCATCCTCGTGGCATATGGGACAAATGACTGGAAGGGCGGACAGTCTCCTGAAAATGCGAAAGCCTATCTCAGGCAGCTGCGAAATCTTTATCCGCAAGTCCCAATCGTTTTGCTTGAACCAATCTTCCGGGCGATTTCCCTCCAGGCGAATCCTGAAGGCCTGACCTTGGCGGACTACCGTGCACGGCTCCGTGGGATCGCAGGGAAACTGCAAGGCGTCAGAGTAATACCGAGTGAAAAACTCCTGCCGCCTTCGGAAGAATGGCTGAGCGACGGCACTCATCCCGGCTGCGGCGGACATCTTCTGTATGGCTTGAACCTTGCAGCTCTTCTGAAGGCGTCTCCCGAAATACTGCCGGCCAGTTGAACATGACATGATGGGAACTATATTGAATATTTTGGACTGGAATAAAAAATGACAATTAAAACATCCTCCATTAAATTTAACAGGCTGATTTCATGCCTGCTGCTGTTTTTTTGCTCTCTTGCGTCTTCCGCCCTGTTCTCCGGGGAAGATGAGCCACAGAAGAAGCTCACCCTCCTCCTGTGGAACATCCCCTCAAAGGGAAGCAACGATGTAAACACGAAGGCCGACCGCGAAGTCTTTGATCTTTTCATCAAGAAACATCCCCATATCAATGTCAAGACACTGGTGCCGCTCAAGATCCAGGGACCGGCCTCCGAAGGCAACCAGTTCATGGCCGTCGCCGGCGGAATGGCACCGGACGTCTTTGATCTCTATGGCAGGAAAGTCGGAGACTACATTGATCAGGGTTTTCTTGCACCTCTCAACGACAGGTTCATGAACGATTTCTCCGGCAAGGGCAAAAACTATTCAGGAGTTGAAGCCCCTGACAAGATCTGGGAGATATCCGCGCGCGACGGCCTGATATACGCGGTTCCGCGGTCCTATTATTTCTTGGCGCTGATGTACCGCAAGGATCTTTTCATCAAGGCCGGTCTTGATCCAAGCCGCGGCCCGAATGACTGGGATGAGATGTGGGAGATGGGCAAACGTCTCACGTTCATACCGGCCAAGGAGCCGGGCTCCCCACAGGACCAGATGCCTGTCTATGGATTCTCCCTCGTCAGGGGTCTTCATCAGGGCTGGCATTTCCTGCAGTTTGTCTGGTCCGGCGGCGGAGAAGTCGTGAAAAGCTTCAAGGACTGCCCTTCATGCGGGAAGACCGTTCCGGTGGAAATTCCCTGTTTTGATTACAGCAAGTTTGGGATCAAGCTGGTAAACGAAGCGCAATACGCGGATAAATTCGCCCGGAAAAATGACGCCTGTCCGGAATGCGGAAAAAGTCTTTCAGGCGTGTCAGAAATCAAATGGAAGCTTGTTACCAACGGTGAAGGCGGAATAGCCGCTCTTGAATTCTATAGGAAGATTGCGTCCCAGCCCTGGCTGCGCTGCCTGTCCGACCACCCGAGGCGTGAATTCGACATTACACCGGAAATGAAAAGGAGCGGAACAGCGGAATGTCCGGAATGCGGAGAAAAATATGATCTCGCCTCTGACGGGGTCAGCAACAGGATTTATGAGGGGATAGCGCGAAGCACGATGGGAGCAGTGCGCGGGGAGAGATATGACTATGCCATGCAGATCACCCAGCTGGGCGGCGTAATCAACATTGATCTTACAAAATGGGATCTTACTGCTTTCCCGTCGAAAAAAGGCTGCGCCCCGAAAAGTTTCATTGCCGGAGGTTATCTTGGAATCAACAGGACTTCGCCGCCCGAGCGCCAGGAAGCCGCCTGGCAGTATATCAAGTTCATGACCAGCGAAGACGCCATACAGATGAGGGTGAAGGCGATGGTCGAGAATGGAATGGCGCAGTATGTCAGGCCTCTGCTTCTTGAAAAATACGGCTACATCGACTACTACCGCGAGCTTCCGTCCGCATGGATCGAACTGAATAAAAAGGTGTCAGAGACAGCCGAGGTCGAACCTTACTGCAAGGGATTCACTCACGTCATGACCGTCAGCCTCGGACATCCCATAGACATGGCGATACTCTATCCGGAAAGCTCCGCCAGGGAGCATATGGAGAAGATATGCAGGGAAGTCAATTCGACAATCCTGGGGAAACGCCCGAAGGAGGTAATGGACAGATATAAGATCTACGCATACTGGGGCATACTTGCGGTCGCCGTCCTCATAGGGCTCGCCTTCGGCTACATAATCAGGATGAAGATGAAATCACAGGCGGTCGCGCCGGATCTGTATATCCCGGGACTCACACGCAAAAGAAGGGCGATGTATGCCTGGACCTTCCTCTCCGTGGCCGTCCTGTCAATAGCGGTCTGGCAGTATTATCCACTCCTGCGAGGTTCGCTGATGGCCTTCCAGGATTTCAAGATCCTCGAAGGCGGGAAATTCATCGGCCCGCAGAATTTCATCGAGGTTGTCCTCGAAAACAACTTCTGGCAGTTCATCTACCAGACCTTCTTCTATGTCTTCCTCTCAATTGCGATGGGATTTGTAATACCAATAGCACTGGCGGTGCTTCTTACCGAGATTCCCACAGGACAGGTGTTTTTCAGGACAATATATTATCTTCCGGCCGTGACTACCGGTCTTGTGACAATGTTCCTGTGGAAGCAGCTGATGTTCGATCCGTCTCCAGACGGCGCCCTCAACTGGCTTTTCTCCCTTGTCGGAATCCCCCAGCAGACATTCCTTGAAAGCCCGTCGATAGCCATGATGTGCATCATCATTCCGGGAATATGGGCCCACGCCGGGCCGGGCTGCCTGATCTATCTTGCGGCCATGAAATGCATACCCGAGGACGAGTATGAGGCGGCGGACATAGACGGCGCCGGATTCTTCCACAAGTTCCGGCACATACTTTATCCTAATCTCAAGGCGCTTATCCTGATCAACTTCCTCGGCGCCTTTGTCGGAGCCTTCCATGCATCGGAAAATATATTTGTAATGACCGGCGGCGGCCCCGTGAACAAGACCATGACAGTTGGCCTGGACATATGGTATCACTCGTTCCTGTACCTGAACTTTGGATTTGCAACCGCCGAGGCCTGGATACTTGGAGCGATGCTGATAGGATTCACCGTGATACAGCTCCAGATACTGGGCAAGGTCGAATTCAAGCGCGCCGGAAGAGCCGGTGAAAATTAAATCCGATACCGAGTTGCATTCATCGGGAAAGGAACGCGTCAGCAGAGTGACGCGGCTACAGCCTGGATTTGTTGTAGCCACGTCACTCTGCTGACGTGCTCTTTGATCGCGACTTAGTACGAAATACGGGTTATGACTTTGTTTGTTTTTTGGAATCTGGAACTTGTTTGAAATTTGTTTATTGGAATTTGGAGCTTTAAAACAATGCCTCTAATATCAAATGTCGGGAAAAGAAGTCCGAGGGTCAGGATACTGCTTGGCTCCCTCTATCTGATCCTCTGCATCGGCGGACTTACGATGCTCTATCCTTTCGCCCTCATGGTCGCAAATTCCATTACTTCCTATGCCGACTACCATGAGTTCAAGCTTGTCCCCCGCTACCTGTACAGCGGGAAAATGCTCTTCAAGAAATACATCTGCGACAAAACCAGGACTAATTTCCTCGGATACGAATATGGGTATCCATGGTATCATCCTGTCGACATCAAGGTCGATGCCGAAGTAGTCGACGTCCAGAAGAGCGAGCTTGACAGGGAGAAGACCAACAGCAGCGGAAAGACCGTATACAGGAAGAAGGTGATGCGCCTGGACGATCCTCTCGGAGCCTATTACGGCAAGAACCAGGACGAACTTGAAAGGATTGTTTCCGACTGGAAGGAGTTTTTCAGCAAATGTCCGGACCTGTACAAGTTCTCCTATTTCACTGATGCAGGCGGCTGGGAATATACGATTCTCGATTTGAGGATGGAATACCGGCTGTGGCTCGAAAGGAAATATAAGACTGTTGACGCCATGAACAAGGCGTATACGGACAACGCCGAACAGTTCAAGCAGATATCCCCTCCGGTTGAAGATCCGATGAGGCAGAGATGGGTGCTCCCCCTCGACAAGAAGTACCTCGACTGGATTGAATTCAAGAAGACGCTGCCATTCTACCAGGTGCGCGTAGTATCCGCCGAACTGGCCTTCCAGAAATTCCTTGTGGAAAAATATCCTTTCATAGCCGATCTCTCCAAGGCGTCAGGAATCAATCTGGAAAAGCATTCCGACCTTACACTCTCCAGGGCATACAGGGACCATCTCCTTCCCCAGAAGACAATCACTGAGTTCGTCAAGAAAAAATGTCCGGTCATATTCCTCGAGATCAGCCAGGACAGCGAGGCTAAATTCAGATCGTTCATTGACGACAAGTACAAGAACTTCTCCGCGGAGCTGCGGGAACAGAAGAGAAAAATCAAGTTTTCGCGGATCTGCCCGATGGACACCGACTATTCCGGACAGGCGAACGAGTGGATAGAATTCATGGAGAAGGATGTTCCACTTTCCGACATAGGATTCAGGGATCCCACGTTGATGTACCAAAATTTCCTGATTGCAAAGTTTGGAACTGTTGAAAAACTGAACGCCCAGTATGGCCTGGACTACAGGGATTTCGCGGATATAAGGATTCCCGCTCCATGGATCGACACCTATGCGTTCAGGGAGCATAAATCCAGCCTGTTCTGGAAATACCTGACCGGCAACTACACCATGGTCTTCAACGTGATAGCGGTTCATGGGAAAGCGCTCTCAAACACTTTGATATTCATCTGCCTGAGCATATTATGCGCCTTGACGATCAATCCTCTTGCGGCATATGCCCTTTCACGATACAAGCTCAGATACACCAATAAAATCCTCCTTTTCCTTCTTGCGACAATGGCTTTCCCGCATTCGGTGGGGATGATCCCGAGCTTCCTCCTGCTCAAGGATCTTGGCCTCTTGAACACCTTCGCCGCACTTGTCCTGCCCGGGCTTGCGAACGGATACAGCATATTTCTCCTGAAAGGGTTCTTTGACAGCCTCCCCTCGGAGCTCTACGAGGCCTCCCTCATCGATGGAGCTTCCGAACTGATGATTTTCTGGAAGATGGCGCTGCCCATGACAAAACCGATCCTCGCGATCATGGCCCTCGGAGCATTCACCCACGCCTACAGCGCGTTCATGTTCGCTTTCCTGACCTGCCAGGACCCGCAGATGTGGACTCTTATGGTGTTCCTCTACGAGTTCCAGCAGAACTATGCTAATTATATGGTCATGGCCTCCCTTGTGATTTCCGCAGTCCCCACATTGATCGTATTTGTCTTCTGCCAGAACATAATCATGAGGGGCATAGTGGTCCCATCCTTCAAGTAATGGTACGTATTCAGTAAACTATGTCGTTTACTTAATCCGTACTAAAGTAAAATGCAAAATGCCTATTTTGAAACTCTTACGCTCAGCCGGACTTCTTTGGTTTCTTTTGAATTTAATCAAAATATCTGGAGGATGCCCCTTGACATTTATGCAAGTGTTGCATATAATACAATAAACAATTGCAACAAGCATGCAACATACAGGAATGACCATGAAAGACAAATCCGTCAAAAAAGCCAGAAGCTATTCCCTGCGCGAACTCGCAAGCCTTTCCGGAGCCGACATAAGCACCGTCTCCAGAGCCCTCAACCATGATCCGAGGATCAGCACCGAAAGAGGCGAATCCATCAGGAAGCTTGCAGAAAAAGTCGGCTATAGGCCGAGGCCCCTCCGTTCAAAACTCACAAAATCCGTCGGAATCCTCATATCCACCACAGGAAGCCAGGATGTGCCCAAGGAGGATTTCCTCAGGAGGATCGCCTGGATCGCACAGCGTATACTCGGTGAAATGGGCCTCCATGTCAATATAGAGAATATTTCCCGCACTACGGAAAACGGCATGTTCCTGCCGGAACTTGTCAGGCAGAACCGCGTCGACGGCGTAATTCTCGCCGGATACTTCTCCCAGGCGCTGGTCGACAACATCCGCAGGACGGATATCCCCATCGCGGCGATAAACGACAGTTCAGAACGGCTTGGAATCTCATGCGTCAGATCAAATCCGGCTCCGGCGATCCGGCAGCTCATCACCACTCTGGCCGCAAAAGGTCATGAACAGTTCGCCTTTCTCAACACAGATCTGAATTACCCGACGGTCCGTTCACGTCACGACACCTTCGTTGAAACCTTGAAGGGCCTAGGAATCGATCATGAGAAGAGATTTGACATAACAGGCCTTTCCGACGGCATAGACGGCGGAGTTGACGGTGTCCGGAAACTCATGAAGCATGGCGCGCTCCCGAGCACGATCCTCTGCTGCAACGACTGGATGGCCCTTGGCGCGATCCAGGAGCTCCAGCGGAATGGAATCAAGATACCTGATGATGTCAGCATCGCGGGACATGACAACCTGCAGTTCTGCGAGGAGCTTGAACCGACACTGACAAGCATCCACCGCGACGAGATGGAGATCGTGAGGAAGGCCGTCGAGCTTGTGATGGCGCAGATCGAAAATGGAGACCGGACCGCGAAGGATATCCTGATCGACGGCAAGGTCGTCTGGCGCGAAAGCGTCGGGATCGCCCCCGGAAGACTTGTGAAGAAAAGCATATCGATGGTGTCATAACAGTTATCGGAGAATCTTATGGCCATGTGTCATGAAATTTTTTCTTTACGCACCGGAAACGGCGCGGAAAGAAAAAATATGTTCACACTGATAGAGCTGCTGGTCGTCATCGCGATCATCGCGATCCTCGCAGCCATGCTGCTTCCGGCATTGAAGCAGGCCAAGCAAAGCGCCAGAAGCGCAGCCTGCATGTCCAATCTCCGGCAATTCGGGACCGGTATCCTCATGTATGCGGACGACTGCAACGGTGAATACCCGCAGAACAATGACTGCGACGCCGGCGGAACATACGTCAGTTCATGGCCCTATATCTTCCACGACTGGGGTGCTCCGGTTGGCTACTGGCGAAACGCGAACAAGACATGGTTCTTCGATTACGAGTATGCTCCCAAGGGACGCGATGTCTACTTCTGTCCGGAGGGTATGCTCACACTCTCCTCCACACCGGAGACGGATTCGTGGAGAATTCTTGAATTCTATAAGACTTTTCCCAACCGGTTTCTCAATGGAAACGGGGTCGGCGATGATTGGGCGACGGCCATTTCATATACCTACTTTTTCGGCCACAACGAGAGCAAAGGCAACACACGCAGAGGAAAGGGAAACATGCGCGAAGTCAAGGATCCGTCGCACAGCACAATCATGGCAGATGTGCTGAAGTTCGGTTCGGCCGCTCCATATGAACCGGTCTCCCTGTTTAATCACGCGAGATCCTCATCTTCGGGTGTAAGCCTTCTGAGCCAAGTTGGCGGTAACGTGTACTATGCCGATGGCCATGCCAGATGGATAGCGGGACGCGAAAACCTCCTGGCCCACCGACAGCCAATGCGGGGCAATAACGCCCGTTCATACTTAGCTGAACAGCCAGGGGATCCGGAATAAGGATGATAAATCATATATACCGACGAATGACGGGGAGACTTATGAAAACCAGAATTCCAAATTTGAATGTTGGAAATTTTATTTTTAATCCCTTTTCCGGGATAAAAAATAAATTTACCCTCATAGAGCTTTTAGTGGTCATAGCGATCATCGCAATCCTTGTCTGCATGCTGCTTCCTGTACTGAGCAATGCCAAGAGGCAGGCGCACAGGGTGATCTGCGGATCAAACCTGCGCCAGCTCGGTCTTGCAGTGATGGGCTATGCAAATGACTATGATGAGAATTTCCCCCTGCATGATGTCGTCTCCTGCTACGGATGGCCGTACATATTCAGCGACTGGGGGCTTAGCAATCAGACATCCTGCGGGAAAGGTACGAACTTCTATGCCGACTACTACCATCCTAACAAAGATGCTTTTTTCTGCACTGAAGGATTGAGCGTAATGCCTACCGGCGAGGCTGCGGTTTCATATTCCGTGTTTCCACAGAAGCATGCCTCCCTATGGTGCGTGGACACTTCGTACTGCTATTTTGCTGGAATTGACAAGGACAACAGGAATTTGCGGCGCGGTCCCAAAACACTCTCCACGGTAACAGATGCATCCAAGACAACAATCCTTGCCGACACCATGAAATTCAATCCCGCCGAGCCCTTCAGGATTACGTCAACGTGGAATCATCCCGGATACAACTTAATTCCATCGGGTTCTTCAATCGCCCTGAATTCCCGCAGCGGCGGAAACATGTTCTATGTCGACGGCCATGTGGGCTGGATCTCAGGTTACGAAGAACTAATCAAGCACCGTCAAGTCATGATCAAGGGCAACGGCAGAGGGTACTGCGCCGAACAGCCGGGAGATCCGAATTGAAAATCATAAATCCAAAACATAAGAGTGTAAAACAGGCGTCCCGCCTGTCATTAATGAAGAGACAGGCCAGAGGCCTGTCCTACGCTCTTAAAGAAAAAGGAATAAAGAATGTGGAACAGCCGTTTCGGCTGTGGTCAGAATTACAGGCGAGACGCCTGTACCACTTTCCAAATAGCATTTTTTTTGGACCTGAAATGCAACAGTTGTATTGCATCCTTGGCTTTGCCAAGTCTGCAAAAGCAGCTGCGCTGCGAAAAGGAATAGCAACGAATATAGATTGTGAAACAATATATATAGGAGTAGAAAATGAGAGCAATTAGAGAGACTTTCGCGGTCCTGATGGCATTGGGATTAATGTCCGGAGCACTGGCACAGCAGGCAAATCCAGACGTTGCAGTTCCAAAATTGAAGCAGGCGCCTGTCATCGACGGCAAGCTCGATGAATGGAATTTCCAGACGGTGAAGATGTCCGAGCCGCAGGTCGACGACCTGAAAGTCGAATCTGCGAATTTCGCATGGGACGACAAGAACCTCTATTTTTCCGTCAAGGTGCTTGATGGAAAAATAATAAATGAAAACTCTCCCGAGGCCCTGACTAACGCCGATTCCGTGGAACTGAGGCTCGTTGCGAAATCCACAAACGGTGAAAGCATCTTCAAGATTTCAGCCGCACCTGCATCGAAGGAAGGCAAGCCTGCATTCACAATCTCCAGCAGGCCGATGAATTCCAAGGAATCAAAGCAGATCATTTCAACAACCGAGAACAGCGACAAGTCCGGACTCAAATGGGCTCTTGCAAAGGATAGTTCCTCATGGTCGGTGGAGGCTGAGATACCTCTCTCCCTTCTTGGGATCGAACCGAAGGCCGACGCAAAGATCCCGTTCGTGCTGATTGTCTGGGACAGGGATCGCACAGACACTGACGAATGGAAAGAATGGCACAAACGCAGCGAGAGCTCGAGCCAGAAGGCGTCTCCTGACAAATGGCCATGCCTCCTCCTTTCCACGGCGGAACCGGTGAAAGTAGCCCCTGCCCCCGCCGCTGCACCTGCCCCTGAAAAGGCGAACTCCTCCGACAAGGCAAAGCCCGCCGGAAATGCCATCTCCGTTTCTGTAGCAAGGAACAGGCCCTGCAATCTCTTCACACCCGATCAGAATGTCAGCTTTGAATCCGCAATAAAAGGCGCAGTTACCGGCAAGGGAACAGTCAAGGCGGAACTCGTAGACGGCTTTGGAAAAACCGCAATGACAAAGGATTTTGCTTTTGACCATGAATCGGGCAAGCCGACGAAGCTGCAGATGGATTTCGGGAAGGTCCCGCGCGGATATTATGAGCTGAAATACACGGCGTCGGTACAGTCTGGCGACACGAAGACTCCTGATTTCTCCGGCAAGTCCACTCTTGGCGTAATGGAATTTGCGAACCGCACCGGGGCGGAAGTGGTCGGAAAGGACTATCGTTTCGGCATGAAGTGGTGGGGCGGCGTTATCGACAAGCCGGAAACATTGGACATGATGCAGAAGCTCGGTCTGCAGTGGACGCGCGATATCCATACCAGTGTTCCGCAGATGCTCAAGGATGCTCCAAACCTTGTCCTAGTAACAAAGGTCGAACGCTTTCCGAAGGAGCTCTACGACGAACAGAAATACGGTCCGATGGTGGAGTGGGAGAAGAATTATGGAAAGGGCGCATGGACTTTGAAAACCCTTCCGAAGAAGGAAGCCTATCAAAAATGGCTCGCGGAAGGGATCGCACAGATCCCGAAGGACCAGAAGGTGTTTGAGATCTGGAACGAGCCCTGGGACAAGATGTCGCCGGAGGATTTCGCCACGATAAGCCAGTGGATAGTGGATGTCATACTCAAGGACCGTCCCGACGCGATCATCGGATCCAACCTGCGCGGGGACATGAGCGAGTATGAATACGACGCCAAGGTCATCAAGGCCGGAGGGATGAAGGGAATGAAGATGGTCTGTCTCCATCCGTACGCCGGATCCGAAGACCGTGGATGGCTCAGGAGCTACCGCAAATGGATCTCCGAGAAGACGGGCGTTCCAATGTCCATATATGTGACGGAATACGGCTCCCATTCCACTCCGGAAGGTCCGGCAAAGAGATCCGAACTTGAACAGGCCCGCAGGGTGGTCACGCAGTCGCTCGCACTTTATGCTGAGGACGTGAAGGCGCTGATCCCGCACTGGGTCGGGCAGAGCGAGAAGAATCCGACATATCTCGAGGACTGGTTCGGATTCATCAGGAGGAACCAGGAGGCCAAGCCCGCACTGGTGGCTCTTGCGAACCTCGCAAGGCTCATTGACAGCGGAAAATATCTCGGTGACCTGTGGTATGGAACGGGCGTCGGCGCATCCATGTACCAGAAGGACGGCAGGAACATACTCGCCCTCTGGACGCTCGGAGGGGAAAAGGAGATCGAAATTGAGACAGGCTCGAAGGAACTCGTCCTCGGCGACATGTTCGGCGCTGAAAAAGCCATGAAGCCCGAAGGCGGAAAACTGAAGCTCAAAATTGGCGAGGAAGTCCAGTACGTGATCGGGCTCGGCGCTGATTCTGCGAAACTCGCAAGCGCTGAACTGCGTCCGGACCGTTTCCCGAAGCCGGCAAAACCTCCGCGCGCAAACCGGACGGCCCTCAAGATCTCCACTGCCCCTGAAATGGACGGCAAGATCGAAGAGTGGAAGGGGATGACACAGCTTGCCATACTCAATCCGAAAGTGAATGGCGACGATGCAAGCGCCATGGGCTGGCTCGCCTGGGATGACAAGTATCTCTACGTCTCGGTTGATGTGAGGGACAATGAAGTCCTGAACAATAAGCCGCGCTCAAAGCTCTACCAGCATGACAGCATCGAGCTCTTCATAAGCGTCGAGCCGAGGGACAGCAATCCCGGATACGGTCCGAATGACTACCAGTTCTTTGTCACGCCTGCGTCAGGTGAGGGCAAGCCCATATTCGGCAAGCTCACCGAGAGATCCGCTGGTGCAATGGAGGATGTCAAGGGCTCGAAATTCTTCTGCGGAAAGGCGAACAAGGGATGGACTGCGGAAGTCGCAATCCCCTGGGATGCGTTCGCAGGATTCAAGCCCGGGCCCGGCGCGAAACTGTCGCTCGATCTGCGCGTCAACGACGCCGACACCTCGCACGAGCGCTGGAAGCTTGATCCGACCGACATAACAAAGCTCAACACGGAAGATCCGACCGCCTGGTCGCTGCTGACTCTGGAAAATGCAAAGTAAAATAATATAACAACATAGGCAATTGCAAAATGAACGGAGGGCGGACTTTCCAGTCCGCCAACTGAGTTCAGTCATGGCGGGTAAGAAAACCCGCCCTCCTTTAAAATCAACATTTTGCAATTGCCTTAACAAAGGGAACATCATGAAAATTCAGTCCGCTTATTTCGCGATGCTGGTTACCGCCATAACGATGGGCTGTGCCTCGGTGTCGACGACGCAGACCCAGTCCACCATGGAGTACTTTCAGAGCCTGAAATGGGATGTCAGCCAGCAGGGACGGGAGATAGACCTCAGCCAGTATAAGCGGACCTTCAATGATGACTTCAAGACGATGGACATTGTCAAAGACAACAGCACTCCCGGTCCCGGAGCGGTATGGTTCTCCCCGGGCCACGGCGCCTACCAGGCCACGTGCCCGCTGAGAGCGGACGGGCCGTTCAAGGTCGTGGACGACGGACTTCGCCTCCGCGTCGAGAAGGTCGGCAAGAAGGTGCTGGGAGCCTGCATGACGTCCGTGAACACCAAGGGTGAGGGCTTCGCCCAGCAGTACGGCTATTTCGAAATGACGGCCCAGTACGACTACAAAGGCGAGGGGATCTGGGCCGGATTCTGGCTCAAGTCGCAGTGTGACTATTTCAACAACGGCACCACGACCCGCACCGAGATCGACATCAACGAGTTCTACGGCGACAATGGCTACCACCCCACCGTTCACCTCTGGCCGGCAGCCAAACTTGCGCCCGATGCCACGATTACCAAGCACGTTGGTCATTCGGGTTTTAAAGAGAAGGTGGCCCCCGATCTCTTCGCGAAGCTGAAGGTCGACGGCGTAGTCAAAGGCTTCCACTCCTACGGCGGCGAGATCACGCCGGAATGGGTCATCATGTACTTCGATCGCAAGGAACTGGGCCGCTTCCCCACGGTACCTGAATTCAAGACTCCGCTCTTCATGCTGGTGTCCAGTGATACCAGGCATGTCAAGCCGGAGCAGACAGTCCTGCCGATAGACATGACCGTCAAGAACGTCTCCGCCTATCTGCCGATACAACCATACAAGGATCAATGATTCCGCAATAGGAAGAGGCAATATGCATAATCAGTCAAACAATAGAGCCGATTTCAAAATGAAAATCCCGTCCGTTTATTTCGCGATACTGCTTGCAATTATGACGGCATCCTGCACCAGGGAGCCGACGGCGGTGACACCAGCAGCCCCAGTTGCACCGGTCACACCAGTTGCACAGGCACCGGAGCCGGAAAAGCCCGTGTCCATCGCCGATATGTGGTCTCCTGACCTGGTGCCTGAGATGGTCGTATACGACTTCCGGCAGGAGGATCTTGCCGAAGGTCCGGTCACGGAATGGAAGTCGCGAGGTGTCAAGCCCAGGACGGCGGCCGGCACTGCAAGCAAACTGGCCGGCAACGGCGGCGTCCAGTTCGCCAAGGGCAGCTCGCAACAACTCCTGTGGCCGACGGACAACCAGGCGCCCTGGCTCCATCGCTGGTGGGTGGTGATCGCTCGCGCCGACATAAGCGGCGCCGCAAAGGACGTCCCTGTCCTCACCGTTCACGGCACGGGAGGCGGGACAATCCACCGACAGCCCTATGTCAAGTTCGTGGCGGGCAAAGGCAAACTGCAGTCCAGCCTGAGCAACGGCTCCGGACCTGCAGTCCAGGAGGGCGACTGCCGGAAATCTGCAACGGAGTGGAACGTTGTCGTCGCGTTCAGGCGCGGCAACCAGCACCATGCCTGGATCAACGGCGTGAAACAGTCGCCCATCGCCTTCACCGGAATGGAGGCGTGCCGGGATTCGAGCAACAGCTATCTGGGCGCAAATGATGCCGAGAAGACGCTGTCCTCCGACATGGCCATCGACCGCGTGATTGTCGGACAGAGCGAGCTTAACGACGCGCTGGTGGATAAGCTGGTCGGCTGGGCGCATTGGCGCGCAGGACGGCAGGATCTGCTGCCGGTGGATCATCCATATAAGAAGTCTCCTCCATCGAAGATTGCGGACGCCAACGACAATCCTTCGCGCTTCGTGTTCGACCAGGCAGCGTGGGACAAATGGACCGAGACCTGCGCCGCCACCAAGAAGGCGACCCTCGGGATGGCGCCAATAAATCTGGACGACGGCAAGGGCAATGATTATGCGGTGATATTTTTCGATGATTTCAAGACCGATACGATTGCCGACGATCTCACTGGCGAACCCAGCGCAATATGGTATTGTCCGTCGCACATGGGAAACATCATTGATGCGGACGCAGCCGCCCAGAAGAAATCCTCAAAACCATCTACATACATCCATGATCCGAGTGGTACAGGCACAATGGCTCTAAGGATGCTGGACGTAAATGGAAGATGGAGGAGCGGAGCATTCACCTCGGTCAACCATGAAGGACAGGGACGCTCGTGGGGAAAGGGGCGTTTCCGCATACGCTGCAAGTTCCCGAAGCTTGCATCTCCGCGGCCCGGTTTCTTTCCGGCGTTCTGGAGCTATGGCACCGAACACCTGTTCTGGCGCACGCGCAACAGGGTGGAACTGGACTACCTGGAATACGACGGAAAAAACGGAGCCTGGATCAATACGACACAGCATGTGCATGCCAAGGCGCTAATCCCGTTCGAGAGTCCGGAGATCCGCAAGTCTCCCGACGTAAGCTACAAGATAGCCGGGAGGGAGCTGAACGCAAAGAACAACTTCACGCCGACCATCGACATCTACGACGGACAGTACCACGTCTGGGAGTTCAGGATCGAAAATGATTTCAGCTATCTCATCATCGACGAGAAGGAAGTGGTGCGTGTTCCGACGGAAAACTGGATCTCGCTCAGAAAATACATCCTGGTCGACTGGGCGTTGCGGGCGAAAGAGCGTCCTGCCGTCGCCGGCCAGACATACGACATGACGATCGACTGGATCGAAGTTCAGCAGCGTGAACGTGATCTGGCCAAGGTGCCAGCAGGCTTCAGCGCCCGTCCGATCCTCTCAGGCACACGTGGCGCAGGCAGCACCATCACATGCACACCGAACGTGAAGGCATCACAGATCGAGTACCGCTGGTACAAAAATGGCGAACCGGTCGTGGGCAAAACCGAAGCGACGTTCGTAGAGGATGCGGACAGCGTGGGTAAAGCCATTAGATGCCATATCCGGGCAGTCTCGCTGGTAAACCAGCCGGAAGCATGGTCGGCGGAGATGAAGGCCAGGTAACGAACACGGTGTGTGTGCAACAGGATTTGTTGACGCGGCGGACAAGCTCCGGACGAATTGAGGAAAAACAAGAAGGACAAGGAACATGCCTTGCGGCATTAACTACGAACATATGCAAAACACTGGAAAAGAGTTTATGGCAAGTTCGAAAAGTGTTTTTACACTTATTGAGCTGCTGGCTTGCCAAGGCGTAGCCCCGCGGGCGACTGTGTCCGGCGTAGCCCTTGGGCGAAGTCGGAAGCGCTCGTCAGCGTTTACGCTGATAGAGCTTCTGGTCGTCATTGCGATCATCGCCATACTCGCGGCACTGCTTATTCCTGCCCTTAAGGAGGCAAGGGAAAGCGCCCGCAGGATATCCTGCGCGTCCAATCTCAGACAGATGGGTCTGCTGATCCTGGCATATGAGGAGGACAACAACGGGAACTTCCCCCAGCACAAGAATTCCGAGAACAGCTGGCCTTACGCATATTCCTACTGGGGGAGGAAGTGGACCAACTTCCATGCCGATTATGCGATCAAGGCGACGAGGAATCCCGACATCGCATTCTGTACTGCATCGCTCGAATCATTCAAGGATCCCTCCCACTCCTTCCAAAAGAGCTATGCGGGATGGAGCAATACCTCGCCCACGGCAAACTATCCTTCACATATAGGGATATGCTACTTCTACGGCGCGGACGAGACCAACAGGAACGAGCGCAGGGGCTATGCCAAGATACAGCAGGTGAAGCAACCGGCATGGTCCACCATCATCACAGACCAGATGCGTTTCGGAAACGACACTTCCCCTTCGCCCAAAATCATATACGAGAACTGGCCCTGGAACCACCGTGGAATGAACAGGATCGCGCTCGGAGTAAAAAGCGGAGGAAACATGTTCTACTGCGACGGGCATGTCAGCTGGATGCAGGGCGTAGAGACACTGATGAAACACAGGCAGTTCATGGAAGGCTCGAGCGACAACACATATGCGGCTGAACAACCTTGGGATTCGGAACATTAAGATGCTGGCATAGGATGAAAACTCATGGGAGATCGTGCCGGGCGGATATGGGATAATTGAAAGGAATGACGATGATGTTCAACATAAGGGAATATGATGCGGCGGGAATTGCAGTTCCGAAGGAGACATTGGAACTTAAGAATCTGCAGTTCAAATGGATCAGGTACCAGCCTGGGACAAAGGCGGTAATCTATCATCCTGCTCCGGGGAAGGAATATGATTCCGTCGGGATACAGAAGGCGATCGACGCTGCGAATTCCGCAGGCGGCGGAACAGTCATCGTGCCTGCAGGAAATTATCTGATAGCTCCAATAGAAATGAAAAGCCGTGTCCAGCTCCATCTCGAGCCCGGGGCAAAACTTTTCGCCAGTCCGCTGCTGGAGGATTACTCGAAACGGGAAAATCTTATTTATGCTTCGGGGGCCGAAGATTTCTCCATAACTGGTTCCGGGGAAATACATGGTCAGTCACAGAACTGGGTAATTCCATGGATGAACGAAAAACCGGAGAGCTGGAGCTCGCTGAATGGCCGTCGACCTGGGCGAATGATCGTGTTCAGCAATTGCCGCCGGGTTCTTGTCGATGGCGTCCGCATCTTCAATTCACCGAGATGGACTCTTGTCTTCGAGGAATGCTCGCACGTCCAGGTACACGGGATAATGATGCGACACTTCGATGTGATCAACGCGGATGGGATAGATATCGTCGACACTTCGAATGTGAAAATATCCGACTGCGACCTGCATGTCACCGACGACGGAATATGCCTGAAGAACATCAAGACCAAGGGCTCCGGCGCAGTCAGGAACGTAGCTGTCAGCAACTGCGTAATTCGCACATGGTGCAACGGGATCAAGATTGGGACCGAGACGACTGGACTTGTGGAAGATGTCACGATAGACAATATAGTCGTGCATAATCCATCAGATGATTTGAAGGGCGCGGAAGGAGGGATCAACATATGCTCGTGCGATGGCGGACTTGTGCGGAATGTGAACATCAGCAATGTTGTCACTCGGAATGCCGAATGTGCTTTCTATCTCGTAAGCATGTGCAGGACAAAGTTCCAGGAGGCTTTCCGCAGGCCGCAACCTGGAAAGATGGAGCGGATCTCCATAAGCAACGTATGGGCGGATGGAACCAAATACACTTCGTTCGTAGTAGGACATCCGGAACAGCCTATTAAGGACGTATATCTTTCCAACATCAATATCAGAAAGACCTCGGAATTCCGTCCGGGGCCGTTTCCTGCGCCGGTTCCAGCATCTGCGCAGCAGTATCCGAATCCGTTCATGTTCGGAAGTCCGGAAGGTGGGAACCAGGATTGCGGAGACGGTCTGCCGGCATACGGATTATATTTGAGGGATGTTGAAAATATAACTGTACGCGATTTTGCGGTCGACTGCACGGAACGAGATGGGCGAAAGATTATATGCGAGGAGAATTGCATAGATTTAAGAATGTAGGACAGCCGTCCCGGCTGTCGGGAAAGACAGGCCAGAGGCCTGTCCTACACTGAAGAAATAAAGAGTGTAAGACAGCCGTCTCGGCTGTCAGGAAAGACAGGCGGGACGCCTGTCCTACATTCTTTTATACAAGCTAATTTTTCGACACACAAATGGGAGACATGATATGAATAGACCAAATGTACTTTTTATCCTGGCCGATGATCTCGGATGGGGCGACGTTGGTTATCACGGCTCATATATCTCCACACCCAACATCGACCGCATGGTGCGCCAGGGGCTGGAACTTGACCGTCACTATGTATGCCCTGTATGCACCCCGACGCGTGTGTCACTGTTGACAGGCCGTTACCCCGGGCGCTTCGGCAGGCATGCGACCTGGCCGACAAATGATCCTGTGCTTCCCGATGGATACCGCACACTGGCCGGAATGTTCCGCGAGTCGGGCTACGCCACCGGGCTGTTCGGGAAATGGCATCTCGGTTCGGCGCCGGAATTCAATCCCCACAAGTTCGGTTTCGACTACTGCTACGGAAGTCTGGCCGGAGGAGTTGATCCATATACGCATCGCTACAAGGAAGGTCCGTTCTCCCGGACATGGCACAGGAACGGAGAGCTGGTCGACGAACAGGGGCATGCCACTGATCTGATCACGGACGAAGCGGCGCGCTGGATTAAAAGCCGCACACAATCCTGGTTCTGCTATGTCCCTTTCACGGCGGTACACCAACCTGTTCAAGCCCCCGAATCATGGATCGACCGTTATGCGAATCGCCTTGACCAGGATGATCCAGCGCGCGCCCGTGCACAGGAATTGTACGGGGCCTACACCAGCCATATGGACCACTGCATCGGACGCCTGCTCGATGCGGTCAAATGCACGGCGGGACTGCACGACACACTTATTGTTTTCGCCTCAGACAACGGGGCGCCATTGGGCAATTGTCCTTCGAAGGACGTCCAACTGTACCCCGGCTATCACGAACCGCTCCCGCCCGCTGGCAGCAACGGACCTCTGCATGGTGCAAAAGCTACGCTCTACGAAGGAGGCATTCGCACGCCAGCCGCCATATACTGGCAGGGGCGTATCTCCCCGAAGAAATGTATCGAGCCTGTTTGCATTGCCGACTGGATGCCCACATTCGCCGAGATGCTGGGAACCCCTGCCGATTCTCGCTGGGACGGACGCAGTGTTTGGCAGATGTTGCATGGTGGCACGGGCCCTGAACGTGAAATCCACTGGAACATCTTGCACCGGGAGTTCGCCGTCATCCGAGATGACTGGAAACTTATATACAGGACAGGGAAAGAGCCGTGCTGCGAGCTTTTCAACCTTGCAGATGATCCTTTCGAACAGAATGAATGTTCGCAGAAGCATCCCGAACTGGTCGCGGAACTCCGGAAAAGCATAGAGGAAAACCATAAGCTTGACGACAGTGAGAAACGAATTCCATCTCCAGGCAAGCCAAGCCAGTCGGCCGACGAGGATCCATAGATTTTTTGGGAATGAGAAGAAGTAGGACGGTTTTCACTTGTCCTGAGCCTGTCGAATGGAAACCGTCAATTGTCTTGAAGATAAACGTCGGGTTAAAACCCGACATACTTTTAAAAAAGGAATGTAAAATGTTTAAATTCAAAAGCTCGCTGATCATTTTGACCGGACTGGCTTTCACGGCAACTGTCTTTGCGAAGCCGGAGATCAAGCTCGACAACCACAAGCCGTGCAATCTTTTTGCGGTGGACGAGGCGGTGGTTCTGAATGCGAACTTCGCAGGATTTCCGGCGGGAGATTACGAAGCAGTTGCGAATGTCGCAAACTATTTCGGGGAGAAGAAGGAGTTCAAGTTCCCGGTAAAGGTCGAAGAAGGGAAACCTGCGGCAATACCATTGGACATGGGGAAGATGGTACCGAGTTATTATGAGCTGAAGGTTTCTGCGCAAATCAAGGGCGCGGACGGGAAGACTTCCGATGTCACATCGGAAATGATGAGCGTTGGAGTGGTGCATTTCATGAACAGGACTTCGGAACAGGCGATGAAGGAGGGCTCGCGTTTCGGGATCAAGCTGTTCCAGATCGGCAAACCCGGCGTCTGGTGGCGGAAAGGATCCATATATGACGTTGCAGAATTCCTAGATGCCCAGTGCAAGCTCGGTCTCCAGTGGAACAGGCATGTCTTCAACCAGGAACCGAGTGAGGAGCCCGGCAAGATGGGCACGGTTGAAATGATCAACAAGTTCCCCATGAACGTAGTCCTGAAGGTCGAAGGATTTCCCGAATCATGTTTCGATGCCCAGAAATACGGCCCTCTCGAGGACTGGGTCAAGGCGAAGAAGGACTGGCGCAGGAACACCGTCCCTCTCAAAGAGGCTTATATCAAATGGCTGAAGGAGGAGATCGCGAAGATTCCTGAGAGCCAGAACGTCTTCGAAATCTGGAACGAGCCCTGGGACAAGATGAAACCCGAGGATTTCGCGGAGATATGCAAGATGGTCGTACAGGCGCTGAAGGAATCAAGGCCGAACGCGATTGTCGGCCCGAACAGCGCGATGGGCCCTTTCGAATGGGAGCTGAAGGTCATCAAGGCCGGCGGATACGAGGGAATGACGATGATGGCTTCGCATCCATACAGTTTTACTCCGCTGCCGGAACACCGAGTCCGCGGCTGGCTCCGCAACTACCACGACTTCATCAAGGAACGCCTCGGAAAGGATCTTCCGATATACGTGACCGAATACGGCTGGTCCACCGCGCCGCAGAACGAGAAATACGGCAAGACGGAACGCCAGCAGGCCCAGCTGACAGTCAGGGAATCACTGATGCTCTATGCCGAGGACTGCAAGGCGCTGATCCCGCATTGGCTGGCCGACAGGGAGCAGGATCCGAAGGAACGCGAGCACTGGTTCGGGATATTCCGTCTCAACCGCCAGCCCAAGCCCGTGCTTGTCGCGCATGCGGTCTCTGCAAGGATGATTGATTCGAGCAAGTTCATAGGCGATCTCTGGCTTGGCCTGGGAGTCGGTGCGATGCTCTTCGAGAAGGGCGGCAAATACACGTTAGCAGTCTGGACTCTCGACGAAGCACTCGGTACTGGAAAGAATATACAGATCGATGTGGGTGCTGATGAAGTTACGCTTGTCGATCTCATGGGCGCGGAAAAGAAGGTGAAACCGGCAGCAGGAAAGATCACCGTCAAAGCGAACGGCGACATGACTTACATTGTCGGTGTCTCCCCTGCCCTCGCGAAACTGGCAGTCGGGCCGGAGAAGGAACTGATCAATCCATGGAACGAAAGGAGCGGCTCGTTCCCGCTTCACCAGGTAAAGGCTGTTCCGCAGGTCGATGGAAAATTGGATGACTGGGCTGATTTGAAAGTGACAGAATTAAGGAGTGATAAGATTTCCGCTGAAGATGCTTCTGCAGAAATCTTCATGGGCTGGGACGACAAGAACATCTATCTTGCCGTAAAGGTGAAGGACGACACCGTCGCCAACGGCTTTGATCCGGCAGTGAAGGGCAAGAACATCACCGACGGTGATTCCCTTTCCCTGAAGCTCGGTTCGCGTCCCCTGCGCCAACCGAGCATCGGGGATTATGGTACTCTCTATGACTATGAGATTTCAATTGCACCCGTTTCCGGATCTTTGAAGCCTACGTTCAGGATGAAGAACATCAACTGGGATGATCCGATAGTTGATCCTACGGAAGGTGACAAGTCGGGGATACGCTGGACGGCAGTTCCGATAGATGGCGGATGGTTTGCAGAGGCGGCGATACCTGTCGGCCTGTTCAAGGGGCTCAAAGCGGCAACCGGCTCCGATATGTCGTTCTATGCGAGGATCTATGACAACGACGGAACCGGCAGCAAAACGGAATACGTCGCCATGAAAAGTCCGGAAAAACCGATGGAGTGGCCGCTGCTGAAGTTTGAGAAGTAAGTGTAAGATAGGCGTCCCGCCTGTCTGAAAAAGAGACAGGCCAGAGGCCTGTCCTACACTGGAGAAAAGAATGTAAGACAGGCGTCCCGCCTGTCCCACACTGGAGGAATAAAATGTTCGTCACTGCATACTATTTCAGGGCGCATACTTATACAATAGTTCCCCGTCACGTGAGGGAGGACATGGAATGGATGGCCGATCACGGCACGGACGCGATATCGATAGGAGTCCTTGAGCAGGATCTTTTTGCCGCAATAGAGAACTACCAGATAATATGCGAGGAGGCAAGGCGTGTCGGAATGCAGACATTCGCCACTCCCAGCCGCTGGGGCGGACTGGTCGCAGGATGTCCGAAGGTACCGAGTATCTTCTGTGCTCGCCATCCCGAAGCCGCCGTAAGAAATCCCGACGGATCTCCGCTGATCGACTGGATAGGGACCAAGGCGAGCGTCCATCATCCTGCGACATTCGCGTTCTTCTGTTCGACAACAAAAAAGATGTTGGATTTGCTCCCGCTCTCAGGTATAATATGGGACGAGGTCAAGACACTGGAGGAGAAAGATTTTTCGGACGCGGCTAAAAAGGCCTTGACCGGAAAGAACATGGACGATTTGACCGTACACATCGATGCCACGGCAAATTTCTTTGACGCCATCGGCGGGGAGGCCCTCAAGATGAAGCCTGATTTGAAGATCTCGATGTTCCTCTATGCGAGCCTCCACGGTTATCCGGTCGAACGCTGCGCAAAGATAAGAAACCTGCATTACTTCGGCTGCGACGGCAGGCCTTTCGGGAAAAATGACATGGGACAGGCCAAGGCCGCAGCCAAAAAGGAATCAAAATTTCTCTGTGATACCGGACCGTATTTTGCGGAAGTCGCAAGAAAAAACGGCAAAGGTCCGCTCTGGCTGGTGGAGAACCACGCCCTCAAGGAGGAGGATGTTCCTGCGATGGACAAACGCCTTCCAGAGATCCTCTCGATGGATGTTGAACATCTCATCTACTACTATTACCCGAGAAGCCTGAAGGATCCCGACAGGAACATGAATGTGATCGGCGGACATTTGAAAAAGATAAAGGGATGAAATCGATGAAAATAAAAAACATGAAGAACAGGAAGAAAACAACCAGGAAAGCGGATCCTGGAAATCTGCTTTCACTCGTCTGCGGAGCGATCGATCAACTGATCGAGTCAGCCCAGGCGTTCAATGGTCTTTTGTTCCCTTCCGTCCTCGAGATCAAGAGCGGGAAGGTGCCCAAGGATCTGCCTCCCGCCATTCCCGGACAGCGCGACTGCGACCGTGCATTCCCCTGCGGTTCCAACCTTACTCACGACCATAGCGTCCTTCGGCTCATGTATGATCTTGCCGGGTCGACGGGAGAGACCTGTTACCGGGATGCGGCCGACGGCTACCTGCGGCACTGGTCGCTCCATTGCACTACGACCCCCACCGGTCTGTTTCCCTGGGGCGAGCATGCGTTCTGGAACCTTGAGGAGGACCGTCCCGGAAGCAGCTATGCCCTGGCGAGGGTCTACACGATGCCGACGCACGACCACCTGATCCAGGCTCCAGCCTGGCTCTGGGAAAAGCTCTGGGAGTTCAATTACCGCGAGGTCGAGCGCTTCTGCCTGGCGCTGGAAAACCATTTCCTGGACGTCGAAAATCCTCTCCAGTACAACCGCCATGCGAACCTCCTGCGACGGCACCCCATGCGCAAACGCCATGAGGGCCATTGCGACTTCCCCAGGCACAGCGGATTCCACATCTACGACTGGTCGTTCGCCTACGCGAAGACCGGTTCGCCCACATATCGCCGCCTGCTGGTCCGCTCCCTCGACTACTGGTGGGAGAGGAAATACGAGTGCGGCCTGCTGGCAACTGACACAGCGACCATTTCCCGGCGCTTGGCCGCCCCCTGCCAGACGCTGTCACTCTGCGCGACTCTTTATGAAGCGGCCGCCCTGATAGCGCCGAAGGATCCGGATCTGGCAAAAGTCGTGACATCACGAGCCGCCACCTACTGCAAGGGCCTGACAGACCTGCTGGACAATTCTCCCAAAGGGGAATTACCGCATCAGATCAACGTCGACACCAAGGTTGCCACTCTCGGGACCCCAGTATGGGAAGGCGCCTACGGACTGCGGGACGTCGCAGGGGAAGCACTCCTGTCTCTGTGCATACACCGTATCAACAAGGATCCGCGTCTGCTTGAGTTCGCCAAGGACGTGGCACGCTTGTATGCAAAGACTGCGTTTCCCACCGACAAAAACATTCCCATCGTCGTATGTGGCTGCCTGCTCCTCCTGCTGACTGATCTTTTCTCCCTGACTGGCGACGAGGAGTGGCTGGACATGGCTGAAGCCCAGGCAGGTAAGCTGGCGCCACTTTACATGAATGACGGCCTGCCGCGCGGGGCGACGGGAATTGAAATCTACGAGTCCCAGCTCCTGCCCGGCTATTTCCTGCGCGGTCTTGCGAGGATCGCATTCCTGCGGAAAGGCAGGGACATAGGCGCGGACTATACGCGGAGGTAGTAAATCTGTGGTAGTATTAGAAATGAAAACAGCCAAAAATGTTCATAGAGAATAGAACTGGAGAAACAAAATGAAACTGAAATTCGGGTTTACGCTCATCGAATTGCTCGTTGCGTGCGAGCCGGAGTTACCCGGTAGGGAACGTAGGCCAATTCAGTCAAAGTTCACTTTGATTGAATTGCTTGTTGTAATTGCGATCATCGCAATTCTTGCGGCGCTCCTGCTGCCGGCGTTGAATATGGCAAAAGACAAGGCCAGGAGCATTTCCTGTCTCAACCTGATGAAACAGACCGGGATCATGCTCCACAGCTATGCTTCCGATTATGATGGATTCGCCCCTCAAAACGCGACAGAAAACAGTCACACCTATCATTTCCGGCCCTATGCAACCGGAGTAAAGGCGACCTGGTGTTTTGGTTATGCAAAATTATATGTACTCGGATATTTCAACAATTTATCTTATCCAATATGTCCAAGTTTTGCAGATAAACTTCCAGTGGCGTCTACACATACTGATTGGGGCGAATGCGCTTTGAGCTGGCGCAGGATCTTCAGGACAGGTTCTCCGATCTGGGAGAAGACCTGGAAAACTCCCGGAATCTGCATGGCTACTGACAGGTATTATTATCCTCCATTGCTGAAAATCCATTGCAATGAACTAAATGCCATTTTCATGGACGGAAGCGGCATATCCATTCCTGACAGTCCCAGGGGGGCGTGGTTCCTGCCCGCAGGCGATCCGAGAAGCAATGGCTTCGGGCCGATCTTCCGGCAGGAGGCCAGCGTGACCGCATCATTTTATTTTGATGATCAATATTAAAACATCCTGAAAGAACATCTTGAGAAACAAATCATCTTTACATTTCACGCTGATCGAGCTCCTGATCGTGATAGCGATCATCGCGATCCTGGCGGCCCTGCTGCTCCCGGCACTCAAGCACGCCAAGGATAAGGCGAAGGACATCAACTGCATGGGCCAGCACAAACAGATCGGCGTTGCCTCCCATATATACGGCACAGATTTCGACGGCTTCCTGCCATACAACGAATCTCATGGAAATGCCCTCTACTCCACCGGGGCTGGCAGGTTCACCGGGCTTGGACTCACCTACGAACTGGGGTACGTCTCCAGCGGACGGATTTTCTGGTGCGCCTTTGAGGATGCCCCCCGGCGCGAGAACGGCTCTGAAAACAGCAGCTACGGCTATAATCAGCTTGTCAAGAAGACCCACGACAACAGTGTGCTCACCGACATCATGTATCGATGCGGGATGTATTGGATAACAAGCGGAAGTTTCTGGCGTCAGAACTACCCGACTGAAAGGTTCCACCGCCTCGTTTCACCGACAGACGGGCTGACCGTATGCGCATCGGGCTTCACAAACCGTGTACAGTGGTACGAGCTGCATGGCGGCCGCGGGGCCAATCTGTGTCTGGCCGACGGCAGCGCCTTCTGGTTTCCTAAATCGATGTGGACACCGTACTTTCCCAAAACCGTCGACGAATACTACGACAGGTACCGGGTCGACTTCAGCCACTACACTGTGAATAATTTCTCTGCCCGTTACAGGGGATTGAAACCCAAACCGAACGCCTATGGATATCAATAGAAGCGTACTGCGGCACGTCCACGAGGACAAGAATGCCCAATAAAGATGGATGAGATTATGGCATCAAAAAAGTCTCTAAACGTACTTTTCATCTTCTCCGACCAGCACCGCTGGAGCGCCCTGAACTGCTACGGCAACGCAGAGGTAATTTCACCCGCGTTCGACCGCATGGCCGAGGAGGGAGTGCGCTTCACGCACGCCATGAGCAGTTGTCCGGTCTGTGCGCCCGTGCGCACAACGTTGCAGACGGGTCTGCACGCGCATCAGCACAATGTCCGTGGAAACCAGAGCCCCTGGGTGGGGCAGCATTTCCGCAGCCTGGCCGACTATTTCAACGACGCCGGCTACGAGACCTGCTTCATCGGCAAGGCCCACTGGGGAAAGTACATGTTCTACGACATGAAGTGGAAGGGCGGCTTTGTGCCGCCAGAAAGGCGCCTACGCTGGAAGCACTGGCTCAGCACGGAAGGCCACGTACAGTATGGGGAGAAAGTCTACGACGATGCTGGCGAGGTTCTCTTTGACGGCACTGGCGTTCCCGAGGCAACTTTCGAGACCGGCTTGGCCTTCGACTTCATCCGGCAGTGCGGCGATAAACCATGGATCGCGCACCTCGACTGGGGCCCGCCGCACACCATACAGCCGGGGCCGACCGTGAAATACAATGATGAATACTACGCACGTGGAAGACAGTTGAACAGGGATATGGGATTCAACCTGCCAGACGAACTGTTCGTGGAAAAGGATCCCCGGCTGAAACTGCTCATGCCGCAGTCGCTCCTATTCGACATAGTGCCGCAGCGGTTCCTGGACATGTACGATGTGGATTCAATCACAGTGGATCCAAACGTGCCTGAGCAATACCGGAAGCTTGCACGTTATCATTACCATGAATACTACGCTCTGATCACCAGCCTGGATGAGGAGCTTGCGCGGATTTTCGAATTCCTCCGGCAGACGGGCCATGATCGGGACACCCTGGTCGTCTACACCTCCGATCATGGGGACCGCATCGCCGCACATTGCACGCTGGAAAAGTTCCGCACCAAGTCCAGTCCGCATCAGAACTCACTCCGGGTACCCCTCATGTTCTGGGGTCCGGGGCTTGGCGTTGGACAGGGCAAGGTGAACCAGACTCCGTTCAGTTCAGTTGATTTCATGCCGACCCTGCTGGACTGCATCGGCGTGCCTGTCGATGTCCACCTGCCTGGCGAATCCCTGAAAAATTGCTTCATGGGCGAATGCCGGGAGATGGAAAGGCACGTCCTGCTCAGCCTGGATCCGTGGCGCGCAATCACGGACGGACGTTACCTCTACGCGATCCGGAGCGAGGCGAAGGCCGGCCCGGTCCCGGTCTCGACCAGGAAACATGCCGTTCCGCCCGCGTGGACTCCGATCCATCTGATCGACATGCAGGAAGATCCTTACGACATGCAGAACCTCCTGGAAAAACCCGAACTCCAGGCCGTACGCGAACGCCTGCACACGGAACTGGTGCGGCAGCTCATCGCCACGTCCGACCATGACTTCGTGCTGCGGACGGGTCTTAAGCAAAGGGAATTGTTCTGAACAAGGGGTGGAAAGAATATGAAGGGCTTTGAATGACGAATCGTCCCAACATAATATTGATTCTGAATGACGACATGGGGTATTCGGACCTCGGTTGTTATGGCGGTGAAATCCATACGCCCAATCTGGACTCCCTGGCTAAGGGGGGCTTGCGCTACACGCAGTTCTACAATACGGCTCGTTGCTGTCCTTCCAGGGCATCGCTATTGACCGGCCTATATCCGCATCAGGCCGATGTCGGGCACATGATGGGTGATGACAGGATTGATGGCTATCTTGGAGACTTGAATCCAAACACTGTGACCATTGCCGAAGCTCTCAGACTCGGGGGATATGCCACATACATGTCCGGCAAATGGCACGTGACAAGACATGTCGCCGGGCCTAAGCACAACTGGCCGGTACAGCGCGGATTCGATGACTATTACGGGATTATTTCAGGAGCTGCGAACTACTACCAGCCAGGCACCCTGACCCGGAACAATGAGCGCATTGAGCCGGAAGGGAAGGACTATTTCCTTACAGATGAGATCTCCAAGGAGGCCGTCCGCCAGATCCGCGAGCACGTTTCAAACAGGAAAGATACGCCGTTCTTCCAATATGTGGCGTATACTGCACCGCACTGGCCCTTGCATGCGCATGCGGAGGATGTTGCGAAATACAAGGGCCGGTTTGACTGCGGCTGGGACGAGATTCGCAGGCAGCGTCTGGATCGGATGATAGGAATGGGGATCATCCATGAGAACTGGAAATTAAGCGAACGCGACCTGTCGGTCAGGCCCTGGGAAGATGAGAATCACAAGGAGTGGCAGGCGCGGCGGATGGAAGTCTATGCCGCACAGATCGACAGGATGGACCAGGGCATAGGCCGCATTCTGGATGCGCTCAGGGAGACGGGACAATGGGAGAACAGTCTGATTGTGTTCCTTTCGGACAACGGAGGCTGTGCCGAGGAGCTTGGAGAAGATTGCCGGAATTGGATTGCCACGAGCCATGAAAAGGCCGGCCCCCTTCTAACACGCGATGGTCGCAATGTCCGGTTTGGGAACAGTCCTGACATATTGCCTGGCGGCGAAGACACATATTCCAGCTACGGTGTGCCATGGGCGAATGTGTCCAATACTCCGTTCCGGCTTTACAAGCACTGGGTCCACGAGGGAGGAATTTCCACGCCCTTCATCGTTCATTGGCCGGACGGCATCAGGGCGAGGAACGAACTGCGTCATCAGCCGGCGCAACTGCCCGACGTGATGGCCACTTTCATCGACATCGCATCTGTTGACTATCCCAGGACCTTCAATGGAAGGAGCATCCAGGGAATAGAGGGATTCAGCATGGCGGATACTTTTGAGAATCGTCCTCACAGACGGAAAGTGCTCTACTGGGAACATGAAGGCAACAAGGCAGTGCGTAAAGGGAGATGGAAGCTCGTCTGCAAATATCCGGGCGGCTGGGAGCTCTACGACATGGAAGCCGGGCGCACGGAATTGGACGATGTTTCCGCCGATCACCCGGATATTGTGCGGGATCTGTCCGGGCTTTATGCCGAATGGGCTGGAAGATGCAAGATCGTACCGTGGGAGAAGCTGCTGGAAAGGCGAAAATAAATCTATGGTGCGGCGGCCAGGCAAAAGGAAGGCACCGAGAAGAATTGACAGCACTATGGCCTCGGTGTAATATGGCACGAAAATCCAATCAACAGGAAGCCGGGAGATAAGTAATAAAATGGTAAAGGATAAAAGACCGAACATTCTGGTGATAATGACCGATCAGCAGTCGGCGGCGGCGATGAGCTGCACCGGCAATCCCAATCTCCGGACGCCTGCAATGGATTCGCTTTCAGCGGGCGGCATGCGTTTTGAGAAGGCATACTCCTGCAATCCTATTTGCGTACCATCGCGGACAAGTATGTTCACAGGGCTGATGTGCCACCAGACGCAGGTGGAACACAATGATGCAAAAGGAATCGCAGCAGGCATCTGCCTGGGAAAATGCCTCAAGGACGCAGGTTATGATACTGGATATACTGGCAAATGGCATATCCCGCACAAGCTCCAGGATCAGGAATGGTCCGGCTTCGATTTCCTGTCCGCAACCGGCAACCACAGGATTGATGAAGCCATACCTGGCGCCTGCGGACAGTTCTTTAAAATCAGGAGGGACCGTCCTTTCTTCCTGGTCGCCTCCTTCCTGAATCCGCACGACACATGCCAGTTCGCACGGCGACTGTCCGGCATCAAGGAAGAACTTATGGAAGGAGAGATCGGCGAACCGCCGCCGGTGGAATTATGTCCTCCGCTTCCTCCGAATTTTGAGACGCCCTCAGATGAGCCGGAGGCTATCCGCATACACAAGCAGCATTCGAAGAACTGGGAGCGTGTCTACCCGACACGTAACTGGGATGAGGCCAGCTGGCGCCGCTATCTCTGGGGATACAGCCGCCTTGTCGAAAAAGTGGACACCCAGGTTGGGAAGGTACTGGCCACCCTCCGGGAAAACGGTCTTGAACAGGATACGGTGGTCATCTTCACCAGCGATCACGGCGATGGAATGGCATCTCACCGCTGGAACCAGAAGACCATCTTTTACGAGGAAGTTGCGCGTGTACCGTTCATCATTTCCCAGCCGGGAACCATCGCAGGCGGCGTTGTCGACACACGCATCCTGATCAACACCGGCATCGACCTAGCAACTACGTGCCTGGGCATTGCCGGAGTGCCGGTTCCTGCGGAACTGAAGGGACAGGACCTCTACGCCTATGTTCAAGGAAAGACCTCCAATACGCATCCGTTCATCGTAGCCCAGACAGATCTCCTCAAGGCTCCGGACTGTGATCGTCACATACGCGGGCGCATGCTGCGTACCGACAAGTTCAAATACGTTGTTTTCGACCATGGGGCAAATCCCGAACAGCTTTTCAATCTTGAAACAGATCAGGGGGAAATGCATAACCTCGCCTATCGGACGGAAGAAGCAGCGACTTTGGCCGCACATAGACAAATGCTTGAAAACTGGCTCAAGGAAAATGGAGATGATTTTATAAAATGAAGAAAATAACATTGATACTTTCAGACAATCCCGCGAAGATAAGTGAGGTTTTCGGGAAGCAGCACATGGCAAGGCTGAAAAGCCTTGTCGAGCTTCATCCTGAAATACTTTCCAGATCCTCTCTTGGGAATGCCGGACTCGTGGAACTTTTCGGCAAGACCGAGATCCTTGTTTCGACATGGGGGTTCCCTGCCCTCACGAAGGAAGAGCTTAATGCTTTCCCGGAACTCAAGATTGTCCTGTATGCGGCGGGAACAGTCAAATATTTTGCAGAACCTTTCCTTGAACGCGGCATTACGGTAGTAAGCGCCTGGCAGGCAAATGCAGTACCGGTCGCCGAGTTTTCGCTAGCGCAGATCCTGCTTTCGTGCAAAGGATATTTCAGAAATATCCGCGAAAGCCGCAATCCTGAGACAAGGCTCAAAGGGAAATGCTTCGCAGGACGCGGGATATATGGAGAGACAGTAGGACTGATTGGATGCGGGGCGATTGCGCGGGCTCTCATAGGACTTTTGAAAGCCTTCAACCTCAAGGTAGTTGTGTTCGATCCATATCTCTCGGATTCGGACGTGGAAAAACTTGGAGTGGAGAAAGTCGAACTCCTGGATCTTTTCAAGAGGGCTTATGTTGTCAGCAACCACCTTCCCAACCTGCCTTCGACGAAATCAATGCTGGATCGCCGCTGTTTTGAAAGCATGAGGGAATCTGCGACATTCATAAACACAGGAAGAGGTGCACAGGTCGTCGAACAGGATCTGATCGATGAACTCAAGAAAAGGCCTTCCTTGTGCGCACTGCTTGACGTGACATTTCCTGAGCCTCCCCCGGCTGATTCTGAAATGTACAGGCTGCCAAATCTGCATCTGAGCTCGCATATCGCCGGCTCTCTCAACGACGAACTCGGTAGGATGGCGGAATATGTCATAGGCGATCTTGAAAGATGGCTCGTTGGAAAACCTCTGCAATATCAGATAGCCCCGGAAATGTTCAGGAGCATGGCATGATCAGGACAGGCATAGCCTCAGTAAGTTTCAGGGCCTTGAAGGCTGATGAAATCATATGCCTATCCCAGAAGGCGGGACTGGACGGAATTGAATGGGGCGGAGACATACATGTGCCCCATGGAAATATTGTTGTTGCCGAAAAGGTGAAAGAAATGTCACGTGACGCCGGACTCGAATGCCCGTCCTACGGTTCATACTACAGGGCCGGCGAACTCGTCAAGGAAAAGAAGGTCAGCTTTGACGCTGTGCTTGACAGCGCCCTTGCCTTGGGAGCAAGGACAATACGCATATGGGCCGGAGTCCAGTCTTCCGAAAGCTCGGATGACGTGTATTACTCGATTGTTTCAGATGATATAAACAAGGTGTCTGCCGCATCGTCAAGACATAATATCAGCATTTCACTGGAGTATCATGGAAAGACCTTGACGGATTCCGTTGCGTCTGCCGACAAGCTTTTCACCATGCTTGATCCGGCAGTCAGGACCTACTGGCAACCATTGTCCCATCTTTCGGAACTTGAATGGGCGACCGGCCTGGAGAAGGCGCTTCCAAGGCTCTCCAACCTTCATGTGTATTCCTGGGAACCGCTAGATGGAAAAAACATAAGGCATCCGCTCCGGCATGGAGCTGAAAACTGGAAAACATTTCTCGGGACGGCATCTGAATTGCCCGGAGAAAGATACGCGCATTTGGAGTTTTTCAAGGACGATTCTCCTGATCAGTTCCTTGAGGATGCGGCTACCTTGAAAAACATTATATTGTCAGTCCAGCTATGAAAAATAACATCTTTAAATCGGATTACGATGTCATCGTCTGCGGCGGAGGGCCAGCTGGCATAGGTGCGGCGATCGCCGCAGCACGTGGAGGCGTCAGGACACTTCTTGTCGAACAACTCGGTCATGTCGGCGGAATGCCGACAAGCGCCGATCTTGTAGCCTTCTGTGATACCATGGGCGGCCCGGTCTACGATGAACTGGTCGACATGCTCATCAAAATGGACGCTGGCCGCTATGCGTATGATCCAAAAAACCATCACAAGCCGGGAAGGCTTCATTTCCACGCGGAAACGATGAAGGCCGTGGCAATGAAGATGCTGCAGGAGGCTGAGGTGGAAGTCCTCCTTCATACAATTGCAACTGGAGCTCATCTGTCAAAAAGAAAAGCCGTTGAAGGTGTTTTTATCGCAAACAAGTCGGGATATCGTCTAATCCGATCGAAGTTTGTCGTTGACGCTACTGCCGATGGCGACATTGCCGCGAATGCCGGAGCGGAATTCCTGAAGGGAGATCCTGCCGATGGACGAATACAGCACGTAAACTTCCGCTATTCTATTGGAGGAATTGACAAGAATGCCTTTGGAAAAAGCAGACCGAATCCTGAACAGATGCGCAGATTATTCCGCAATGCGATAAGGAAAAAGGAGATTAATCCTCCTGATAATATTTTCTCGCCTCTTGGAAAATATTTCCCCTATAACGCAAAAAAGAATCAGCTTTCGCTGGCATACTGGGAAATAGAAAAGGTCGATCCTTCTGATGCATTTACCTTGAGCAGTACTCTCGCGCAGTGCCATGCTGCCGCATGCGATGTCGTCAGTTTCTGCAGGAAGCATATTCCCGGACATGAAAATGCGAAGATCGCACATCTTCCCGCGACACTCGGGACAAGGGAGTCAAGAAGAATACTTGGCGATTACGTGCTGACAAAGGATGATGTTGTGAAAGGACGGAAGTTCAAGGATGCCGTGGCAAAGGCGAATTTCTGGATTGACCTTCATGACTCTCCGCCTGGACAGGATTTCACTACCTACAGCGCCGGACATAAGAAAAACACTCGTCCTGCTGAAGGCGACTGGTTCGATATTCCCCTGAGATGCCTGACACCAAAAGGCTTCAAAGGAATTCTCGTCGCAGGCAGATGCATTTCCGCCGACAGGGCGGCTCAGGCAGCAACAAGGATGATACCGACATGTTTCTACACGGGACATGCTTCTGGAAAATATGCCGCAACACAAATTCGAAACAAGAAATGAGGTAAACATGGAATCAGGCTGTTTCAATAAAGGTAAAATCCACATACTACGGATCGATCCCGGAGAGGACGTGCTTGTTTCAGTCAGGAAATTCCTGTGTGACAGAAAGATCGCCCAGGCGATTGTCCTTGGTGGATACGGTACTCTCTCAGAATATCACTTGCACTGGGTGACAAGAGGCACTCTTCCAAGCAGAAACGCCTTTGGCAAAGGAAAAGGTGGAATAGAAATTCTTGGAATGAATGGACTTATTGTCGGAGGCGAACCGCATATCCATGTGTCTCTATCCACTAGGAAGGGCGCATTTGGCGGACACATGGAGGATGGATGCAGGGCGTATGTCGTGTGCGAAATCTTCTTCCTGGAACTGAAAGGCAGGAAGCTTACAAGAAAAAGCACCCCGGTAAATATCCCAGGTATGGGCAGGGGGCAGGTGCAGAGACTCATTTTCGGAAAAGAAAAACCATAAAGGGAAAAGAGGATTGGAGTCTAGGATTGTCGGACACGTCAGACATGTCGGACAGGCCTGACACCCGACACCATGAACTCGAAAACTTGAATTTGGAGAATAATATGAATCTACAGGAAATCACAACATGTTCTCTTGAATCACCGATCATCCTCTGCCGGGCTCTGCCGCTCAGGCTTGGTTCCGGCGGGATTGATGCAGTCCTCCTGGCATATTCCAACAGCGCAGGCTCTAATCCATGGATAGAAATGTTCAGTTTTCCGGCCGACACCTTGAAGCTGGCCGTATTTGATCTTAAGGGGAAAAAGATCTGGCATCGCGATCTAGGCCCTGGAGTAATCCCGGATGGAAGTTTCTGCCCTATCTTTGCTTTCGACATGGATGGAGACGGAAAGGATGAGATTTATTTTTTAAACAACACCGATCCTGAACATCCGTTCGCCATCAGCAAATACCGGCTTGAAAGAAGTGATGCTGGCAACGGCAGGACAACAGGACAATGGCAATGGCCCGGATACAATTCCGAATGCAACATGAATAATGCCTTCCGCAATACCATCACCGGAGGATATGTCCACGGCAAACCTGTTCTTGTGACAGCCCAAGGGCTTTATGATGACATGTATCTTCAGGCTTGGAATCCGGACATGTCGCATCGATGGGAGCTAACCATTGCGGCCGGCAGTCCCGGAGCCCGTGGAAGCCATATGCATCCGATAGTTGATATCAACAGTGATGGCGTCGATGAACTGATGTGGGGGGAAAGGTGCCTCAGTATCGACAATGGAAAAGAACTTTTTTGTTTCGACAGTGAGAACTACTGCGGGCACTCGGACATCATCCAGCCATTCATCGATCCTGCTTCTGGCCGATGGCTGGTGTTTTCAACCAGGGAGAAAAAGGGAACCGTTGCACCGCGAATTTCTGTCTTCGATGCGACTGGAAAAATTGTATGGGGCGACTTGGACAGGGGACACATTCACATAGGCTGGGTCGCGCGTCTGTCACCCGACAAGATGACTGCAATGGCTATACGGATAGGTTCCCAGATACAGACCAAGAAATGCAGGCAGATTTTCGACAGGGAAATATTCGCATATGATGCCAGCAGTGGAAAACACATTGAACTGCCATTTGATCCGTTTCAGACAATTCCTGTTGATTTGAACGGTGACGGAATTCATGAGCTCGTACGCGGAACGAAACATGATGGAAACTGCAACGGAGAAGTCCTGGACGGCAAGGGACAGGTAACTGGCTCTGTCAAAGGCACAGTATCTCTCGCATCCAAGATTCTCAACCTACCCGGAGAACAGCTGCTCACTTATGCGGCAGACGGGGCAATCCGGATATGGGCGGATTTAGATGCATGTGATTCTGAGGCCGCAAAAGAAAGATACCGGAATCCTTTCTATGACTTGAATCAACGATTGAGCGCCTGCGGCAACCATCTGCATGTGCTCGGAGGAATATAGGGTATCAGATTATCGACAGGATAACAGGATTAACAGGATAATTATGCATAAAGGAAAATCATGAAAATCCTGTAATCCAGTCAAATAATAGATTATTAATAAAAGGAGGAATTGGAAATGACGAAGAAGAATCTGATCGCTGCGATATTCGCAGCCGCCGTGTGTGTCGTGTCCGGACAGCTCTCAGCGCAGGATGTGACATCCCCGAAGATGAAGGCCGCTCCGACTATCGACGGCAAGCTTGACGACTGGAAGGGTGTTGCAACCTCAATCGGGATGAGCGACACCAGCAACATCGATGATCTGAAGGTCGAGAACGCCTACGTCACCTGGGACGACAAGAATCTCTATGTCGCTGTAAAGGTAATGGACAAGAAGATTGTGAACGACCAGCCGATAGAAAGGATGCAGGCCGCCGACGCCGTCGAGCTTAGGCTTGTGACAAAGAACATAAATCTCGGATCTTTCTACAGGATCGTCATTGCGCCTACTACGAAGGATGGCAAGCCGACATTCAAGCTGACAGAGCGCGACGCCAATTCCAAGAACGAGACTACTGTGGTGTCGACTACGGAAAACACTGACAAGTCAGGGGTAAAATGGGCCCTGGTGAAGGATGATACATCATGGACTGTCGAAGCTTCCATTCCTCTTTCATTGATTGCACTTACGGCGCCTGCGGGAAAGAAGATCCCGTTCGTCCTGGTTGTCTGGGACAGGGACCGCACCGACATCAATGAATGGGCCGAGTGGAACAAGCGCACCGAGAGCTCGAGCCAGAAGAAGAAGATCGATGAATGGCCGAGTCTGATTCTGGCTGAATAGAATTGCCCTAAAAAGAAGTAGATTAAAAGGTTGAGGGAGGAGTCCTCCCCTCAACGCACAAGGGTTCCGATATGAAATCACGATTTACTTTGATTGAATTGCTTGTCGTCATTGCGATCATCGCAATTCTCGCTGCGCTGCTCCTTCCTGCATTGAAGCATGCAAAGGAAATGGCGAAAGACGTCGTGTGCAAAGGCCAGCAGAGGCAGTTAAGTGTCGGAGTGATAAGCTATGTTACCGATTCCGACGCCTGGCTGCCATTCAACGACATGTGGGCCTTTGATCTTTTCAGAACAGCCGGCACTCCCCCTGTCAGCCCTCCCGTGGGACTTCGGGAACCTTGGCCGGCTCACTACACCGGACTAGGCCTTTTGAAGGAACTTGACTATGTGAGAGGAGGATTGAATGTGTTCTGGTGTGGAAATGAAAGCGCAAGGCAGGGCGCGGAATGCGGTTCCGGAAACAGTACGAAAGGACTAAAAGGATTTTCGAAGGAGACACCGACTTCGACCATCCGGAACGACTATTGGTACCGCTGCGGCTGGTTCTATGAGAAGAATCTGAGCGAGAACATCGGCCTTCTGAATGCAGAAAGCGGACTCCTGATGTGCGGCGCATGGAGGAACTGGAGCGGATCTGCCAGCTATGTTCATTGGCAGGATCTCCATAATACACGAGGTTTCAACCTCGCGTTCATTGACGGGCATGGGGAATGGTATTCTTACAGTTCAAAGCCCATTCCAGACTTATGGGGTGATCTTTACGGAGACCGCTACAGACCTGATTTCCCGAAATCCACTTTGAACAAGGCGGTCTCGCTGCTTAGGAACTGATATTTATAATTCATTTAAAGGAAAGGTTGAATATAAGATGAAAAGACTTCGCATTTCTGAACCTGCAAGGAAAATTCCTGTCATGGCCGACGTTGATGCCGTGGTCTGCGGTGGCGGAACCGCAGGTGTCGCCGCCGCCATATGCGCTGCTAGGGAAGGGCTTTCAGTGGTGCTGATAGAGAAAAGCTCCATTCCAGGCGGCATGGTCACCCATGTTACGCAGTGGTTTTCCGATTTCGCAAACAAGGGTGGATTCCCTAAGGAGTTCATAACTCATCTGCGGAACAAAGGCATTGACGCGAAACCATATTACAATCCCTGGCTGGTTCTCCCCTATCTTGATTCCCTGCTGAAGGATGCGGATGTCCGCGTCATTTATCTTGCCGATGCCGTCGCGCCAATCATCAAGGACAAGAAGCTTCAAGGTGTAATCATAGAATCAAAGTCGGGCAGGACAGCGATCAGGGCGAAGATTGTGATCGACGCCACTGGCGACGGCGATATCGCAGACCGCGCCGGGGCACGGTTTAAACAGGGACGCGCCGGGGACGGTGCCGTCCAGGCAATTTCATTGAGCCAGATCCTGATGAACTACACCGCTGGGCACATCAGCCATGATAAGATGAATGAGATATTTGTTGCCGCCGTGAAGAAGTCCGGCAGAAAATACTGGCAGCCATACAGCAGGTGGCATCCTTTCCCGGTTGTTGGAACCACCAACACCCTGATCCATACGGTTCCACACGCGACAGGATACGATCCGACCGATGCTGCACAACTCTCAGATGCGCTCATTGAAATGCGCAGGCAGGCTTATGAGCTTTACGATCTCCTCAAAAACAATTCTGAGGAATTCAAGGACATTGAGTTCGGGCCTTTCTCCGCCATCCCGGGCGTCCGCGAAAGCCGCAGGATCATCTGCGACAGGATGGTGACGAAGAAAGATCTGCTTTCAGGTGCGAAATTCGTGGACGGGCTTTTTACAGTGACACAGGGGATCGACATCCACCGGCGCGACAGGAAGGAACCAGCCATAATGTGTGAAAAGATCCAGCCTTACGAAATCCCATATGGCGCACTTCTGCCGAAAGGACTGGAAAACATCCTCGTCGTCGGACGCTGCATAGGCGGCGACCATGAGGCGATGGCCAGCTACCGCATCATTGGCGACTGCATGGCCATGGGCGAAGCCGCCGCTCTGGCCGCGAAATCCGCAGTCACAGGCAAATGCTCCCTCAGAAAAATATCTGTCTCCAAGCTTGTGTCGGAAATGTCCGCAAGAGGATATGAAAGACAAGGCAAATGCAAGAATTGAAACACCGTGGATATCTGGGTCTTGTCAGGTCGCATCTTGACAGGCAGCTGAAGTACGGTCTTGCAGATTTCGGTCCGTCGCCTTCGCCCATGTGGATGTCGAGCCTTGATACACGCACCGGGAAATATCCCGAGAATGACAGCAGGCCCGTCCATATTCCGCGCCGCCATTACAGGGCGATAGATGCGCCCAAAGGGTGTTCACTATACTGGGACCAGCCATCATGCGTTGCCGCACATGCGCTTTCTAAAATCACAGGAGAGAAAAGCTACGGTGCCGCCGTTGATTCATATGTTTCAGCATTTCTTGAACGTTGCATCGCAAAGAACGGAATATTCCTCTGGGGAAACCATTACTACTGGGATGCCTTCCAGGGCAAAACCCTGAAGTTCAAGGGCGAAGAAGTTCCAAAATCCGTTGACTTTGAAATTGAAAACGGCGATTATCACGAAGCCAGGCCGATTCCGCCCGCCTGGGACCTTTTCTGGAAAGTCTCTCCGGAAAAGACGGAAAAGGAAATCCGGGCATACTGCCTGAATTCATTCTTTGATCTCAAGACCGGAGGATTCAACCGTCATTCTGACAGGAAGAAAGGATGCGCATTCATCGAATCCGGAGGGATCATCGCTGAATCCCTTGCCTGGCTTTATGGAAAGACCAATGACAAGTCTCTTCTCGACCAGGCCAATCTAATCATCAATTACAGTTTCACCGAGAAAGGGCTGGAGACTGGTCTCCTCGTGAACAATCCAACTGTCACCCGCTGGGACAAGTTCGCCAGCACCACCGAGTGCGGGCTCTGGGGCGGATCCCTGCTCCGCGCATCCGCTTGTGCTGGCAGGAAAACCGAATGGATCGAAAAGGCCTCAAGCGCAGTTTCAGCTTATCTCAAATATGGGTATGACGAGAGCTCAGACAAATATTGGGGTCGGTTACGCGTCGCCGACGGTTCACCTATAATCGGCAAATCCGAATCTGACAAGCCCAACGACATCTCAGAAAAACACCAACCACTCGACTATGCCGACATATGGCGCCCGCTGTTTCCGGCCCATGACTATCCCATGCAGTTTGCGGAATGCTGTCTATGCATTTATGAGATCACTGGTGAAGAAATATACCGTGAAGCCTGCGATAGATGGGTGCGACAGATAAAGGAGTCATTGTCGGATAGAAATCATGGAAAATATGCCGAACATTACGGGCGCTGTATTCATTTCCTCTTGCGTTTTGGAAAAGACTCAAAGAATTCAGAATATCTGAAACTTGCTCAGACGTTAGCAGATGAAGCTGTGGAAACATTGTTCGACAATGGTATGTTCAGAGGACATCCCGGCGAGCACAGATATGACGCGGTCGACGGCGTCGGCTTCCTGATGCTTGCGCTTCTTTGCCTTGAAACCGATAATGAAATTGACATGATGGGGATGGGATGGTAGAATTAGTATGTCGGGTTTTACCTGTACTGAGCATAGTCGAAGTAACCCGACGTTTAGTTGGCGGATTAAAATCCGCCCTACTTATGCGGTAAACATATATAGGAGTCGTAATCAATGAAAATTCTTGCGGTCGGAAACAGTTTCTCGGGTAATTCAACGAGATTCTTCAAGGAAATCGTAAAAAGCGCCGGCGGATGCAGGCTCGTATTCGGTCATGCGTGCATCGGCGGATGTCCTCTTGAGAAACACTACAGGCTTGCGATCAAGCATGAGCGCAACACCAGCGCTCCAGAAGGCAAGCCATACTGGCACAATGGCAAGAAGATGAGCCTGAAATCAATGCTCAAGGCGGAGAAATGGGATTATGTGACAATCCAGCAGTACAGCATGCACAGCTTCCAGATCGGCACATACAGGCCGTGGGGAAAACGCCTTTACAACTATATAAAGAAATATGCCCCGCAGGCGGAAATCGTCTTCCACCAGACCTGGGCGTACAGGGAGGATGACAGGGAGCTTTTCAACAAGAAATTCACTCCTGATAAAATGTACAAGGATCTGGCCAAGGCATATCAGATTATCGCTTCCGAGATCGGAATAAAGAGGATTATTCCTGTCGGCGACGCTTTCCATCTTGCGACGAATTCTCCAAAATGGAAATTCATTCCTGACACTAAATTTTTCTCCAGCAATCCCGGGTTCCCCGCCCTTCCCAAGGACAAGCACTCAATTCATGGCGGATACCACTGGCGTGACAAGGACGGGATGAAAGTGCTTGGATATGACAGCCATCATGCGAACAAAGCAGGCGAGTTCATGGGCGGCTGCGTCTGGCTCGAGTTCTTCTTCGGCAAGGATTGCCGCAAGATAAAGTTCAGACCGAAGGAAGTTCCACCCAAAGATGCGGAGTTCCTGAAGAAGATTGCGCATAGGGTAATAATTTCCACTCAAAAGTAGGGCGGTTTTTTAAACCGCCAACAGAATTGTCGGGCTAAAGCCCAACATACTTACACCACCAGCCCTTTTGAGATATTTTTACGGAACACGGTCGGCGGGTAGCCGTAGCACTTCTTGAATTCGCGACTGAAGTGGAACTGGTTGCAGAATCCTGTCTGCTGGGCAATCTCCTCGAGCGATGAACTAGAGCTCCTGAGCATGTCCGAAGCCTTCGAAAGACGCATCTTCCGCACATGGTCCAGCGGCGAGTCTCCGAAAAGCCTTTTGAATTCGGCATGGAAGCGCGGCACGGACAGGTTGGCCCTTTTTGCGAGATCCGCAACTTCAAGTTTCTGGTCGAGATGACGTCTGGCATATTCAAGGACAGGAAGGAGCCTCATGATACTCGGGTTAATATGCGGAACAATCCCTTTGCTCTCCAGGTATTCCAGAAGAAGATGAAGCACGGAAAACCCCAGTTCATTGATGCGTGCGACCGACTTGATGGATTTTAAATCCTCCGCACGCTTGAGCAGAAGCATCTTTTCAGCTATCTCCCCGAAACGGTTCGCCCATCGGGCTTCAACGCACAATGGCAGTTCAAAGAGTTCCGCCAGGTTGATCGCATCAAAAACAGTGAAGTTGAAATGGATAAATCTTATAATCATCCTTTTTGTCTTAGAATCGCAGTGATGCGAGATTACCAGAGGTACATTCGGAGCGGTGAGGAAAGCTTCACCTGTCTTTATCTCGGACGAACGACCGTCTCCGCACTCGATCGTGTATCTGCCCTCCAAGGGCTGGGCAATGATGATATACGGGACGGCCTTCCGGTGTACCCAGCCGTCGTTCGTCATCGTCCCCTTTCCGGGATCGGCGAAAGTCAACCTGATTGAGTCTGTCGAGAATATCATAAACAATAGTCCTATATATGGATAAGATAATCGTGTAAATTGCCTGATTCAAGATGATGGGATATTTTCACGGAAGAAAAATCAATGACGGGCTAAAGCCCATCATACTTAAAGGAGGAAATATGAGATTAGGCGGACCAGTGCATGGAAAACATGAAAGTCCGGAAGCCTGGGTGAAATTGGTCAAGGCGGCCGGATACCGTGCGGCATATTGTCCGGTAGGTGTGGAAACTGATATAAACCTCATCAAGGCATACGAGTCTGCCGCTAAGAAGGCTGACATCGTGATCGCAGAGTGCGGTGCATGGAGCAATCCGATAAGCCCGGATGCAAAAATCCGGGAAGAAGCAATGTCCAAATGCAAGAAACAGCTCGCGCTTGCCGACGAGATCGGCGCATTGTGCTGTGTCAATATCGCAGGCTCACGAGGGGCGAAGTGGGACGGGCCTGACAAGAACGACTTCACTAAATCTACATTTGACCTGATAGTCGAATCCGTCAGGCAGATAATCGATGCCGTGAAGCCCAAGCGCGCTTTCTACACTCTTGAGACCATGCCCTGGATGTATCCGGATTCCCCGGACTCCTATCTTGATCTGATCAAGGCGATCGACCGGAAGGCCTTTGCCGTACACCTGGATCCCGTGAATATCATCTGCAGCCCCCAGAGGTATTTTAGCAACACCGACATTTTGAAGGAGTGCTTCAAAAAACTCGGTCCGTACATCAAATCCTGCCATGTAAAGGACATCATCCTCAGGGACAAGCTGACAGTGCATCTCGACGAGTGCAGGCCTGGGACTGGAGGAATTGACTATGCGACTTATCTGAAGGAAGCAGGCAAATTGAACCAGGACGTGCCGTTGATGATAGAACATCTTCCGAACGGAGAGGAATACAGGCTGGCCGCGGAACACATGAGGTCTGTAGCGAAGAAGGAAGGACTGGAAATATGAAGCATTATGCAGTCACTATTACCGCAAAGGAAAAGGCCGAACTCCGTGAGGTCGCTGAGCCTCCTGCCTTGAAGCCAAATGAGGTCAGAGGCAGGACGCTCTGCACGTTGATCAGCCCCGGGACCGAACTCGCGTGGAACTATTGCGGAAAGAGTTTCCCGTCAAATCCGGGCTATGCCGCCGTATTCTCGGCCGAGGAGATGGGCACAGATGTCAAGGATATTAAAAAGGGGGATGTCTTTTTCTGCAAGAGCGGCCACAGGAGCATACAGCAGTGCGATGCCGGAGATGCCGTCAGGGTCCCGGAAGGTCTTGCCCCTGAGAAGGCGGTCATTGCAAGACTGATTGGTGTTTCATTGACGACATTGATCACGACTACAGCCAGACCGGGAGACATTGTGATTGTCACCGGTGCCGGCCCTGTCGGATATCTTGCGTCCCAGATTTTCTCAATATCCGGCTATGAGGTTTTAATAGTCGAGCCGGATGCAGGCAGGAGGGATCTTGTAAAGAAGACATGCGGGCTCAAGGCGGTTGAAAAAATTCCATTTGAGGACAAATCAATTTGCGGAAATGTCGCGCTTGTCGTCGAATGTTCAGGCCATGAACAGGCTGTTCTCGAAGCATGCAAGGCGGTGAGGAAGCGCGGTGAAGTTGTGATGGTAGGCGTCCCATGGCAGAAAAAGACGGATCTTTGCGCTCACGAACTCCTCCATGCAGTCTTCCACAAGTATGTCGTCCTTAGAAGCGGATGGGAATGGGAGATTCCTCTTCATTCATCGGATTTCCGTCCGCACAGCATATATTCAGGATATCAGACGGCGCTGAAATGGCTGGCTGAAGGGAAGGTCAAGCTTGACGGGCTGAGCACGCTGCTTGATCCGCGAAATCCGCAGGAGGCGTACCAGGATCTGCTGAACAAGCGCGCCAAAGGGCTTTTCTCGATCTTCGACTGGAGGATGATTTGAGGAACGTCTTATTGTAATATTGAACCTGAAACTTGTTGGTAGTTAAGCCCGTAAGGACTGTTTCTGGGAGTAGGTACGTGCTTCAGCATGTACCATCTTAATATTCAGGATTGGGACAGGCTAAAGCCCGTCCCTACTTTAAGAACATGTCTTGCGACATTAACTACAAACGAATTCAAATAGGCGATTTAAAAACCGCCAGACCTGGGAGGAAATACTATGATCATTCGCAAATTCGAAGCTGCCGTGAAGGAGTTCGACAAGTGCCATGACGGCAAGGGTGTTCTGCTCTGCACCGAGATGCTTGCGGAGTACCAGAGGAAGGAACCTGGAGTCAAGTTTTACCATGACAATATTCTTCAGCCGGGCGACAGCATAGGAGAGCATCTGCACAAGGACGACGAGGAGGTCTATATAATTATTGAAGGCACTGGCATCATGAAAGTCGACGGAAAAGAGGAAAGGGTCCAGTCCGGAGATGTCTGCATCACCCGCAAAGGGCACAGCCATTCGCTTGTGAACACCGGGAAGACACCGATGCATTTCCTGGTGGTGGGAGTGGTGCTGCAAAAGGCAGGATATTAGAAGCGGCTATAAGAATACATTGCTAACTTGCTGCAGATATATTCCTGTTGGAGTTCACAGCTTTAGCGTGTGCATTTTTTTATTTTTTCATCCAGAAATTTCCCGGAATTACAAAGAACACGCTAAAGCTGTGAACTCCAACCTAATGATTTTACTAAGCGAAATATTTTCCCTGAATATCTCAATTGCCCTGCATCCCATGGCATGCTTTATGCTCCGTGACAATTAGATTCACTATGTTTGCACAACGAAATTTTGGAGATGGCAAATGATTCTTATCTTCGAAGACAACATGGATATCGGGCTCGTTCTGAAACGCATGCTAACCCACATGTTCCATGAGAATGCCGTAGTGACATCCAATTTCGTTGATGCGGAAAATATGGTATTGGCCGGAGAAGTTGAACTTGTTCTGAGCGACCTGAATATTGAAGGCCACAAGGAACAGGGGCTTGACCTCATTAAGAAAATAAGGAGGATCAAACCCCATACTTCTCCGCCAATCGTCGTCTATACCGGGGTGAACTGCAATGACACCTTGTATGCCGAGGCGGAAAGGTTCTCCGACGAGATCTTCGAGAAGAGCGAAATCTCCCTGCCTCAGCTCTGCAAGGAGATGTACCGTCTGCTGAACCTCAGAAAACGCTGAATTCCAACCACGAAACACACGAAATAAAACTCTCTTAACCTCCCTGTTTTTTCTTAATCACAAAATCAATTGTTAATTTTTTGCGCAGCAAAACCTAAACAATGGTATTTTTCGTGTGATTAGTGTGTTTCGTGGTTAATTCTTATCCCTTGCATTTAAAATCATTCCTAATATATTTAAAAACAAAACCAATTAAGGAATTATATCCCATGCCACGCAAAAACGTCAAGATAAACAAACCGCCGGTGCTCATCAGGCAGACCCAGAAAAGCATCCAGAAGATCGAAAAGATGCTCGACGGGACTTTCCTATCATACTGGAATTCGCCCGGAGGATCCGTCTGCCACAACGATGTGATGGCGTTCTACGAGATCCTCAAATACATGAAGACCGGGAAGAATCTCTACCTCTTCATAAAGTCCAACGGCGGAGATGGAGAGGCTTCACTGCGAATCGTGAACCTGCTCAGGAAGCATTTCAACAAGATCATCGCGATCCTCCCTCTTGAATGCGCGTCAGCGGCAACTATGATCGCCCTCGGCGCCGACGAGGTCCAGATGGGCCCCCTCGCCTACCTCACAGCAATCGACACCTCCCTCTGCCACAGTTTGTCGCCAGTCGACAAGAACAACCAGACGGTAAGCGTCAGCCAGGACGAGCTCACCCGCGTGATCCGCCTCTGGCACGAATATAAACAGGGAGCCGGCGAAAATCCTTACAAATCGCTCTATCCGCACATACATCCCCTGGTTTTCGGGGCGATTGACAGGGCGAGTTCGCTTTCAATCAAGCTCTGCAAGGAAATTCTCTCGTACCACATAAAGGACGCCAAGGTTTCCGACAAGATAAGCCAGCACCTCAATTCGAACTATCCTTCGCACGAATATCCGATCACCCTCCGCGAAGCCCAGAGGATCGGGCTGAAGGTCAAGGCGATAGATCCCGCCCTCAACGATCTGCTGATCGAACTGAACTCATATTATTCTGAGATGGGACAGCGGGCCCTGACCGACTACGACGAGGAGAACTACCACAACAACGAGATCCTGAACATCCTCGAAGGCGACCGCATCCAGATCTACTACCAGAACGACAAGGACTGGCACTACAGGAAAGAGGAAAGGCGCTGGGTGCCTCTGAACGACATAAGCCTCTGGTACAGGCAGGTAGTCTCAGGGAAGAAGATCGTCTCTTCGAAGTTCCATATCAGATAAATTTCCGGACGGAAATTTATATTTTGATTTGCTTGTAGTAGTGCAATTTATTGCACATTCTAGAAGTAGGGACGGGCTTTAGCCTGTCCCACTCTTATAATCAAGATGGTACATGCTGAAGCACGTACCTACTTGGAATAACGGCGTATAAATTCGCCTACTACAAACATGATCTGCGTGAAACTTGAACTCGTTGGAGTACAAACTTTAGTTTGTCTTCAGGATCAAAAAAATACGCAAGCTAAAGCTTGTACTCCAACCTAATCAATTGGATCGGCGCAGGTCTTCTTGTAATTTTTTAACGGCCTTATACTCCTCCGAATCTGATTCCGTGCCGGCGACTACCGCCTTCACTATCGCCGAAATCTTCTCCTGCTGCTCCGGATTTATCCCGGCTTTTCCAAGTATTTCAGAAACTCCATCGATATATTTTTTTCCGCTGGCGGAAAAAAATATTATGACAAGAGAAGTCTTCACGACACACGGATCACACTTGGTTCCGCCAAGGACATTGTCCGCCAGCTTGCACGCCTTTTCAAGATCCTTCTGGGCTTTGTCATCCAGCTTGAACTGACTGGAAAGAAGCGCCTTGACCTTCTCGATTACAGGTGATGCTGATTCGTCCTTTGAAGCCCTTCCGAGGCACTGGTCGGCGAACTTGCACCATTTGGCGCAGCCAAGATCTATTCTGGGATTCTTGATCTCATTGCTGCATTTTTTGCAGATAAGGAAAGGTTCATCTTTCCAGAATTCCATCTCATTGCCGCAGTGCGGACATTTCAGCGTGAATATGTCCTCCGGCTTCCAGAATCTCATGTCCTGCCCCGGACACCTTGGCCTTGCGTTGTCGGATTTCATTTATCAAAACCTTTTTTTGACAGGATAACAGGATTTACAGGATAATAATATTGTATGCCTTAGCATGCGGAAATCAAGCTTAATATTTTCATGTAACCGCCGGACTCGCAACGTTCCTATTTCGCTTGCAGTAGTCCGCCTAGGCGGATTTGCGCGTTAAGTAGGTACGTGCTTTAGCATGTACCATCTTAGTTTCCAGGAATGGGACAGGCTAAAGCCCGTCCCTACTTTAAAAAAACGCGCAAACATGCGCTACTACGAACGGAATCCTTTATTTTGCCAAGTCAGATGCTTTTGCCGGCGAGACGCCAGCGCTCCCTTATTGATAATAATGCCAATATGCCTTGCCATTTCTCAGGGCAAAGCATATTGGCATTATCCTGCAATATACTTGAAGTTTGCTATAAAGCTGCAAAACCCGGCTTTTATTTATTCGGGTGTATAATTATTGTTTGGCGTTTACTTGAGCGATGCAATATTTTACCAAAATTATTTTAGGAGGCTGATATGGGCAGGGGAAAAATTGTTGACGCGCTGAAGAGCGGAAAAATCCTGGTTTCCGACGGGGCATGGGGGACTTTCCTTCAGAAAAAAGGACTTAAGCCGGGCGAGTGTCCGGAACTCTGGTGCATAGACCGTCCGGACGATGTCTATGATGTCGCCAAGAACTACATCGATGCCGGTGCGGACATGGTCGAATCCGACAGTTTCGGCGGAACCTGCTTCAAGCTCGAGCACTACCACCTCGCGGAAAGGACCGCCGAGATCAACATTGCCTCCGCCAAAATCTCCCGCAAGGCCGCCGGTGACAATAAATGGGTCATAGCGTCAATTGGACCGACAGGAAAAATGCTTGTCATGGGGGATGTCACCGAAGACGATCTCTACAAGGCCTTCAAGGAACAGGCTGTCGCGCTGGAAAAAGGTGGAGCCGACGCCATCTGCATCGAGACAATGAGCGCGACCGACGAGGCTGCAATAGCCATCAAGGCCGTCAAGGAAAACACAAAATGCGAAGTCATCTGCACGTTCACCTTCGAACTGACCGCGCACGGCGGATACAGGACCATGATGGGCGTCACTCCTGCCGATGCCGCAAAGGCCGCGCTTGAAGCAGGCGCCGACATAATCGGTCCGAACTGCGGGAACGGCATTGAACGAATGATCGAGATCGTCAGGGAAATAAAGAAAGCCGCTCCTAAGTCATTTATCCTCGTCCATGCGAACGCCGGACTTCCGAAAAACGTCAACGGCGTTGACATATTCCCGGAGACGCCAGAAGAAATGGCGAAGAGGGTTCCTGAACTTATCAAAGCCGGCGCAAACATCATCGGCGGCTGCTGCGGAACGACACCGGCACATATAAAGGCGATAAAGCAGGCGGTGGAAACCTGCAAGAAGTAATTTGATACTTGATACTCGTAACTTGAAATTGGAAATTATTATCGGAGCGCTGGCGTCTCGCCGGCAATTGATTTAGAAATTCGAAATTAGTTGGAGTTCACAGCTTTAGCGTGTTCTTTAATTATCGATAAATAATATAATTGGAGGAATTGTTAATATGAAAACCAAATTCACCGCCACAGGCATTGGCAGTATGCCATTTCCGGATCCCGACTACGCAGTAAAGGTATCCCTCTCGAAGATGTGCAACGCCCCGATCTGGCCCCAGCTCCCGAAGCTCGGCCTGCATGAACAGATGGAGATCCAGTATTCCGAAGGCATGCCCTGCACAGTGATCGATGAGGAGAAGCACAGGATGTATTTCGACACGTCAAAGGATTATTCCGAATCTTTTGCGCAACTCTACGAAGGCTACATTGCCGCATCCGAGGAAGGTGGAACCAGGGATTTCTCAAAGATGGCGATAAGCCCGGATTTCTCAAAGGGGATATACGCGCTCGAAAAGGCGCTCCAGGCAAAAGGCGGAGCAAAACTCCCGTTCGTGAAAGTGCAGACGACCGGTCCGTGCAGTTTCGCCCTGACACTCGTCGACGAGAACAAGCGCGCCATCTACTACAACGAAGAGTTCCGCGACATGATCCTCAAGGCTCTTGCCATGAAATCCCGCTGGCAGATCCAGATGTTCCAGCCCTATGCTGAAAAGATCATCTGCTTCATCGACGAACCCATCCTCTCGGCTTTCGGAAGCTCGACATATGTATCGGTCAAACGCGATGACGTTGTCATACTCGTAAACGAAGTCTCGGAAGCCATCCATGCGGAAAAAGCCCTTTCCGGAGTCCATTGCTGTGGAAATACAGAATGGAGCATACTCATCGACGCCGGCGTCGATATCGTAAACTTCGACGCATTCGGTTTCGGCGAGACGATCGCAATGTATCCGGAAGCTGTAAAGATGCATCTCGAACGCGGTGGAATCCTCGCATGGGGCGTTGTGCCTACATCGACCGCGATAAGGGATCAGACCGTCGAGAAGCTTGCCGCGCATCTCGAGAAAATGATGGACAATCTGGCTTCAAAGGGAATCAACAAAAAGCTTATCGCGGAACAGGCGATGATCACACCGTCATGCGGAACTGGCTCGATGGAACCGGCTGATGCGGAAAAAGTCTTCGAGACATTGTTCCAGCTCTCGAACACAATGAAAGCTAAGTATGGTTTTTAAGTAGGTACGGGCTTTAGCCTGTACCATTGGTACACCCTAAAGGGCATACCTAAGAAGTAGGGACGGCCTTTCTGTGTCCGGCGTAGCCTTTTGGCGAAGTCGGAAGGCTGTCCCAATCAAGAACGTAGAATGGTACAGGCTAAAGCCCGTACCTACTTTAAGAAGATAAACTATGAAAATCGCAATATCAGGGAAAGGGGGGGTGGGCAAATCGACACTTGCCGCCGCCCTCGCCCTGCTCATGGCGGAGAAGAAGAGAAAAGTGCTTGCGCTAGACACGGATCCGGCTGCGAATCTCGCAAACGCCATCGGCATTCCTGCAGACATCAGGAACAAGATTATCCCAATTTCCAAACAAAAATCCCTGATCGAAGAGCGCACCGGCGCAAAAGTGAAACAATACGGACAGATGTTCAAGCTGAATCCTGAAGTCTCTGACATCGCCGACAAGTACGCCGTCAATTACAATGGAGTCTCCCTCATCGTGGTTGGCGCGATCGAAAAAGGCGGGAGCGGCTGTGCGTGTCCGGAGAGCGTCCTGATCAGGGCACTTGTGACAAACCTCGTGCTCCACAGGAACGAGGCGCTGATAATGGACATGGAGGCCGGTGTCGAACATCTCGGCAGGGCGACCGCCAGCGGTGTCGACGGCATGATCATAGTCGTGGAGCCCGGACAGCGTTCCATCGACTGCGCAAAGGCGATAATCGGGATGGCCCATGACATCGGACTGAAGAAGCTGCATATCGTCGCAAACAGGGTGACCTGCCATGAAGACGAAACTTTTGTCAAGAATTCTTTTCCTGACCAGGAACTGCTTGGATCTATCCCATTCTCGGAGAAGGTCCGCAAGTCCGATATGAACGAGGTTTCCGTCCTTGAGAAGATAGAACCGGAGACAAGAAAGGCTTTTGAATCAATTCTAAATAATGTTGAGAGGCTTTTAAAATGAAAACGGATGTCGTGCGTGAAAAATATGTCCGTCTCATGACGGAAATCGAGGATCTCGAGGACAAGATCGAGAAAGCTGAGAAAAAAGTTTCAAAGAAGGCCGGAAAGAAGGCTGAAAAGGAGCTTGAGCTGATGAAAGAACAGCTTGCGGCGAAAAGGAACGAGCTCGCAAGGATCAGCGACGGCTGCGGAAAACCGCATGCGCATTAGAAGTAGGGACGGCCTTTCTGTGTCCGGCGTAGCCTTTTGGCGAAGTCGGAAGGCTGTCCCAAGCAAGAAAGCAGAATGGTACAGGCTAAAGCCCGTACCTAAGAAGTAGGGACGGCCTTTAGGCTGTCCCAAGTAAGAATGTAGAATGGTACAGGCTAAAGCCCGTACCTACTTAAACAAAATGTCCTACACAATAGCAGTGACAGGCAAAGGCGGGGTCGGCAAGACGACAGTGACCGGGCTTATCATCAACCGGCTCCTGGCGAACGGACGGACGCCTGTGCTTGCCGTAGACGCGGATGCAAATTCATGCCTGCATTCCGTTCTCGGGGTGACGGTTGAGAATTCTGTCGGCAAAATCCGTGAAGAAGCACGAGAGGAAGCGTCGAAGGGAAAAGTCACGGGAATCGCAAAACAGCAGATGCTCGAAATGAAGATAGCAGAATGTCTTGTCGAAGCGAAGGATTTCGATCTTATCGCGATGGGCAGGCCCGAAGGACCGGGCTGCTACTGCTACGCGAACAATGTATTGAGGGACGTAATCCGGAAACTTTCATCGAGCTATCCATACGTGGTAATCGACAACGAGGCGGGACTTGAAAACCTTTCGCGGCGTATTGTCCAGAAGGTCGATCTTCTTGTGATGGTCGCGGATCCTTCGAAGAACGGAATCGAGACTATCAGGCGTCTTCACAAGCTTGCCTTTGAGATGAAAATAGATTTCAAGAAGCTCTGCATCTTCATCAACAGGACCAGGGACGGCAAGATTCCTGAAGAGGCGAAATATCTGAAGAATGAGACTGAAGCTGATTTTATCATACCTCTACCCGACAACAAGGAAATTGCATCATTCTCGGAAAAGGGAACTTCACTGTTCGAGCTTTCCGTTGAGAACGAAGTGTCCAAGATAGTAGATGAATTTGTAGGACAATTGGATTGCATATTTGGCTGCGCCAAATCTGCAAAAGCAACTGCGTTGCAGGAGAAAATGGCAGCGAAGCTGCACATATAGACTGCGAAGCAGGATATATAAGGAGAATATAAATGGCCAAGGAAGCTAAAAGACCGGAAGAGCTGGTTTCCGACCAGGCGTCGATCGAGACGATATTGAAAGCTCAGCTCGACTGCGTCGAAACTTGTTTCGTCAGGGCTGAAGCCCAGGGGATGCCCTGCAAGTTCGGAACACTCGGAGTATGCTGCAAGATATGCCACATGGGACCGTGCAAGATAACTCCGAAGTCTCCGCGCGGCGTCTGCGGAGCCGATGCCGACACGATTGTCGCCAGGAATTTCCTGCGCGAAACAGCTGCCGGAACTGCAGCCCATTCTGACCATGGGCGCCATCTCGCCCTACGTTTCAAGAAGATTGCCGAAGGCAAGGAACCGGACTACAAGATCACCGATGTCAAGGCACTCCACAGGATAGCCGGAAAATATGGAATAAAGACCGAAGGACGCGCTCAGAATGAAATAGCCCTTGAACTTGCGAATACGTTCATGTCCGAATTCACATCCCAGGAGGAACCGCTCAAGACATTGAATCTAGCGCCGGAAAAGACCCGGGCCGTATGGAAAAAGACCAAAATCGAACCATACGGGGCAGACAGGATGGTGGTCGAGGCGATGCACCGTACACATATGGGAGTTGATCATGATTACAGGAATCTTCTCGACATGGCCTTCAGGACTTCACTTGCAGACGGCTGGGGCGGAGCGCATGTTGCAACGCAGATTTCCGACATAATGTTCGGAACGCCTGAACCTGTCAAAAGCAGTGCCAATCTCGGTGTGCTCGAAGAGAAGAAGGTAAATATAATTGTTCATGGACACGAGCCTGCTCTTTCGGAAATGCTCGCAACTGCGGTCTATGATCCGGAGATAATTGAATATGCGAAGAAGGCTGGAGCTGAAGGAGTGAACCTTGCAGGGCTCTGCTGCACTGCGAATGAGATCCTCATGCGCCGCGGAATAAATGTCGCCGGAAACTTCCTCCAGCAGGAACTTGCAATCATCACCGGCGCCGTTGAAATGATGGTGGTCGATGTGCAGTGTGTGATGCCGAGCCTTCCGTCGGTCGCCGCGTCATATCATACATTGGTTGTTTCTACAACGGACATCGCAAAGACCATCGGAGCAATCCACATGGAGTTCGACGAGGATCACGCCTATCTTTCGGCAAAAAACTTAATTAAGAAGGCTATCGACAATTTCAAGAACCGCGATCCGAAGAAAATGCAGATCCCGAAAGTCAAGGAACCTCTCATCGCAGGATTCAGCGTTGAAGCGATAAGATACATGCTCGGTGGATCATTCAGGGCTTCATTCCGCCCTCTCAACGACGCCATAATCCAGGGCAGGATCCGCGGAATCGCCGGAATCGTCGGCTGCAACAACATCAAGACTAAAACAGATTCGTATATCAACTCTATTACAAGAGAACTTATTAAACGGAACGTCCTAATTCTTAAGACGGGATGCGCCGCACAGGCCTCAGGCAAGGCTGGAAAACTTACTCCTGAAACCGCTCTGGGAGAGGCCGGACAGGGACTGCGCGAAGTCTGCGAGGCCGTAGGAATTCCGCCGATCCTCCACATGGGGAGCTGTGTCGACAACACGCGCATCCTCGAGGCTGCTTCTGAAATCGTCTATGAAGGCGGACTCGGTGACAGCATCGCGAAAGTTCCCGCAGTGGGCGTCGCCCCCGAATGGATGAGCGAGAAGGCCGTCGCGATCGGTTGTTATTTTGTGGCGTCAGGAGTCGATGTGATCCTTGGACAGCCTTTCCATATTTCCGGTTCGGAGAACGTGGTGAAATATCTCGACGAAGGGGCGAGGGAGAAGTACGGCGGGGGTTTCATATATATTCCTGATCCTATGGAGGCCGTCGAGAAGATCATGTCGCTCATCGAGGCAAAGCGTGAGAAGCTCGGTATCAACAAGAAGGCCGAACGCAAGCTGCTCGACATGAAAGATAGGAGATCTACCAATGTCTAAGATAATCTGCGGAAGCGCAATTGACGGAGCTATCGAATGGGTGGCGAAAGCCGAGGCCATACTCGACAAGGCTGTAAAGCTAAAAGGCGAATCAAGTCCGGTCGCATTTCCGAACACTGCCTATTACCTGCCTGTGATCTATTCGTTCACCGGCGAGAAGATGGAGAAGCTCTCGGATTTAAGAAGGATACTCAAGCTGGCTAAAAGCCTTCTTCCGGCGCGCCCAACCGACAAAGTTTGGCTGCCGTATCTCGGAAAGGCGCTTGATGCGGGCGCAGCAGCACTTTTCGCCTGTGAAGTGATCGAGGCGTGCAAATATCTCATCGGCCCAAATCCGGTCGACGGTATCTGGCTCGGTGCGGCGAACGATGTCATCATGCGTGAACGCGGAATTGAATTCGTCGACGGCACTGCTCCAGGATTCGCCGCCATCACCGGCGCGGCTCCGAACAGCAAGATAGCCGTAAAGATCGCGCGCGAACTCCAGGAAAAGAACCTTTATGTGTTCATGGCCGGCTGCACCAATGGCAAGCAGTTCGCCGAACAGCTCGCAGAAGAAGGCGTACAGCTCGGATGGGAGACACGGCTTGTTCCTTTCGGACGCGATGTGTCCGCTCTTATCTACGCACTTGGATTTGCGAACCGCGCAGCCCTTTCGTTCGGAGGAGTAAAACCCGGCGACTTCAAAGGAAACCTTAAATACAACAAGGAAAGAATATTTGCATTCGTCCTCGCATTGGGCGAAGTCACGGCCGACAAATATGCGGCGGCCGCAGGAGCGATCAACTACGGATTCCCTGTTATCGCCGACACCGCGATCCCGGAAATCCTACCGACCGGCGTCTGCACATACGAACATGTAGTCTCAAAAATCCCGCATGAGACGATGGTCGAGAAGGCGCTTGAAGTCAGAGGCTGCAAGATCAGGATAACAAAAGTTCCGATCCCGGTACCGTATGGCCCGGCGTTCGAGGGCGAACGCATCCGCAAGGCCGATGTCCATGTCGAATTCGGCGGGAACAAGACACCTGCATTCGAGTTTGTGACATCCGTAGATCTGGAAAGCATCAACGACGGCGAGATCGAGATCATAGGCCCTGACATTGACAAGGTAAAGGAAGGAGAAGCACTTCCTTTCGGAATCTGGGTCGAGGCCGCAGGCCGCAAGATGCAGTCCGACTTCGAACCCATCCTCGAACGCCAGATCCATCACCTGGTGAACGGCGCCGAGGGAATCTGGCACATGGGCCAGCGCGACATCATCTGGACGCGTGTCTCGAAAAACGGCTTCGCAAAAGGCCTTCGGTTGCGCCATTACGGCGAAATCCTTCATGCAAAACTGCTTTCGGATTATCCGGCAATCGTAGACAAGGTGAAGGTCACACTAATAACCGATCTCAAGGAAGTTGAGAAACGCCTTGCCATAGCGAGGAAAGTCTATGACGAACGCAACCGCCGTCTTGAATCCATGACAGACGAATCGGTCGACACCTTCTATTCATGCCTGCTCTGCCAGTCATTCGCGCCGAACCACGTCTGCATAATCACACCAGAACGACTCGGACTTTGCGGCGCATACAACTGGCTCGATGGAAAGGCCGCGTTTGAAATCGACGAGACCGGGCCCAACCAGCCTGTCAAGAAAGGCGAATGCCTCGATCCGGTCAAGGGCATATGGAAAGGCATCAACGATTATGTGTTCCCTAACAGCCATAAGACCGTGGATACGTTCTGCGCATATTCGATCATGGACAGGCCGATGACAAGCTGCGGATGCTTCGAAGTCATCTGTGCATATCTGCCGGAATGCAACGGAGTCATGGTAGTCAACCGCGAATTCCAGGGCGATACGCCTGTAGGAATGACGTTCTCCACCCTTGCCGGAAACGTCGGAGGCGGACAGCAGACGCCGGGATTCATGGGCTGTGGAAAAGTATTCCTGACTTCAAGGAAATTCCTCGGTGCCGAAGGAGGATTCAGAAGACTTGTCTGGATGCCGAAGGAGCTCAAGGAGCTTCTCGCGGCCGATCTCAAGCTGCGCTTCAAGGAACAGGGGGTTACTGATCTCATGGACAAAATAGCAGACGAGACGGTCGCGACCGAAGCCGGCGAAGTCCGCAAATATCTTGAGAAAATCGGCCATCCCGCGATCAAGATGGAGGACATGGGAGTATATGCGCATTCAGGAACCGCCGAAGCTGCTAGCCAGCCCGAGCAGGCTCCTGTCGAAATAAAACCTGTTGAGAAATTAGATGCTCCTGCCACAGACAGGAAACCGGAGGAGGAGGAAATGAAGATAACGCCTGAACTGATAAACCAGATCAAGAATCAGATCTCAAAAGAGATTTCCGATGAGCTCAAATCGACAATCGCCAAAGACATTGTCAAGGATATCATCGGAACACTGAGCGAGAAATATCTCAGGGAGAAGATCACGCAGGAACCTGCGGCGAAACCAGAGGTTCCCAAAACTGAACCAGTTCCTGTAAAGACTGTTGAAGCTCCGGTTGAAAAACCCCTCGCACAACAGGCCCCTGCCCCTACGCCAGTTGAAAGATTATCCTCGCTGAAGACCTTCAAGATCAGGAAGGACAAATGCGAGGTTCCGGTCTGGACCGTCAAGCTTGGCGCTGGCAAGAAGGAAGGCGGAACTAGAGGAAAGACCTATTCCGTCGGAGGTGCGACCTGCATGCCGTTCCATCTCTGGGAAGGTGAAATGCCAAACAGGCCTCTTGTAGCAATGGAAGTGTTCGATGTAGTCAACGATAAATATCCGCAGGTCCTCAGAAACACCTACGGCGATCTTCTTGCGAATCCCGCAAAGATGGCGAAGGCCTGCGTCGAGAAATACGGCGCGGATCTCATAAGCATCCGGCTCGAGGGGACTCATCCGGAAAAGGGCAACCGTTCACCTGAAGATTCAGTTAAACTCGTCAAGTCAGTTCTTGAAGCCGTCGATGTTCCGCTGATCATAACCGGGCACAACAACTTCGACAGGAACAACGAAGTGATGAAAGCTGTCGCACAGGCTTGCGCCGGAGAGAACCTGCTCCTCAACTGGGTAGAACAGAACAACTACCGCACCATCGCCGGAGCCGCGCTCGGTTACGGGCATTCGCTCGTTGCGCAGTCCCCGATCGACGTGAACATTGGCAAGCAGTTGAACATCCTCCTGACCAACATGGATGTGAAGATCGAACAGATCGTGATGGATCCGATGACAGGTTCCGTCGGCTACGGGATCGAATACACATACTCCGTGATGGAGCGCGTGAGATACACCGGACTGACCGGCGATAAGATGCTTGCAGGACCGATGATCGTCTCACCCGGACAGGAATGCGCCAAGGTGAAGGAAGCCAAGGCCGAGGAGAAGGACTTCCCGGCATGGGGTGATCTCAAGAAACGCGCCGCCCTCTGGGAATACACGACTGCGGCGAATTTGCTTTATTCCGGCGCCGACATCCTGATCATGTACAGCCCGGAAGCGGCCGTAGCAATAAGGAAGTTAATAACAAAATTAATTAATAAATAATCTCGCACTAAGGCACAAAGGCTCTAAGTATTATGAAATTCAAAATAGATGAAACTTCGTGGCTTTGTGACTTTGTGAGAGGATAAAGTTCAAGGAGGTATTCACCATGGCATTGACAGGATTACAGATACAGAAACTTCTACCGAAGACGAACTGCAAGGAATGCGGTTCGAACACGTGTCTCGCGTTTGCGATGAAGCTTGCAGCGAAAAAAGCGGAACTTTCACAATGCCCGTACGCGTCAGAAGAGGCGAAGAAAGTACTCGGTGCGGCAAGTGAACCACCGGTGAAATCAATCGTACTCGGACCCGACAAGAAACTCAAACTCGGTGAGGAGACTGTCCTTTACAGGCACGAAAAGACTTTTGTCAACCAGACCGCCCTCGCTGTCAACATAAACGACACCGACAAGCCGGAGTCGATTGAAAAGACGCTCCGCGCGGTCGGCAGCTACCTGCTCGAGCGTGTCGGCGAAAAGCTCATCGTCGACATGGTCTGCATAACCTGCAAGAGCGGAGATCCTGCGAAGTTCGCAAACATCTGCTCCAAGGCGTATGAGATCGCAAAGCGCCCGATCGTGATGCGCAGTTCCAGCGTCCAGGAAATCTCAGCCGCGGCGAAGGCGGTGAAAGGTTCGAACAGCGTTATCGCATCGGCGAATCCAAAGACAGCCGATGAACTGAAAAAAATCGCCGAGGAGAACGGTCATGCGCTCGCATTGACAGCTCCTAACCTCGATGAGCTTTCAGCGCTGACTTCAAGGATCAAGGAGTCCGGCTTCAACAACATCATCCTCAATTTCGAGACGTTCTCGCTTTCAGAGCAGTTCCAGGTGAATTCAATCGCACGCAGGGCGGCGCTGAAGGACTCGTTCAAGCCTCTCGGATATCCTTCGATCAAATTCATCGATGGAGGAGAAATGTTCGACATCGCCGGCGAGGCGATAAACGAGATCACAAAATACGGGGGGATCTGCGTGCTTCCATACTTCGATTCGGCAATGCTGGTTTCCCTGATGACGCTCCGTCTGAACATCTATACGGATCCTCAGAAGCCAATCCAGGTTGAGCCGAAAGTATATTCTATCGGCGAACCGGACAAGAACTCCCCGGTATTCGTCACGACAAACTTCTCGCTCACATATTTTATTGTATCGGGCGAGATCGAGAACAGCGGGACAAACGCGTGGCTCGTGGTTCCAGAGTGCGAAGGCATGAGCGTCCTGACCGCCTGGGCTGCCGGTAAGTTCTCCGGCGCGTCGATCGCGAAGTTCATAAAGGGGATCGGGCTCGAGGAGCAGGTCGCCACGCGTCAGATCATAATCCCCGGCTACGTCGCGCAGATCAGCGGTGAACTCGAGGAAAGCCTTCCGGGATGGAAGGTCGTCGTAGGGCCGCAGGAAGCCGCCGACATTGAAAGCTTCGTGAAGGCGAGGATTAAGTAATAAATTTTGCAGGCAAAATTTATATGCCACTCATCACATTCAAACCATCCGGCAAGACGATTGATGTTCCAGCGGGAACAGAACTCCTCGAAGCCGCTAGAAAAGCAGGGATAAAGATCGACTCCCCCTGCGGGGGGAAGGGTTCCTGCGGAAAATGCATTGTGCATGTGCTTTCCGGAATTGTCGATTCCGACAGCCTCGGTGTTCTTCCGCAGACCGCGGTCGCCGACGGCTATGTGCTTGCATGCAAGACAAAAGTTCTTGATGGTCAGATAACTGTAGACATACCGGAACAGGTCGGCAGGACCGGCGGAAAATTCACAAAGGCGACCACCGAGGATTTCAACCTGATCCGCCAGGAACTTCTTCCGGAACGATGGGAATACGAACCGCTGGCGATAAAATGGATGATCAAGGTTCCCCCTGCAAAGATCGAGGACGGACTTTCCGACCTCGACCGACTCTCACGTGCGCTTAAAAGGGAATGGGGCGAATGCGAGATCATATATAGCCTTCCCGTCCTGAGAAAAATCCCCGACACGCTCCGCGAAAAGGATGGAATGGTCACTTTCACGTTGGTCAATGACGCCAAGCGCTGCTATGTGATCAACATCCAGCCGGGGGATACGACAGTCAATCATTATGGTGTCGCCATCGATGTCGGGACGACAACAGTCGCCGTGGAACTCGTCTATCTCTTCCTCGGTGAAGTCGTGGCGGTGAGAAGCGACTACAACGACCAGATAGACTGCGGACTCGACGTGATAAGCAGGATAAACTACGCAAAGAATCCAGAACGACTGGAAGAGCTCAGGAAAAGAGTATTGAATTCCGTCAACCGGCTGATAAAACAGGCCGCTGAAAGCCATAATATTGATCTGAACGACATTTCGAGCGGTGTTATTTCCGGCAATACTGCGATGATCCATCTGATGCTCGGGATCAATTCAGAATATCTGCGTTTGGAACCTTATACTCCGACCATCCGCGAATCTCCATTCCTGACCGCCGCCGAAGTCGGACTGGACATCAACCCGCAGTCATGGCTTTATTTCTCCCCCCATGTAGGAAGCTATGTCGGAGGTGACATCACTGCCGGGATACTCTGCACGGATCTTGCGACTGACAGCAAGGACATCAGCCTTTTCATCGACATCGGAACCAACGGAGAACTTGTGATAGGAAATTCTGATTTCATGCTGACATGTGCGTGTTCCGCAGGACCGGCGTTCGAAGGCGGCGGCATCGAGTTCGGGATGAGGGCCGCACTTGGAGCAGTCGAAAAAGCCGAGGTCGATCCGAAGACTGGACGCGCGCATTACTGGACAATAGGAAATGTGAAGGCGAAAGGAATTTGCGGATCGGGAATGATCTCTCTTCTTGCCAATCTCTATCTGACGGGATGGATCGATGCATCCGGCAAGTTCAACCGCCAGATGAAATCAAAGTATATCATCGTAGAAGGACGTTTTGCAAAATATATCATCGTGCCGGCAAAGGAAAGTGCGACAGGCAAAGACATTACCATCAGCGAGATGGACATCGAGAACATTGTCCGTGCAAAAGCCGCGATCTACTCTGCGTGCAACCTGATGCTCGAACAGGTCGGGATGAAGTTCGAGGATCTCTCTACAGTATATATAGCGGGTGGATTCGGAAGGTCGCTCGATCTTGAAAAGGCGATTGTCATCGGACTCGTGCCCGACCTGCCACGCGAAAAATTCCATTATATCGGCAACTCGTCCCTGATGGGCACATACATGGTGCTTCTTTCAAAGGAGTTCAGGGAGAAGCAGCTCGAGCTTGCACGGAAGATGACCTATGTCGAACTCAACACCGCCCCGGCATACATGGACCAGTACATAGGCGCCCTATTCCTCCCGCACACCGACATCAACAGGTTCCCGACAGTTAAGAAAATGAAAGATGATTTCACCACGAAGGGCACGAAGTAATAACGGACTGGATAACGGAATTTACAGGATTATTTTATGGTTATAATTCCCACAAAGAAAAAGTAATCTCTAGTCTGTGAAAGTCTGTGGCAAAATAATCTCAAAGGATTCTATATCTGATGTCCAAGACCGAAGGGCAGAACGAGGCGATCAGGATTGCGGCTGCGAAACTCGCAGGGGCGGATATGTCCAGGCGTGCGGACAACCTCGGGTTCAGCTTCATGGACAAGGGAACAATCCTAATACGTGCCTTCGGGGCCGACTACACGGTTGATTTGAAAAGTTTCGATGTCAGGAATAAAAAGGCAGGTCAGCCGGTGAGACCCGACCTGAAGATCATAATTCTCCATTATCTGCTCTTCGATAATAAATTTTCCGAAACCGGAAAATTTATAACTTTCAGGGATCTGCCTGGCGGACAGTTCTATCTTGAGCCTTACAAATCCAGGAGTGTCAACATCTTGTCCAGCGTGATAAAGGACGACGTTGCCCGATTGAAGAAGAATCTTGGCCGTCTTGACTGGAAGGATAAGACTCCCGGCGACATCGGGGCGGAAATCCACGTTATTGGGAAAATCAAAGTGAACCTGATCTATTACAAGAGCGACGAAGAAATGCCGGCGACCGCAGATTTCGTATATGATTCGTCCATAAAGAACGTATTCAGCACGGAAGATGTGGTTGTAATGGCCTCATTGATATGCAGGATGCTGTTGTAATAGAGCCGTCGGTCGTCAGTGGTCAGTCGTCAGTTGTCAGTAGCTGATGTCATATCTACCAGTAAAGCAAGTTTTTTACAACCATATTCCAATTTGACTTGCCATTCGAAGCTAGCAAAGCGATAGCGAAGAATGTTAAAATTCTAACTTCTTGAGTAAGTGCTTGCTGATGAATGCCTTTCCTGAAGAAGATTTAAGATATTTCTCGAAGTTGAAGGCTGTAGCGGAGTCGGAAAACACAGTATATGTTTCTAGCTCCCACGGAGCATATCTTTTAGTGTATATCTGTGACTCTGAGTTATGTTCCTGTATTCTTCTTGAAAGATTTTCAGTGCAACCAACATAAACTTTATCTGGGGATTTAACACTTCTTAGGATATATACATAATATTTTTCATTCATAGATATATTCTCCTGGAATTATTATCCTTGCATGTCTAAAGTAGAATCAAGATATCAAGCATATTCAATATCCGGCTTGCCATTCGAAGCCACGAACGGAGTGAGGGTGAAGAATGGTCGGGACGGTGAGATTCGAACTCACGGCCTACAGACCCCCAGTCTGACGCGCTAACCAGGCTGCGCTACGTCCCGACGACGCCCCTTAAAATGTAACAAAGGTTGTTTTTTTCAAGGACGACAACAGAATATTTCAATTTTTAAGAAAATTTCATTTTTTATTTGAAAGAATGGATTATTTGCAATAGATTAATGGAATTGTTAAATAATTTTATTTCCTAAGTATCAGAGAAAGGACGCTAAAGATGAAAAAAATTGTTGCTCTGGTGGTGATTGTATTTGCCATGACGGCCGGGACTGTAACTCAGGCTACGGTGCTGGACAAGATTGTGATGTACATCCCGAACAGGATCGTCGATGTGACGGATATAATCTCGCTTTCACTTGGATTCGGACCATGCGCAAGAGCTGAAATGTGGTGCACAAGGCCGTTTTCCTTCGGAGCCGGTACAGGCGTCGAAGCCAAGATGATAAAGGGTTACAACCGCCAGTACGGTTTCGGTCTTGAATCCGGATGGGATACCAGTTTCGTGATGATTTCCGCCGAAGGCAAGGAACTCCAGTCAACTATCGGAACTGTAAAGACCGTTGAATACTATGCCTCAGGCGTTCCGGATCTCAGGAAGAAGGACTACAGCTATTCCGAAGGTTCAAGGGACTACTGGTCAGTAGGCGTCCAGGCTGGCTGCGGAATCGCCGAAGTCGACGCTGAATTCCATGCCATCGAACTCTTCGACTTTTTTGCCGGCTTCATTTTCTTTGATCTCAAGGATGACGATATAACAATGAATGACCTGAGCAACTGATACTTGATTGAATGATACTGAAGGGCGCGGAAAAATCCGCGCCCTTTTTTTTCGACATAGCAGAAAGCCGGCCAATGATAATAGCTGCAGGTTGACGCAATAGTGAACGCCGCGAACTGCTCCCTCCTCGGGGGTGGCAGGGTTGACAGAGCAATTCAAAGGGCCGCAGGCCCGGAGCTTCTCGAGGAATGCAGGAAGTCATATTTACTGCGTTCAGCACTGATGCTGAAGATATCTACAAGTCGCTCATCAAAGAAATTTCCCCGAAATAAAAATTTTTTATTTGACAATTCGCCTATTTATATTTAATTGCGATTGTCATAATAAACGGAGAAATTAATGGGCGACACGGAAAATCTCAAGCTGACTCCTCTCTATAACAGGCATCTGGCCCTCGGAGCTAAAATGGTTCCCTTTGCCGGCTGGAACATGCCTGTCCAGTATTCCGAAGGAATCATCGCCGAGCACAGGCACACCAGGACCCACGTTTCCATATTCGACATATTCCACATGGGCGAGTTCCGCGTAAAAGGTTCAGGAGCTGCCGCCGCACTCGACAAGCTTCTCGCCAGGGCGGTAGCCGACCAGAAGACAGGAACCTGCAGATATAATTTCCTGCTAAATGAAAAAGGTACCGTGATCGACGACCTTATTGTATACAGGATGGATGAAAATGAGTTTTTCATTGTCGTCAATGCTGGAACAAGGGGGAACGATGCGGCAAGATTCCGCAAGCTCCTTCCCTCTGATGTATCATTCGCGGATGAATCCGACTCAACTGCCAAGCTTGATCTCCAGGGACCTGAAAGCGCGGATGTGCTCATTGGCCTGGGATTCAAAAAGGAAAACCTTCCGCTTTACTACAAATGGATCAAGACGCAGATCAATGGCATTCCATGCATCCTGAGCCGGACCGGATACACCGGGGAACTCGGTTTCGAGATTTATTTCCCGGCCGACAAATCCGAAACTATGTGGGATCTCCTGCTGAAACAGAAGAATGTCAAGCCCGCCGGCCTTGGCGCACGCGACACGCTCCGCCTTGAAATGGGCTATCCCCTCTACGGACATGAGCTCAATCTCGAAACAACTCTGGTGGAGGCTGGATTCGCACCTATCCTCAAGCTTGGAGAAAAACGCGATTTCATAGGTTCCGACGTGCTGCGGAATTCGCATCCTGCAAAAAGACTCGCAGGAATAGTCCTGGACGGGCGCCGCGCCGCAAGGGAGGGGACTCCTGTGTTCATCTCCGGAAAGGAGGCCGGCAAGGTTTCTTCAGGCACTTTCTCTCCTTCGCTTGAAAAAGCAGTGGCCATGGCGTTTATTGGATCCGTATTCAAAATAGAAGACGGAACTCCGGTGGAGCTTGCAACTGACAGATTCAAGATAACGGGCAGAATTGCATCTGTTCCATTCTATAAGAACGGGACGGCACGGATTAAAATTTAAAAAAACTATAAAAAATATTTTTTTCGCCCTATTATTTTTAAAAAAACAAATTATATAAAAACATTCTTTCGAAATTCACTTGGAGGCTTAGATGAAAAAATACACTAAAGAACATGAATGGGTGGAGATAAAAGGCCGGGAGGCAGTCATAGGCATCACCGCCTATGCCGCCAAGGAGCTTGGAGATATCACTTTTGTCGAAGTCCATCCGGAGGGGACAGATGTGATCGTCGGAGATGTGATAGGGACTATTGAGTCCGTCAAAGCCGCGTCCGACGTATATTCCCCGATAAGCGGAACTATCTCCGCGACCAACACGGAGCTCGAGGAGGAACCGGCGATAGTGAACAATTCCCCCGAGGAGAAGGGCTGGGTCTGCAAGCTTGACAACATAGACCTTGTCGAACTTGAAGAGCTCATGACAAAGGAGCAATACGACAAATTCCTCAAGGAGTCCGCTTCCTCGTCCAAGAAGTAATTCTCAAAATGCCAGCAGTTGATTGAAAAGGGAACAATGCCTTATATTCCGAATACTGATGCCGATAGGAAGGAGATGCTTGAAGCCATAGAATGCAAAAGCATCGATGAACTCTGGCAGAAGGCTCAGATAAGGACCCCTCCGCCAGCTCTTGAAAACATCCCCGCCGGCATGTCTGAATACGAAGTCACGCGCCATCTGAACTCCCTCGCCTCCCAGAATGCAACTCATCTTGTGAATTTTGTCGGAAGCGGATATTACGATCATCTGATACCGGCAGCTGTGGGGACAATGGTCGGTCGTTCAGAATTCTATACCGCATATACCCCATACCAGCCTGAAGCCTCGCAGGGTACCCTCCAGGCAATCTATGAATATCAGTCCGCAATATGCCGCCTGACATCCATGCCGATGTCAAACGCCTCCCTCTACGACGGTGGAACTGCTCTGTTCGAGGCAATCATGATGGCTGTCAGGATCACAAACCGCCGCCAGGCCGTGATCTCCGGAGCAGTCTCCCCGATATTCCGCGAAATGATCAGATGCTACAGCAGCAATCTTGACATCGAACTTATCGTCGTGCCTGTCAAATCTTCAAAGACAGATTCCTCGCAGGGCGCCCTGGTTGACGCTGTAACCGACAAGACCGCCTGCGTCCTCGTCCAATACCCGAATGTCTTTGGAACTGTCGAAGAATGGTCTGACACCGTTGAAAAGATCCATGCAAAGGGCGCCATCGCCGTCTGTTCCGTCTATCCAATCGCCCTCGCCATGCTTAAAACCCCAGGTGAAATGGGATTTGACATTGTCACCGGCGAAGGACAGAGCCTTGGAATTCCGCTCAGCTTCGGCGGTCCGTACCTCGGATTCATGGCAGTCAAGGAAAAACTGGTCCGCAAAATGCCGGGAAGGATTGTCGGCAGGACCGTCGATCTCGACGGGAAACCTGGATTCGTACTGACTCTCCAGGCCCGCGAGCAGCATATCCGCCGCGAAAACGCGATGTCGAACATCTGCTCCAATGAAAGTCTCTGTGCACTGACCGCCCTCGCCTATCTCACATGCATCGGAAAGGAAGGACTCCTTCAGGTCGCCAACCTTTGTGCTGCAAAAGCGAATTTCGCAAGGGATCTCCTCCTTCAGATAAAAGGCATCGAACCTGTCGGTGAAAAGGCGTTCTTCAACGAATTCGTGATAAAGCTGCCCGGCGACTCATCTGAGATCGTCGGAAACATGATCGACAAGGGCTTCGCCGCCGGATTTCCTCTTGGAAGATATTACAGCGACAGGAAGAACCAGCTGCTCGTGGCTGTCACCGAGAAAAGGACCCGCGAGGAGATCAAGGCGTTTGCAAACGCAATGGAGGCCGTGCTGTGGAGCTGATCTATTCAAAAGGCAAATCTGGAAGACGCGGTTCATCGCTGCCGAAGCTTGATGTTCCGGACGCCAACTCAATTCCATCCTCTCTCAGGAGGAAAAAGGCCGCACAGATGCCTGAAGTTTCAGAGCTCGAAGCCGTAAGACATTTCACACTTCTCAGCAGGAAGAACATGGGCGTGGACTCGAACTTCTATCCTCTCGGTTCCTGCACGATGAAATACAATCCGAAGGTGAATGAGAAGATTGCCGCAATGCCGGGATTTGCCGACCTTCATCCACTTCTCCCCCAGCTCAGGCGCGGGGGAGCCCTCACTCAGGGTGCGCTGGCCGTAATATATGAAACTGAACGCATGCTCAGCGAACTTCTCGGTTTCTCCCAGACGACGATGCAGCCACTGGCCGGAGCACATGGCGAACTTACCGGTGTCATGCTCATCGCCGCTTATCACAAGGCGCATGGAGACACGAAAAGAAAGATCATGCTCATTCCCGATGCCGCCCATGGGACAAATCCGGCAAGCGCGGCAATGGCGGGATTCGATACAGTGACAATCCCTTCCGATCCGGACGGAAATGTCGATTTGGACGCTCTCAAGAAAGAACTGAACGAGAATGTCGCCGGAATCATGCTCACATGTCCGAACACTCTCGGAATGTTCGACAAGAATGTCAAAGAAATCTGTGAACTCATCCATAAGGCCGGCGCTTTAGCCTACTGCGACGGTGCAAACTTCAATGCGATCATCGGCAGGCTACGTCCGGGCGACATCGGATTCGACGTGATGCACGTCAATCTCCACAAGACGTTCTCCACTCCTCACGGCGCCGGCGGCCCCGGTTCGGGTCCTGTCGGAGTCTGCGAGAAGCTTGTTCCATATCTGCCGGTTTCATGCGTTGCAAAACGCAGCGATGGAACATATGCGCTTGAGTACCATCATAAGGAAAGCATCGGATATATTGCACCGTTCTACGGAAATTTCGGAATCATCCTCAGGGCCTATGCCTATCTTCTTACTCTCGGAAAAGAAGGTCTTGTGAGAGTCAGCGAAAATGCCGTGCTCAACGCCAATTATATCCGGGCAAAACTCATTCCATACTATGACCAGCAACATCCCGGCTACTGCATGCATGAATGCGTATTCTCCGCGACACGCCAGTCTGAAAAAGGTGTCCATGCCCTGGATATCGCAAAGGCCCTGATCGACCGCGGAATCCATCCGCCAACCATCTACTTTCCTCTGATAGTCAAGGAAGCTCTCATGATCGAGCCTACGGAGACTGAGTCCATTGAGGATATCAATAAGTTCATCCAGGTGATGATCGACATTGCGAAACTCGCAGACGAGAATCCCGAAGCGATCAAGCAGTGCCCGCTGACGACTCCCATCAAACGCCTAGACGAAACCCAGGCCGCCCGGAAACTGGATCTGGCTTCGCTGGAATAAATGTAACATCCGCCTTCGCTGAGATGCCTCTGCAACTTCCCCCTACGGATTCTTCGACAGGATCTTCCGAATCTTCTTCATGTCGAATTTTTCCGAGCGGTCATAGTTGTAGATGCCATTCTGTTCCTGCTCGACATCAGTCAACTGGGTATAGCAGTATCCCTTGATATGTTTGTGGCTCAGCAGTGCATTGACCTGTCCTTCCAGACGGTTGTAGACTTCTTCTAGAGATTTCGGAGCATCTCCATATCCCCATGTATTGTCCGCAAAGGCTGCGCCCACAACCCATTTGATCCCACCGAATTCATCTACAAAGTAAGGCTGTCCCTGATACTTCACTTCCTTTTCCGGATGGTTTCTCCAGACGCCTTTTTCTCTGTCAGGAGTAAGCTGAGCCTTGAGCTTTTCAGGATTCTGCTCATAGTTGTGGACTGTCCAGAGATCCGTTTTCACATGGACATAGCCGCTTGCCTCGTTGACAGGTCTTGTCGGATCAAGAGATTTTGTAATATCATAAAGGTCCGCGTGGAATCTTGAGTGTTGCACCCCGTCTCCAGTATCCCATGTCTCATTAAGAGGTGTCCATGCTATTATGGAAGGATGGTTCAGGTCACGGGCTACGACTTCAGCCCATTCCGTGATGAAATTCCTGGCGGCGACAGGATCCTTCACATCGGTACCCCAACTCGGGAACTCGCCCCAGGTAAGATAACCAAGCTTGTCCGCCCAGTAATGGAATCTTTCCTCGAATACTTTCTGATGGAGCCTTGCACCATTGAATCCGGCCTTCATGGAAAGTTCAATGTCCTTTTTCAAGGCTGAATCGCTTGGCGCGGTCCAGATACCGTCAGGATAGAATCCCTGGTCGAGGACGAGTCGCAGATAATAAGGTTTGTTGTTGAGATAGAGAGTGTCCCCCTCGATATGCACCTTCCTTATTCCAGCATAGCTTTTCACGGAATCCACCACTTTCCCTCCGTCAACAACTTCAAACAGGATGCTGTAGAGGAATGGACTTTCCGGAGACCAGACCTTCGGATTGCCGACTGCGAGTTGGACTGGCACTCCGCTTTGTGCGGGAAATTCACCCTTTGCTGCAATTTTTTCTCCATCTTTCACAGCAATCCTCACCTTTAAATTTCTTTTCATACCGCGGAAGAGCGGTGTGAAAAGAAATTTATTACCGTCAAGATCGGGGAGAATTCTACAAGACTGGAGGGAGAACTCCGATACTGCTTCTAGCCAGACGGTCTGCCAGATCCCGGTAGTACGGGTGTAATGACAACCAGCCGACTTGAATCCGAAGGATTGTTTTCCGCCTGGCTGCTTCCCGTGGCGCGTGTCGTCGGAAACATGTAGGACCAGTGAATGCTTCTTGCCAGCTTCCACATAATCCGAAATGTCATAGTCAAAAGAGGAACTTCCTCCGAAATGCCTGCCGACGTACCTGCCATCAACGAAGATTTCAGCTATATAGTCTACGGCACCGAAATGGAGAATGACTTTACTTCCCCGCCAATCCTTTGGAATCTGGATGTCTTTCTGATACCACATCATCTCGATGAAGTCCTTGTACCCGACGCCGGAGAGTTCGCTTTCCGGGCAGAATGGAACGGTGATCTTACCAGCAAAACCTTTGCTGTCCTTGAATCCTCTTTCGGCTCCCGACTTGCCGAAATCAAAAGCATAGGTCCACTGTCCGTTAAGGTTGATCCAGCTTTCCCTTTCAAACTGGGGCTTGGGATGTTCAGGACGGGGAATCGTTGAATTCTTAGCCATTTGAAACTCCTTATAAAAATTGGATTAATGGATTGCTGGATTTATGGATTAATGGTTTTGGATATTAACCCAGTCATCCAACCATCCATCAATCCAATCATCCTTGCTCCACTTACTTTAATGTGCTATATTATCACTTCAAGAGAATATGCCATGCGTATAATTTGCATTTTAATGAGGTATATGCGCATTATAAGTAGATACGCCCTTCAGGGTGTATCATTCTTAAATATTAAGATGGTACATGCTAAAGCACGTACCTACTTTAGGAGCACCATGCGCGAAGACATCATAAATTTCTCAGGATTGAAGGCGGAAGAGTCGAATTTCCATCTGGACTTGGCTGGAATTTCATACTGCGATGGAAGCTACCGCATAGCCAGGAAAAACTCACCAATTTTCGTTTTCGAATATGTGATCGAAGGAAGTGGGACGCTTATCCATAGCGGGATGAAGCTGTATCCTGAAAGAGGAGATGTATATATTGTCCACAAGGGAACCGATCACTCATATTTTTCAAGTGCGGACAATCCCTGGACCAAGATTTGGTTCAATGTTGGAGGAGTTCTTGTTGAAAGACTTGTCGAGGCATATGGCCTCAATGTCGTCTGGCTTGTGAAAAACTGCGAAATTCGCAGACTTTTTGAAGACGGACTTGCCTATGCCAGGAAAAAGCCAACGGACGTCCATGAGAAGACCGCAATTGTAATCCACAGGATAATCCAGGCCATTTCCAATGAACTGAAAAAACGCGAGGACATCCACCATTCAGAAGAAGGGTTGAAACTCAAAAACTTCATTGATGCGAACTTCGCAGAAATCAAGGAGCTTGACAAGCTGTCCGGGCTCATAGGCCGTTCCCCGTCGCAGACGATCAGGATCTTCAAGCGTGAATGGAAGCGGACCCCCTACGACTACGTACTGGAGAAACGGATCGGCGCAGCAAAATCATTGCTGCTGGGAACGACGTTCACGGTCAAGGAGATCTCTTCGAGGACCGGCTTCAAGGACCAGTTCTACTTCTCCAACATCTTCAAGAGGAAGACTGGAACCGCACCGGAAAACTACAGGAAGGCGAATTCTCAATAAAATTTCCAGTAGGTACGTGCTTTCCTGTCCTGAGCTTATCGAAGGGAGAATGTACCATCTTTTCTCAATAATGGTACACCCTGAAGGGCGTACCTACTTTTAAGAACATCCCTTACGGGATTAACTATAAACAAATTCAAATCTCGTAGCTCTTCAACTTAAAATGGCCAATTTTATGCTCTGAAAAGATTGATTTCAGGTATCTCTTAGTGTAATTAATGCAAATGAATTTTGCAGTAAAATTAAATCCTGAACCAATAACCTCAGAGAGACTACCATGAACATAGATCTTGAGAAATCCTCCGGCCTTATAAAGAAGATAAAGGACAATGTGACAAAAGTCTTCCTCGGGAAGGATGATGTCACCGAAAAAGTAATCAAGGCGATGCTTTCAGGAGGGCATATCCTTCTTGAAGACATTCCCGGAGTCGGAAAGACACTGCTGGCAAAAGCTGTCGCCAGGTCGGTCTCCGGCGAATACCGCAGAATCCAGTTCACAGCCGATCTTCTTCCCACGGACGTAACAGGCGTCACCGTATACCAGCAGAAGGATGGAAGTTTTGTATTCAGGCCCGGTCCGGTATTCTGCAATGTCCTGCTTGCCGATGAAATAAACAGGGCCACCCCGAGAACCCAGTCGAGTCTGCTCGAAGCTATGGAGGAACTGCAAGTGACGGTTGAAGGGCAGCTTCATAAGCTCAACGAGCCGTTTTTCGTCATTGCGACACAGAATCCGATCGAGTTGGAGGGGACGTATCCCCTTCCCTTCTCGCAGATGGACCGTTTCATGGTCAGATTGAAAATAGGTTATCCGGACTTCACAAATGAAAAGAGGATACTTGCCGAACAACGGGTTCTGGATCCGATTGACACGCTAACCTCAGTGATCGAAATAGAAGAACTCCTGAAACTGCAGGATACTGTAAGAAACCTTAAAGTTTCCGATCCGGTCTCAGAATATATTGTAAAAATAGCGCGCCGGTCAAGAGACATAGAAAGCGCTGAATACGGAGTGAGCCCGCGATGCTGCCTTGATCTGATGCGATACAGCCAGGCAGCGGCATTGTGCGCCGGAAGAGACTTCGTCACGCCCGATGACGTCAAATCCTCCGCAGAGGCCGTAATGGGGCACAGGATCATCGTCCGCAAGGGAAGCCGTCTCGCCACTTCATCGGAAACAGAAGCGGTTGACAGCATTGTCGAATCGGTGGAAGTACCGCTTTAACAGTTCTATCAACTTTGAGATTGAAAATCTTTTCAGGCAAGTTTGTAGTTAAGCCATTTTTGGCTGTGAATATAAACACGAAGAAACACGCAAGAATGCGTTAACTACCAGCAAATAAACATACGATATTTTGACTGCAGCAGTTATTAACAGAGGCAATTTCAAAATTGCCTCTTTTGAGCTGATTGCTAAAGTAGGAGTTCACAGCTTTAGATGTGCATCCAATTGATGATAAGACACAACTGAAGTTGTGAACTCCAACAGGGGTATTGCCATAACAAGCGTTTCCCTGCATTTTGCAATCAGCTCAGCAAATAGAATAAGGTCTCCATGCAAAGGCTTTTCAACATTCCTGTGATCGCACCGACCAAGAAAGGCATTGTCTTCCTCTGCCTATGCGCCCTCATATATCTTTCCGCTACACAGTCCCAGTCAGGACTTCTCTTCCTCGTCCTCGGCATCATTGTAGGAGCATTAGTCCTTAATATCTTCCTGGCATTCCAGCTGATCAGGAAAGTCAAAGTGGACATGGACGAGATCATCAAGGCCACGGAAGGATGTCCTGTCCCGTCACCCATGAAAATAACCAACAGGTCCAAGTTCAGCCTTGGTCTCATCGAAATCAGCTCACAGCACGGAATCCTGACAAAGATATATTCGCTGCCGGCAGTCACTGATTCGCATGTGATGCCGGAAATAGTTTTCCCGCGGCGCGGGATCTATCCTCTGAAGAAGCTGCTTTTGAAATCCACCTATCCCTTCGGTCTTGTAAAGGCAACCCTGAACCTTTCTGGCTCAGGAGAGGCGGTAGTGTTCCCCGACATATACAAATGCCTTCCTGCACAGGCTTCGGGATTTGAACCGATGGTCGGGGGAAGCTGCAGCGACAGGCACACTAGCCCTTCAGGATTCGACTTCTCCGGGGTACGCCCCATGCAGAGCGGTGATTCGTTCCGCCACATCCACTGGAAGTCATCTGCAAAAGGCACGGGCATAATGATAAAGGAGTTCAGCGAGGAACTTTCGGGACGGCTTACGATAATACTCGACAACAGGGCTTCCGCCGGGATGGAGCTCTGCGACATAGCCGCACGTGCGGCCGGATCCCTGGCCTTCTCATCATTGGATGCCGGACATCATGTTGAAATGGTCGATCCTTCGCGTGCGGACACGCTTGTCGTCCCTCCGTTTTCCACCGGTGATGCACTGCTTGAGTTCATAGCCAGGACGGAACTATCTGCGGATTTCAATCTTCTGGAAAAAATAAAAGATATACTCGGTAAGATCTCAAGCCGCTCATCAGTCGTCATCGTAGCCGTGAAGAGGGAGGGGCTGGATGAAGCGGTTGAATATCTTTTATCACAGAACAGGAAAGTCTCATTGTATATCCCTGAAACAATGAAGGAAGACTCATTCCCGGCAAACATCAAGGTACACAAATATGCAAGGAACACCATATACCAGTAATGCGAAGGCTGGCACAGCCGGATACGGAACCAGCGGTTCCTGGTTCGGACGCATACTCCTGCCGCTTATGGGCCGCCAGCGGGAGAAGTTCAAGGATCCATTCTATCTCCTGATACTTCTTGGTTTCATTTCCCAGGGTTTCTTCTGGGAAAATGCCATAATGCCGGTGGTGCTTGCGATCCTCTGGTTCCTGCTGATACATCTCTCAGGTAAAAAATACGCTGTAAATGAGACCACTGAAATCCTTATTCTCCTCCTTGGACTTCTGGTGTCGATACATTTCGGACGGACAGCATTCATGAGATCCCTGTCATTTGGTAACGGGCTCCTCGTCCTGCAGTGCATGAGAATGCTCAGACCTCTCACACCGAGGGAGAAATGTCTTTCCGCCGGAATAGCGATTGTCAATATCGCGGTCGGCAGCCAGATGATGCTTGAATACAGCTACATACTTGTGCTTATGGCCGCACTTGTGCTCATCCTGCAGACTTTCCACAAGCTGGAAGCGGAGGTATGCGGATTTGCCGAATCCAAGTTCCTGCCTTCCGCAAAATGGAAGGAATTCACTTTTGTATTCATTGCAATGATTGTCTTTTTCATGATCTTCCCTAGGTACAAGGCGTTTTCTTCAGTGACAACAAACCTCTCCATAGGACGGAACGCGCCAATAGCACCGACCCTTGATCCTGCTTCAGGAGGCATGGAGGGTTCAGGACGCCTGATAATGCAGATTTCAGGAGATGATGTCGGTTATCTTAAGACTTTCACCCTCGACACATTCGACGGGACAAGATGGAATCCAGGAAAACATGCAACAGCCTACAGAAGGAATTTGCGGCTCGAACCGAGGACGGAACTCAAATACCGCAAAGTAACTGTCAAGGAGATCACTCTTCTCAACGGTTCTCTTCCGACCGATGGATATCCGGTCGCCCTGAAAGGGAATTTCTTCCAGGACGAATATGTCTCCTGGCAGGGAAGCGTCCGTGTCTCGCGCTACTGGCCTGCAGACACCAACATCTACGAATACTGGACGGATCTCACTAAAATCCAGGAGGCTGACAGCCGCGAGACGGCATCATGCCTCAAGATTCCTGAACTTTCAGCTAGAACGGTTAAATTCATAACGGACGCCACCGCCGGAGCTGTCGGGGAATACAACAAGGCCCGCGCGCTGGAAAAGCATTTCCGCGACAATTTCACCTATGAACTCGGTACCTATGACCTGAACCGCCTGAATCCGTTGGAGGATTTCCTTTTCAACGAGAAGAACGGGCACTGTGAACGTTACGCCTCGGCGCTCGCGCTCCTTTTCAGGCAGATGGGAATCCCCTCGAGAATAGCCATCGGCTTCGTACCAACTGAAAAAAATGAGATCGGAGGATTCTACAATATAAGGGATACCAACGCCCACGCCTGGACAGAGGCCTATCTCCCAGAACGCGGATGGATCATCTTTGACGCGACACCTGTTTCAGACAGGATATTGCAGAGGCAGACCGGCGGGATTGCGCTGACGATGCGCGACTGGATTGAATTTTTATGGTACCAGAAGATTGTCGGTTTCACCTCCAACGACCAGGTAATGCTATATAAATTCACAGTTGGAAGCATAGATGTCGCTACAGAGAAAATTTCCCGGAATTCAGGAATTGCTATACTGCTGGTCACAGGACTGCTAATGCTCATCGGCGCGATGGTATTGCTGAAAAGATATTCGGCGAGGAAGGCCTACCGGCTTGAATCCATCACGTATGCGGAAGTGTATGCCGAACATTTCTACCGCGACCTCCTCAGGGAACTTGCTTCCGCCGGGATCAGGAGATCTCCATTCGAAACTCCCGGGGAAATCCTCAAAAGAGCCTCTGTGAAAATCCCTTCGGCCTCTCCTGAAATAAGCTTCATTACCGATGAGTTCTGCAAAATCAGATACGGCGGACGGAAACCGGAGGAAAATTTGCATGACAGAGTGAAGAAAGCACTGTATGCTGTGAAATCGGCAATAAGGGGAAGAATTGTTCAACCACAGAACACACTGAAAACACAGAAAATGATGGATGGTATAGACTAAACGGAAAATCTAATTTCTTTGATACTCGTTTGTAGTTAAGCTCGCAAGAGCTGTTCTCCTCCCACTCCCTCTTTTTTTTATTATTTGATTTCATCCCCCAGCCTAACTGCTGGGGCTACAATATGCCACCCTCTGCGAGGGCTGTGGAAAAATTGTTAATGGCTGCATAATTGACTTGAAATTCCAAAGGAGCGCGGGTTTGACACTTCGCTGCCATCCCGTTGGGCTGCCCTAATTCGCAGGCTCATTTTCCAACCCGCGAGGCGGACTGGAAATAAATCAATATAAGATGAAGACGGAAGCCGCTTAGCCGAGCAAAGCGACGCTTGCCGAAGGCAAAACGGCGTCCCTCCATGGCTTCGCCATTATCAAAATTAGCTTCACAAACAAGTTGAGAATGCGATATTATATGATAAATTTTTTATTCCCATGAAAAATTTATTGAAAATACTGTTCTGGGTTTCACTCAGTCTTCTTGGTGCGATATCGCTTGCGATAGTCGCATTCAAGCGGGGTGAATCTGTAAATGCGTTATGGCTGATCACGGCATCAATCTGCGTTTTCGCCGTCAGCTACCGCTTCTACAGCAAATGGCTATTCACGAAAGTCTTCGTGCTCGATCTCAAGCGCGCCACTCCTGCGTGCGTGAAGGAGGACGGCAAGGACTATGTCAAGACTAATTCCTGGATAGTCTTCGGGCATCATTTCGCGGCAATTGCCGGACCCGGACCGCTCGTCGGACCGGTGCTTGCGGCACAGTTCGGATATCTTCCCGGCGCATTATGGATACTTGTCGGTGCGGCGCTTGGCGGAGCCGTCCATGATTCCATGATCCTTTTCTGCTCGATGCGCCGCAACGGAAAATCACTAGGACAGATGGTCAAGGAGGAAATAAACTCGTTTGCTGGAAGGATCGCACTTGTCGGCATAATCTCAATACTTGTAATACTCATAGCATTTCTCTCGCTGGTGGTGGTGAAAGCCCTGGCGGAAAGTCCCTGGGGCGTCTTTACAATCGCGATGACAATCCCGATCGCCATTGTGATGGGCTCTGCTCTCAGGTACATCTGCCCGAAGAATATCGGATATATTACCGCTTTCGGAGTCATAGCCCTTCTGCTTTCAGTCTATCTCGGCCAGTATCTGACACATTTTCCGACAATTGAAAATCTTTTTACCTTGGATGGAAAATTTCTTGCCATAACGATCATCATCTATGGTTTTGCCGCCTCGACCCTGCCTGTCTGGCTCCTTCTCGCGCCGCGAGATTACCTGAGCACGTTCATGAAAGTCGGGACGGTTGCCTTCCTCGCCCTTGCGATCATCGCAATCGCCCCATCTTTCCAGATGCCGGCGGTGACAAAATTCATCGACGGGTCCGGACTCGTACTCGCGGGGACAGTCTTCCCATTCTGCTTCATCACCATAGCCTGTGGCGCCATGTCAGGTTTCCACGCCCTGATCTCCTCCGGGACCAGTCCGAAGATGATCACCAGCGAATCCTGCGTGAAGACCATCGGCTACGGCGCAATGCTTGTAGAAATGATGGTCGCAATAATGGCGCTTATTGCCGCAAGCACCATGAAACCCGGAGTCTACTTCAGCATCAACATGAAAGGTGAACCGGCGGCAGTTGTCCAAAAAGCTACAGACGCCGGATTTGCGGTAACGGAACAGGAGATGAAGGATCTCGCGGAACTCCTTGGGGAAAAGACAATGATCGGCAGGACAGGTGGAGCTCCGACATTCGCCGTCGGCATGGCGGAAATGCTCTCAAAGATCTTCGGCACTTCGGCGCTCGCGCTCTGGTATCATTTCGCGATCATGTTCGAGGCGCTGTTCATACTCACGACCATTGACGCCGGCACCCGCGTCGGACGATTCCTCATGCAGGACCTCCTTGGACAAATCACGCCCGTGCTCGGAAATACAGGCACAATTTTTTCAAATGTCATTGCAAGCGTCCTCTTCTGCGGCGCCTGGGGATGGTTCCTCGTACAAGGCGTAATTGATCCCCGCGGAGGAGTCAACAGCCTTCTTCCTATTTTTGGAATTGCGAACCAGCTCCTTGCCGTCATCGCACTTTCACTTGGAACTACAATCATGATCAAGATGGGCAAGGCAAAGTACATATGGGTGACACTGGTTCCCCTGATCTGGCTTTTCGCCGTGACAATGTCCGCTGGATTCCTGAAGATCTTCAGCGCAGATCCCCGGATAGGATTCATTGCAGAGACGAAATCGTATTCAGCCCAAATCGCCGCAGGCGCAGCAGGTGAAAATCTCATACGCCTCAAGGATCTCATTGTGAACGACTACATCAACATTACTGTATGTGCCGTATTTATGATTCTTGTCCTGCTGATCGTGTGCGCCTGCATCAGGGAATGGTATCTGCTGCTGTCAAAGAAGAAGGCCCCGGTACTCCACGAATCTGAATATGTCGTGCTGGAGACGGCGTGAGGAAGAACGTATCGGGGTAATGGCGTAACGGCGTGTCGGCGTATTGGAGAATCCGCCTTCACAAAATAAGAGCTACGGCGGACACAGTCGGCGAAAAAACTCACCAGCTAAAAAATCAGCCTCCCAAGCTGACCATCTGTAAAAAAGGTGCCAGCATTCCATATATTATGAATTGATGCATCAGCAGTAAAGCCAGAAGAGTTGTCAGGAACAAAAGTATTGGGAAGATATTATTCGTCGTCCTCATATTAAGCAGAGCCAGAGCAAATAAAACGAGAATAAATGGAATGATCCAAAGGAATCTATATGTGGAAATCAACCACTGTGTAACTAGTGGCACCTTCTCACCTTCAAACAACTCAGAAAGCAGTTTTTCAAGTTTTGGAATTTCTATAAAAGCCGCAACAGAAAGATATAACTGATATAGAATAAATATCAACAAGCATACAAGTAATTGCTTTTTTGAGATTTTATAAAATTTTGATTCCTCCACAAAAGCTCCCTTCAAATTTTACTGGTTTACAGGCTCCACCGGTTTTTCCTGTATGGGCTGTGCGGGTTCCGCCGGAATTTCAGGTTTCTTCAGTTCTTCAGGTTTTTCAGCGGGAGCTGGCTGGACCGGTTCTGCAGGTTTTATCTCTGGATTTTCAACTTTAATTTCCTGCGGAGGTTGCTCTATTTTCGGCTGGGCATCTTTGTTTTCCAGAATCATCTGAGGAGTTTCTCCAGGCTGTTCAAGCTTCTGCTGCAGGCTCTCTTGAGCAGGCTGGTCGACAGGCTTGGGTTGTTCGATCTTCTCGGGTGGCTGGACTGGTTGTTTCGCCGTCTCATCCGGTTTCTTCTCCTGGGGAGTTTTGGCAGGTTCAGCGGGCTTCTTGGCGGTATCTGTCTTCTTATCCTTGTTAGCCGGCTTGGGTGGTGGTGGCTTGAACATCGGGTGATCAGGATTCAGTGTCTTGAAAATCGCCTTGTTATATGCGGAAGCATAACTCCCTTCATCCTTCTGGAACTTCTTCGGATCGACATCAGGCTTCTTCTCGACCTTTATCCTTTCAGGATATTTCTCAAGGAGTTCCTTCCCTATCTCCTTGGCGAAATAGACTTCCCATTTCCCGGATCCCGGCTTCTTCGAATCCTCCCTGTAGACCTCTATGAATCTTATCTTGCCGCGTTCTATATCAGTTTTAGCGAGATCCTGCGCCTTCACCTTGTCCATGGGAATGTCGCCAGTGTCGATAATCACCGGCGGAGGAGGTGGTGGCTTTGCAGCAACAGGCTTGCTGTCCTTCTTCTTATTATCCTTGGCTTCCAGCTTGGCGTCCTTTTTCGCGGGTGCATCCTTCTGTGAAGCATCAACTTTCTGGGGCGGGGGATTCTTGGCAATCAGGCTTTTCTCCCTCTCATTTACAAAGCCACCCATTGTCTTATTATAGGAATTTGCAAAACTCGATTCGTTTTTCCTAAATGTATTTATGTCAAGATCAGGATCTTTTTCAATACGTATCTTGGATCCATATTTATCTACAATCTTCTGTCCTACCGAAGGAACCTCCCATTTGCTGTTCGCAGGCTCCTTCGTGTCCTCCTTGTATACTTCAATGAATCTTATCCTGCCGGCGTCAAAATCTGATTTGGCCAGTTCTCCCGCCTTGACATTCTTCATTGATATCTCGTTGGAGAATGCTGGAAGATTCATGATATAGGTTGCAAGAACAAGAATGCCGATTACACCGGCAACTATTCCAATCACCTTCAATTTGGCCATCATGACCGGCCCCCCTTTTTAACAGGTTCCAGAATCTATTTTTCAAACCTAATATATCCTATATACCAGAAAAGGAAAATAAATTTTCCCGCAGGAAAATTTATCCCCTGATTATTTTAAGAAGCTCGTCTCGCCTGGCTTCCATCGTCTTCTTGTCCCTGGCCTCGGTGATCAGCCTCAGGAGCGGCTCGGTGTTGGATGCCCTCACATTGAACCACCAGTCCTTGTACTCCACGGAGATCCCGTCAAGCTCGAACATCCTGCCGTCGGAATATTTCTCCTTGATCTTTTCCAGTACCGTCTTCACGTCGGCCACCTTGGAATTGATCTCGCCGCTGGAGCAATATATCCTGAGAGGGGCGACAAGTTCGCTTACCTTCTTCTTCGTCTTGCACACAAGGTTTGCAAGCTTCAGCATCGCGAGCCCCTGCGATTCCGTCGTGTAGTTCTGCTTGAAATAGTAATGCCCTGAGAGCTCCCCTGCGAAAACCGCACCATATTCGCGCATCTGCGCCTTGATGAAGGCGTGCCCTACCCTGGACATGATAGCCTTGCCTCCGTTCTTCTCGATGCACTCCTTGACCGCCCAGCTGCTCCTTAGATCATATAGGATTGTCGCCGGTCCTTCGGAAAGGATGTCCTGGGCGATGAGGGCCGTGAAAAGATCCATGGGGATGATTTCGCCTTTGTCGTCTATAAAACCGCAGCGGTCGGCATCGCCGTCGAAGCCTGCTCCGAAATCCGCTCCGACCTCCTTGACCTTGGCGCGAAGGGCGTCAAGCGTATGTGTCTCCAGCGGATTCGCCTCGTGGTTGGGGAAAGTGCCATCAAGTTTTTCATACAGTGGAATAAGTTCGAACATGTCCCTGATCCCGGCGATCTCGTAAGAGCCCATGGCGTTTGCGAAATCCGCAACAACTTTAAGCTTCCGGTCGAGTTTCGCATACTTCCTCAGGAATTCACCATATTCCTTGGAAATGTCATATGTTGATTTCTTTCCTTTGACCGCGCAGTTCTTCCAGAGCCTGTCATGCACGATCTTCTCGATGTCGGCTATGCCTGTCGCGCCGCTGATCGGAATAGCCTGGTTGCGGCAGAGCTTGAACCCGTTCCACTGCCCGGGATTGTGAGAGGCGGTGATCATGACGCTGCCGTCGGCACCGAGTTTTCCGTTCGCGTAATATGACATCGGCGTCGAGCAGAGCCCGATGTCGATCACGTCCGCCCCCTGCCCTGTCATGCCTTTCGCGAGCGCCTCGAAAAGAGGGACCGAGTGCGGGCGCATGTCGCGTCCGACGACGACTTTTCTTGCACCTGTGAAATGAATGAATGCGCGTCCTATGTTTTCAGCCGTCTGTTCGTTGAGCTGATCCGGATATATTCCTCTGATATCATAAGCCTTGAAGATTCCAGCCATTGTCGATCTCCTGATAATTAATTTTGAATGTTTCCTATATTGTATTGTCTTTTTACATTATGTCAAAAATCCGACGCCGGATTTTTCATCCGTAAATAAAGAATCTCCTGACGGCCATCCTATCCCCGCCGCATCCGGCTTCGCAAGACTACGCCGTGACAAGAGCAGCGGGGTATTACGGACGCCCTCCCTCGCCTCGCGGCGGGCCGGATATTCTTTATAACAAAAGAAATTCTAAGCCGACCCAAGGGTTCGGGGAATTTGACCCAACTAAGATTAATGGGTATGCCTCCCCTTTTGGCACAAATACCGCATCCCGCTTGGAAATAGCAGTTCCCCGCGTGTATTTTACTGGTTTTATTTTATAGAAGCAACTTTAAAGAGACCTGATGAACCATTTCCTGACAGATCTGTTCCTGGCATGGCGCTACCTGAAGCCCAAGCGAAATGCAGTTTCCCTTATAACCTGCATGTCCGTCATGGGAGTCACGCTCGGTGTCGCCGTCCTCATTGTCGTCCTGGCGGTCATGACCGGCTTTACAGACGAGATGAAGGAGAAGATGATCGACACGATGGCGCACATACAGATCCAGGACGTGAGGAGAGGATACATTTCCAATCCCGGAAAGGTGCTGAAGGAGGTCAAGGCGCTAGGCTGCGAAGCTTCGCCAGTGGTATACAGGTACGGACTCCTGCAGAAGGGCGAAAGCCTGATTCCGCGCACAGTGATCGGGATCCGGCCGGAAGAGCAGAACTCCGGCATAGATGTGAAGAGATACATGTTCATCGGCAAGTTCTCCCTCGCCAAGGGTGAAGCCCTCATCAGCGACATCACCGCCCAGGAGCTCAACCTCAGGATCGGCGACAAGATAATCCTCCATTCGCCTTCGAAGATAACCAGGATGTTCAAATACGAGGAGGGAAAGGGCTTCAAGTTCAACGAGGACAAGGCGAAGGTCTTCCTCCCTGACGAATACAGGATTTCCGGAATATTCTCCTTCGGAAAATACGACTTCGACAATTCAGTCCTCTTCATAAACATCGACGACGCCGCCGAACTCTTCGACCTTCCATGGGATTCTGCAACGGCAGTATATGTACGCACAAAGGATCCCTTCAATCTCAACGACACCTTGACATCGCTCGAGAAGAGCCTGCCTGAACTCCAGATATACTCCTGGCAGCAGCTCAACAGGCAGTTCCTCGGAGTGCTGGCGGTTGAAAAGAACATGATGTTCTTCCTGCTGATATTCATAGTGCTGGTCGCTGCGTTCAGCATATCGAACACACTCATCACGGTCGTTCTCCAGAAGACCCGCGAGATAGGGCTGATCAAGGCCCTGGGCGCCTCCCCTCTCGCCATACTCCGCACATTCGTCCTCCAAGGTTTCATTGTCGGAATACTTGGCACGTTCTGCGGAACATTGCTTGGAATCGCGGTGATACACTGGCGGAATGGAATCATGCATGCCGTAAGCAGTCTCACGGGCATGGAACTTTTCCCGAAGAAGTTTTATTTCTTCAGCGAACTGCCGGCCAGGATTGTGACAGGAGATCTCGTGCTGATATGCGTTGTCTCAATCATTCTTTGCACCATAGGCGCACTGATTCCGGCATGGAGGGCGGCCAGGTTGGATCCGGCCAAGGCGCTGAGATACGAGTGATACGCAGCGGACGCTGCGTATATATAAAATAAGGGATGATAATTTTATCATGAGTGAAGGCTTCATACAGGCAAGGGGTATATACAAGGACTACAAGATCGAGAAGACCAAGATCTCGGTCCTGCGCGGCGCCAATCTGGATGTCCGGAAAGGTGAATGGATCGCCCTTCTGGGAGCCTCAGGCAGCGGCAAGACCACCCTGCTCAATATCATCGGCGCCCTTGAAAGCCCCGACCAGGGGGATATTACTTTCGACGGATTCAAGTATTCCTCGATGTCCAGGGAGAAGTCGTCCGACTTCCGTCTCAACAAGGTCGGTTTCATTTTCCAGGCATATCACATGCTGCCGGAACTTACCATCCTTGAGAATGTAAAGCTCCCGGCGATGCTCAAGGGACGCCACGGGGAGGCCGTCTCGGTGGAAGCGCGGGAACTTCTCGACAAGGTCGGACTCGGCCACCGTCTCAAACACAAGCCGGCGGAGCTTTCCGGAGGTGAACAGCAGAGGGCGGCTATTGCAAGGGCCCTGATAAACTCCCCTCTCCTCGTGCTGGCCGATGAGCCGACGGGCAACCTGGACTCCAAAACCGGCTCCGAGATACTTGAAATTTTCAAAAAACTGCATAGTAGTGATTCAGGCAAGACGATGATCATGGTCACCCACGATCCGGATGTCGCAACGCTTGCAGACAGGATCGTCCACATGAAAGACGGGATAATCGTTGAGTCCGCTCAATGATGGAGGGATAAAATGCTTTGCGAAATCTGCCATAAGAATGAAGCCACGATACATATACAGGAAATCATAAATTCCCAGAAGAAGGCCCTTCACATCTGCCAGGACTGCGCATCAAAGAAAAATACCGGCAACGGCATATTCAACGGCCTCAATCTTGCGGACATCCTCTATAATATCTCATCAAATATCTCCAGTACTGCGCCCGATGCGGAAAAAATACAGGATAAGACAGTCACACCGGTACCGGTGATAACCTGCGGCAAATGCGGCTGGACCACGGCCAAGTTCAGTGAAAAGGGGAGGATCGGATGCGCCAACTGCTACAATGTCTTCAGGGATATCCTCTCCCTGGCGTTGAAAAACATGCACAAGGGCACATTGCATGTGGGGAAACGCCCGGGTGCGCGGCGTCCCGAGGATGAGGAGGCAGGAAGGAACGCCATCGAGATCATGAAGCTCCAGAAACAGCTCGAAGAGCATGTCATCAGGGAGGAATATGAGAAGGCCGCCCAGATCAGGGACAGGATATCCACTCTGAAGAGCAAGAATAAAAAAAGCAGATAGGACTCAGCGGAACCATGCAGGACAATCCGGTAAACAAACTTTTTGAAAAACGTGTAAGCTGGCTCGCGGACAGCGGCCCCGAGGACGACATAGCCATAAGCTCAAGGATACGTCTCGCGAGAAACCTGTGCGATCTGCCTTTTCCTTCGAATGCAAGCACGGAACATCTTGATTCCTCCACCGCCGCGGTCCTCCTGGCCGTGGAAAAATTGAAGATCTTCAAGAAATTCTACGAGATCGACATGTCCAAGCTGAGCGCCCTCGACAGGCAGGTCCTCCTTGAAAGAAGGCTCATAAGCAGGGAGTTCTACGCGAAGAAGCAGAACACCGCCCTTATAATGACGGATGATGAGATATGCGCCATCATGATCAACGAGGAGGACCACCTGAGGATGCAGGCGATACTCTCGGGACTGCGCCTCGGCGAAGTCTGGAAGATCATTGACAGGATGGATGACAGGCTCTCGACCGAGCTTCCTTTCGCCTTCGATGTGAACCTTGGATACCTGACATCCTGTCCTACAAATGTCGGAACGGGAATCAGGGCTTCGGTAATGCTGCATCTCCCGGGACTTGTCCTTTGCGAACAGATAAACGCCGTCATCCAGGCGGTAAACAAGCTCGGACTTGCCGTCAGGGGTATTTTCGGAGAGGGAACTGAAAGCCTTGGAAACCTTTTCCAGATCTCGAACCAGAGCACTCTCGGCGAAACGGAGGTTCAGATCATCGACAGGCTCGAATCGGTCATCAGGCAGATAATCAACCATGAGAAGAACTCCCGCCAGAAGCTCCTGCATAACCGCAGGGAATTCCTGATGAACCACATTGGAAGGGCATTTGGAATACTGAGGCATTCATACATCGTATCGAGCGAGGAGACACTGAACTCCCTTTCCGCGCTGAGACTCGGCGTTGACATGGGCATGTTCTCGTCAGTAGACATTCATACGGTAAATGAGCTGTTCGTGACAGTACAGCCCGGACATCTGCAGAAATACGCCGGCAAGGAGATCGATCCCTCCGAGCGCGATATTTTCCGGGCCACTCTAATAAGGGAGAGGTTGAAGTCTTCGGAAAAGAAATGAATGTCCAATATCGAACAAGGAATGTCGAATGTTGAAGTAAATTTCCCGGAAAATGATTTTGATTCCACTTGGATATTGGAAATTCCTTGTTGGATATTGGTTATTCAAGGAAAGATGTTTTAATGGAAACAACGATAACATGCGTACTGGCCCTTCTTGAGATGACTTTCATCTTCGTGGGGCTCCTTATACTCCACGGCCTCAGGAAGGAGATCGGAAGTTCGGCCTTCTATATTGCCATCGGGCTCCTGCTTATTTTCACCCAGCTGGTGAGTGCAACCGAATTGAAGGTCATAATCGGATTCCAGGGCGCTGATTTCTATATTGCTCAAAGCGTGCTTTTCCTTCCATATCTCGCAGCCCTGATGGTCATCTATATAACAGAGGGGACGCTCACCACCCACAGGTTCATAATCGGCGCCATGGCGACCCTCGGCCTCTACGTCTACCTGAGCTACATCACGGGAATGCAATGCGGCTGGGCCGGCATGACCATATCCCAGGGCGCATCTGCAAGCTCCTTTGAAAACCTCCTCTCCAACAGCCAGAGGACCATGGCAAGTTCCATCCTCGCGCAGACACTGGACCTCTTCCTGATTCCAATCTTCTTCCAGAGACTGAGAAACCTAGGATGCAGAATGTTCTTCTCGGTGCTCGGTTCGCTGATGCTGACGCAGCTTGTCGACACCTTCGTCTATTCCTTCGTATGCTTCTGGGGCGAACCGCAGCTCTGGGTCTACCTGAGATCCTCATATATCGCAAAAGCCGTCTTCACGATTGTGCTCAGCGTGATCGCCACAATATATCTAACCAAGATCGAGACCGAGATCCCCGGCGAAAAACGCAGGACGCTCGATATCATAGTCGCATTCCTTGAAAGCTACAGCAAGACTAAGATCCTCGAAAGGAACCTGCAGGAATCGGAAGGCAGATACCGTACCGTGATTGAAAACGCAAGCGACATGATACTGCTCCTGAACCGGGATGGAAAGATCCTCGATGCAAACAACACCGCACTCTCCCTGCTCCATATGAAAGCCAAGAAGGAGATCATCGGAAAATCATTCCCCGAAATGCTCACGGACACTTCCGAATTCCCGTTCAACATAGACTCCTACTGGGATGAGACTGTCAGAAAGACAAAACTTGGCGAACCCCACATCCACAATTTCCAGCTCCACGCTCTTTCCCCGAACGGAAAGAAAATCGAACTCGATGTGGCCCTCAACGTCATGGAAGTGGAGAACGTGCAGGTGCTGATAGTGTTTGGCAGGGATGTCACCGAACAGAACAGGCTCAACCGGGAACAGGAGGAGCTCCGCGAGGAACTCGCGCACGCACAGAGGCTGGAATCAGTCGGACAGCTCGCCGGCGGCGTCGCGCACGACTTCAACAACTACCTCCACGCCATCCAGGGCAATCTCGACATCCTTCTTTATATGCACGAAATCGAGGACAAGAAGGTCATCAAGCACCTGAACAGGATTACTGACATCACCGGACAGGCATCCAAGCTGACAGGGGAGCTGCTCGGTTTCGCACGCAAGGGCAAATACCGCGAAGAGATACTGGACCTTTCAAAGCTCATGCGCGAAACTATCGAGCTCTTCAGTCCGCCGTCTCTCGGAAACATTGAACTGGCAATTGACATCGACAAGGGCAAAATGACTGTCAAGGGCGATGCCGTCCAGCTCAAGCAGGTCTTCCTGAACATACTGATAAACGCCAGGGACGCCGTTGAATCCAAGGCCGGAAAGAACGCCAGGATATCGCTGGAAGCCAAAAACGCCGAAGTCTTCATAGAAAAATATTTCCCGCCTCCAGAAAAGGAGAACATGAAAATATCGTCGTTCTTCTGCGTCAGGATACAGGACAATGGAATCGGGATGGACAAGGAGACGCTGAGCCGCATCTATGATCCTTTCTTCACGACCAAGCCCATAGGGAAAGGCACCGGCATGGGGCTCGCGATGGCCTATGGCGCAATCTCCAACCATCATGGATGGATGTACGTAGAAAGCAATGAGGGCGAAGGCTCCGCCTTCTACATATTCCTGCCCCGATACGATGGAAAGGAAGAATTGCAACATGCTTAAAAATCCATTTCCTGGAAACATCAAACATATCGCCATCGTATCACTGGCGGGAAAACCCAAGAAAGAGGCGGTATCGGCAACGTGCAAGCTTCTGAAGGAGCTCGGTATAAGGATTACTGTCATGCCTAACGTCTTCGCCCCCGAGCATGGACCACAACTTCCTTCCGGCTGCGAGCTCCGCATTTCTGACCTGCACAGGGCGCTGAAGGACAAATCCGTCGATCTCATCCTTTGTTCACGTGGAGGACATGGTTCGGCACATCTTCTTGACAAGGTTGACTGGGCGCTACTGAAAAAAAGGAATATTCCTGTCCTCGGATACAGCGACATCACCACCTTCCATCTTGCGATGTTCGCAAAAAAGGCCGGAACCGCCATCTCGTCCCCCATGCCTTTTGAACTTCCAAGGGCGCTGAAACATCCTCTTACATGGGATTCCCTGCATCACTCCTTTGATGATGATTCAAAGAAAAATTTTCCGCTCGCGGAAAAATTTAAAATTAACGTGATAAGAAGAGGCAAGGCCTCCGGAAGGATAATCCCAGTAAACCTCACAGTTCTTACGACCATGCTCGGGACTCCATACCTGCCCGATTTTAAAGGTGCTGTACTTCTTATAGAGGATCTCAATGAGCCCGTCTACAAACTCGACCGTTACCTCACACATCTTAGGCTTGCCGGGGTGTTGAAGGATATTTCAGCATTGCTTTTCGGAAATTTCCGGCGATGTGGGAATGAGAAGGAAAGGAAGAGAATCTTTGCGAAATTCGCAGAAGATGTCAAGGGCCCGGTAATCTCCGGCATTCCCTTCGGCCACATCAAGCGCCGCCTCTGCCTGCGCTTCGGCTCCAAAGTCAAAATTGACAACGATAAAATATCCTATCTATGATCTCGACTCCAGTATTAGTGCTGAGGAAGACTCCTTACAGCGAGACAAGCATCATTGCCGCAACGCTGAGCCCTGAGCATGGCCGTCTGGACTTCATGATCAAGGGGGCGAGACAGATCTCCAGGAAAAAATTTCCACAGGTAGATCTTTTCCGTGAGCTTGAAGTCCATTTCCACCATAATAATTCCGGCCTCAACAACATACATTCCGTTGAACTTATAAGCTCCTTTGACAACATAGCATCCTTTCCATCAAACTATCTGAGTGGATGCGAGATCGCGACATTCGTCCTGCGGAATTCGCAGAGCATGATCCCTTCGCCAGAGGTCTATTCTGCTTTAAAGACATCATTCTCGGCTTTGAGCAGTTCTAAGACGGATATTCCATGGACAGCTCTTTTGAAGCTTGTCTATCTTGATGAACATGGTTTCCTACCGGAAGACATGGATTTGAGCGGTGATTCAAAAAAACAGGAAGTGATGGAAAACCTGCTCGATGCTGTGATCCTAGGTTCACCCCTGCCCGATTTCCCCAGTAAAACCTGGCAGAAACTCGCCGAATGGGCCGACAAGCTCTGCAAGTACCATGAACTAGAGTAAGATTGAGTCGGAGAACCGACCATAAAGAGAGTCTTGTGCATTGCTGTAGCCGCGTCACTCTGATGACGCGTCTAGTATTGAAGAACACGCCAACAGAGTGGCGTGGCTACAGCAGAGCAATTATAGAAAAACAAATCATTAGAAACAGAAGGGACGCGTCAGCAGAGTGACGCGGCTACAGTGGAAATAATTATATAAGGAGCATGCGATATGGAGGAATATCCTAAGAGACCGCCCCGCCTTACGACATTGTTCAGCGGCGTAAAACCATTTTATTTCGTAACGTTCAACACTCGCAACAGGAAAAGCGTTCTTGCAAATGACAAGATCTATGAACGTTTTCTATCCTTCTGCAATGAAGCGAAAGAACATGGAGTCTTCGTCGGGACATTCGTAATCATGCCAGATCACATTCACTTGTACGTCTGGATAAATCTTGAAAGCTGTGGCCTCAAGAAATGGATTAAATCCTTGAAATGCTTTTTAAGCGTCAGTCTGGATGAAATGAACGTCAAAAGACCTCATTGGCAAGAAGGATTTTTCGACCATATCCTACGAAGCTCCGACAGCTACAGGGAGAAGAGCATTTACATGATGAATAATCCTGCAAGGGCAGGTTTATGTAAACCACCTGATGAATGGAAGTACAAAGGGACAATGAAAGACATCTACTGGTCTGACTACGATTAAATTGATCTCTCGGCTTCGCTGTAGCCGCGTCACTCTGCTGACGCGTCTTGTATTGAAGAACACGCCAACAGAGTGGCGTGGCTACAGCAGAGCAATTATAGAAAAAACAAATCATTAGAAACAGAAAGGACGCGTCAGCAGAGTGACGCGGCTACAGCGGAATCAACAAAGAGGGCAATTTTTCAGGCACCCGCCCTTCCTGCAATGTTCCTTCGCCATGCGGACGAAAAGGGCATGGAATTCGTTGAAGATCTTTGGCTCATTCGGCAGATTGTCCATGAAATATTTCCTGAGTTCATGGTAGTCGATGTCAGGCTTGAATCCGAAATGCCTCGACATGATCCTCTTCGTATATGCATCGATCACGAATGTCGGAAGATTGAAGCTGTACAGGAGGATGCTGTCCGCAGTCTCAGGCCCGACACCTTTCACCGACAGTATTGAATCCCTCCAGAACTGCAGTGATCTCCCCTTCGGATGCAGTTTGTCGGCTTTGACATTTGCGAGCCACCAGTCGGTGACCGCTAGGAGCCTCTGCGCCTTGAGCCTGTAGAAACCGGACGGATGGATGGCTTTCTCCAAATCTGATAACGGCATCTTCCTAATCTTGACAGGACAAAGGGACTTGTCCCTTTTCAGGTTGGCGATAGCCTTCTCGACATTCGACCAGTTCGTATTCTGTGTGAGGACGGCCCCGACGCATATCTCCCATGGGGTGTCGCCGGGCCACCAGTGCTGTGGTCCGTATCTCCTGTAAAGGACTTTATAAATCTCATTCAAATCTATTTTCATATAAACCAATTTACCTAACCACAGAACACACAGATTACACAGAAAATAAATCTTATACTTTTATAGTTAAGATTTTATTGATACTTTTTAATTCCAATTTAAATCTGTGTGCTTTGTGTGTTCTGTGGTTAAAATTCTTCATTGTTTTATTATTTTCAGCAATTCATCAAATGAGCTCACAGAATAATCCGCGAATTCCGCATAGGAAGTCCTTCCTGGATTGGCGAAGAAGCAGGTTTTTGCGCCTGCCGCCCTGCCGCATTCAATGTCATGGATATAGTCGCCGACGACAAGGGCATCCTCCGGTTGAAGGCTCCAGGCTTCCAGCATATGCAGGACGGGTTCGGGTCTTGGCTTCAGATGGGGATAATCCCTGGTTATCACCGAATCGAACTCAAATCCAAGCTTATCAATGAATGCCTTGACGCTTTTCGGGCTGTTCCTTGTTAGCAGGCCCAGCCGGATCTTTCTTTTCCGGAAATGTTCAAGGGCGTCCAGCACTCCCTCCTGCAGCATCATTTTATCGAGTGCCACATTTTCATACTGTTCAATGACTTTCCAGGCAAATCTTCTTTTCTCCTCGGAAAGAGAGCCTAGAATCGAGATGATATCGCCTTCAGGTGGCAGTCCGGCCTCCCTGCGGATAAGCCCGAATTCGAGCATCGGCACGGTAAGAGTACCGTCCATATCAAATATTACAGCTTTAAATTTCATATAGATCCTTTCAATCCGCCTGCGCGATTTGAAAAAGGTTATCATGAATTCTGACATCTTTCAAGTCTGTTGCATAAGCTGTTAGCAGGAAAGGCTCTATAAACTGATGCATTTTAGTTGCGGCTCGCATCCTTGAGAACTATAATATGGGAAATAATAAACAAAAACGGAAGTTTTCCGAATATGAAACTTTTAAGGCTGCTGGGTATTTCACTCATAATCACCATCTGTGGATGCGTTTCGGAATATCAATATTCCAAGGCTGTAGCCAAGGCACGCGCCTATACCATTGAAAAGATGCCTGAACTTTCCGAGAAGGCCAGGCACTGCGTAAGATTCACACCTCCGCGCATGTTGACTTCACTTCTCATAAGCGAGGCTGCCAGGCCCAAGCAGGAATCCAAGAAGGATTTCATACAGACCTGCATGGTTTGGCCCCTGGCCGACCAGGAAGGAATGTATATTGTCGTTGCAGGCGTCAGTGAAAGACGCCTTGACGACTGGAATCCCACCAGGGTTCTTATAAAGAAATTCGATGAGCTGCCCAAGGAAGCAAAAACTGACGACAGGAACAATCAATGAAAAGCATGACCGGATACGGCTTTGGCGAACAGCGCTGCAGTTCAGGCGTGACTTTTACGGTGGAAATGTCCTCGGTCAACAAGAAGAATCTTGATTTCCGCATATCGCTTCCAAAGGACGCCCTGCAGCTTGAGCCTGTCATAAGGCAGATTTCCTCAAAGAGGATTTCCCGCGGATTTATAACTGTCCGCGTTGATATTTCCACCGACGAATCATTCCTGAAACAGTCGGTAAAAATAAACGACTCCCTTGCCAAGGTGTATTACAACAAGATCAAAAGCCTCCAGGAGAAGAATGACATCCCCGGAGCCGTCGAGATTTCTGACATAATCAACCTGCCCGGAGTTGTAGATGACAGTTTTGAAGGCTCAGAATTCATGAAGAACGAGGATTGCCTGGCCACCGCCCTCAATTCCGCCATAGACAAGCTGACTGAAATGAGATCCAAGGAGGGCGAATCCCTCTGCAAGGATTTGGAAAAACGGATTTCCATTCTTGAATCAGTTGCCGGCAAGATCCAGCCTCTTGCTGAAAAAATCCCACAGCTCCAGAAGGAGCAGCTCCTTAAGCGCCTGGAGGACAACGGACTCCAGCTTAATTCAAATGATGAACGCGTCCACCGCGAAATAGTCATATTCGCAGACCGCAGCGATGTGACGGAGGAGCTGACACGCCTGAAAAGCCATTTCAAGCAGTTCAGGGAATTTATCCGCAAGCCAGAACCCTGCGGAAGATCCCTGGATTTCCTGACGCAGGAAATCCAGAGGGAGATATCAACCATAGGAAACAAGGCCCTTCATGGCGAAGTCTCCCCTCTCGTCGTGGAATTCAAGACAGAACTAGAAAAGATCCGTGAACAAGTACAGAATATCGAATGATTCTTAATATGAGGTGTCATCACCATGAAAGAATGTCCGAACGATAATTTCGTAGCCAAAGTCCAGACCGACTACCTTGATGATGTTGTCAGGAAGATATGCAAGACCTACGCCGACAACAAGGGGATAAACCACATCGAGGGATTCAACCTGCCGAATGAAACCGAGGTGCTGCACATCCTTCAGGATCTTACTGAGATAATCTTCCCCGGATATTCTGGCAGGAAGGCCCTCAACATAAAAAGCATCCACTACAATGTCGGGGAAACCCTGTCAAGAGTGTATGTACAGCTTACAGACCAGATTACCCGCTCCTTCAGGTACAACTGCAAGATGAACAACTGCAAGGACTGTGATGTCCCGGAAATGTCCGAGAGCGCGACAAGGAACCTGATAGGAAAACTCCCGGAAATCCGGGAGATCATGAAACTGGACGTGCTTGCCGCCTTCGAAGGAGATCCGGCGGCGAAGAGCCTTGATGAGATCGTGCTGAGCTATCCCGGCATCAAAGCGATAACCATCCAGAGGCTTGCCCACGAACTATACACGGAAAATGTCCCTCTTATTCCTAGGATGATGGGCGAATACGCCCACACCATCACCGGAATCGACATCCACCCTGGCGCGAAACTCGGGAAAAGCATGTTCATAGACCATGGCACAGGCGTTGTAATAGGAGAAACATGTGAAATCGGGAACAGCGTCAAGATCTACCAGGGAGTGACCCTCGGAGCGCTCAGCTTCCCGAAGGACGCCTGCGGAAAAATCATAAAGGGCGCAAAACGCCACCCGACCATCGAAGACAATGTTACAATCTATTCAGGAGCAACAGTACTCGGGAATATCGTCATAGGAAAAGGATCGGTAATCGGCGGAAACGTCTGGCTCACCGACAGTGTCGAACCGGGGACCATGGTTACGATCGCCCCTCCGGACCTGAAAATCAAAACCAGAAAAAAGACCTGATATCATGTCCGGCAAGAAACTGATCAGGAATTCCGCACGCAGGGCGCTCGAAGAATATCTGGCTGTGAAAAAGGGCGAAACCATCCTCCTGCTCTATGACTGTTCCACAAGGACGATTGCAGAAGGATTCCGTTCAGTAGCAGAGGAGAACGGCATATCCTTCTCAATGCACGAAATCAAACCCACCGGCGGCAACGGCCGCGAGCCCGATCCCAATACTGCCGCACGCATGAAGAAATATGACGTGGTAATCGCGCCCACAAAATACTCCCTTACGCACACAAAAGCTGCGATAGAGGCGAGAAAGGCGGGAGCGAGAGTCGCAACTCTGCCTGGCATCAACACTGATATTTTCATTAAAGGACTTGCAAGTTCTCCGTCACAGCTTGAGCAGTCCGGTTCCCGCTGGCTCAGGATCCTCAAGGGGAGACATCTTGTCAAAGTAACTTCCAAAGCCGGAACCAGCCTTCAGTTCGAGATCGGCGATTATCCTCTCAAGGATGACAATGGGAAAATTACCAGAAGCGGACAATACGGAAACTTGCCCGCTGGAGAAACATACCTCGCCCCGGATATCGGAACTGCCACAGGAACAATTGTTGTCGACGGAAGCATCGGAAGCCTACCTTGGAACAAAAATACTCCTCCGGCAAAACTCATCCTTGAAGATGGGCTTATAAAATCTTTTGAGGGCAAAAGGGCGCAGTCTTTGAAAAAGCTTCTTGCTCCTTATGGGAAAAAAGGCCTTATACTGGCAGAATTCGGAATAGGAACTAATTCGGATCTGAAGTTAACCGGCAATCTGCTGGGAGATGAAAAAGTGAAAGGGACGGTGCATTTTGCATTCGGCAACAATTCCGCCATGGGCGGCGACAACTATGTCCAGGTCCATATCGACTGCCTTGTCATCGCTCCGGATGTATTTCTCGACGACAGGCAGGTGATGAAGCATGGCAGGTGGCTGACCTAAATACAGGTGTCAGTGTTCAGGTGTCGGATGTCAGCAGTAGCAAAAGGATTAACGAGTTAACCATGTCTGATCTTTCACACATTAAAGCTCAGCTCGAAGAGATAAAGCTGAGAATTTCGCAGGCTGCGGAGAAGTCCGGCAGAAGTCCTGACGCCGTAAGGCTTATCGCCGTCTGCAAGACATTCCCGCCAGAAGCGGTGCTGGAGGCATATGATGCCGGACAGCGGGCTTTCGGGGAGAACCGCGTCCAGGAAATGATCTCAAAGTCCTCCGGACTTCCTACCGACATCGTATGGCACCTTATCGGCCATCTCCAGAGCAATAAGACCGCAAGTGCGGTTAAAACGTCTTCCATGATCCATGCGGTCGATTCGGAGAACCTCATCTCCCGCATAAACAGGATTGCACTCGAATCCGGAAAAAAGCAGAAGATACTTCTTGAAGTAAATATTTCCGGCGAGGAATCGAAATTCGGACTCAGAGACGAAACGGAGATAATAAAATGCGCAGAGTGCGCTCTGAAATCGTCCAACGTGGATCTGAAAGGGCTCATGACGATGGCTCCTTACGAGGCGCCGGAATGCGAACTTCGCAAAATCTTCTCCGGGCTGCGCGGACTCCGCGACAAGATCGAATCATCGTTCAACGTAAAATTTCCCGAACTCTCCATGGGCATGAGCGGCGATTATGAGATTGCAATCGCAGAAGGTGCGACTATTGTGAGAATCGGAACCGCGATTTTCGGAAAAAGAGCATGAGGCGAAGCATCAAACGATAATTGAATGGTATTTTTTCATGCTTGCAGGAAAAATACAAAAAGGAAACATCATTATGATCGGAAGTCTTACCGGAGTCATCAAGGAATCTTCATTCACGGAAATGATCATTGACGTCCATGGCGTCGGATATCTTGTCTTCATACCTCTCAGCACCTTCGACAAGCTTCCCAAACCCGGGTCCGAGGCGACCGTGCTTGTCCATACAAATGTCAAAGAGGACGACATCCAGCTCTACGGATTCGCAACTACGCAGGAGAAGCAGCTCTTCAAGCTTCTCATGACAGTTTCCGGGATAGGCCCGAAGATCGCCTTGAATGTCCTGAGCGCCATGAGCGTGACAAGCTTCTGCACGGCGATCGTCAACGCCGACCTAAAGGCGATCAATGCGATAAGCGGAATAGGCAAGAAGACCGCCGAACTCCTAGTGCTCGAACTAAGGAACAAGGTCAAGGACATCTCACCTGAATCCGCTTTTGCCAAGTCGAAAGTTCCGGACGCCGTATCGAAGTCCACGGAAGACGCGGTACGCGCCCTCGTCCAACTCGGTTTCAAGCAGGAAGCCGCAATGAAGGTGATCCATGAGCTTGCTGCAGGGAAAGATCCGAAGGAATGTTCGACGGAGAATCTTATAAGGCTGGCACTCCGCTCCTTGAACAAATAAGAATAGAACAGCTCTTGCGAGCTTAACTACGAACGAGTTTCCAATTGCATCCATATCCAAATATTATAAATTTTGGCGGCCCCGCCAAAATTTATCCGTCAAAATTTATCCTTTGATGGCGCCCTCGGTGAGGCCTTTTGTGAAGAGCTTCATTGTGAAGATGAATAGTATTATGATCGGAATACTTGCCAATGCGTAACCAGCCATGAGAGGTCCCCAGAGCTTGATGTATTCGCCTGCTATCCTGAGCAGCTGCACCATGACAGGCAGCTTGGCATGATCGCGTATGACGATCAGCGGCATGACGAAGTCGTTCCACTGGGATATGAAGTTCATTACCCCGACAGTACCGAGGATAGGTCCGGCAAGAGGAAGAACAATGATTCTCATCTGCTGGAAATGATTCGCCCCGTCTATCTCGGCCGCCTCGAAAAGATCCTGCGGAATGTCCTCGACAAATGATCGCAGTACGAATATTGCGAATATCTGTCCGGCAGAAGTACCGACGATTATGAGACAGGAGAGCGTGTTCAGCAGGTTCATGTCGTTCAGCAGGTTGAACAGGGGGATCAGGTTGGCGATCGCCGGCATCATCATCATTATGAGGATGGCGTTCCAGAGGAAGGTCGACATCGGCATCTTGTGCCTGGCGAAGAAATAGGCGGCGCAGAGGGCGACGAACAGGGTCAGGATGGTCCCTGTTATCGATATGACAAGGCTGTTCGCAAGTGAAGGAGTGATCATATCATATGCCACCTTCCAGTTCTCCCAGTGGAATGGTTTTGTGAGAGTGGCTGGCGCGAAATAGAACTGCCTGTTATCCTTGAGACTTACGATCACCATCAGGTATAAGGGAAGAAGTGCCATGCCAAGCACGGAAAGTATTGTCATATGTTTCAAGCCCCTCAGGAAAAGATCCTTGATGGTGCCGATCGCCTTGATTTTGGATTCAGGAGCTGATACTGTCTCCTTTTTCTGCGTGGATTCACTCTTCTTCTCGAATATGATCCTGAGATTATCCTTCAAATTCCTCAAGAAGAAAATAATGTCTGAATATGGGATTGATGCGACCAGGAGCGCGAGACCGACAGCCAGAAAATGACCGCTCCAGATGATGAAGACGGATGATGCAAACGCAGTACCCTGGAGGGTTTTCTTCTGCCATTGCTTCATATCGTTCCACATGGTAAGTAGGTTGCTCATCTTCTGCAGGCTCATGACAATGACCGTAAGAATGATACCGATCGCACATGCGAAGCCCATGTCCTGGTCGATGAACGCCTTCCTCAGCATGAACAATGCGGGCACGGTGGCGTTTCCGCCGGGTCCGCCCTCAATTCCCGCAAGGGCAAGTATCATTCCCGCATCCTTGAGGGTGTCGATTATCACGAAAACCAGCAGGAGCTTGATCGACGATGTTATCAGGGGAAGCTCCACCTTTGTGAACTTGGTCCACCAGTTTACACCATCGACATCTGCGGCCTCATATATGTCTTTTGGTATGCTTTGGAGTTTTGCAAGATAAGTCAGGACGGCAAAGGAGCCGACCCAGGGGAATCCCCAGATGACACATGCTGACACGATCAGGTTTGGATCACCAAGCCAGGCGGGGGCATTGCCCTGGACGAACAATCCGCCCCAGTTGAAAGTCTTGTCCACCCATACAAGCACATCAAAAAGGCCCGTCGAGAAAAGGAACTTGTTCAGGTATCCGGCGGTCGCCTCGAAGAAGAACGAACGCCAGATCAGAACGATGATGAGGCCGGGAATGACCATCGGGATCACAAACAGCATCCTGTATGTGAACTGCATGAACTCGCTTCTGCAGCGGTGGATGCATACAGCGACAGCAAGAGCAGGAAGCATCTTGAGGATGTTCCAGATGCCCAGCGTGAATGCGAGCTCGAACGAGCGCCAGAATGCGGAATTGTTCAGAAGCTTGGAATAGTTCTGGAATCCCACATATTCAGATATGTCGGCGCCGTTCCACCTGTAGAAGCTATGGAACACCCCGCTCATCGCGGGATAATACTGGAAAAGGGCGATCAGTATTATCGTGGGGAGGATGAAGAGATACATCTCCCAATGATACCCCACCTGGCTCCATTTTATTGATTTGCCTGCCATGATAAAAAACCTTGTTTTTTATAAATAAACTTCGGAGCATGCTTCGAAATTTATCTCTTGACTCTTTTCTTCACCTTCTCAAGGACTTCCTTGCTGTATTCATACGGACCGTACTCGCTCGTGAACGGAGGACCGTCCTTGACATATTTCATCTCGGTCGAGAACCATATCTCGTGGAAGACCTGGCGGTCCCTGGTCTGCGTCCTGTATTTGATCCAGAACGAATTGGCCTCTTCGGGGCTCTTTGCAAGTATCGCCTGCGAACGGAATCCTGCAAGGAATCTCTCGTTGGACGGGATCACCCTGTTCCTGTCCTTCATCGCCTCCATGAAATCGTCAACCCCCTTCTGCGACTTGTAGAAAGGTATGAACTCGTCCACAAGCCTGCTGAACTTGAAATTGGGATCCACCTGGTAGAGGGATGTCAGCTGCGTCCACCTTATCCATGTCTCACCTCCAAGCCATACGTTGAAATTCTCATAGATCCCATTCAGGCACGGCTTGAAATCCTTGAGGAAGGGATCTGTCTCTGTGTTTTCGACCGCTGGTATCCATCCGATTATCTTGTTGAGCCTCTCGTTGTTCTCCTTCGACGCCATGAAAAGCAGGAAATCGAAAGCGACCTCGGGATATTTGCTGGTTCTTGTCACGGCATAATTGAAACCAAGCCCGGGATTCTCGTATCTGGGTCCGGCAACTACATCGCCATATTTGGGATCATCCTTCGTCGGCATCGGAAAATCCATTATACCCAGGGTGAAATTGCCTTTCGCCTGCTGCTGGAGACTCATTGCATCCCAGGTGCCTGTGGTCATGAAAAGCGCCCTCTTCTGGGCAAAGAGGAAAACCCCCTCGTCGCGTGAGAGACCGGTAAATCCCGGCTGGCAGAAGTCCGCGATCTCGCGGATCATCTCAAATCTCGCCTCGATCGGCCTTGACTTGAAGTCAAGAAGTCCGGACTTGACGGCAATATACATCTCATCGTTGCCGACATACCCGTCCCTGTTAAGGTCAGCCTTCTCCATGGTCTTATATGTCATCATCGCGCAGAGGTTGCCCTCCCACATCCCGAAATGGTACTTTGATCCCACTACAGGGGTATAGTTCCTGCCCTCCTCGTCCTTCATAGCCTTGACCTTGGTGCAGAGGTCGAAGAACTCCCTGTAGGTCTTCGGCGGAACCTTGGAACCTGTAAGCTTCTCCAGCAGATCGACATTATAAAAGACCCTTACAGAGAAGGATGACAGTGGAACCTGCATATATTCCTGGAGTTCGTTTATGTATCCAGCCGACATTCCATCCTTGAAGGTGTTCCTCAGGGGAACATTGGCAAACTCATTGTTCTTATTATACGGATTGGGCTTGTTGACAAACGGGGTTATCACATAGCAGTATCGGTTATAGTATGCCAACAGCACCTGGTGGGGGATAAATCCCATCTCGATGATATCTGGAGCTGTCCCGCTCATTATCTGCGTGCTCAGCCACTGGCCGTATGTACCTTCTGGAATGGCCTCCTGGAGAATCCTCACGTTCGGATGGGTCTTCTGGTATTCCTTCGCCATCTCGTTCAAGCCGTCGCGCACACCGGCCTCAAGCTGCCAGTGGCTTATCCGGAGAGTGATCGTCCCCGGCGGTGACTCGGCATACCGGTACATGGCAACTGATACCAATGCCCAGACATACACAACCATTATTATGATCAGTGCATGATATTTCTTCAGAAATTCATAGATGCTTTTCAAAATCAATTTTCCTCCCTAAGCTTTTCCTCCATCGCATCCATCCTCTCAATCGCCTTGTTCGCTCCGAAATTTCTTCTCTCACGGGGATATTCCTTCAGCATCATCCTATAGTATTTACGGGCCGTGTCAAAGTCACCCACCTCGAATTCGGCAACAGAAGCTATCGCCCAGTAGGCGGAGGAATTGTCCATGAACGGATTCCTCGGATCTATTTCCCTCTTCTCAAGCTCCTTCAGCATCGCGTCAAGCCTCTCCTGCTTCAGGTTGAGGTTCTGGCAGGCCCTGGCGTAAAGCCCCCAGGCGCTGCTGATGAAAGGCGAATTCGGATTGTCCTTGATGAACTCATCAAGCTTTCCTTTTGCATATTCCGCATCCTCTTTTGTGAAGGCGGCAAGATACGTGCCAATCATGTAGATGAACGCCTCATGACCAGCTGTATGCTTAGGATATTTGTCATATACCTGCTGGTATAGTTTCCTGACCACGGGATAATCAGGCGTAGTTCCTGAAATCACTATATGCTGCATCCTGACCAGGGCAAGCGTGCTCCATGCGGCATATTCGCTGTCCGGCGACTTCGTTATTATCTCATTGAAAAGTTCGGCGGCCGTGGCTTTGTCACCGTATGGGAGCTGTTTGAGCCAGTGGGTGCACGCAAGCCCGTAGAGAGCCTGTATCCGTTCGGGGGAATTCTCCGGAACTCCATCGAGAACCATCTGGAATCTTTTTATGGCCTGGTTATACTCGCCCATCCTGAACTGGAGCCATGCGGATGAGATCTCATCGAGTGGCTTATCCACCTTTTCCTTCTTCTTCTCGATAAGCAAAAAGACCGCAGCGATCGCTACGGTTATAAGGATTAGAATGACTATGAAAATTTGAAACGGCCTGTTTGGCTTCACAGATACTTCCCGGATTAACGCTAATTCCCTATAAGATTAATCCATACGCCTAAAAATCAATTCGTTTTCGGGGATTTGCATGGATTTATTTTAAGGGTATTTGATTGATATGAGCTGATTTCAAAAAACGAATAACGTTTGTTGCGGAAATAACGCTTGTTGGAGTTCACAGCTTCAGCGTGTCTTGGTATTCAACGGGTTACACACGCTAAAGCAGCGCACTCCAACTTTTGAAATCAGCTCAAAAGAGGCAATTTTGAAATTGCCTCAATATAATTCCCTGGCTTTGGATAAATAAGGGTTTGTCAAAATGCACGGCACAAGGGAAAAATTCATCAGACGGCTCGAAAGATGGCTGCTCCGCAGTGATTTCCCCAGAGGGCAGATGTTCGTCATCCTGCTCGGTACAGGCATATTCGGATTCCTGTTTTCATTCCTACTGCTGAAAATAGGCATGACCCAGATGTGGATGAGGTATCCCGCCGCCGTCTGCCTTTCATACCTGGTATTCCTAGCCTTCCTGCGGATATGGCTCCATTATCAGGAAACAGGGGAAACGCATGCAATGGAAGATGATGCAGTTGATACTGCTGAAAATATGAAGGACTACATTTCAAACTCCATGCCCGATGATGTCACTCTATCTGGAGATATCCCGGGATTCGATGCGGATGAAATTGCATTCCTGATAATATTGCTCTTCGCCCTATGCGCCGGAATGATCGTATGCATGTATGTCGTCTGGACAGCACCCAATCTGCTTGCCGAACTGATGCTGGACGCATTCATCATGAATAGAATCTACAAACGCGTCAAAAGAAATTATGATTCCAACTGGCTGCTAACGGCTCTGCGCCGAACCTGGCTCCCGGCATTCCTGCTGTCCATCTTTCTTTCCATTGCAGGATTCTCCATGCAGATGATAGAACCAAAGGCCAATTCGATCGGCCCTTTCATAAGACATATTGCAGAAAATTATCTCTGAGGCAATTTCCGTTCAGACTGTAAACCAATATTTTCCAGCCCTGCTTACAACCTTGTCGACTCCCGGCAGTTTCACATGGAGCTTAACTCCGGAGGGTATCTTCACTTCAGCCTCGATTTTCCCGCCGGTCCTCTTCCATTTCGCCTTGATCGCGCCTTTTGGAGATGGCACGGACGCTTCAGCAAAATCAATCCCCTTTACGAATGAAGGAGCAAATTCAATTTCTCCCCATGCCAGGCCGCGCTGCCTGAGCCCGACAAGTATGTTCACGAAATGGAATGACGGATGGCCTGTCCAGGCATGCGAACATGATCCACCAGACGGTTCCTCCCAGTCAAATCCTTCCCAGGTCGTGCCAGTACTCAACATCGGAGACCATTTTTCCCTGATAAAGTCAATAGATTCCTTCGCAAATCCCAGCTGCCCCATGGCTTCCAATACATACGTCGCCCAGAAGGCCGAAGGAACCGGCCACGACGCCTTCTCGTCCTTGAGATATGGAAGAATCCGCTTCTCAATCATATTCCTGTGGAATTCAGGTTTGAGGTTCAGCATGATCGCCATCACCTGATCATGGACCGAAGGTTCGCCGGAAATCTTTCCGTTCTTGTCAAGACAGCCGCAGAAAAGTCCGGCCTTCTTGTCAAAGAGCCTCTTTTCAATGAGTTTTCTCCTGAAGCTTATTTCCGCACTGCATTTTTTAAGTTCTGAGTTTTTCCCTGCGGCCTTCAGGAGCTTCGCGTAATGTTCAAGGGTGACAAGATGCCACAGGTTGAGGAATGTCGGTACGCGCTCCTTTGGCAGTGTTGACCAGTCTTCGAAAAGCCAGAATCGTGGATCGTAGATTAGAAGTCCTTCCTCGTCCCTGACTTCAGGCGACTTGAAATAACCGAGGACTTCCTTTATTCTCGGGTGTTGTTCATTGAAGACTTTCAAATCTCCGGTCTGCCAGTAATAATCGTAGACCGTGAGCACCCACGTAAGAGCAAAGTCGGGAAGTATACACCATCCTGAAGACGTCGGCGCATGGCCATAGGTCAATCCCTGGGGAGCATCTTGCCCTGCAATCGAATGAATTCCTCTGGCGAGCAGACGCGCATCGCCATCCATGTAGAATGTGTTTCTTGCTTGGACACGGGCGTCGCCCCACCACTGCGCCTGTTCACGCCACGGCGTGTCAACGTATGAATCGATCGAACAGATCTGCTGCGTATGCTCTGAAATTTCATAGATCCCATTGAGGTCTTTGTCTGAGCATTTGAAATCGCCTTTCATCGTGAAAGGATAATACGCAGTCCGTAAACTAAGTTTTATCTTCAACGGTCTTGTCAGATCGCGTGCTATGAGGGTAAAATGCCTTGCGCCCATAATGTGGAAGAATTCGTGGAACGTAGTTCCTTTCCTAGGCCTCAGCCTGTTTGCGAATGCCGCAAGACAGCCGCCACCAGGCAGAAGGAATACGGGAATCCCCTTGCGCAGGCACTGGAAGTAATGGAAGTCCAGGATCTCGGCGCCTGTTGCGCCTTCGACCTGGACTATTAAATTCCCGACAGAAAATTTTCCCATATCAAAAGTTATCGCGCTGAACTTTCCGGATCCTTCGGGCTTTACAGTTACTTCCATGGATTCTTTCCCGGAAGCAGACTTCACAGAACTTCCCTTTTCCCAGTTCTTAACGGACGAGAATTCATTGTCTATGAAATGCCAGGAAATATTCTTGCAGGTCTTGTATTCACCTCCACATTTACCGACGCCTTCTGATGTTACCTCTACTGGGGCAATCAAATCCTCCCTCAACATCGGAATCCCCCTCGGTTCCACATTGTCGTATGGAGGCTGTCCGAACGGCGTTGAAAGCAGCTGCTGTCCATGGGTCGGGAAATATTCCGCCTTCCAGTCCACAGGCGCCTTCGCCGAAAGGATCCAGCTCCGATCGCTTTTCGAAGCGTTGAAATCCTCCTGGAAATCCTGCTGCATTGACAGCCTTGCGGTATCAATGTTATACGCGTAGTCACGTCTCATCTTCCAGGTCTTCGGAGCTGTATTGATCTCAAAATCTCCCCACTTCGCCGCGCAGAGCATTCCTGCCTTCGTATAGTGGAGATATGAAAATGTACTGATTCCGGGGGTATATGCCTCGATGGAAATCCAGTTATGTCCTGATTTTAGAAATTTCTTAACATCAACCTCGTCGAACGGCCAATGCTGCTGGTATCCTCTCGCCGGTCCGCGACAGACGTATTTCCCATTGATGTGAAGCCTGTACGACTTGTCAGCCGTGATGAACAATGGCGCCTTTGCTGGAACCTTTGCAAGCTTGAAGTCATATCTGAACTGTGCGAAATGGTTCAGAAGGTACATGTACCCTTCCGGCCATATCCAGACGGAGTTTCTCAATGGGTGATCGGCGGGGATCGGGGCAAATACTGAACTGTTCATATGGAATCTCCAGTTTTGTTTTTGAGGGCCATTATATTACAGCTGGAGACTCTTTTCTTCAACTTAGGAACTACTTGCTTATTTATTTATGGACCCTGCGCCTGATTATGTCATCCTGCACTTTCTTGTCCAACCTTGTGAAATATGCGGAGAAGCCGCTGACTCTCACGACAAGTCCTGCATGTTTTTCGGGATCTTTTCTTGCAGCCTCAAGGATCTCATTGCCGGAGAAGTTGAACTGGAGCTCATGTATCCTCTTCCTTACGAATTCCCGGGTGATCGCCAAAAAGCATTCAGCTCCTTTTTCTCCTGGAAAAAATTCCGGATCGAACTTCATGTTAATCACCGTGCCGCCAACTGTCTTCGAATAATCCGGAGCTGAAACCGAATTGATGAATGCCGTTGGCCCTTTCATGTCCCTGCCTGAATTCGGCGATGCCGCGTCCGCAAGAGGAGTGAACGCCCTCCTACCGTCCGGAGTCGCCTTCACCTCCGCACCGCAGGGGATATTTTGGATATTGGTCGCCATGTTCGCGACAAAACGTCCGCCGTCGACAGTCCTGTGTCCGAGACATGCTGAAGTGAAGAGCTCCACGAGCCATGCCGCAATTGAATCCACATAATCATCATTGTTGCCGTACTTCGGTACATTATTGACAAGCATGAGCCGCATGTCCTCATATCCTGCGAAATCCGCATCAAGCGCCTTCACAAGGTCATCAAACCGGATCTTCTTCTCCTCAAAGACAAGCTTCTTCATCGCCGACAGCGAATCTGCGATATTCGCAAGACCGACACATCCAATACCGTGGAAGCGCCTGAAGACTGCTCCTCCATCGTTGATGTCCTTCGCCCTGCCAATACAATCCTGAGTGAACGCCGACAGCAGCGGATCCGGGAATTTTCCCGGCGGATGGCTCGAAATTATATTATTGATGTACTCGACATGCTTCATCAATTCTTTCTTGAATAATTCCGTAAAATGCTTGACAAAATATTCATAAGAAGACTTCTCGTTTTTCGCGCTGTCAATAGCCTTGGACAATACCAACGCGAGATTGAAACGGCTGTCACCCCATGCCTGCTGTCTTCCCGCAAGCATTGTCTCTATGCATCCGACCATGCAGTAGTCCCTGGCGGCCTCAGCCGGGACTCCGATGTTCTCAAGAGACTTCACCGTCACATGATCATTGAATATCGCAGGGAAACCAATACCGGACCTGATAACGTCCCCGCATGCCAGATGATATCTCCTGTCGGAACCATCATGGAAGCGCGCGGAAAGGTTTGTCGACGGCGATCTGGCAAGCTTCGTGGCCTCGAGACATATGTACGTGAGCTCGTTCACAGCATCTTTTCCTTCAGGAGTCAGTCCGCCTATGCAGATGTTAGTTACTTCGTGGAATCCCTCGATCTTAGACCAGAGATGGCAGAACAGATGAAGCGCTTCATCACTAATCATCTCATAATTATTTCTTTGCATTTTCTCTTCAACGGAGCGCGGGTTTTCCAACCCGCGAGTTGGCGGACAAGAATGTCCGCCCTCCTTTATTTTGGGATTCCATTTAATTTCAAGACTATTAGTAATAACTCCCCTGTCCAAATCTTTCCTGTAAAACGGATAGAGATACTGGTCGATTCTCCCGAGCGCGTTGTGCCCGCGCCCTTCGCTTTCAAGGACAACGTGAGTGATCCAGATAAGCTGCATGGCATCGTGTAGGTTCTGTGGAGCTTTCCTGGATATTCTCTTCAATCGTTCCGCGATGTCTTTCCTTCCAGCCCTGCCCGCCTCCTGCGAACTTCGCAGAACATAGGATGAAAAGGATTCCATCATCATGATTACAGCGGTGAGAAATTCCTTCTGCTTTAGGCTGCGGCGAGGTTTCGCCAGGGATCTTTCCGCCTTTTCAATTATTCCTCCGATGCCGAGAGAGACTATTTCATAATAATCCGGAAGAGTATGGCTGTGCCCTGACACGAAATCCCTCCTGCCCTTATTCTCATCGGCTTTTACAGCTACCTGATATTGCTCCTCGGAAATTCCATCCGGCAGATTTTTTGAAACGTAGCAGTCCTTGCCTCCGAAAAATTCATCTTCCGGACTGATCGGACAAGGCAGGTTCTCAAGGGCATTTTTAAAAGCACCGGCCATTATGGCCGGTGCTGATTTACCTGTCAACTCGTTTTCGAGATAATATCTGCCTCTCCAGAAATAAGTGAGATTGTGCAACGGATCAAGGTTCTTGATCCTCTCCGCCTCAAGAATTTTTCTCCAATCATGTTTCATCTTTTTATCCTTCATACACTTACATTCGCCGCTTTCATTTTTTTAAAGTAGGGACGGGCTTTAGCCTGTCCCATGAATTTGAGAATGGTACACCCTAAAGGGCGTACCTACTTAAACACTTTAATATGAGAATACCGCCTTTATCTCCTTCCCCGCCGCGACATCCGCAATTGCGAGATCCGCATCCTTAATCTTGTACTCATGCGTAATACACTCGCTGAATATCTTCTGGATCTTAGGATTGTCTTTCAGGAATCCTAGATAAGCGCCAATGTCGCCCATGCAGTATTGGCCGCTTCCGGTTATCCTAATCGCCTTGAAAGTTATTAGCTCAGGATTGACCTTCACTCCACCGCTGGAGGAATACTGTCCGGGAACGATATAGCGTCCCCTTGTCCTCACCAGATCCAATCCTTCCGGAAACGCCTCAGGCGAACCGCTTGTCTCGATGACGACATCCGCACCGTTGCCACGTCCACAGGCTTTGGCAAACTCCTGGATTTTCTTCAGTCTGTCCTCCTTTGAAACCTTCCTGTAATCGAGGACCATTTCAGCGCCAAGCTTCTCGACGATCCTGCTTCTTTCCGGATTGGATGACGAGCCGATCGCGACGACCTTGCATCCATGGCTTACCGCCCATGCGACCGCGAAAATCCCAAGAGAGCCTGTGCCTTGCACAACTACAAGTTCACCTGACTCGAGCTCTCCTGCATATTTGCATGCCCTGATTATTGTAGGACCTCCGCACGGGAATGCCGCTGCGGATTTCGCAGTTACGCCATCAGGAATCCTGACAATATTCTCAATCGGAGAAAAAAGATATTCCGCGAATCCTCCATGAAAATGCGGTTTTTCCTCAGGATCCTTCAGATATGTGACTCCGAAGTTCATGCAGCTGGACAACTCTCCGTGTCCACAGCAGAAACATTTTCCGCAGGGAATGGCAACGCATGCAATTACCGAATCACCTGCCTTGATTGGGTTTCCCAAGGCATCCTTGGCTCCTGTCCCTCCGATTGATTCGACCTTTCCAGTAAACTCATGCCCAATTATCAGATCCTGGGCAGGCATTGGGAGATTTCCCCTGCAGATATGGATGTCCGTCCCGCAGATTCCGCTGTATTCCAGTTTGAGCAGGACATTTCCGAATTCAGGCTTCACGACGGGATATTTCCGTATCTCGAACTTCCTGTTCGGTCCCTTGAACACTGCCGCAGTTCCAAATTTTTTCATATATTCCTCTCCTATTGCTTATGTTATGATATCAATGTTTTCCACAAACTAGATTTGCTTGGCGGAAGTCCTTCCGCACAAGCAAATCTACAAGTTTCCACAATTCTGCGAATTGTGGAAACGCAATCTTAATAATCCATTTCTCTGCGAGATTCGCAATATTCCCCTTTAACGTCGCGCGGAAGAACTTCCGCCGAGAGTATCTAGTCATCAACGTTTATCGACACTTTCAATGATGAATTTAATCGCCTTGACGGTATCATCGTAACTGGTGGCGTGACCATTTTTTTCATTAACCAGCAGCATTACATTCCTATTGGTTTTCTTCAACTGTTCTCCAAGGCGTATTACGCTGTCAGGAGGAACTACATTATCGTTCTTGCCTACGGTAATGGATATTGGCATCTTAAGCTTGTCCGCGTGAAATTCGGAACTGCGCTTCTTATATTCATCTGGCTTTTCGGCCTTGGAACCGCCAAAGGAGAGTGATATGGCATCCTGGAAAGAATTAAACTCAATATGATTGGCCAATCCGTTCTGGCTGGAAACAGCTGAAACCAGATCAGGATGAAGCGCCGCAAAAGTCAGGACAGACGTCCCTCCCATGGAGCCTCCTACAAGGAATATCCTTTTCACATCATATGACTTCTTGAACTCCTCAATGATCTGGACAATGTCAGCCTCTGCGGCCGGCCCCATCCAGGAATTCCCCCGATAGTCAGGGGACACATATATCATCTTATGCTTTGAGGCTACATCTCTTGCCCCTTTACACTCACCCCTGCCGTCTTTGATATACTGCCACCTGTCCGAACCATGTCCATGCAGCGCTATCATGAGATCGCCTTTGCCCTTCTTGAATTCTGCCGGGATGATCTGGACATATTTCTGATCAGAACCGTCAAACTTTGATTTGAATATAATATCCTTCGGCTCTCCAGACTTAATTTGCTGCTGTGCGGAGAGTACATCTGTCGTGAATAATGCTGCTGCCATCAGTATGAATATTCTCATTATTTCTCCTTTTGTATGAGAAAATATATCGACATAACCGAATGATTAACATGGAAACTAATGCATAATTAATGTATATTATTGCAAATAAAGAATCTCCTGCCGTCCTTTGGACGGCAGGAGATTCTTTATAAGGAAGATTAAAACATCAATTGCGGAAAACCTTCATGCCGAATGCGGCGAACAGAGGTTTCATTTTTGACGGATCGGAATACTCGAAGATCAATCCGAGGATAATTTCCGCGATCCTGAATTTCCAGGACACCACGAGGCTGAGCGGTATCTTAAGGAAAAAGGAATGGGTACTTGACTATTCCGTTGACGACTGCGGCCTCTGTCGTCCCGGACACTGCCGGAAATGGCTTCCAAGGACTTCGGGGATAGCCCATCTTTATGCCCCGGGCACTCCATACCGCGAAGACACGAGAGGGCTTGACGTTCCAATCGAGAGCAGATACATAATTTTTTCCGGCGGCGAACTCGCAGTTCTGGACAAATTTACAGGCAAAAGGGATAGATTTGCGATATTCCACGATCCCGAAAATCTTCTTGGCGATTTATTGTATAATATTGCATCATCCAAACCAGGAACAGAAAGAAGCTTCTGGGAGACACAGTCCATCTTCTATTCCATAATCGAACTGCTCCATAAGAATACAGCAAAGATGACGGACAGGGAGAACAGCTGGGCGATCAGTTCCGACAAGGTACAGACCGAAGACGAACTCTTCATCGAAAAGGTGGAAAGCTTCATGAGGAAGAAACTGAGTGAATATGTTGAGCTCGAGGACATCGCCAGTTTCCTGAACGTCAGCCCTTCGACCCTCTCGCACAAATATAGGAAGCTTACCGGACGCAGTCCTCTGGACTCGCTGCTGAACATGAGGATAAACGAGGCAAAGACCTTGCTCCTGCGCGGGGATAAACTGAAGACGATTGCGGAAAAGACAGGATTCTACGACGAATTCCATTTCTCAAAGACCTTCCGCAAACGCACCGGCCTCCCCCCAAGGAAATTCCTCAGGAATTCAACTGTCTAATGAGTTTTCCTTTAGACCACCTGCTTATTTCTTCAGGAAAGTACCCGAGCCCCAGGTGTTGTCTGGTGTCCGCCAGTCGGGCTGCCACCATAGCTTGTCGCCGCGGAAGCCCTTGTAATCACCGTCAAAATCGTTTACCACCACATTGATGCGGACTGCGGGCCATTGTCCTCCTGCCTTGTCGTTTAAATAAGCGACTGGAATGGCAATTTCCGCATTGTATCCGTTGTCGGTTGCAACGCATACCGCCTTGACCCCGTCCGGGAGTTTTGCGGCATTAAAGGGAGCTCGCGTTTCGCCTGTGCGGGCAGGACTCATGGCCACAAGCAGAATATCCTTGAACTCGTTCTCCCCTTTCCCAAAGAGCCTCTCCTCTTCAGGGCGGGCATCGATACGCACCTCTACACCATCCTGGAACCAAGGATCTTTCTCAGGCACGCTGTCCAGATGTTCATCTGTGACCTGAACTGCAACATAAAAATACTTGTCGTCGTACATGCAGCCGAACCGGTAGGACAGATCGGCCGGCCCGCTCCAGGCAGAGACATCGTTTTTATTCTGTGGCTTGTCAACCTGGAAAGGAAGAGCTGGCCAGTCAGACAGGTCTCCATCTATGACCACGGATTTCAACGTTGAGTTGCACTTTTCCTGGGCCTTGGGAGCAATCACCTCTATTTGCTGGATAATTTCCCGGCCGTCAAAAGTCGAGGCAATAGTTGTCTGTCCTGCGGCTTTGGGTCGCAGTTCGTTGCCGCTGTTTCCACCGAGGATAACGATGTCAGGATTTGCGACCTTGAATTCGGCAGTGCAATCCGTGAGCCTGAACCAGTTATCATAAACTGTCTCAAGCACCACGTGCCCAGGACGGGTCAGACTTATCGTTCCGCCTTCGACCGAATCCATTTCGGTAATTTCCACACTGGTCAGCTTCGGAGTCTCCGTACGCAGCAGGAAATAGAGGGCGGAACGCATACGGCGGTTACAGTCAAATTTCTCATGCCCATGGTTGTGCCCGGTATAAAAAGCCAGATTTTCGTTCAGACGAAACCCCTGGGCTATCAACTTGCGATAAGCGACATAGGCGTCTTTATATATGAAATCATACTCCCGTGATCCTGCATCAATCCACAAGCGTACTGGAGGAACGGCCCCCTTGTGTTCATCTATTAATTCTTTTCCCGCCCATGGTGGCCGGAATGGAGGCGACTGGCAAAGCCCCATGCCGAAGGTTTCAGGATGATGGTAGGTCATCCAGAACGCCCCTATGCCACCCGCTGAAAAACCAGCCACACCGGTTGAAGCCGGCTCAGGGCGCGTGCGATACGTCTTGTCAATCAGCGGTTTGATCGTGGAGGCAATGAACTCATAGTAGCCTTCTCCTTTGGTGGTCTCAATAATTCCTTCTTTATTTGTCTGATCCGACGGAGCATAATCCATACGCCGGTTGCCTGGTATCGGCTTACCGCTTGAGTCCTGTGAATTATGTATTGCAACGAAGATGGCAGGCTGTATCAGGCCGTCATGGACCAATTGATCGTGAGCCAGCTCATACGCAATGGTCGCAGTCATACCGTTCTGCCTGGTCATAAATGAGGATTCGCCATCCAACACGTAAATGACCGGATAGCGCCTGTCGGTCGAATCATATCCGGAAGGAAGGCAAACAGTCACCGCATGAGGTCCGCTGGACTTGCCGCCATCGTCGATTGGCGGCATAAATATATATCTTGAGTTTTGTGATAAGAGATCGGTTGATGCCGAAGGAGCGCCATCGTTAAACACCGAACACCCAGACAATGCCATAACTGCAAATATCAGAACACATGTCTTTATTATGGCGGAGACGGAGAATCTGATAGAACAAGAACGAGCATTAATCATGATGAATCCCTCCAATGGCAAATTTTATCTTATTGGCTTTCATAATGACAGGGAAGATAATCCGGAAAAAGGGAAGAAGCAAGAAATCTCTAAATTTTCAATTTAGGGGACCTATGTTCTGCTGTCCCCAGAGCTGGGACCAGAAACTGAGAATCGTGAAGGCCATGTAGATGACGATAATTATGTAAACAATTTTTGGAACCAAATTCGCAACTAGATTCAAGGTTTCCTCAGCTTCAAACTGGTACACTGAAGCCACATGCCTTGCCGCATCGGGTATTTTGCCCGACTGTTCCCCGGTTTCAATCATTGAAATCTCCATCGAGCCATTTTCTCCTGGAGGAATAAACGAGGAGAACGCTTCGGTGAAAGTGCAGTTCTCCTCATCAATTTTTCCTGCCGTCTGCAGGAATATATAGCGGATATACCGGTTCCGGCAGGCATCTGCGCCAAGATTTATTGAATCCTTTATGTTCAATCCCGCGTCAAGGGCCAGACTGAACACGCCAAAGAACCGGGCATAGTCCATTTTCCGGAATAGCTTTCCGAAGACCGGGACATTCAGAGCCATCCTGCTCAGGAAGAGAGGAGGATCCATATTGAAAAGATGCTTGAACTTGGTGAAAACCAAATATGACAGCAGAAAAAGATATGGAGGACATAGAAAAATAGCAATCTGCAATATTGTTCCGGCAATCGATGCTTTTCCGAGGAGAAAAGAAATGAAGGGAATCGCAAATGCGGCAAAATGGAAGAGCAAGGCGGGATATGCCATCCCGGAGATGATACGGCTGTTCAACTTTTTCCTGGTTTCAAACCATTCAGCAAGGGATTTGAAAATGACATCCAGTCCACCTGTCAGTTCTCCGGCCTTGACCAGTCGGCATTCCAGATTCGTGAAGAACCAGGGATAGGAACGCATCTGTTCGCTCATCGTCGAACCGTTTTTATCAATCCCCTCGGACATCCCCCTGCAGATTTTTCTCAGTGGATGCGGATGCCTTTGCGCAAGAGCCTTGGACAATGGAAGACCGGCATCGTACATCATCGCCATTGATCTGTAGAATTGTACTTTCGAGCTGAGCTGGTTCATCCGGAAACCTTTGATGTGATGCATTTATATTTGATATATTATGCATCATCATAAGTAAATTCTACTAATTCAGACAAACTTTTCCTTAAGAGCCCATAGGCCGAGGCCGGGATTGCTGATGAAGAAGATCTCCTCGCCGTCCGGCATCGAGTTGAAACCGTCCTTGAGCTTCCTGCAATCGTAGATCTTCGATATCTTATTTTAGGATGAGCGTGAAGTCATTGGACGTTGGCCGGAGTTCGAAAGACTGCTGTTGTCCGTCCATGCACAATCGATAGCCACCGTGAAAACCGTGGAAGCTGGCCTCACCGTTGACATCGGTGACTACACTTAGGTTGGTACGCCACTCTTCGGCAATCAGTTTACGGAGCGCTTCGTACGCCAGCTTGGGACTGAGATCGCGTTTCAACAGCCCCGAAGCAATCTTGGCCTCTCCGGTTGCTGCACCGCCATCTGGCACGTTCCACCAAGTAATGGCGTGCACGGCAGGATGGCTGAACCAGAGCCGGTAGAAATCGCGCGCCATACGAGCCTGGATCTCTTCCCCTGCAGGCTCATGATTCACAGATGGCAAGGTAATCTCGCTGATATGCACGGGCAGTCCGAATTGCTGGTAGTCGTCAAGGGCCCGTAGCATATCCTCCGGTTGTAATATTTCGCCTGCGAGAACCCGCTGCACGTCTTCCTTGCTGAAGAGATGCCACTGAAGTCCGATTCCATCAATTTTCGCTCCGTCATTCAGTAAACGCCCGATCTGTTCCAGGAAGGAAAGGCGATACTGTGGGAACCAGGCTGTGGGAGTTGTCTCGTTGATCATCAGGTGGGCCGACTTGGGAAGGAAACGAGCTGCCCATTCGAAGGACAGCCGCTCATAATTCGCTGGCATCGGGCAGATCTCGGACCAATTATCCGGCACATTTCGCTTACTGAGTGATTCGTTGAGCACATCCCAGCGCGGGATATCTTCGCCATATCGCCCGGCGATTTGCCTGATCCGCCTATCCAGCAGGAGCTCACAGGTTTTGGTATCCTTCAGCCACATGGGTATCGAATACGGCCTATAGTCCCAGACAAGACAGTGCCCATTCATGTTCAGTCCGTGCTTTTTGCAAAACGCAACCACGGCATCCGGCGGTGGGCGGCGCGGGATCGGCGGAGAGTCAGCAGCGAAGCGCAAATGTCCCCGTTCGGGCTCAAGGTCGCGCCAGTAGAAAGGGACCGTGGCGGCGTTGAAGAGCTGCGTAAAGGCCTCCTCATAACGTGTGTTAAGATCGTCGCTTGGATAGCTACCGAGCATGAAAATATTGGCACCAAAGAGAAAGTCTGACGAGACTTGCCTGACAGTAACAGTTGCTTCTGGCACCGGTCGACCGACACAATCTTTAATACGGACAACAGCCTTGCTCATGCGATGTTCGCGAATCCCGGTCTCGATGCGGACGTTTAGGAGATCGGGCAAAGAAAAAGGAGGAGTATTCATGTGAATTACCCCCGTCGAGGTTTTACAAAGACATTTCTTATTGCTTCAAGATATTCCATTCCAAACTTCATATCCGGTTCAAGATAACTCCCTTCAGACCATTCGTTCCAGGAATTAATTGTTAACAGTCTGGGTTCAATTGAATGTTTGTCCAGAAATTCCTTCGCCTTGCGCAGGGAATCCGCGAAGAGTTGTGGAGACTGATTTAAAATAACATCCTCCTGCAAGGACTTGAAGCGGGGGTTCGTATCCCATCCAACTGAAACATGCGGATAAAACGGCACTGAGAATTCGGCTCTCCATGGCTCCCATTGCAAAATCGCTTTTTTCGCCCATTCCGAATAATCGCCTCTCGGCTTAACATAGTGGCACCATTGGTAATTTGTCAGACTGTCAAATCCAAGAACGCGCATAGTGTTATCCTGCGTTTGAGTTTTATCCCCGGGGATCATTGACAACCCGGCAGGAATTTCTTTCCAGAGAATAGCCTGTAGATGAAGTCCGGGGAAACCTGCATCTATAACTCGGCTGCGGAATGAGTCTAATGCTTTACGCGCTTCTTCTAATCCACCCAATCCTTTAATCAATGTTCCAATTTCATAAATTGAAAATACAGGCCTCCCGTCAATTTTATAATATGACGGATGTTTCATATAGCGTTCTATTACCCGACCCACAATTGTGTCGAAGGTTTTCCGATCAACTGCGCCCGGCCAGATTATTTCATTATTATGAGATCGTTCAATATCCCATAGGCTGCAGGCGTTATGATTGGCCCACATCAGATAAAACTGAATCTTATCGTTGTTCCTGGCTTTTAGAAATCCCTTATTTATGCAATCTTCAAGAAACGGCTTGTTCCCATACCAGTACCAGTCAAAAATGAATATATTTACACCGTGATCCGCAGCGATATCAATCTTTTTTTCCATAACAGATGAATCTGCTTCGTTTTCATAGCCCCAAAGGGGAATGCGGGGTTGCCAGTGGCCTTTAAATTTAGGCAGTGAATTCCGAATTATCTCCCATTCACCTTCGCGCCCTTTAAAAAACTGCCCCCACATCTTTTCATCGTGATAAGCCGGCCAGTAATACGCCGCAATTTTATATTCACAGTCTGCGTTCATAGCCCCTTCCTAATTCTTTTGAATAGCTTATTTCAAACTTATATGATCTCATTTAAA
>MHBH01000078.1 GCA_001804805.1 Lentisphaerae bacterium GWF2_49_21
ATCCAGAAGAGATGAATCTTGCCTTTGAGTCGCTGTATTTTTTTCTTAATTGCCATAAAATCTAAAAGTCTAACGCTCAGGTATCTCCTACCCGCCTTGGCGGGTTAGGAGAATGCCAATTGTTGGGTACTTTATTCTATTTTGCTTTTTAGAAATTCGGCAATTTTCCGTGCTTTAATGATACAGATCAAAGACAAAACAGAACTGACAATATTCGGTAGATACTTGTATTGAATGGATGATCCCCACATTTCTCTATTGATGCTTAGTATATAGAGTTCAACAGATAAACCGCCAAGTGAACCTATCAGATAGAAGAATCCGATGAGGCTTATCCCTGTTGTTAACGTAAGCGTGGTTGGTGTTGCTGGGACTGAATCTTCGTGAAGCCAAAGAATACGTAAGACGAATGAAGTCTTAATCAACAAAAAGAAAGCAGCTATGAAATACAATATGGCAGGTAATATTGCTGATAGGATGAAAAAGCCCATGTGGGTAATAAATTCCTTGTCCTTGCCTGATATCGTGAATAGACCTACAAGCTGCGGCAGGTAGGCAATAGCAGTAATTAAGTAATATAATCCTAAGAGCTTTACTGCGAGGTCTCTGACTTGACTTATGTTCATTATCATCTCCTTACCCAACTATTATTAGGGAACACGTTGGAAAACTCGGAACGGATTGTCGGATTTGGTGGATTTAATAAAAAACTCATGGCCAAATCTCGGATTGGAGAAGTCATGCAATCGCATCTGGTACCCCCTTGGACTTATTTTTATTGCACGTTCTGCTGAATAAATCAGCCTCAATTTGTTATCAATATAGCATGTCAATGAAAATAATTCAAACAAAGGTGACAATAATTATTAGGCAGTTGCGTTATATGGTTGTATTATGTGTGGCCTAATTAGGGGAAATAATTAGGTGTGTGGCCTAACTCCCCGTCTAACGGGCAAAAGCCACAGAAGGGAAGTTCTAAAGTTCGAGAGTTCTGGAGTGCGGAAGGTATGGAGAGAATGTGTGTGGATGGGTATGAAGTAGGTATGGGCTTTAGCCTGTACCAGCATTAAGATAGGTTACAGATAAGAATGGTACAGGCTGAAGCCCGTACCTACTTATGAGGGGGAAATATGGCTGAGACAGTGGATCTGTATAGGTTCGGGGAGTTTGCAGTAAAGAACAAGTTTGTCGATGAGGGAAAGGTGAAATACTGGCTGCACTGGGTGAAGAGATATTCTGCCATGGTAATGCCGCCTGGGATCGAAAAGCTTTCCGACAGGCTGAAGTACTTCATAAACAATCTCAAGTGCGAACCGAGAATAGAGGACTGGCAGGGAAGGCAGGCAGAGGAGGCGGTAAGGATTTTTGAGACGGTGTATATGCCGACGGTGAAGAAGCAGGAGGCAGGGGTAAATGCAGGAAATCCGATGCCCCTGGCGCAAAGTTCCTCGGGATGCTCCGTTGATAAGACAAGAGACATAGTGCCTCAGGGAACGCAGAGGGGAGAGACAGCTCTTACGAGCGAAAGGCAAGTTACAGGCGGGACGCCTGTACCACATTCTTTCCCAAACTCCGTAAATACCCAGAGCGCGCAGTGCCTCGGGGTACCACATTCTTTATTGACGGGAGGCGAGAGCACGAACATCCATCCTGAAATAGAGGGGAGGGATTCAATTGAGAGCAGGATGAGGGAGATACTGAGGGTTAGGAACTATTCTTACCGGACAGAGCAGACCTATATTGAACGTGTAAGGGCATATCTATCATATGCAGAAAGAAACAGCCTTGCCATAGATGAGCCTGAAACTGTCCGGAGGTATATCAGTTGGCTTGCGTTATCCCGTAATGTGGCTGCCTCTACTCAGAATCTTTCATTCAATGCAATAAATTTCCTTTTCAAGGAGGTATTGAAGAAGGACATGGGAGATCAGTCCGACAATCTGCGTGCGAGATCCGGTTCGAAGCTCCCGAGTGTATTTACAGTCGACGAGGTTAAAGCAATATTTGATCATCTTGAAGGAACTGACAGGCTGATGCTCGAGATGATATATGCGGGTGGCCTGAGGATTTCGGAACTCATGCGCCTGCGGGTGCAGGACATTGACTGGGAGGGCTGCCAGCTTTTTGTAAGGGGTGGAAAAGGAGACAAGGATCGGACGACTCTGCTGGGCAGGAAGCTTGTGGAACCATTGAGGAAGCATCTGGAGGCGGTTAAAAAGATACATGAGGAAGATTTGTCAGCGGGGGTAGGGGAGGTCTATCTTCCGAACGGACTTGACAGGAAATATCCGGGGGCAGGGAAGACCTGGGGCTGGATGTATGCCTTTCCTTCGGAGACGATATCAAAAGATCCGCGGTCCGGCAAGATGCGGAGGCATCATGTGTCGGACATGACCATCCAGCGTGCGATGAAAGAGGGGATGAGGAAGGCGGGTATTGCGAAATACGGATCAGTACATACACTCCGTCACAGCTTTGCAACGCATTTGCTCATGAAGGGAGTGAACATCAGGGAGGTGCAAGATCTTCTTGGGCACAACAGCGTGGAAACGACTATGATCTACACGCATGTGATACGGACGTTGGGCAACAGGCCGGAATCGCCGCTGGACATGATGTGAATATATTGTTTACAGGGAACCTCTAAAAATTCGCATTTGGCGCGTTACGGAGAACGCGCCCCACCTTAAAACAAATTCACTATGTTCCATTAGTAACGAACGTCGAACATCCGCCGTCGCTAAGAAGTTATGGCGGGCAGGCTGGTTACTTCCTCTGTCTCGACAGCAGGAATTCGGAAAGGACTTCCTCGTAGGGGCGGGAAAGGTTCGTGAACCTGTAGTCGACATGGAACTCGCTGCAGCCCAGCATCATCCGGTCGAGATAGTGGTTCACCTCCTTGAGATAGTCGTTCTTGATGACTGCCGGTTCGGTGACTACTGAGAACGTCGATTCCATGTCCAGGAACCGGATGGACCTGTCAAATTCGAAATTCAACTCTTCGGGATCCATGATATGGAATATCGCCAGATCGTGCTTCCTGAACTTCATGTGCTGGAAACAGTCGAGAAGGGCGTCGATGTCCGTGAAGAAGTCCGAGAACACTATGATCATCGCGCGCCGTTTGATTTTCTCGGCGAGGTCGTGTAGGACGCTGACAACATCTGTCTTGCCGGTTGGCGTGACAGAACTTATTATTTCAAAGATGTTCCTGAGATGTTTCGGGCTGCCCCGGGCCGGAATGTCCTTGGTTATGGCCTCGCTGAAGCACTGGAGCCCTACGGCGTCGCCCTGCTGTATCAGCAGCTGGGCCAGGGTGGCGGAGAGACGTTTTGTGTAGTCGAACTTGCTGCCGTGCTTCCCCTTGAATCCCATTGAAGCGCTGCAGTCCATCACAAGATGGCATCGCAGGTTTGTGTCGGCCTCGAATTCCTTGATGTAGAACCTGTCGGTCTTGGCGTAGATCTTCCAGTCGACGTTCTTAATGTCGTCGCCCGGCACATATTTCCGGTACTGGGCGAATTCCACGCTTGAGCCGCGGTGAGGGCTCTTGTGCATGCCCGTGAAACTTCCTTCGACAAGTCCACGGGAAAGCACGTTCAGCTTGGAAAGCCTGGCGAGGACCTGCGGATCCAGGAAATCATGCCGGCTTTCGCCCCTGAATTCATTTATTGACTTCTGATTCACTGGTAAGCCGTTTTATGATGTCTTCGCTTGTCACGCCTTCGGTCTCCGCATGGAAGCTCAGAAGTATCCTGTGCGTCAGGACTTCATTGGCGACGCTTTCAATGTCCTCCTGCCTGACAAGGTAGCTTCCCTGGAGTACGGCCCTGGCCTTTGCGCCGAGGATCAGATACTGGACCGCGCGCGGTCCGGCGCCCCACGTCACAAGAGGCTTCAGCCATTCAGGGGATTCCTGCGAATCAGGCCGCGTCCTTCTGACAAGATGGACGACGTATTCGTAGATGTGTTCCGGAACCGGAACTCTTCTCACAAGGTCCTGGAAGAAAAGTATCTTTTCGCTGTTGATAACTTTTTTCAGTTCCGACTTCATCACGCCTGTCGTGGTCTTTGCAATGGCAAGTTCTTCGGCCTTTGAAGGATATTTCACCTTGATGAAGAACATGAACCTGTCCAGCTGGGCCTCGGGCAGGGGATATGTACCTTCCTGTTCGATCGGGTTCTGGGTGGCGAGTACGAAGAAGGGCTCCTCGAGCCTGAAAGTCTTTCCGACAACGCTTACTTCGTGCTCCTGCATCGCCTGGAGAAGCGCCGCCTGCGTCTTGGGAGGTGTCCTGTTGATCTCATCGGCAAGGACGATGTTCGCGAAAACGGGTCCTTTCACAAATTCAAACGCCCTTCTGCCGGGCTGGTTGGTCTCCTGCAGGATGTCGGTGCCGGTTATGTCGGAGGGCATGAGGTCGGGGGTGAACTGTATGCGGCTGAATTTAAGCGACATCAGCTCCGAAAGGGAATGCACCATCATGGTTTTCGCAAGTCCGGGGACTCCCATCAGGAGGGAATGCCCGCGGGACAGTATGCATATCATCATTTTTTCAATGACGTCGTTCTGGCCGTGTATGACCTTGGCCATTTCAGATTTTATTCCGGTGTATGTGTCGCGGAGCTGGTTTATCGCTGCGACATCGCTTTCGTTCTGAAGATTCTCGGCCATATGTTTCTCCATGGTTTTTGTTTTACACGAAACAAACGCGTATAACTTACAACAATAAATGCATTAATCCAATCCACTTAGACGATATTTGACCGGATTATGATTGAAAAAGAACCGGACAATGTTAATTTATCCACCTACCTAAAATCTATTCGGTTTACTATGGATCAAACAGCTAATACCACAGGAACTAATTACGCCAAGGACAGTTTGTATGTCCTGATACTTGGCGCACTCGGTGTTGTCTACGGGGACATCGGCACAAGCCCGTTGTACGCCTTCCGCGAATGCTTCTCCGAATCCTATGGCCTGCAGGTCTGCGAAGCAAACATTCTTGGAATTCTCTCGCTTTTCTTCTGGTCGCTCACACTGACCATATCCTTGAAATATCTCACCTTCTTGCTGAAAGCCGATAACAACGGGGAGGGCGGGATACTCGCCCTCATGGCCCTCGTCGTCCGCGAAATGCAGGATACGAAAAGTAAAAAAAAGCTCTATGCCATCACTATGCTCGGAATCATCGGCGCCGCGCTCCTGTATGGCGACGGAATAATCACGCCTTCTATTTCCGTCCTCAGCGCGGTTGAAGGCCTCAACGTCGCCACCAAGGTCTTCGAGCCATATATCATTTATATTTCAATTGCGATACTCGCAGTGCTGTTCGCTGTCCAGAGAATTGGCACTTCAAAGATTGGCGCCGTTTTCGGCCCGATCATTTTCCTGTGGTTTATAACGATCGCCGCTGTCGGGCTTATGTCTATTTTCAATGCCCCGGAAGTCCTATACGCCTTGAATCCAGTGCACGCCTTCGAGATCTTCACGAGAAACCAATGGCACGGTTTTGCAGTCCTCGGTTCAGTCTTCCTTGCTGTGACAGGCGGCGAAGTCCTCTACGCCGACATGGGCCATTTCGGAAAAAGCCCTATGAGGATAGGCTGGTTCACGCTTGTGCTGCCCGCGCTTCTGCTCAATTATTTCGGACAGGGGGCGTATCTGCTGAGGCGTCCCAATGAGGTCGAGAATCTCTTCTACAGGCTTTCCCCTGAGTTTCTCCATTATCCGATGGTGGTACTTGCCACGCTGGCGACGATCATCGCTTCACAGGCCGTAATTTCCGGCGCATTCTCACTCGGAAGACAGGCCCTCCAGCTCGGATTCTTCCCGCGTATGCGTATAATCCATACATCGTCAAAGGAGATCGGACAGGTCTTCATGCCGGCGATGAATATCGCCCTTTTCACAGGTACTGTTGTCCTTATCCTCGGTTTCAAGAATTCCGGCTCGCTAGCCGGAGCTTACGGCATCGCAGTTTCAGGGACAATGCTCATCACCACCGTCCTTGCGATCATCATCGCAAGAAAGGTCTGGCCGACCAGAACGTATATAATGGTCTCGGTCGCGGTGCTCTTCCTCGTAATAGACGCATCGTTCTTCATGGCTTGCTCCATGAAGATCAGGGCTGGCGGCTGGCTTCCTGTCCTGATTGCGGCGCTTATCTATTTCATGATCTCGACCTGGATGCGGTACAGGTCCGAACTAGGCTGCAAGGTCGAGGCAACTTCCCTGCCGGTAGGCCTTTTCCTCAAGGATCTTGAAATGAACAAACCGTTCAGGCCGAAAGGTACAGCTGTATTCCTCACAGGAAATCCAACAGGTATCCCAAGAACGCTGCTGCATAACTTCAAGCACAACCAGGTCGTGCATGAACAGGTCATCCTGATGACCGTCAAGACCGAGGACATCCCTTTCGTCCCTGATGACAGGAGGACTGAGGTCATGGAACTGGGCGGAGGCATGCACAGGGTCCTGGTGAAATACGGCTTTAGTGAAGATCCTAACATACCGGAGGCGCTGCATGACATCAGGGAGAAGGGATTCAAGCTCGACCTGAACAAGATCACTTATATCCTCGGCAGGGAATCTCTCGTCATCAAGCCGGATTCGATCTTCCGGCGCTGGCGCAAGAAGATATTCTCCTTCATGTCGAAAAACTCCTATGACGCAAGCACATTCTACGGCCTGCCGCCCGGCAAGGTCATTGAGTATGGGCTGCAAGTGGAGCTATAAGGGAGTAGGTACGGGCTTTAGCCTGTACCAGGTCTTAATATTCATATAAGAATGGGACAGGCTAAAGCCCGTCCCTACTTTTGGCAGACCAATCACTTCTTCTCTTCCTTCTTGTAATTCCAGGATGTCAGCTCGTATTCTCCGGAAAGTTTCTTCCAGACCACCACTTCGGCGATCTTCTCCTTGTCATCAACATTGACCTTGAGCTTCATCTTGTAGTTCATCCCGGCGACAACCTGCTTGCTGGCTTCAAGTATTTTAACCAGTGAAACCTTTGCGTCCTTATTGTCCTTCCTGAGGATTGCCTCCTGCGCCTTCATTGCGAAGTTCGCAGAATTGGCGATTTCGAGATCGTCGGTTTCCGCCTTCGTGTATCCGCCGGCGACCTGGGCGTGGAGGGAGGAACTCCAGAATACTAATACAAGTGTTGCCACCAAAAATGTAGTGATTGATGATTTCATGTTTCTCCTTTTCTTAATTTATATTTGTCAGGCTCTTTGGCCTGACTTTGGAGTGCGGCACCCCTGTGCCGCTTTTCTTTTTCTTGCGGAAACTGTTCAAAATCATTGTTGGATTTTTCTAAAGCCGGCTCCGCAGGAATATTTATTACTTCCCGAATTTGCTTACCAGCAAATTCTCCGTCTCCATCGTATATGAGCCGTCTTTTGTCAATGTCTTTGCTAGTTCAGGAGAAAGTTCGGATATCTTCTCAATTGGCGTTATCGGGAAATCGCAGTGCGGGAAAATTACAGTCTTGCCGGGAAATTTTGCGTCAGCAACTGCTTCAAGCCCCTTCTTCAGATCCTTCATCCCGCCGACTGCGGCAAGCGCGGTTGCAGGATTCAGCTTCTTCTCCTCGACAAGCTTCAAGGTGTGACGGAGATGCGCGGTCAGACTTCCGCTCGAACCGATATATCGCACTGATTCATTGGCGATCTTCCTGATGTTCAGGAGCCCTTCCTTGCCGGCGGGGATTCCCGCAAAGATGTTCATGAGCCCGGCTTTCTTCAGGAGCGGAGCCGATGAGTTGAGAACTGGAATAACGGGCACCAGCATTACGATGTCGTCGAAACCTCCTGCGGGCTCTGCGAACTTCGCAACTTCTGCTTCGAATGCGGCAGGAGAGGTGAAGGACTTGGGGTTAAGCGTCATGAATTCAATTTTTCTTTCTTTGATCTTATCGCTGAGAAGTTCGAAGACGTGTTTAATCCTTGTGTCATCCATGTCTGTCATCAGTATCCGCGACGGGCCATCGGAAGATTCAACTGCAAGCTGGGTGTGCATCTGTCCCATTGCACCTGCGCCTCCGACAAGCCAGCAGGTTCCGCCTTTCTTGAGCTTGCTTCTGACATTACGGTTGTATGCATCGGAAAAATTATTTGATTTTGTCCCCTGGTAGAGCCAGCCATTGTAGTGGATGCCGCCTACATCGAACGACCATGCCTCGTCGGGATATCTTCCGATGAAGCTGATGACAGCGTTCTTTTTTGCGAGTTTCGCAATCTTTTCAGCGTTCTCCCTGCGGACTTCGCAAATGAAGATGTCGTCGAACTCACCTTTCTCAGGAATGTGCTTGAGGATTTCGATCCTGGCCGAAGGAAGCTTGGCCCTGAGCACATCGATGGTCTTCCTGCTTATGTTCAGAGCTGAAATCCTTTTGGGCTTAGCGTCTTCGAGCAGCTTGCCAGGCACATAGGCCGTACTGTTGCCGGGTTCGCAGGCTATGAGTACCGAGCCGCCTTTCTGCGGGGCCTTCCTGTTCTCAATCATGTAGCTTGCAATGACACAGGTCCAGGGCTCGATGAGAGCGGCAATGCCTGCGGGAATGGAATCGGCGAGGGGGAGGAGATAACAGCCTTCATCGCCGTTCAGCACACGCTGGTCGATCCTGCTGTATTCGGACATTCCGCCGTCGATCGCGTAGCCGTATGCAAATCCTTTTCCTTTCACATAGATGTCGGCCTGGATTATGAAGCGCTGTCCGGCAGAGAACTTGTCGGAAACTTTTTTTCCGGTCTTGACGATTGTCATTACGGCCTCGTGTCCGGGGATCACGGGCTGTGTCGCAAGATCCGGGGAGATGACGCGTGGATGGTCCTTGCCGGCGCGGATGAGCTTTACATCCGAGAAGCAGAGGCCGATGGCGTCTATTTTCACGAGGAGTTCGTCGTCGCCGATCTCCGGTACATCCACAGTGCAGGGCTGATTGTTCCTGCCGAGGTTTTCCATTCCTGCCCCGAAGAGTGGCCAGGCGAGCATTTTATCTGGCAATGATTTTATTGAAGACATGATTGATCCTTTTTTGAAAAATAATCTGGTGGTTTAAAATTAGGATGGATTTGTTTAAATTCAAACATTTAAATCAAGTAGGCAATTTAAAATAGCTCTATTGAGTAATTCCAAATCCGAGAATATATTACGGCGTCATTAAACAATATCTGACGACTTTCAACAATATAAAGCATAAGATATAAATTTGGAAACTGCGAATACATTGTCCCCCGGAGCCGGCAACGCCTGCGGCAAGGACGTGGCTGACGTCTGCTACCAGTATGTCTTCGAGGCCATACCATTCATCATGATCATCGTCGGCGCCGATTTCAAAGTAAAGGCCCTGAACAGTCCGGCGAAAAGCTTTTTCGGCTCCGGCCCAGGACAGAAGTCAATGAATCTCTGGGATCTGGCACCTTTCCTGCTTGACAGCAAAACTCCTATAGAGAATGCAATGTCAGAAGGCAGGACGCAGATACTCAGGAGGATCGAGTACAAGAGAGGCGAGGACAAGTATATGGACATTTCAGTGTGCCCGTATTCGGGCAAAGACGCCGGGCGTGGCGCGGTAATAGTCATTGACGATGTGACGGAGCTTGAAAAGAAGGAGCAATACATAAGGCGTTCACAGAAGATGGACATTGTCGGAACTCTTGCGGCGGGACTTTCACACGACTTCAACAATGTCATCAACGGGATAAAGGCGACGGTCGATTCGATAAAATACTCACTTGGCAACATGAAGCTTACGCCCGATGCGCTCAGGAAGCAGGTCAAGGACGATCTTGAGATCGTCGAGGAGTCGGCGAACAGGGGGTCGGACATAGTTGAACAGCTCCTTTCCATATCAAGGAGGAAGGAGCTTGCACTTGCCGACGTCGATCTTGCGCAGGCGCTCAAGAATGTATTGAAGATATGCGGCAACACGCTGCCCAAGACGGTCGAGATAGTCTGCGAGGTCAGGGATGAGAAGGCGATGGTCAAGGCCTCTCTTACGCAGCTTGAGCAGGTTCTGCTCAACCTCTGCATAAACGCATCGCACGCGATGACGATCATGAAGAAGGAAGAGGACGAGAAGGGGGGGAAGCTGAGCATCTCGCTTGAGAAGATATATGTAGGGCCGAGCATGTGCGAGAGCATACCAGACGCCAAAGAGGGATATTACTGGCTTGTCAGCGTGTCGGACACCGGGGTCGGCATGACAAAGGAGATAATGGCGAGGATTTTCGATCCTTTTTTCACGACGAAGGAAAAAAGAGGGACTGGACTTGGGCTTTCGATGGTTTATAATATTGTAAAGGAGCACAGAGGGTTCATAGATCTCTTTTCAGAACCCGGTTCCGGATCGGTGTTTTTTGTATTTCTGCCTGTCGCCGGTGATGCCGGCGCTGGTGCGGGGGCCGGCTGAGGGCGAGGCCGGAGAAATAATAACATAAGGATTTATAATTTATGCTTCCACTTAAAAACGAGAGAAGGATTTCCCTGAACAATGAGTTTGTGAAGACATTTGTCCTCCTGACGCTGGCATTTGTCTTTATGACGATCATCAATGTCTATGCATATTTCACGATCATCAACATGAGCGAGAGATATACCACCCTTGCCGGCGCGGCCGTCAACATCAAGCTCAAGGCGACAAACGCGAACCTCATCTTCAGGGAGGTCATCGGCGGATATTCGGACAAGGACATGAACGTTGTCTGGGACATATTGAACAGCGCCAGGAAGAACTGTCTTTCCCTGAGGCAGATCGGGGAGAGCGGGACGCTCGAGGGGAAGTTGAACGTATACAGGGAGGCCATGCTGAAGTTCTATACTTTCCCGGAGGAGAAGATGACTCCTGAGAAAAGGAAGCTGAAGGAGGATTTCGACACTGCATACACTGATCTTATCGGGGCCGTAGACAGGATAGAGAGGGGCCTCAACGAGATGGTCGACAGCAAGCTTTCCCTTTTCAAGATACTTTATGCGATACTGATCATAAACATCCTCGGTCTTTTCGGATTCGTATCATACCAGATAAGGACCTTCGTTACTGGACGGCTGGACATGGAGAAGGCGCTGGAGGATTCCAGGAACAACATCACAACGATCCTCAACTCGATCAATACGATCCTCATTTTTGCCGATTCCGAGGAGAAGGTCGCCCAGTGGAACAAGTCCGCAGAGAAATATTTCTCCATGACCAGCGAAAAGGCCGTAGGGCAGAACATCTGGGAGCTTCTTGATTTCCTGAAGCCATATCATACCGAATATGAGAAGATATTCCAGCTGCAGCGTTCGACCGAATTCCCGAAGGAGCACCTGAGCATCAACGGCAGCGAAAGGTTCCTCAACATAAAGATGAGCTACGCTCCGGGGATTAACGGCGTCGTGATATGCCTTGATGATATCACCGGCATCGAAATGAAGGAAAGGCAGATGCGGCAAGCCCAGAAGATGCAGATCGTTGAAAATCTAATGTCCGGCCTTTCAAACGACTTCAACAACGCCCTCGGCGCCATCACCGGCACGATAACGATGATGAAGTATTCCCTCGAGAACAACGCCGGCAACCTTGACGAGATAAAGAACAACATGGAGATCATCGAAAGTTCGGCGGAAAAGGCCGTCGTGATGGTCCAGCAGCTCCTGACCTTCGCCCAGAAGCACGAGATCTGCCTCGGCAACATCGACCTCAACGGCATTGTCCAGCATATACTCAAGATTTGCCAGAACACGGCCGACAAGAGGATTGAACTGGTCGGGGAAATCTACAACGTGAGGGCTATGACCAAGGCTGATCCGGCACTCATCGAACAGGTGCTCCTCAACCTGTGCGACAATGCCATCCAGGCCATGACCGTCATGAAGCCGGAGGCCGAACAGGGCGGAACTCTCACTCTTTCAGTCGACAAGATATATCCCGACAAGAACTACAGGGCGCTGCATCCGCAGGCCATCGGACAGGCATACTGGATTATTTCCGTATCGGATACAGGCGTTGGAATTGATCCCGAAACCTTGCAGAAGATATACGATCCGTTCTTCACGACCAAGTCGGCGATGCAGGCGACAGGACTCGGACTTACCATAGCGAACGAAGTCATCCGTCAGCACAATGGCTTCATTGAAGTCGAGTCGCGCCAGGGAATCGGCTCCAGGTTCAGCATCTATCTGCCGGAATTCGTGGTGCAGGAGGAGGCTGCCGCGGCCGAACCGGAAGCCCTGGCCGAAGACCAGATCCCTGACGGCACAGGCCTTATTCTCGTTGCTGACGACGAGTTGATCATGAGGAAGACTGCAAGCAGCATCCTTACAAAACTCGGTTACGAAATCGTGTTTGCCGAAGACGGCGAGCAGACTGTCAATGTCTACAAGGAGAAGGGCGCGCAGATCAAGGCGGTCCTCCTCGACATGGCCATGCCGAAGATGTCCGGACGCGAAGCATACATCGAGATGAAGAAGATAAATCCGGATGTCAAGGTGCTCCTGGTCTCAGGTTTCAAGAAGGACAAGCGCATCGAGGATGTCCTGGCCATGGGAGTCAACGCCTTCATCCAGAAGCCGTATTCCATGATCACGCTCGCGCAGGAAGTGAAGAAGGTCATATCGGGATAAGGGAAGAGGAATTGCCTCGCTCTTTATTGCCATCGTCCTTTTATTTCCTGAACTTCTGCAGGATGAACTGCTGAGGGTCCGCCCATTTGCTTCCCTTGGCGAATTCCTCCGAAGTGGTGTAGGTCGGCCAGTCGGAGGAGGTGTCAAATGCAGCATTGTAGATTCCGAAGTAGAGGTGTGCGCCGTATCCTCCGTTCTCCCAGGTGAAATGCCTGCCTATCGAACCGAGTTTCTCTCCTTTGGAAACAAGATCGCCCTGCCTGACATGTATGAAAGGCGAGAGATGTGTGTAGTAGGAGCAGAACTTCCTGCCGTCGGAGCCGGTATGCTCGATGACGGCCGTGTAGCCGCGCCTGGGATTGAATTCCGCCAGTTTCACTTCCCCGTTTCCGATGGAAACAACTGTGAGATATATCTGGCGCAGGCCGACAGTGTCGCCAATCCTTACATAGTTCTGCGTCGGCGACAGCTTGGTACCGAAAGCTTTTCTTGCAGGATCGAAATAATCCCTCAGTGGCGGAACAAGGATATCTGCTGAGGCCGGCTTGGAACCGGCCTTTTCAGTCTCCTTCGAAAAAATGGGAATGTCGAAGGCGAAACCGGTAAGCTTCATCCTCGCCTCTCTTTTACTTTCGAAGGAATCATCCTGGTCCTTGCCCTGAACATATATGGGTTCAAAAGATTCCGCCTGTTTCAGAAGTTTGACTGTTTCCGCCATTAGAACTGAGTTTTTCTCCTGATCGGTGACCTTTACGGCTTCCTCGAAGGATGCGGGCAGGGGCTTTGCTTCGCCCTGCTTTACAGCGGATCTTCTTTTGATCGCCTTCAATGCGGCTGTCATTGATGCGGCGCTGTAGAGGTCGGATTCGGTCTTAAGGGCCGTCTCGAGATTTGGAATTTCATTTTCAGTCCCATGCCAGGCGAGATATTCCGCCGACAGTTCCCTCACGTGCGTATCAAAGGACCTTAGCAGCTCTGAAATATATTTCCTGATTTCTGCGGAATTCGCATTTTGGCTTATCAACGATGCGATTGCCGCTGTTTTCTCATCCGTCTTCTTTGCGGTTTTCGCCATGGCTAATGTCTTGGGCGTCAAAGCCGGCGAATAGTAGCGCGGCAGATATATACCCAGGAATTTCCATGCCTGCGGCTTGTCCAGGAGGGAGAGTATCCTGTCCTCGTCAGGCGCCTGCAGCTCGAGCTGTTCAAATACGACTCCTGCAAGATCCGGATTCTGGTCTTTGACAAGTTCAGGCAGCAGTGGCTTGAGCGAGTCGCGTGCATTTTTGTTCAAGGCGGACAATGCCAGGAACCTCGCATCCTGGTTTGAATCCTTTTTAAGGATGCCTGTGAGGACAGCTGTGGCTTCGTCGGTCCACACGTTCTGGAGGAGGAAGAGGGCCATGAGGCGTTTGGGGTTCGGGGATTTCGTCTCCCTTGAAATTGTTTCCCCGGGACCTCCGAACCTGCCTCCTTGTTTCTGGATGATGTATTCCATGGAGGCATGATAAAGGAGGCGGGGTACTGCGGCCTTTCCCATCTTCTGGATCTCGGCCACGACATAGTTCTGTGCGTTGCCGCCTGTCCCCATTTTGACAAGCAGCGCATCGACATCCTTGTCCGGCTGGGAAAGAGTTGTCTTTTCGGCGGCGTTCGAAGCAATGACGAATGTTATTATGGACAATGCAATTGAAATCAATCTGATTTTCATGGTGCTCCCTCTGTAATTCCTCCCTCTGTGCTTGTTGAAAAATCAATGGAACTTTGAAAAGGGCATTTTATATTACTATATTAGGGGTAAATTACAATAGCGGCATTGGAAGGCAACCGCTCCGGGAACGCTGAAAATGGCGTTTCCGGGGAGGAAAGTCCGGACTCCGCAGTGCAGGAAGTCCAGAGCGCGTGAGCGCCTCAGGATACCGCGGACCATATTCCGCGGGAAGGAAAGTGCCACAGAAAACAAACCGCCCCTGTCCCCGCGCAAGCGGAGATGGGAGCAAGGGTGAAACGGTGGGGTAAGAGCCCACCGGGCATGTTCGAAAGGACAAGCCGCATGGCAAACCCCTTCCGGAGCAAGACCAAATAGGGGATGATGCTGCTGCACGCAGCGCTTGAATCCCGGGTATTGGTCGCATAGACAGATGGTTGCCAGCCCGAACGCGCAAGCGCTCGGGATTACAGAATCCGGCTTACTCCCTTGCCGCGCTTTTTCAAGGAGAGATGCTGGAGGTGTCGGGTGTCAGGTTTCAGGAGGACCAACTTCGAGATAGTTAGTTTTTCCTGACACCTGAACACTGACATCTGGGATTCAGGAAGAGGCAATGCATAAGCTTGCCTCATTAAAAAGAGAACTTTCAAAGCAGGATAAAGGAGTTTTATAATGAGCATTGATGCGATCAGGTCGGCCATAAGGGATGTCAAGGATTTCCCGCAGAAGGGGATCATCTTCAAGGATATTACTCCGGTGCTGAAATCGGAGAAGCTTTTCAAGGAGGTCATCGACATCATCGCAAAACGCTATGAGAAGAAGAAGCCGTCCGCTTTTGTCGTGATTGAATCAAGGGGGTTCATATTCGGATCAGCTCTCGCATACAAGCTCGGATGCAGCCTTGTACCTGTCAGGAAAAAAGGCAAGCTTCCATACAAGACCATCGAGGAGTCTTACGCGCTGGAATATGGGACGGCGACCATTGAGATCCATGAGGATGCCCTCAGGAAAGGCGACGAGGTTGTGATTATTGACGATCTGCTTGCGACAGGAGGCACGGCCGCCGCCGCGGCCAAGCTTGTCGAGAAGCTCGGAGCGAAAGTTTCGGGATTTGAATTTGTCATCGAACTGGCATTCCTGAAGGGGCGCGCAAAGCTGCCGGGATACAATGTCAACTCGATAATTGTCGTCGACTGAGAGCTTAAAACTATTATTTTCGGGAAAAAACGAAAAAAACGCGGTTTAATGGGTAAAATTATTTGTATAGAAATTAGATAACGTGTAGAGTTCAATTCTTTGTAAATTCAGGACTTCAGATAATGAAATATGGAATAGTAAGCGATATCCACGCCAACCTTGAAGCGCTGACGGTGGTCTTAAACAAGTGCAAGGAGAATGGCGTTGAGAAATATATCTGTCTTGGAGACATTGTCGGATACAACGCGAATCCGAAGGAATGCCTCCAGATGATCCGTTCACTCGACCTGCTCGGATGCGTAAAGGGCAACCACGACGAGTATGTCTCCAATAATGACGAGGAGATGCTCGGTTTCAACCAGCACGCTAAGCAGGCTGTCCTCTGGACGAAGGCCCAGCTGAACGACGAGGAGAGGGACTGGCTTTCAAAGATCCCCATGAAACAGACCGTCAGGGGCACAAACATAACGATAGTACATGCCACGCTTGATTCCCCGGCCTCCTGGGGCTACATATTCGACGTGCATCATGCGATGGACAATTTCTCGTACCAGTTCACGCCCATCTGCTTCTGCGGCCATTCACATGTGCCGATCGCCTTCTGCAAGAAATCCTTTACCGGCTCGAACAGCCTCCTTGTCGAGGAAATGCAGGAATGGAAGGCCGAAGTGACCGAGGCGAATGCCGGCAAGCCGGACGAAGATCCGGTGATCAATATCCAGAAAGGCTGGAAATATCTCATAAATATCGGAAGCGTCGGCCAGCCCAGAAACAGGGATCCGCGGGCCTCGTTCGCGATATACGACACAGAAGCCAACACCATCACCCGTATGAGGCTTGCTTATGATATTCCCACCGCCCAGCGGAAGATCAAGGAGGCCGGTCTTCCAGAAAGACTCGCCCTCAGGCTTGAACGCGGAAACTGAGCTTGTAAATATTCACTGGTATCAGCATGCCATGGCGTAGTTTCCATACCTCAAAAGTCATTATCTGGAAGAATACCGGTTTTTACGGTGAATATTTACCATGGAAAGATTTCTAATCATCAAAATAAGCAGTCTCGGAGACGTGCTCCACGCGTTTCCCGCAGTCTCCCTCATCAGGAGGAAATTTCCCGATGCAAAAATCGACTGGCTTGTAAATCCTTCATTCGCCCCTGTCCTTGAATACAACAAGGACGTCTCCGGAATTCTCAAGTTTCCCCGGAAGGAGCTTGGTTCTCCATTGTCCTTCCCCGGCGCCTTCAGCACGCTTGTCTCCCGGATACGCCGGGAGAAATACGACATGGTGATCGATCTGCAGGGCCTCTTCAGGAGCGCGTTTTTTGCGAAGTTCGCAAGGTCTCCTGAGGTTGCTGGATTTGCATCGCCGAGGGAGAAGCTGTCGGCGTTGCTTTATAACCGGAAGATCAGTCCGGAACCGGAATATGTGCATGCGGTGGAAAAGAATGCACGGCTCGTATCAATCCTTCTTGACATTCCATTCTCAGTTCCTGACACCTTGCTTCCTGTGAACTCCGCCAACAAGGGAAAGCTTGATTCCCTCCTTGCCGGAAAAGGAATTGCACAAGATGAAATTCTCGTAGGAGTTGCTCCGGGGGCGAGATGGGAGAGCAAGCAATGGCCTCCTGAATTTTTCGCCGAGGTGGTGGAAAAGGTCGGCGCCTCCGTGGAAAAATGCAGGTTCCTGCTTCTAGGGTCGCCAGATGAACTTGAAGCATGCAGGAAAATCGCCTCCGTCTGCCTGAAGGCACGGACAACAGTGATTGCCGGGGAGACGGGGATAGGCGAGCTTGTCGAGGCGATACGGATGTCGAAATGCCTGTTATGCAATGACAGCGGCCCCATGCATATTGCAGCGTGCCTCCATGTGCCGGCCTTTGCGTTTTTCGGTCCGACCGATCCTGACAAGACGGGTCCGTATGGGAAAGGGCATACAGTTTTTAAGCCTGACATGAGTTGCATAAAATGTTTTAAGAGGTATTGTCCTCAGCGAAATAATCTCTGCCACAAGTCTATAGATTCAAGTTCCGTGGCCGAAGGTGTAATTTCCCTTCTCAGATAAAAAAAGAGGTGCCAGTTGTGAAAAGGAATATTGCGATATTGCTGACTGTCATGATGGGTTTCTTCGCCTTTTCAGCCGGCGCCCAGGTTTCCGTCGCCGTGGCCGTCAACCGTTCAAACTACCTGCTTTTCGAGCCGATCTATGCAAAGGTCATCTTGAGGAACTTCAGCGGACAGTCGCTGGCATTCAGCGATGATGCGGCGGCGACAGGCACGTTGAAATTTTTCATTGAAATGCCAGACAGGACCCGTGCCGAGCTCAGGAAGAACGCATTCAGTCCTATGACTGGAATAATATTGAAGCCAGGCGCCACAGAGGAAGTCCTTGTTCCGATAACAAGACTTTATGTCCTCACAAAACCGGGAAATTTAAGGATGAGGGCGGTCATAAGCCACAAGCAGCTTCCTTCGGAATACGAGTCTCCGGCGACGACATTCACAATTTGCAACGGGCTTCCTGTGTGGGAGAGGAGCGTCGGCGTCCCCGATCTCTTCAAGAAGAACAAGGAAGAATCCCTGCCGCCAAGGAAAGTAAAGATTGTCACTTTCAATGATGGCAAGGACAAGGTCTACTGTCTCATAATTGAAGATGGGAAATATGTCTATGGAGTTGCCAGGATTGGCGCCGATATCGGCAATTTTCCGCCGACCTGCGAGATAGATGGGTTGAGCAAGGTCCATATCATGATCCAGGTCAGCCCAAACGTCTTTTCCTATTTTATCTATGACGTCAACTGCGAGCTCTCTGAGAAGGAAGTGTATGTCAAGTCTGGCACTGCTCCGACACTTGTGCTTGATCCCAAGGAGGGAACTGTCGTAGTTGTCGGTGGAAGAAAAGGAATCAAGGACGTCGACTTCGTCGAGGAACAAGGTATTCCCAAGCTCACCAAGGAAGTTGATTGATTGGCGCAACCGCCGGATTTCGAGTTTCGAACTGCAAATCTTACTAACAATATAGAAACGGATAATGATATTATGGAAAACAATGTTCAGAAACCTGTGCAGCCTCCAGTCCAGGAGATGTCTGCTGAAGATATTTTCACACAGAGGCTTAATAAGCTTGAGGAATGGCGCACGGCAGGCGTTGAGCCGTTCGGGAAATCATTCGAGACCACCGGAAGGATCTCGGAAATAAGGGCGAAATTCGTCCCGGATACTGAAATCCATGTCTCCGCAGCGGGCCGCGTCACCGCATACAGGACGATGGGCAAGTCAATCTTCGCCGACATCAAGGACAGCACGGGCAAGATACAGCTCTACGTCCACAAGGACAATCTTGGCGAACCCGCGTTCCTGCTTTTCAAGAAGATCGACATAGGCGACATGATCGGCGTCGAAGGGAAGCTTTTCACGACTAGGACCGGCGAGGTCACGATCAAGATCTCGAAGTTCGAACTTTTGAGCAAATCGCTCAGGACGCTTCCGGAAAAATGGCACGGCCTCACCGATGTCGAGCAGATCTACAGGCAGCGTTATCTCGACCTGATCGTCAATGAGAAAAGCAGGGATGTATTCAAGAAACGTTTTGCGATAGTCAGCGAGATCCGCAGGTTCCTTGCTGAAAAAGGATTTACCGAAGTTGAAACTCCAATGCTCCAGTACCTCGCAGGTGGTGCGGCGGCAAAGCCGTTTGAGACTTCCTATGAGGCGCTCCATGCCCAGATGTTCATGCGCATAGCCCCGGAACTCTACTTGAAAAGACTTCTCGTGGGCGGATTCGAAAAGATCTACGAACTCAATAGGAATTTCAGGAACGAAGGGATGTCGCGCAAGCACAACCCCGAATTCACGATGATCGAAATCTATCAGGCTTTCGGCGACTGCAGGACGATGATGGACCTTGTTGAAGGACTCGTAACGACTGTCGCCCAGAATGTCTTCGGCACATTGAAGATCGACCATGGGAACGGAAAGATAATCGATCTGACTCCGCCGTGGAGGAGAGTTTCATACAACGATCTCGTGAAGGAGAAGGCGGGTGCGGACTGGTTCGATGTCACCCCTCAGGAAAGAGCTGAACGTGCAAAAGGCATGGGGCTCCATGTCGATCCGAAGTTCCTCGACTTTGAAGTCACCCATGAAGTATATGAGAAGCTCATCGAGAGCACGCTCATACAGCCGACTTTCGTGACGCGCCTTCCGGCAGTGCTTGTTCCGCTTGCCAAGGCCTGCGCCGACGACGGCAATTTTGTCGACGTGTTCGAGCTTGAGATAAACGGACAGGAAATTTCCCCCGGATATTCGGAGCTCAATGATCCGATTGAACAGAGAAGGCGCTTCGTCGAGCAGGCGAAGAGGGCAGGCCCCAAGGAAGGCGCAATCGACGAGGACTTCCTGACGGCCCTTGAGTACGGCATGCCACCCGCAGGCGGAATGGGAATCGGCATCGACCGTCTCGTGATGCTTCTCACTGCCTCCGAGTCGATCAGGGACGTCATACTGTTCCCGCACCTGAAACCAGTTCATAGATAGATTCGACAGGATAACAGGATTTACTGGATTAAGAATGTAACACAGGCGCCCTTCGATAAACTCAGGACAGGTCTCGCCTGTGATTTTGATGAGTCCTCTCCAGAGGATGAGTCTTTCGGAGTGCGCGGTGCCTGCCTCGGCGTAGCTTCCATGAGAAGCCAGGTCAGCCGCGCTTTGGATTATCTTAAAGCGGCGCTTATACGCCGCGCTCCAAAAGTCAGGCAAAGAGCCTGACGTAAATTCAGAAAAGAAAAAAAATAGGTTTGAATCCATGAATAGCAAATACTTCGCCCTGGACATAGGCAATGTCTGCATGAAGGTGCAGACCGAGAAATGCCTTGAGGCCCTCGGATATGCCGCGATCACGGAAGTCCCGCTGGAATTCCTCGACGCCTGCGCAAGGCTTGAAACCGGCAAAATCTCCACCGAGAAATGGCTTGACGTCTTCAGGACGGTTACGGGCGGACGTTTTTCCGACACCGAGCTTATCCATGCTTGGAGACTGATACTTGGAGATGAAATTCCTGGAATAGGGGAGTTCCTAAAGGAAGTCACGGAAAAGGGAATAAGGCTGATCTTCTTCTCGGACACCTCCGAGCTTCATCTTGATTTCGTCTACAGATATCTCCCAAGTGCGGTATATGTCAGCGGAGGGATCTTCAGTTTTGACGCGGGGTGCAGGAAACCGGAAGCGGGGATGTACGAATCTTTCGAAAAGGCTTACGGCAAACCGTGCTTCTACACCGATGACAAGCTGGAGAACATTGAAGCGGGACTGAAACACGGCTGGCCCAGCCACCAGTTCACCTCCGTGGAAAAACTGAGGAAATCATTCCAGGCGTATTCCCAGGAATGCATTTTGCTATAATACCGTTTAGCTTTCATCGATATAATAACTTCATTATAAGTATGTCGGGTTTTACCTGTCCTGAGCCTGTCGAAGGAACCCGACGATTAACTGGCGGTTTAAAAACCGCCATACTCTTTGAATTGAGATTCGGTATAAGAATTGGTTCCTGAAATATTTTCAAACCACGGACTCGTCCCTCCAAGTCACTCGGACTTGGAAATGACTTTAAGCACTGGTGGTTTTGCTCGTAGTAGCGCATGTTTGCGCGTTCTTCATGGTGTTTTTCCTGCGTCAAGCTTCCAACTGCCAAGCCCCTTTGACGAACTCGCCGAGTCCGTTATTTGAAAATATTTAGGAAGCCAATAAGGTATAATCATGAAGAAAGCAACAGTAACTCAACTGAGACGTGACTTTGGGGAAGTCCTTTCCTGGATAATGGAAGGGGAGGAGCTCGTCATTACCAGACGACACCGTTCTATTGCAAGAATGCTTCCCATCATTCCCGAAGAGAAAAAGATTTTGAAGATGCCAGATTTCACAGGCAGGATGAAGAATATTTTCGGCTCCTGCAACCTGAAGACCAGTGATATTCAGGGCATTATTGATTATGACAGGGGAAAATTTTGACATATCAGAGGAATTAAGCGAGATTGAAAGTACGGTGTCCAGAGAATTCAAAAACCTCAAAACAATTGTAGAACTGACGTTTATTTTTGAATTTCCACAAAGATTTCTGAAAAAGCTGCGTCTAATAGTTAAATGAACATAGATAGTTCATGCGGAAATAAAGGAGACAGCAAAATGTTTTTACGGGCATTGATATTCTTCTTGATGCTTTCAATTGTGGGTTCCTCCGTCCTCTCTGCCGAGATTCGTATTGCCATTTTGGGGGATCTTGAAAAAAACAGGGCGGAGATAGATTCTTTAACCGCGCTTCTCTCGAAAGAGCCCGGTATCAATCTTGTGGAACGTTCCGAAATAGATAAGATAATTAAAGAGCAGAGTCTCTCGGTATTGGGGATAAAGACCAAAGACGCGATCAAGGCAGGCTCCCTCCTCGGAGCCAAGGGGGTCATAATAATAAAATTCTTCGAATGGGAGGGTAAGAACGTCCTGAGTGCACGCCTAGTTGGAACGGAGTCCGGAGCAGTCCTAGACGCCTGGATTCAGGGCACTCCATCAGAGGAAGCCAATCATTTTGCAAAATCGGTGAAGTTCAAGTTCCTTCCACTATTTGAAAAGCTTTCCCTTAATCGCAAGGATATTTTCGCGTTGTCGCTTATGGGCATACGTTCTCCGGTTGACAGCCCCGAGGGAAAAGAGTTGGAACGGAAGTTGACGTTGCTCCTGTCACAGAGGCTCATCCTTGAAAAGAGCTTCGTGGTTCTTGAGAGATGGCGCCTAGGTAATATTGCCTGGGAGAAGGAACTCAATCTCGACGAGACTCCTCTTTGGACTAGCTCTTCAATAGTTGACGGCTCAGTCGAAAGCCTGCACGATGGCAAGGGAACATTGAAAGTCTCGATTAGATTGCGTAGCCCCGGGGGCAAGTCGGAAAACTTCGAGATCAATGGTTCAACCTTAGACCTGAAGCTTTGTGTTGACTCAATTGCCAAGGATATTTGCGAAAGAATCGGCGCTGGAAAAACGGAGCTCTCATGGGATTCATCCAAGGAGGCCGAATTTTATTTTAATGAGGCCGAGTGGCTTTTCCGTTCGAAAGCATATGCCCGTGCACGGGAAGCCGTAGATGCCTCAAGGGCACTCGGCCGCAAAGGCCTGGAAATAGACCTGCTTCACATTAGAGCCTGTCAGGAGGAGATACGGGGCCGTATCCAGGAATATGCGAGCAAGAAGAACAAATCCGAGGATAATAGGTATCTTACTTTTGAGACCGCCGACCTTATCGCGGAAGCTCTTGATCTAAACGTGAAATTCCTAGAAGAAAATCAGAAATTTCCACCACCCCCTTTCTTCTTTGGCGGTTTCGAAAGAGATGCAATTGACCCCGTATGCATTTTGTCCCATATCTGGATCGAAGGGCTTTATGTCAAGGAGCCCCGGTGGAAGGCAAAAGTAAAGCTGATCTCGTCTCTGGCACGCAAGGCCGTAGCTTTGATCATGGAAAAAGGAGATGCTTTCTCGGACATCTACATATTTTATTCTCAATATATGCAGTATATCGGCTTTATATTCGAGCGACCAGAGGATGCCATCGCCGAATACAGAAGGCTTCTTGCCAAGGAATTACCATCCAATCCGAAATTGCGTATTTTTTTGCGTGAACGCATGGCTGACGGCATTAGAATTAATTGCTGGGATATGCAAAAACTCAACCGTGAGGGAAAAAATGATTATGAGGCCTCGGACAAGCCCGGAATAGCCTTCGTCAAGGCCCTCATCAAGGATCTGGAGAACTCAGCATCGGAGCAGGACAGGATCGATGCAATGATTCTTGGCTGGAGGGATCTTCCTGACGCGAAGCTGGAATCCTTCCTTTGGGATGAACGCGATAGCATTATGTCCGACAACGACAAAACAGGCCACTGCGCCGAGGTGCTCCTCCGCCAAATCCGAAATAAAGATATCCTTATGAAAATGCTTCTCTATGCCTTTTCAAAAGATTATCTCCTGAACGCCAAGCTTGTTCGGGACATCCTAGCTATCAACATGAAAATAAATGACGGGAAGAAGACAGGCGTGAGCAAGGAAGAGTATGACCGGCTTGCCACAGCCTGGTGGGATTATCGGAATAGGGTTGATTCAAAGCTCAAGTCCTCACCTCAATTGTTGAAAAACTATATGGGAAACATTGACCTTGAGATTTCTAAGTGCTCCAATGTCCGCCGGTTAGAGGGCGCAGCCTCTGTGATGGAAATAAGCCCTGATCTTGTATTTGACATTGGGAAGGGGCTCTCCGAGAAAGTTGGCGCTCCTACGAATTCCGTAGCGGAAAAGATCTTCCTGCATGCTGGGCAATTGCAAATTTCGGGACATTGTGGAACTCTTGGCAAACCACGCGACAATCCCAAGATATCGGTGGATGATATTAATCATTATGGGATAGTCTCCTTCCTGGCTTCAATTGATCCTGTAACTGACGTCATATCCTTCGACTTCGCCCCAGATGATAGGAAATCCATCTCTGACAGAGGTCCGCATACGGGTTACGCTGGTGGTTGGGCCGGAGACATGCTCGGGGACGGTACTGTTGTCTATTATGCGGCGTTGGACGGAAAAGTATACAGGAAGAACAATAATTCCCAATGGAATCTCCTTGCCGAAAGTGGCTTCACAGCGCCTTTACCGTTTATCTGCACAAAAGGGAACCTTTTCATTGCCTATTCCAAGTCAAAATCCAAACCCTATTCTGGAATCGTGAAGATAGGCACCAATGACGGAAAGGTAGAGATTCTTGCTTCAAGCAGGCGTAATCCGCCTCTTAGCCCTTTTGACAATTGTGAGGCGTTGGAGGCTTGGTCTCTGGACTGCTCCGACAACGGCGTTCTTGTCGCAAATTTCCATGATCTGAAATCCACTCTTGCAACTTTGGACATAGCCAAGGGTGAATGGAAGACGGTTATAAGTGGTGCTAGCGGAAGATCCAGTGGAAGCATCCACTATTGGGAATATAAGACTGCATATATCTTCGATGGAAAAGAGGGAGCCTTGCGAAAAACGGATCTATCTTCCATGATGAAGGAGAAATTCCTGGACATCGTAAACCCCGAGTATCGGCGTTGCGAAGGAAAGATTGTTGGAGATTCCAAGCAAATAGTACGCCTTTCACAGCTCGATGCCAGACTCTACGAGATCAGGATACTCGACATGGACTCCGGGAAAGCGCGCATCTGTAAGTTCCATCTTAAAACCGATGTGCCCCCGGACAAGGGCAGATTCATGAAAAGCCTGGCACTGGCCGGTGACCATGTCTACTTGCTTGCCGTTGGAAAGTATGACCAGTGGGGTGAAGATAACAGCGACGCGTGCCTTTTCAGAATCAAGCTTTCCGCATTTCCTTATCAATGAAGATTGATGATTTTGTTAACTGGGATTTAGTCTTGATAATAGAAGATTCTTTGTGGCTCTGTGGCTTTGTGAGAGAAGGGAATTTCCGTTTTCGAAGTTCTTCGCCATGGCTATTGCGCGCATCATCGCCTTCGCCTTGGTTCACGCCATGGCTTCTATGAGAATATCGGATGGTATCTTCAATCCCTTGTGGAGGTTCTTTGCGATTTTCGGAGATATTTTCCTTTTGTGGTTAAAAATCTCGGAAATGCGGCTGCGCGCCCCGAAATATGGTTCGATGTCCTTTCGCGTGAGCCCGGCCTGTTCCATCCTGAAAAGTATGGCCTCCACGGGGTCAGGCGGCGGTGTAGGGAAATTAACGTCCTCGTAATGTTTTACCAGTACGGTCAGAAGCTCATACTTCTCCTCTTCATGGCTTCCCTTCTTGAGGTCTGAAAGCATAAGCTTCTCGATCTCCTCAAGAGCCTGATGATATTCTTTTTCATCTTTTATAAGTCTTACTGTTTTCATATTGGCTCCTCTAAAAGATTATTTTGTTATATTCTTCGTGGGTTATGGCGTATTTTACCAGGAGCACTCCCCTGGCATAATCAGTTATCACGCAAAACCTGTAAAAATCCAGTGGTTTCCCTTTTTACATTACTGATTTTATAAAAATGCCATCTGGCATTTTTATTTCTCGAAGTTTTTCGCCATGGCAATTGCGCGCATCATCGCTTTCGCCTTGTTGCAGGTCTCCTCGTATTCGGTCTCGGGAACTGAATCGGCGACTATGCCTCCACCGGCCTGGATGTAAGCTGTGCCGTCCTTGATGAGGGCTGTGCGTATGGTTATGCAGGAATCGACATTGCCGTCGAATGAATAATAGGCGACTGCTCCGCCGTAGGTGCATCTTTTTTCCTTTTCGAGCTCGCTGATGATCTGCATCGCCCTGATCTTCGGAGCTCCGCTCAATGTTCCCGCCGGGAACGTGGAGCGCATCACGGAATCAGAATCGTATTTCTTGGCAAGAGTTCCGGTGACTTCCGAAACTATATGCATGACATGGCTGTATTTCTCGACGATCATCAGCTTCTCGACTTTCACAGAACCCGTCTCGGCGATCCTGCCGATGTCGTTCCTGGCAAGGTCGACCAGCATGATGTGCTCGGCGCGTTCCTTTGGATCCGCCAGCAGTTCCTTTTCAAGCGCCTCATCCTCTTCCGGACTCGCGCCGCGTTTCCTCGTTCCGGCGATCGGACGAATAGTTATCTTCCTGTTGTCGCATCTGGCGTTCAGTTCAGGCGAAGCGCCTACCAGGGAGAAATCATCGCAGTTCAGGAGGAACATATACGGTGAAGGATTCAGCATCCTCAGGGAACGGTAGACAGACAACGGAGATGATTTTGTCTTGACTGAGAACCTTTGCGAGAGAACGGTCTGGATGATGTCGCCGTCCAGTATGTACTGCTTCGCCTTTGCGAGCATCGCACGGTATTCCGGGAGTGTCTTGTTGGACTTGACGTTGATCTGCGCTTCCGGAGCCTCTATGTCCGCTGGAGGGATTGTCAGGGGCTGTTTGAGGCGGTCGGAGAGCTTCTTTATTTTTTCGACTGCTGCATCATAGATTTTTCCAGTGTCGCCTTTTCCGTCAATATGCGCCTGCACGATGATCTTGATGGTGTGTTTCACCCTGTCAAAGACAAAGAATGAATCAGTGAGCATGAAGACGGCTTCCGGTACGTCGACTGGCTTCATTTTGGGTTGGACGACGGACGGTTCGACTTCGCTGATGACATCATATGAGAAATATCCTACGGCGCCGCCGGTGAAACGGGGAAGCCCTTTTACGACGACCGGCTTATATGCGCTCATGAGGTTGTGTATCTGTTCGAAGACGTCCTTGCCCTTGATCTCCTTTTGAGTTTTTCCGGAAATGAGAACACCTTTTCCGTTCCTGTGAGTGAACACGGAGACGGGGTCGGCGCCAAGGAAGGAATATCTCGCGACATTCTCGCCGCCCTCGACGCTTTCCAGCAGGAAGGAATATTTCAACGGCCTGCCGTTCTTGTCGAAAGCTATCTTGCGGTACGCTGAGACAGGCGTCTCCGTGTCCGCAATTATTTCAGCGTAGACAGGTATAAGGTTGCCTTTGAGGGCAAGCTTCCTGAATTCTTCTTTATTTGGTGTAATCATACATTTCCGCCATGATAGAAAAATACATATTTTAAGTGGTAAAATATACATGATTCCGCTTTAAAAAAGCCCATTAGGCAATAATTTAAAAAAAACTTGTAAACCATAGGAAACATAGGAGTAATGAAAATGAGTGCAGCAAGACCTGATTTTGAAAAGCTCATGGAACGCCAGAGGCATTTTAAGAGTTCCGAGAGAAGACTCGTCGGACATGTCCCCACTATCGCAATAACTCCTGTTGCCGATGGCAGGACCATCGCATACGAATCCAACGTCTCTGGAACATGGAAGATGGTGCAGAAGGTCTACGACCTCATTTCGAATAATGTCTTTCTTCCGGATGGCACACCTGTCAGGCTTGTCGTCGCCCCTGAAATTGTCTACGGCGCCCGCACCGGCGCGATCGCCCAGGAATATTACACGAAGGAAGGCGTCAGCGCCAATATCTGGGTCAGCCGTTCATGGGCGTACAGCGATGAACTGATGTCAGCATGCCAGGGACTCGGAAGCTCCGAATGGCAGCAGGCCGCCTACGGACTCAACCAGACGAACCGTCCCGGAGCCGTCTGGCTCAAGGCATTCTGCGCCGCGATGGACGAGAAGAAACGCCCGATATTCTCCATATACAATCCCGACCTCGAAGGCGAAGAGGGGGAGATGTCGCCTTACGTAGTTGAAAAGCTTCTGCGCTTTGCACGCTGTGCAGCCGCAGTTGCAGAGATGCGCGGTAAGAACTATCTCTCGGTCGGAAGCGTTTCCATGGGCATCATCGGCTCGGACGTGCGCCGTAATTCGCTCCTGCATTATTTCGGAATGGGCTCGGTTTCCGTTGACATGGTTGCGCTCCGCGGAAGGATTGACAGGGGGCTTTACGACCACGAGGAACTGGAGAAGGCCTTCCGTTATTTCAAAAAGAATTTCAAGTTCAACTTCAATACGGGAACGAAGCCATACACCGACGACGCCCTCCTTAAGGAATCCATCCTCATGGCGATGATCGTCCGCGACATGATGATCGGTAATCCTGCAATTGCCGACAAGGCCGCCGCGAAAAAATACGGATACAAGGCCGATGTCGAGCATGCCCAGGGATTCAATGCGATAGCCTCCGGTACCCAGGGACAGCGCGCATGGACCGACCTCTATCCGAATTTCGATCTCGCCGAATCCATCCTGAACAGCTCATTCGACTGGACAGGCTTCCGCACGCCCTACATCGTGGCTACGGAAAATGATTCCAAGAACGGGATCGGAATGCTGGTTGCTCATCTCGTGTCAGGCGGAATGCCCCAGCTCTTCGCGGACATCAGGACCAACTGGACAGCTGAAAGCATAAAGAAGGCGACGGGCGTAGATGTTTCCAAGATCGTCCCGGATGGATTTATCGACAAGAGGAATTCCGGAGCAGGGGCCCTCGACTATGCGGTCGATGCGATTTCCCTTGTGACAAAGGACAAGAAGGTCTCGATACAGGAAGTCGCTGCGGCTCTCCGCAAGAACAAGTCTCTCCAGAAGAAGCTCATCGACGATGCGACAAAGGGCACCATTTACTGCGGCGCCGTCCTTGAATACTTCCTTGGCGATGGGCTTTCCAGCCATTATCGCACGCCCGGTGGAATTCCGATGACAGCATACCGCTACAACATGGTCGGCGACGAGATGACCTGCTCGGTGATCGAAGGTCAGACGGTCGATCTTCCGATCAAGGTTGCGGAACATGTCAACAATGTCACAGACAAGACATGGCCGGAATCCTACTGGGTGCCGAGAGGCATGAGCTCCTTCGAATACATGTCCAGGATCGGGCCCAACCACGACGCGAACTCGTTCGGGCTGATAGGTGCCGACCTGCTTACGCTGAATGCAATGCTCCGCATCCCCGTGGACATGCACAACATCTGCAAGTGCGACATCTTCCGTCCGACGATGTGGGATCGTTTCGGAGGAGATGATTTCAGGGCGTGTGAGAAACTTGGGCCGCTGTATATCTGATTATAAATCCCCCTGCAGCCGATAAATGCTGCAGGGGGATTTATTGATTCTGGAAAATACGATTTACCGGTGTATTTTGAACTCATGCAGTTGTGTCTTTTCTTAAACAGATTTACCTGGAGGTGCCAATGAAAAAGACATTCAGGATCCTGTCAATCTTTCTTGCAGCTATTCTATCTCCATGTTTCCTTTCTGCTGATGACGCTCCTGTACCGGATGCGTCCACACCGGCGCTTGTGCAGAAGAAATTCAGCAGCGCCCAGCTCGAACAGCTGGTCGCGCCGATTGCACTTTATCCCGACGGACTTCTCGCTCAGGTCCTGGCGGCGGCATCTTATCCAGTGGACGTTGTCGAGGCTGCAAGATGGATCAAGCACAATCCCGAGCTTTCCCAGAACGACATCAAGAACGAACTGCAGAACAAGAAATGGGATCCAAGTGTCAAAGGCCTTGTCTTCTTCCCCCAGCTGCTTGCAAAACTGAACGACAATCTTGACTGGACAAAGGATCTCGGTGACGCCTTTGTCGCACAGCAGAAGGATGTCATGGACGCGGTACAGTCGATGAGGGCGAAGGCTCAGGCTGCCGGCACGCTGAAAAGCGATTCCAAGCAGAAGGTTGACACACAGGACGGAGCGATACAGATCCAGAGCGCAGACCCGGATACTGTCTATGTGCAGAACTATGTGCCATCGACTTCATACGGAGCATGGAACGGCGGCGGTTCGTGGTATTATCCTGATGTCGTAGTTGCTCCCGCCTGGCCGTGGGGCTGGTATGGCGGCAGCTGGGCGATCGGTTTCTACTGCGCCTGGGGTCATGGATGGATCGCCTACAACAACAATTTCTGGAACAACCAGCATTGGATAAATCCATGGAAATATAATTCACACAACCTCTACTCCCCAAATCCGAACGGCCAGTGGCGTCATGACCAGGCCAATACAAGGCCGTTGACACAGAACACCCAGCAGATCGCAAAACAGCTTGAATCGGAAAAGATGAACTTCCAGAATTTCAAAGGAGGTAACAATGCAGCTGCTAAGGAGCTGCGTCAGGCGGTCGATGGACATAAGACAGGCGCAAACGCTCTTCAGAGCGCTGAACGTGAAATGAACGCAAACCGTGCACTCCAGAATACAGAACGTGGAGAATTAGACCATGGCCTAAGCGGTACGAGAAATGGGGATTTGGAACGCACATACAGCGATCGCGGATTCGAGAGCCGTTCGCTCTCCAGCAGCTATCATGGGAGTGGCGGATATCACGGCGGCGGCGGGTTCCATGGCGGAGGAAGAAGGTAACGAACAGGTGAATGACGAATATCGAACAATCGAATATCGAATTATGAAGTTACTAATAGTCGCGGAATGGTATTTACAAAAAGATAGGGCGCTCTCGCCGAGAGCGCCGCGGACGGCTCGGCGAGCCGTCCCTACCACGATGTCAATATATTTATGGAATTATTAGTAGCTCATTGGAGCGCTGGCGTACTTCGACTGTGCTCAGTACAGGTCTCGCCGGCAATTCTTTGAATAAGAGAGTGGGACAGCCGTTTGCCACGTCGAATGACTGTAGTCTCGGTTGTAATTGAAGATACAGGCGAGACGCCTGTCCTACATTCTTGAAGAAAATAATCAGCATGAACATGCGCAAGAGGATGATAAGTTTTAAATATTAGGGAGCATAAAATGAACAAGATAAGATATTCTATAATTGCGATGGTCTTCTCGCTATTCTTTGCCGGATGCACAAGTGTCAAGCCTGAAATGGGGCAGGTTGTTTTCAACTCTCCTGATGAGGCGGTCGCCTCATTGAAGGATGCTGTAAAAAACAATGATACTAAACGACTGATGGAGATACTCGGTCCTCAAGGCAAGGATATTGTATTTTCAGGGGACGATAAATATGACGCCGAAGCCAGAGCCTGGTTCACCAGGAAGGCTGAAGAAAAGACCGGCATAGTTAAGATTGAGGAAGCCTCCTTTATTGAGCTTGGCAATGACAAATGGCCGTTCCCGGTGCCGATCGCCAAGTATGACGGCAAATTATTCTTCTACACGGCTGCGGGCGTTGATGAAATGCTCAACCGCAGGATCGGCAAGAACGAGCTGAATGCCATAATGGTATGCAGGGCGCTTGTGAATGCGCAGGAGGATTACGCGAAGATAAAACTCCTCGGTGGGGCCGTTAAGGAGTATGCCAGCAAGTTGTTCAGCGAGAAAGGCAGAAAGGATGGACTTTACTGGGATGATGAAGGTTCCAAGGAGAAAAGCCCGATAGGCGCACTAATTGTCCTGGCTTCACAGGAATCTCCAGAGTCCGCCCGCAAACCTTACCACGGATATTTCTACAAGATTCTAACTGCCCAGGGAGAGGCAGCGCCCGGAGGCGAGAAGTCTTATATGTCGGCGGACGGGAAAATGACAGGCGGATTCGCCATCGCCGCATATCCCGCCTCCTATGGTGTTTCAGGCATCAAGACGTTCATCGTTTCAAAGAACGGAATAATCTTTGAAAAGGATCTTGGCAAGGACACGTTGAAATCCGCCAGGGAAATGACCCTGTTCAATCCCGACGACTCCTGGGCACCGGTAAGGGATTGAACTTACAGGACAATCTGCTGAAAAATTCCAGACGCTTTGTAATTCGTTTGTAGTTAACGCATTCTTGCGTGTTCTTGTTTTCCGGGAACAGCCAATAATGGCTTGATCCGCCGTCGCTAAGAAGCTATGGCGGACAGGCTACGAACTTGCTCCCAATTTCTTGAATCCGTTTGTAGTCAATGCCGTAAGGCATGTTCTTGAGATAGTTTCGTTGCCAGGATTTACTTGATCTTATGATTACCGCATCTTCTACTGGAATATCTACGCTTTCATATTATTATATAAAATTTGCCATGACTTAGAGCTATGGCGGTGATCAGGCCTTTGCAGATGCCATGGCGTATTCAAATAAATAACAAACAGGCAAATTTTATATGAACGATACTTTTTACGTTACGACACCAATCTATTATGTGAACGACAAACCGCACATTGGCCATTCTTACACGACCATCCTCGCCGACGTGTTGTCACGCTATCACAGGCTCCTCGGAGAACCTACATTCTTTCTTACTGGAACCGACGAGCACGGACAGAAGGTCCAGAAGGCCGCTGTCGCCAACAAGATGACTCCTATCGAACAGTGCGACACCACCGTCGTGAGATTCAAGGAGCTCTGGAAAAAGCTCGAGATCACCAACGATGATTTCATAAGGACCACCGAGCCCCGCCATAAGAATGTAGTCCGGAAGATACTCCAGGAACTTTTTGACAAGGGCGAAATCTACAAGGCTGAATATGCCGGACGCTACTGCACCCCCTGTGAAAGGTTCTTCCAGGAAAAGGATCTTGTCGACGGCGAACTTTGTCCGGAATGCAAACGCCCGACGGACAAGATCATCGAATCGAATTATTTCTTCAGGATGGGCAAGTACCAGCAGTGGCTTATTGATCACATCAACTCGCATCCGGAATTCATCCAGCCGGATTTCAGACGCAACGAAACTCTCGGATTCCTCAGGAAGCCCCTTGAGGATCTTTGCATTTCCCGCCCGAAATCACGTCTTGAATGGGGGATAGAGCTTCCGTTTGATAAGAACTATGTCTGCTATGTCTGGTTTGACGCACTCATAAATTATATAACCGGCGTCGGCTACGGGCAGGATGATGCGAAGTTCGCAAAATGGTGGCCAGTCTCATATCACCTAATCGGAAAAGATATTCTTACTACTCATACCGTCTACTGGCCTACGATGCTGAAGTCGATGGGTGTTGAACAGCCGAAGACAATCTTTGCACATGGCTGGTGGCTTATCGGTTCGGAGAAGATGAGCAAGACCACCGGCAATGTCGTCAATCCGATGGAGATGGCTGAGAAGTACGGCGTAGATGCGTTCAGGTATTTCCTGATGTCCGAGATGTCCCTAGGAAATGACGCTTCCTTCACAGAGGAGATTTTTGTCACCCGCTACAACAGCAATCTGGCGAACGACCTTGGGAACCTGCTGAGCCGCGTCGTCAAGATGATCGGCAAGGAGGCGGGAGGGATTATTCCTGCTCCCGGAGCTGAGATGGAACATGACAAGGAACTCCGCGAGACAGTCCTTGATGCGGTTTCCGCAATGGAGGCGACACTCCTCGGAATGAAGATCGACCGCGGCCTTGAACAGGTCATGACCGCAATCCGTGCGGCCAACCGTTACATGGAGAAGACAGCCCCGTGGAAACTGGCGAAGGAGAAGAACACTGAACGTCTCAACACGGTCCTTTATACCGCTGCGGAATCCCTGAGGATCATCTCCGGAATCCTTTCTCCTGTTATGCCCGCGAAAATGTGCGAGATCCGCAAAGCAATCGGCATCACAGACAATCAGATTGACATAAACACCCTGAAAATGTGGGGGAAGCTCCAGCCTGGACTCAAGGTTGTTGATATCGGTTCGCTTTTCCCGAGGATAGATGTGAAGGGCGAAGCGGTAAAAGCTGCGAAATCCGCAGAGACTGTCGCTGTTGCAGAAGACCTGATAACGATTGATGATTTCAAAAAGATAAAGCTCCAGACTGCAAAAGTCCTTGAAGCCGAAAAGGTCGAAGGTGCCGACAAGCTTCTCAAGCTGCAGATCGATGTCGCCGGAGAGAAGCGCCAGCTTATCGCCGGTATCGCGCAGTTCTACAAGCCTGAAGAGGTCGTCGGACGCACGATTGTAATTGTCGCCAATCTCAAGCCTGCGAAGATCCGCGGTGTCGAATCGCGCGGGATGCTGCTTGCCGCAAAGGACGGAAAGACTCTGAAGCTGATAACCGTCGACGGCGCCGACTTCCCGACCGGTTGCTCTGTAGGGTAAGGTTGCACAGGTTTTTAAAACTGTATTGGCATAAGGGGGGTATTATGAAAATATTTGCGGTCATTTTAATTGGCTTAATTCTTCCCCTTGCTGGATACGGCACCGAGATTGTTCCCGAGAATCCGCCTCAAGGGTGGAGTTTGCTGATCATGATTGTTGCTCCTTCCGAACAGCCCAAGGACAATTCAATTTCCATGCCGGATATTACGGCCATTAGCATTTATGACGGTGATACTATTGCCTTGGATGGGGCTTATTTGAGTAAAACGCCCAGAATTAAGAAAGACGATTCTACCAAGGATAAAATTAAGTCCAAGGAGCTGTCAGAGACAATATATGGCGAAGCGAGGGAAATTATAAATAACAATTTTCAATTGGAATATGATCCGGAATTCAATAAGAAAACCAAGGAACAATCAAGCAAAGGGGCGATTTCCATTTCCATGTCATGTGCTGGACGGGAAATAAAGATAACATTCAAGCTGCTGGATATGAATAAGATTCCCGATAATCTGAAAAGCCTCTATGAGCTTTCCATGGACGCTGCAGGTAAAATAAAAAAAGCACGCGGGAGCGCGAAACTGCCTGAGGCGAAAAACTAATCACCGTCGACGGCGCCGACTTCCCGACCGGCTCGTCAATTGGATAATCTCACCACGAAGCACAAAGAAACAATCTTTAAGAAATGAATTTGTTCGTAGTTAAGCCATTATTGGCTGTTCTTGAAAAAGAATAAAGAACGCGCAAATCCGCCTCAGGCGGACTACTACAAGCGGAATGCGCAATTCCATAAGCCTATTTTCAAGTCCGAGACGCCCCCGCAGCAGAGTAAATATCAATCAAAATGGTTGCGTGTTAGGCTGTAATATCTACCTGCTTCATGCGTATTAAATATAGAACGTTGCGGTATTTTGGAGGGAAATGAATATTTTTCTCTTTACCCACAAAGATTTTCACGCCTTCTGCGTCTAATTAAGCAAGGCAGATTTTAACCCGACGTTTAGGTTGGCGGATGTTGGCGGATGAAGGCCTGTATTTGTTCGAGGCTTTTGAATTATAGGCTTCTACTACTATCTTTTATGTGTATGAGGCACATGGGGCAGCCTGTACTTGGTTAAATAAGAAACAAGTTCTCCGTATACTATTGAAAATATCTTTGTTAAATTTAAGGAGGAGCTGTGAAAAAATCATTCTTTTCTTTAATAATTGCATTGCTGTCCTTCATGTTTTTGGCTAATGCGGAAGATGTGAATCCGCCAAAGACTGATAAGACAAAGTTAAACCTTGACAGGATAATTATCCCCAAGATGGAATTCAAAGATGCTCCTGTCGCCCAGGTTGTGTCGGAGATACACAAGGCCTCTATTGCAGCTGATCCTGATAAAAGAGGGGTGAATTTGGTACTCCTTCTGAATAAGGATGAAAAAGACAAGCTTCCAGTAGTCAGCATGGTTTATGATGCAAATACACTGACGGCAATCATAGAGAATTTATGCAAGGAAATGAAGCTCAGGTATAATATTGAAAACGATACTACTGTATTCATCTATTCAGGAGAACTCAATCCCTCTTGCATGGAAACGAGAATTTACCCTGTGGAAAAAGATGCGTTTGTTGAATTGGGGACGGCCTGTCAATCTAAAGAAAGTCAAAAAGGCGAAATGGAACCTTATAAAATCCGAAGTGACATTGAAGAATATTTCATTAGAAGTGGAATCCCTTTTCCGGTGGGTGCCAAAGTTGTCTTTGACTCAAGGATTTCAAGGCTGATTGTCACCAATACTCCTGATAATCTGGAATTAATAGAGAGGCTTATACTAGAGCTCAATGTTGTTGACCCTCAAGTCGGGATTGAAGTTGAATTCCTGAAGATATCTGAATCTGATTTTCGCAGTCTCGTGGGTGATGATGTTCTGCTGGAACCACGCAAGCTAAACTCGTCGCTGTATAAGAAGTTGATTGAAAGTGATAAAACTCGGATTGTTGCTTCAAGTTATGTGCTTACTCAGAACGGGCAGGAGGCAACAATCAAAATGAATTCCGAGAGATATTTCCCTGCGTCTTGGATAAATCCTTTAATTGCCGATAACAATAATATTGCTCCTGTGGCTGATAATGATAAAAAGGATGAAAAAGAAAAGAAAAAGTCATGTCTCGTTTATGAGTTCGTTCCGGAACTTGGTGAACCGGCAGGGCTTGGGATTAGTTTCTCTTTTACACCTACGGTTGATGCAGATTATTACACAATCAGCCTTGACATGACTCCTGTTGTTCAAAGTCACACGGGGTGGACCGACTATGCTTTCGGTGATTCCAAGATTAAAATGCCTGAATTCGCAATATCGACTGTCGAGACAAAGGCAGTTGTATATAATGGAGAAACACTGCTTCTGGAAAGCAGTCGAAGAGATGAGCCTGTTGATGGCGGAGATAAAGTTGTTCCTGTAATGCATTTTGTTTTTGCATCTGTGAATCTGATTGATCCTGGTGGGATGCCTCTGAGAAACGCTGCTAGAATAAAAAAGTTGTCTGAAGTTCATCTTGCTCCGGTTTATGAGAGGGCTTTTAAATTGCAACAGGCGAATCCCGGATTGCTTAAGAAGCTTTCTGTCAAAACTGATTTTGAACTGTCGAATTGTCTATTCGAGAAGGCGATTGATGCGGTTTCTGCAAAAATGAAAACTGAAGGCTTGCAGGTTAAAAATGAAATCGCAAGGGAAGATTGCAATATGTCTGTTTCAATGTTCCTCAGGGATATTCCGCTTGGAGAACTGCTTAGATTCTTTTCGATATGCGAAGGAGTTGAAATAGCTTTTGATGGAGAGGATATAAAACTTATTTCAAGAAAATATGAATTAGAGAATAAAATGATTCATATGCGAGCTGTGTTGATCTCGTGTTCCCCGCCATCGTCGTATTGTGACAATGCATCAACCCGCGTATTGGAAGTAAAAATGGAGAGTGATTTAAAGAATATTTCCGGGTCTCGGGCATTGGAGGATTACCTTAAGCAAATGGGGGTAAATCCTTCCATGTCAATGAGAGAATACTTTATTAACAGGGGAGTAGGTTTCCCGAAAGGGACATTGGTTGCATATGACAGGAAAACGGGTTGTTTAATCGTCAGGAATACGAAGGATAACTTTCAAAAACTCGAATTTGTCATGAGGGAACTTGACATCGAAACGCCACTAATCAATATCCAATTTGACATGATGGAAATATCTTATGATATACTCGCCAAGTTGATGAAAGACAATAAAGGGAAAGAGCTTTCTGGAAAGTCTCTCTATCAGGCCGTCCACAAGTCGGGCAAGGCCAAAGTCACATCGCAGAGGGTGCTTGCCACGAGTGGACAGCCAGCTTTAGGCAGGCAGGGTTCCGAAAAATATTTCCCGATAAATTGGACTGCGCCCAAGGTTAATATTAAAGATAATTCGTCGTCATATGTTCCTTCTTGCGCAAAGTTCCTTGACTTCACAGAGTTGGGCCAAAGGCTTGAAGTAACTGCTACAGTCAGCCCGAACAATTATACTATTTCCCTTAATCTGCATCCGCGAATACGTGAACATGTCGGATGGACGGAATATCAATACCAGCCTATCTTGAATAAAATGTCAGAAAAGTCCGCACCTGAAAAAAACAAAATAGTTATGCCGGAATTCAGTTTGAGGGATATTTCTACTAATGTCAAGGCCTACGACGGTGAGACACTGCTTGTCGGCAAGACATATCTCGGATTCGATCCTGAAAGGGAATCGTTCTTTAATTACAGGTCTGGCAAGTATGACGGAAAAGTAATACTATTCTTCATAACGCCCGTTCTCGTGACCCCCGATGGAAAACCGGTGCGGAAATAAGTAACGGCGTATGGGAGTATCGGAGCATAAAGAATATCGAATGAGTTGATTGATAAAATTCGTTGGAGTCCAAGCTTTAGCTTGTGTATTCTCTTGAAAATTAAGACAAACTAAAGTTTGTACTCCAACAAGGGATATTTCAATAATAAGCAGTTTATGTGTCTTGGCAATCAGAGTTTGATTATGTTTGGATTTACGGCAAGATTGTCGGAGATTGTAAGCAAAAATAGAAATTAGAAATTTGTAAAAGAATGTGGTACAGGCGTCTCGCCTGTAATTAAAATTATTCTAAACAGGCGAGACGCCTGTTTTACATTATAAATCTAGGAGGCATCATGAAAAGGACATATCTTTTAAGCTTGGTCTTATTGCTTTCATTCATTCCGCCGTCATATCCTGCTGAACCTGCGGGAGGTGTCAGGCGTGGATATGAGAAGTTCTATTATCAGCTCTTTAAGAATATCAGAATCCCGAAGATGGAATTCAAAGATGCACCTGCCGACAAAGTGCTGTCTGAAATCTATAAGGCGGTACTTGCCCTCGACGTAGAGAAAAAGGGCCTGAACATGGTCATGTTCCTCGATCCGGAGCAGAAGGACAAGCCACCCCTGGTAAACATGAAATTCGATGAAAGCTCCCTTTTCTCAGTAATAAAGATGTTCTGTAATGCAGCAGACCTGAGGTTATGCATCGAAAAGGACATTATTTATTTCTATCCTACCGGAACTTCTACGCAGCCGTTCTACATGGAGACCAGGATCTATCCCATGGAAAAAGATGCGTTTTATGAACTTGGAGAGAGCGACAGCCCGCTTGAGAATAAAGCTTTTGATGAATTAAGTATAATTGAGCAGTACTTCGGAATGAGGGGGATTCCATTTCCACCGGGTGCTAAGATAGTTTTCGACTTGCGCATTGCACGCCTTATCGTCACCCATACCCCGGATAACCTTACGAAGATCGAAGAGATCATACATGAACTGAATGTCGTTGATCCCCAGGTCGGGATAGGGATTAAATATCTGAAGATCACCGAGACGGATTTCAGGAATGCTGTCGGAGAGGATGTGGCATTGAACCCAAAGAAAATAAATTCGACATTGTATGCAAAGCTGATGGAATGCCCGAAAACGCAGGTCGTCGCCGATAGCTATGTCCTCACGCAGAACGGCCAGGAGGCGACTGTCAGGATGATCAATGAAAAATATCTGCCTACAAGCTGGGGCGAGTCGAATTTAGTTGAAGACAACCGGAACGTCCCCGAAGCCGAAATCAAGAAGGATGACAAGGAGAAACAGAAGACTTTAGTATCTTATTCAACGGTGCCTGATCTTGCCGAACCGACCGAGTTGGGCGTGAGGCTTACTGTAACCCCGACCGTTGATGCCGACCGGTATACCATATCTTTGGACATGACGCCAATCCTCCAGAGCCATGTAGGCTGGACAGATTATCAGAATGGCGGGACGAATGCGAAAATGCCCGAGTTTGCAGTCTCGACTGCTGAAACAAAACTGGTGGTCTATGACGGGTCGAATGTGCTTCTGGAGAGCAGCAGTAAGGACGAACCGGTGGATGGCGGTGACAAGACTGTTTCTGTTAGACATTTCATTTTTGTGACGGTCAAACTTGTCAATCCTGACGGACTCCTTCTCAGAAACAAGGATGAGGCAAGCAAGACGGTTATCGGCAAAGCAGGGGCAATGTATGAAGAAGTGTTTGATTTTGGAAAGGCTGATTCCTCTGTTGCACAGAAACTGGCGACCAAGGTTGATTTTGAAATTACCAATGCAACGACTGACAAATTTTTCGAAACGCTTGCGGCAAAGATGAATGACGTTGGGATGAAATTGAAGAATGAATCGCAGGAACCTTTGAAGAATACATGCATCACGATGTTCATCAAGGATAAGCCTCTCGGTGAGATACTGAGGATATTTGCCGTGTGTGCCGCTACTGGGATCAATATTGAAGGTGGCGAAATCAAGCTTAGTCAAAGGGGGACGAAATTTGAGACGAAGAGCATCAAGGTGAGGGCAGCATTGATAGCTACAGGATTTCCTGAGGTATTTTATGACTTTGATGGCAGGATGCAAAAGTTTGAAAGCAATCCTGCTGGAGAGGGCAGCCAGGTCTTGATGGACTATTTCAGCGAGAGAGGAATAAGCTTCCCGAAAGGAGCTGGAATGGTCTATGAAAGAAGGGCAGGCGTCTTATTGGTAAGGAACACTGCGGATAACATCCGCAGGCTTGAAGCGCTCTTGCGTGATTTGGACATTGAGACTCCGCTTGTTCATGTCCAGTTCGACATGATGGAGATGGACTATGGCGACCTGGAAAAGATAATGTCTGAAGCGAAGATATCTGAGTTCCAGGGAACTGCTTTTTATCAGGCAATCATCAAGTCTAAAAAGGCGAAGATTTCGTCCCAGAGGGTTGTTGCAACAAGCGGTCAACCCGCGCTGGGCAGGCAGGTGGGTGAAAAGTATTTTCCAAATTCCTGGACTGAACCTGCGCTTACGTTCGACAAGGATCTGACAAGTTACACGCCATCATATCCAGAACTCGGGGATGCAACTGATCTGGGCCAGCGGCTTGAGGTGACAGCAACGGTCAGCCCCAACAATTATACGATTTCCCTCTGTGTACATCCCCAGACAAGGGAGCATGGCGGATGGACAGAGTATCCTTATGAAGTCATCATGAACAAGGTTTCAGGCAAGACAGTCCTGGAGAAGAACAAGATAAAAATGCCCGACTTGATTCTAAGGGACATAATGACAAATGTGAAGGCATATGACGGAGAGACGCTGCTTATCGGCAAAACCTATCTTGGATTCGATCCTGACAAGGATTCATTCTACAGTTTCAATACTGCTGTGAAAAACGGCAAGGTGAACCTGTTCTTCCTGACGCCCGTTCTCGTGAACCCCGACGGCGATCCGGTGCGGAAATAAGATTTTTGTCCTCAAAAATCTTATAAGGCAAAAAAAATGCCGGAGGTTGAACCCCCGGCATTTAGACAAGGCTAAATTTACTTAGTTAGTTATTTCTTGATTCCCTTGAAAACGCCTTTGTAGCCCTTGACTGTGAAAGTTGACTTCTTATAGACGCCATAGCTTATTGTCTCAATCGTATATCTCGGGGCGATGATGACATCGGCCTTGTTGACGATGCATGCATTATATGCAGCGGCAGCCTTGCCATTGCCTATTGCGTCTCCAAAGAGATTAATTCCGGTAGTTCCGCCTTCGGCACCGGCATATTCTACGCCATCAGCAAAGCTTGTCGGTGCGCCCATCGGAAATACTCCGAGGATGACTGCTATTGTTGATGTGCCAGTGATTTCCTCTCCGACTTCAATAATCGGTGTTATTTCGGTTTTAAGCTGTACGTCGAGCGGTGCGCTCCACTGGCTTACGTTCGTGCTTTTGCATCCAGACACTACTGCGAGAGCCGCGACTCCGCAAATTAACGCTGCGATTTTCCTCATTGAATTCTCCTTTTTTAGGATTTACGCCTTGTCGTACGAGTGTTTACCCTAATCCAGTTCCTTTAAAAGTAAAGCATGGATTTTAATTTTATATGTTTACTTTTATGCGGGGCCGGGTGCGGGGTTGAAAAATATGAACTGGAATGTATTTTAAGATTTCTTTTCCGGGAATAGACCCCCTGTTTACTATTTAACTTTATTTAAGGATTGACAATGAAAAAAATTCTTTTCTTAGATTTAATCAAGATGCACGAGCCGATCAGGCAGGAACTCCATGATGCCGCCATAAAGGTGATTGACAGCGGCCATTATATTGGCGGAGAAGAAGTAAAGTCGTTTGAAAAGGAGATGGCGGCCTGGCTCGGAGTCCAGAACCTCTGCGGCGTGGCCTGCGGCACAAGTGCGATATTCGCAGTCCTCAAGGGCATGGGGATAGGCCCCGGCGACGAAGTCATCACCACCGTACATACCGCCATTGCAACAGCCGAAGCAGTCACGCTCACCGGCGCGAGGGTCGTCTTCTGCGATATTGCTTCCGACGGATTCAACCTTGACCTGGATGAAGTCGAGAAGAAGATCAATTCGAAGACTAAGGCGATTATAGCCGTCCATCTCTATGGTCAGCCGGTTGAAATGGACAGGGCTCTCGCCATAGCGAAGAAGCACAAGCTGTTCCTCGTTGAGGACTGCGCCCAGGCGCAGGGCGCTGTATACAAGGGCAAAAAAGTCGGCACGATGGGGGATGCCGGGACATTCAGCTTCTTCCCTTCAAAAAATCTCGGTGGGTTCGGTGACGGCGGAGCGATCACGGTCAAGGATCCCGCGCAGTTCCGCTATGCGAAGATGTACTCGAACCATGGGCGCGAAAGCAAGTATGATCACGAGTTTGAAGGGATCAACAGCCGTCTTGACGCCATGCAGGCCGCCCTTCTCAGGGTCTGCCTGAGAAAACTCGACGAATGGAATATTGGCAGGAGGAAAGTCGCCTCCTGGTATGATGCCGGGCTCAAAGACTTAAGCCAGGTCAAGACACCCAAGGTCCTTCCGGGTTCGGAACCTGTTTATCATCTCTATGTGATAACCGTTCCAGACCGCGAGGCGCTGATGAAGCATCTCAAGGACAACGGCGTGGAGACGGGAGTCCATTACCCGTGTTCGCTGAACGTCCAGCCTGCATTTGCCTACATGAAGCAGGGCAAAGGGCATTTTTCGAAGGCCGAAAACGCCTGCGAACACATGCTTTCCCTGCCCGTATCGCCCTCCTTGTCGAAGGAGGAGATTGATTATGTCTGCGAGACAATCCGGAAGTTTTATATGTAGCCGGAAACATGATGTGGAGAGCATCTGGATTTAGGTGGAAAAATCTTGTTTTTTCCCTTGTTAAAGATGCAATCAATTATACATTACTTCTTCGCTGTTTTTATCCTGGTGGATGAATACAATATTGAATAAGAAACATGGAGTTTTAATAGTTAAACATGAGCGAGCAAACGACAAGCGATTATCCGATAAATATTGAAGATATAATGCATACTGCCTACCTGCAGTATTCGCTGAGTGTAAACGTAGGACGTGCGATCCCGGATGTGCGTGACGGACTCAAGCCTGCCAACCGCAGGATCCTTTTCGCGATGCACAAGCTGGGGCTGACCAAGGGGCACGCCTACACCAAGAGCGCAAAAGTCGTCGGTGAAGTCATCGGCAACTACCATCCGCACGGCGACGCTTCCGTATATGACACGCTTGTCCGCATGGCGCAGGATTTTTCAATGCGCGAACCGCTGATCGACGGACAGGGAAACTTCGGAAGCATCGACGGCGATCCGCCCGCCGCATACAGGTATACCGAGTGCAGGCTTGAACGCCTCGCCGAGGAACTTCTCGTAGACATCGAGAAAAATACAGTCAACATGATGCCGACCTTCGATGAATCTACTATGGAGCCTGAAGTCCTCCCCTCAAGCTATCCGAACCTCCTTGTGAACGGCTCGACCGGAATCGGCGTTGGAATGGCGACGAACATCCCTCCGCACAATCTTGAGGAAATTATTAATGCCACAGTCCATCTGCTTGATAATCCCTCCTGCCAGGTCACCGATCTGATGCAGTTTGTCAAGGGCCCGGATTTTCCGACCGGCGCGATAATCTGCGGGATGAGCGAGATCAGGAGTTTCTACGAGACCGGAAAAGGCAGCATCAAGATCCGCGCAAAGTCTGAAATAATCGAAAAGGACGGCAAGGAACAGATCCTCGTCACCGAAATCCCCTATATGGTCAACAAGGAGAACCTCGTTGCGAAGATCGCAGAGCTTGTGAACGACAAGAAGATCACGGGAATCTCTGGATTGCGGGATGAGACCAGCAGAAGGTCCGGCATAAGGATAGTCGTCGACATCAAGCGCGGTGCAATGGGGACGATCGTCCTCAACCAGCTTTATGCGCACACCCAGCTCGAGACGACATTCGGTTCGATTTCATTGGTCGTCGACAACAAACGCCCGAGGATCTTCGACCTGCGCCAGCTTCTACAGGCATACATCGACCACCGCCTTGACGTCATCACCCGCAGGACGCGCTTTGAACTCGACAAGGCGGAGGCGAGGGCGCACATACTCGAAGGCCTTCTCATCGCCGTCAAGAACATCGACGAGGTCGTCAAGATAATCCGTGAATCCCGTACGAAGGATCTTGCCGGAAAGGCTCTCATTGAGAGGTTCAAGTTGAGCCAGAAGCAGGCCGACGCCATCCTTGAGATGCGCCTGCACCAGCTGACAGGACTTGCGATCGAGGATCTTGAAAATGAATACAACGAGCTCATGAAGCTCATCGAATATCTCAGGGCCCTTCTCGCCAGCAGGGAATTGCGCCTCAAGGTAATCAAGGAGGAGCTTCTCAAGGTCAAGGAGAAGTATTCCAGCCCGAGAAGGACGGAGATCGCGGCCGATGAACGGGATCTCAACATCGCGGATCTTATCGCGCGCCATTCATGCGTCATCACCGTTTCGAACACCGGTTACATCAAGAGAGTCCCCGCAGCAACCTATGATTCACAGCACCGCGGCGGAAAAGGCGTCAAGGGCATGGAGACGAAGGAAGAGGATTTCGTCGAACACCTCTTCAATGCCCACAGCCACGACATAATTTTCTTCTTCACCGACAAGGGCCAGATGCACTGGCTCAATGTATATGAGATTCCAGAAGGCACCCGTGTAGGCAAGGGCAAGGCCATCGTCAATATGATCAGGATCGAGCCTGGAGAACTTGTCCGCGCGATGCTGACCGTCCCGAAGGAGGACGTGGAACGGGATGATCTATATATTGTAATGGCGACAAAGTTCGGCGTAGTCAAGAAGACAAAAATTTCCGCATACAAGAATCTCAGGAAGGCCGGAATCAAGGCTATCCTGATAGATGACAAGGACGATCTTATCGGAGCTATGGTCACAGATGGCAAAAAGGAAATCGTGCTTTCCACCGCTCTCGGAATCGCCTGCCGTTTCACGGAGGACCAGATCAGGTCGGTTGGAAGAACCGCCCGTGGCGTCACCGGCATGAGATTCAAGCTCAAGGGAGATTATGTCGTAAGCATGGAAGCTGTCGAACCGCTAGAGGAAATCGAGAGTGATGATGAGGCGCAGGCCAAGGGCGGACCCGAGATACTTGTCGTGTCCGAAGGAGGACTGGGCAAGCGCAGTTTCATCAGCCAGTACCGCAAGACCCGCAGGGGTGCAAAGGGCGTCCTCAACATCAAGCTTCGCGAGAAGGAAAAAGTAGTGGCGGCCCTGCAAGTTACCAAGGGTGACGAGCTTCTGATCGTGACTGTCAGTGGCCAGACCGTGAGGATTCCGGCGGATGAGATACGTACTGTCGGCCGTGCTTCCAAGGGAGTGAGGATAATGGATCTCGCTGAAGGCGATCTTATTTCCGGCGTCGTCAAGCTCATGGAGCACAAGGAAGGCGACAGCCCCGATGGTACAATTGTCGAACCGGCAATGAAGCCCGAGGAAATTGATGTGGAGCCGTCTCCGGAGAAGGAGTGATTCTCCTATCGGCAACAGAGAACTTGACTGGCTTTCTTCGCTCGTAGTTAACGCAATCTTGCGTGTCTCTTGATTCGGAACAGCCAAAATTGGCTTAACTACAAGCTGATTTTAAAAAATACGAAAAACGTTTGTTGCAGGAATATGCCCGTTGGAGTTCACAGCTTTCCGTGTCCACCGTAGCTTCTTAGCGAAGGCGGAAGCGTGTCTTGTTTTTCTTATTACTATTAAGAATTGCCGGCGAGACGCCAGCGCTCCTTCAGGACTAGAGAATTGGAATTGTATACCATGCTCTTCAAATTCAAAAATCGTTCCCTTCCCTGCAACGGCAGGACATACGTTGCTGGCATCCTCAATGTGACCCCCGATTCATTCAGCGACGGCTCCAGATATTTCTCAAGAAAAAATGCCGTAAGGCGTGCTCTTGAACTTCTTGACGACGGTGCAGACATAATTGACATTGGCGGGGAATCCACACGGCCAGGCTCGGATCCAGTGGAGACGGCGGAGGAGATTCGCAGAGTGGTTCCAGTTGTCTGCGAACTTCGCAAAAAACGCCCTGATGCGGTCATAAGCGTCGACACAATGAAGAGCGATGTCGCGGAAGAATCACTCGATGCAGGCGCTGATATAATAAACGATGTGAGCGCACTGCGGAATTCGCATGATATGGGCGCAGTCATAGCCCGATACGGCGCCGGTGTCATCCTCATGCACATGCGGGGCACTCCGAAGACAATGCAGTCCGATTTGAAATACAGGAACCTCATAGGTGAAATTAATTTTTTCCTCAAGGACGCCATCGGCAGGGCCGTTGAGGCCGGAATCAATTTTGAAAAAATCGCTGTCGATCCTGGAATAGGATTCGGGAAAAGCATAGGGCAGAATCTCCAGATCGTTTCCGGGATCCGGAAGTTCCGGAAGAACCGCAGGCCTGTCCTTGCTGGACCATCGAGGAAGAGTTTCATAGGCCAGGTTCTCGGAGGCGTTCCTGCGGAGGAAAGGGACTGGGGGACTGCCGGAGCGGTCGCATATCTTGCGATGGAAAAAGTCGACTTTGTCAGAGTTCATGATGTGAAGGGGATTGTCCGGATGCTGAAGGTCATTTCCGCGTTGCGGAAATGAAACTCCAAATTCCAGGCTTCAAATTTCCAATTTCAAAATCCAGGCAGATTCCATAGAATATTTGAGCCGATTTCAAAACTGCTTAATTTAAGGAGCGCCGGTCTCCAGACCGGCTCTTGAGCCGACCTGTAGGTCGGCGCTCCTTTGGCAGTTATGAAATTGAAATTTGAATTGTCTGGAGATTGTTTGATACTTGGATTTTGGAACTTGGAATTTATCCATAGGCCTTCCAAAATCGTCATTTAGGGCTAAATTAAAAGAATCAGCTGTAAAACTGTTTCAATGGATAACATAGGGGAGCTGGATGTCCGAATTTGTTCCATATCTGAGCAACGCCTGGATCTACCTCAGCTTCGCGCTTGAGGTGCTGATCCTTGCCGTGCTTATCTACTACGGCCTCTATTTCCTCAGGGGCACCAGGGCTGCAAACGTGCTCGCAGGCATAGTCATTGCTCTTCTACTGCTCACGCTGGCTACGGACTTCCTGAAATTCGAAGTCCTGACAGAGCTCCTGAACGGACTCTGGATGATCTTCCCGCTTGCCTTGGTCGTCATTTTCCAGCCTGAGATCAGAAGGGCTTTCGCCCAGCTCGGAAGCAGCAGGCCGTTTGCAAAGAGGTTGAAAAAGGAGGAGACGATAAATGAAGTCGTGAAGGCAGTCGAATTCCTTTCGATGAACAGGCGCGGTGCGCTGATCGTCTTCCAGAGGCAGATTGGGATGAGGGCGCTCATCAGCAGCGGAATAAGGGTGAACGCCAGGGTAAGCCATCAGCTCATACAGACCATATTCCATCCGAACACACCGCTTCACGACGGGGCGATCGCCATCGAAGACAACGAGATCGTGGCAGCACACATAATCTTCCCGCTCACACAGAGCGTTGCGCTTTCAGATTCATTGGGCACGAGGCACCGTGCGGCGATAGGTGTGACCGAAGAGACCGACTCGGTTGCTGTCGTAGTCTCGGAAGAGACGGGCAATATTAGCATCGCATGCCGTGGCAACATCATAAGGAACATATCTAGCGAGAAACTGCTCAGGTTCCTGCGTTCGCTTCTGATACCGTCCCAGAATGACAGCATAAGGGATATTTTCGAGGATATGTCTGAGAACGATGAAATGTCGGGTTTTACTGGAGGACAGAAGGATGAGTGAAGAGAACAGGCAGATGAAATTCTCCTGGATTCCTGGGATCATAAGGCATGATTATCTGCGAAAGCTGATCGCCCTGTGCTTCGCCCTGCTTGTATGGTGGAAGATATCCATCCAGATAGGCATTGAGGAAATTGTCCGCAACGTTCCTGTCCAAATCGCCACATCCGAACAGACAGTCAACCTTGATGAGGACATCCGTTATGTCGATCTGACTGTAAGGGGCAGATCCCAGAAAAGGCTGAATCTCCTTTCACCGAATGACTTCAAGATTGAAATTGAGATTGGCGACAACGAATATGTCCCGGGGAAGCCTCTGACTGTAAAGATCCTCAAGTCCGCCTCGATCACGAAGCCGTTTGGAATAAGCATAACGAGGACGAGTCCGGAGATTGTTTCAATATATTTGGACAAGAAAGCCGCGAAGGAGGTGCCGGTGAATGCGAGATTTACCGGTATGACATCTGAAGATTATGCGTGCGGCGAAGTCAAGCTGATTCCGGAAAAAGTCAAGATCACGGGACCTGAAAGCATAATAAGCCCGATCATTAGAGTCCATACAGATCCGATTTTCCTCGATCCAAAGACAATCGAGGATTTTGAGTATCTGGCGAAAATCTCAGAGGCCGGCGGAAAGGTCAAGGTGTTTCCGCCGAAAGTGACCGCCCATGTGGAAATCTACAGGAAGTTCGATACACGGATATTCAGCGGGGTGCCAATATCCGTCCTCGGCAATCCAGGTGCTGGTTGGAGCGTGAAGAAGATAGCTCCTGCACATGTTGAAATAACCGCCGGCGGAATCAAGAGCTCGCTTGAGGTCATGAATGGAAGTGAAATTTCTCCTTTCACCGATGTCACATCGTTGAAGGAGCCTGGCGTGCACAAGGTCAAGTTGCAGTGTTTTGTCAATGTGCCGGGAATCAAGATCAACAGCATCTCCCCGGCGGAAGTCGAAATTGAAATCTCAGATGCTAAGAAGTAAGACTCCTGCAAATGAACAAATCCGGTCTGATACGTGTCTGTGCCGCAGTGATCAGGGACAACGGCAGGATTCTGGTTTGCACCAGGCCCGCCGGCAAGCATCTCGAAGGTCTATGGGAGTTTCCCGGCGGCAAGACCGATCCCGGCGAAACCGACGAACAGTGCCTGAGACGCGAAATCAAGGAGGAGCTTTCACTCGACGTAATCGTCCTGGATCAGATCTTCAGTACTGAATATTCATATCCCGGGAAAACTGTTGAAATAATATTCTACAGGGCTTTCCAGGAAGAGCCACTGCAGCGGATACATGTGACGGAAAAACAGGAATATGAATGGATGGATGTGACGGGGCTCGCAAAGCTTGAACTTGTGCCTGCCGACGTTGGTTTCGCGGAATGGCTCGCTTCTGGAGAGGGCCGCTGATTTATTTGATTTTCTTTTCCAATTCCGCAAAATCATCAGGGAATGGAGATTCGAAATCCATTTTTACCCCGGTAACCGGATGCTCAAATGAAATCTTCCATGCGTGCAGCATCTGTCTTGGAACATCAAGCGTCTGTTTGCCGCCATATACCTGGTCCCCAAGCACCGGCAGTTTCTTATGGGCAAGATGCACCCTTATCTGATGTGTGCGGCCAGTTTCAATTTCAACGTCTAAAAGCACTACAGGCACCCCGTCGATCTCGCCTGTCTTGATGACCTTGTACCTGCTTATGGCCGTCTTGCCGCCTTTTTCAACTACGGTGAATTTTTTCCTGTGGACCGGATGGCGTCCGATAAATGTTATGATTTCCTCCTCCATGTCCCTCGGTTTCCCATAGGCGATCACTGCGTAGTGCTTTTTCACCTTCCTGTACTGGAAAGCCTTGGAGAGGCCGAACTGCGCCATCGGATTTTTCGCTACGACAAGGCATCCTGAAGTGTCCTTGTCGAGACGGTGGACGATTCCGGGCCTTTCTTCATCCATCAGCCTTTCTGCGAAGTTCGCATCGCGTCCGAGCAGGGCGTTGACGACTGTCCCATCATGGTTGCCTACGGCAGGGTGCACTACCATTCCAGATTTTTTATTGACCACCAGTATGTCATCGTCCTCATATAGCACGTCCAGGGGGATGTCCTGGGCCGTAATCGTCCGTTCCTCCTTGAGCTCCGGAAAATCAATCGTGGCTTTGTCGCCTGTGGAGACAACAAGCCTGTTGAGGGTGCAGGCTTTGCCATTGCAGGTGACCCGGCCCTCCTTCAGAAGCTTCTGGAGATAGGAACGGGAATAGGACTTGAAGGATTCTGCAAGGAACTTGTCTATCCTGCTTCCATTGAACTTTTCTTCAACGATGATCTCAGTCATTTTTTGCCTTTTGTCCGGATGTTTTTCTAATGGTATATGCGAAAAGTGCGATTCCTGCGGCTGCGACAAAGATGCCAATCGACTGTGATACGGTAAATTTTTCCAGGATGAACTGGTGATGGTCGCCCCGCAGTGATTCTATCGTGAACCGTCCAATGCCGTAGCAGACAAGATAAGTTGCGGCTATCTGTCCGGGCCTGAGCCTTTTCAAAAGGAACATTAGCAGTATCGCCAGGATCAGGTTGAAGAGGGATTCGTAGAGCTGTACTGGGTGAATGGCCTGCCCTGGAAAAGCGTCGCAGGGAGCTGAACCTTTCGGAAACTGGACGGCCCATGGCAGATCGCTTGGTTTTCCAAAGCAGCATCCGTTCAGGAAACATCCAATCCTTCCGAACATGTGGCCTATTGCCATCGAAGGGGCGATGATGTCGAAGACTTTCAAGACAGGCAGTTTCTTTTTCAGCGTGTAGATAAGAACGGTCAATGATGCGCAAATGAATCCGCCGTAGAAGACAAGTCCGCCCTTGTCGATCCTTATGATCTGGAAAAGGTCGTTCTGATACTGGCTCCAGAACTGGCATACATAGAAAATCCTGGCTCCAACGATTCCAGCGATCATCCCGTAAAGGGCCATGTCCGAAATCTGCTCAGTGTCCATTTCGGCGTGTTTGCGGTTCAGCATCATCAGTCCGACGGCGCACATGAATCCGAGCGCGACCATGATTCCGTACCAGTAGATTGTGAGAGGACCAAGTTTTAAAGCCAATGAATGCATTCTCAAACCTTGTTTTGTTTTCTAAAATGACAGGCTTATAAGATACTTTTATTTTCACCTATTGCCATAGGGATTTCGTTCAATGATGAGTTTTAGGGGTTTTCCTGATAAAGCTTGATTTTTCCACATGAGACGATAACTTCATAGGCTTTTCTAAAATCGAAGGGATTCATAATGACTGATTTGATTGCCAACTATATTGAGCTTGCGGCAAGGCATGCCCATCTCTGGGGATTCCTGCTCATATTCATCTTCATGGCGATTGAAAGCTCTATCATACCGTTCCCCAGCGAAGTGGTCATGATCCCCGCCGGTTTCCTGGCGTTCAGGGGCGAACTTACACTTGGTTCACCTCTGGCCGATGCGGCTATAGCTGTCATATGCGGCATACTCGGTTCCATGTCCGGCGCTTATTTCAACTATTACCTGGCACTCTGGCTTGGCAGGCCGTTCCTGCATAAGTTTGGGAAATACTTCTTCCTCCCCCCTGCCACTCTTGAGAGGGCGGAGGAACTGTTCAGGGAATATGGAGATATCACAACTTTCGTATGCAGGCTCCTTCCGGCGATAAGACAAGTCATTTCCGTGCCAGCAGGACTCTCAAGGATGAACATATCGAGGTTCTCCTTCTTTACAGGTCTCGGTGCGGGAATCTGGGTGATCATCCTGACTGCGATCGGATATTATCTCGGTTCGCTTGCTGGAGACATGACATACAAGGATCTTGTCCACAAGGGCAAGGACATCCTCCATCACAACTACATATGGATCATCATCGGACTTGTAATCATAGTCGCTGTTTATATTCCTATCCATAACATGATAATGAAGTCGCCAGGATCAAAGAAAATCCAGCAACAATCCTAAATGCACTGGAAATACCGGCTTTCTTAAGTTATTTTTCAGCTTCTGAAAAGAATACCCCGTGGTGTAATGGTAGCACAAGTGGTTTTGGTCCATTTAGTCCAGGTTCAAATCCTGGCGGGGTAGCCATATAAATTTGCCGCAGGAAAATTTATGTTCAGATTCTCCAGCTTTCGTACGCCCAGTGAACAAGCACCGTCCCTACTGGGGATTTTGAACGGGTACATATCCGCTTTCCCTTACGATAGACTGGCCTTCCTTTGACAAGAGCCAGTCGCATAGGCGTTTTGCGGGTGCATCCGGTTTTAATCCTTTGCGGATAACTGCATATACTTCGGCAGTATAGGGGTATTTTCTGGATGCGATCGTTTCAAAACTCGGTTCAACTCCGTCAACTGCGATTGTCCTGGTCTCCGCACTGCCGATCATGTAGTGTTCATAGTAATAGACTGAATATGCAATGCCTTTCTTGTCATGGGTCAGTGCGGAATACGGGCCGCCCATTGAATAAAGGACTATTGAATTATGTTGTCCCGCATCCATCATTGGAGCTCCTTTCATGAAGACATCCTTCATCAGCTCCTGGCTGCCTGAATTCTTCTCACGCTGGTATGTTTTGATTTCCAGCTCCGAGACTCCATCGACCGCCCCCCACAGTTTTATCTTGTCCGTATATATTCCCGTTATCTGGGATGAGCTCAGGTTCTTTACGGGATTTTCCTTGTTCACCAGGAATACAAGGGCGTCGAGGGCGCATGGTACAATCTCAAGTTCAACCCCCTTGGACTTCGCCAGCTCAAGTTCACTGCTGGAAGGTTTCCGGGCTATAAGCCCTATTTCACTTTTCCCTTCAATGATATTCACGTATGACTGGTGGGTCGAACTGTTGACTGCCAGGAGGTTGTTTATTATGGATGCGAGACGTTCCTGTGATGGAGCCTTCGCCCTCGCCTGGAGTTTGTATTGGACAAGAACGAAATCCTTTTCAGGATCCTTTACAGGAAGGGATAATACGCCGTGTATATTTTCATCCCTGTAGAGGTAATTCTCATTGCGGCCGGTCCATGAATAATCAATTCCGAAATATCGGCAGGCGATCAGCATTGCCAGCGGGCCGGTGGATGTCGAGCCGTCCATCCGAGGGTAGCTGAGCACGTCGAATCCAAGGTTCCGGAGCATTTCGGTCTTTCCGGATTTCATCTCTGCAAGTTCGGCATGCCTCGCCTCAATCATCTCTTTGCCCTTTTTATACACCCTCTGGTAATGCTCCTGATAGAGGCTGACACGTTTTTTGTTTATAAGATCGAGTTTATCGCGCCACTTCCTGACTTCCTCGGTATTGTAGAGATCGCTGCGTTTTCTGGATAGAACATTGCTCTCCTCCTGGTTCCTCTTGTAGATCTTGTCGGATTCCTTGTCTAGTTCCCTGAGCTCCTTCCACTTGCCTGGAGCATCAGGTGAATCCTGAAGCCTGTCCATCTCGTCCTGTATGGCTTTGATTTCATCTTTCAACTGGGAATCTGAGAGCTTTGTCTGAACGACCTGCTGCTGGCCTTGCGCAGCAACGGAATAGATAATCGGGGGAAAGGAAGTCAATAGGATGAGGACTGTGATGTGGAAAACGGTTTTTGTACGCATGTTTTATTACACTTTTATTCTTGGAATATTATTTACATGTCGGACTTGATGGATAATTTAATGCCTTTGAAACAAAAAGGATGATAATGGAAATCCTGCTTTTGGTTATTCCTGACAGGTTTTCTTTTCCCAATAGGTTCATTTACCAGCCCCTCGGATTGGACTCTTAATAGGTACCGCCCACATTGGACTTTGCGCCTTTGTCATCTGGCAGCTTCAATGTTCCGGCGGATTCCCTCTTCTGGGCTTCCTCGACAATAACTTTTGTGGCTGTTGCGCCGATACGGGTGACACCCCAGGAACGGACTGCAAGCGTGTCATCGAGCGTGCGGACACCGCCAGCCGCCTTTATCTGTATGTCAGGTGAACAATGTTTTCGCATTAGCTTCAGATGCCTTTCAATTGCTCCCTGGTAATTATACATACCGTTCGGCTGTTTCACGAAACCATAGCCAGTTGATGTTTTTGCGAATGCGACCTTCAAAGAGGAACATATTTCACAGAGACGGATTATATGCTTGTCTTCGAGGTAGTCGTTTTCGAAAATCACCTTCAGGATCATTTTTCTGGCGACACATGCGTCGTTGACCGCCTTGATGTCGGCAGTCACGTAATCCCATTGCCCTCCAAGAGCCTTGCCGATGTTGATGACCATGTCTATTTCAGTCGCGCCTTCCTTTATGGCAAGCTCAGTTTCCTTGACTTTGATTGAAGTCTGGTTGTTGCCGTGGGGGAAGCCTATGACCGAACAGACTTTAACATCAGTACCAGCCAGGATTTCTTTGGCCATGGGCACTGAATAGGGCTTTACGCATGCAGTTGCTACATCGAACTTCCTCGACAGTTCGCATCCTTCCCTTATCTGCTCATCCGTCATGGTCGGATGCAGCAGTGAATGATCGATCATCTTTGCAATAGTTTTCGCGGTGATTTTTGTGTTCATATATCTCCCCTTTGTATGTTAATGGCTTTTTCAGCAGTTATCTCAAGATATCTTTTTGCATTCCGCATTGAGTCTTCGGCATTTTTTACCTCCTTGCAGATCGGCCAGACTGAATTTATTCCAATTCTTTTCAGGCCGCTCAGATTCTTTCCAGCACACCCGCAGATTGCTATGCATGGTACTTTATGTTTCTTTGCGAGTTTCGCAACCCCGGCAGGAGCCTTTCCGTATGCTGTCTGGCTGTCCAGCTTTCCTTCGCCCGTGATCACAAGGTCCGCCTTCTTTATCTTTTCTTCAAGCCCGACAAGGTCAAATACAACGTCTATCCCCTTCTTGAGCTTAGCGCCGAACAAGCCATGAAAACCAGCGCTGATTCCACCAGCCGCTCCTCCCCCTTTTATTTTCCTAATGTCCTTTTTAGTATATTTGCGGACCTTGTCCGCAAATATCACAAGACCTTTTTCAAGCGTCTTGACCTGTGACGGAGTCGCACCTTTCTGAGGGGCGTAGATGGCGGCAGAACCTTTAGTGCCCAGGAGGGGGTTTTCCACATCACATATTATTTCCATTCCGGTCTCGCTGAATAGTGATGATGCTCCTGAAATATCAATACGTGAGATCAGCTGCAGGTCGGCGCCGGTCGGAATTGAAATAATATTACCAAGCTTGTCGAAAAAAACAACGCCCAAAGCCACAGCCGCTCCAGTGCCCCCGTCGCAGGTCGCACTTCCGCCGATTCCAAGGATTATCTTGCGTGGCTTCAGCTGCAGGGCCTTGGAAATGAGCTGCCCGGTACCGTATGTCGTCGTCTCCATCGGATTACGAAGGTTCTTAGGGAGCAGGGCAAGGCCGGATGCCAGGGCCATCTCGATGAAAGCGGTCTTTTCTTCCTGAAGCCAGCAGAATTCGGAGATTATTTTATTCTTCCGTGGACCGAGGACTTTGCACTTTATGGTTTTTACCGCGGGCAGGGACTTTACGACATCCAGAAGTCCGTCTCCACCGTCTGCGACCGGGCATATGGTGATTTCAGAGTTTGGCAGCGCCTTCCTAATTCCGCGCGAAATTGCTTTTCCTGCCTCGATGGAGGAAATGCTGCCTTTGAATGCGTTTACTGCTATTATGATTTTCATGTGAGAAGGTACTGTTCAAAATTAAGAGCACGCTAAAGCTGTGAACTCCAACATAATTAACCATCCAACTTGCCGCGCCGTAGCCCTAAATCAAATCTGTTGAGAGGCGAAGGCGGGTCATCCAATAACACAATCCTCATGGCTTCGGATGGCCTTTTAGCGACTTACTAATAGTCTCATAATAATA